>JAQQAP010000035.1 GCA_028533045.1 Spirochaetales bacterium | reverse complement strand
AAGGAGATTGTTGATGCAGTAATATCTGGTCCAGTGGTACGAGAATGTGAATCCAAACAATATCTGACAAACTTCCAGAGAAAACATTGGGACCGAGAATTACTCAACCCAATGAATGTTGCTATGGTTTAATCGGGAGATTGGGATAAAGCTCAAGGATTGGGAACATTAACTAACTTTTCCTTGCTCCATTAAAATTTCCGTGCTAGACTTGGTTGATTGTACAAACCAACTTTGCTATTTTCCCCTTCTTCCTTTATACAATCTATTTATAAATAAAATTTATAGGACGATTTATGAAAAAGAACAAAAAAATATCCTTTTCCACACCTCTTATTTTCTTTCTTTTGGCAATTCTTTCTTTTCTCATGGTTATAGAAACTTTTGTTATTGCCTCAAAACTTAATCAAGGTATTGAACAGACTCAAACTGCCAATTTCCTGAACCATACAGAGGGTCTTGCCGAGTTGATACAGTTGGAATTGGAGGGAAATGAAAACCTTCTTAGAGGTTACGGTTCTACCCTATCCTTTCTTCTAACCGAAAAGGAAATTAACAGTGAAAAGATTGTTTCTATTATCAGGGAGATTGGCCATGCGAATCGTTACCTGGAAAATATTTACATTTGTGACATGGAGGGAATAATAATATATGCTGATGCCCAATCCATTGTGGGACAAAACATAAGCGACAGGGAGGTTTTTCAGGCTTTAAGAAATGATACTTATGCGGCCTATACTTCGGAAAGAGCGGACAGGTCCAAAATTACCGGAGCCCTGTCCATTGCCCATGGAACCCCTCTGTACAAGGGTGAAAATAAATCCGCCTTTCTTATGGCCTCCCTGAACCTCAGTCGCTTTGGAACGGATCATGTCAAAACCAAAAGCATTGGAGAGACGGGATACGCCTTTCTTTTTGACAGGGAGGGAATGATTCTTTCTCACCCCTCAAAAGAGCTGTTAAACAGCTCTGTCACGACAATTGACTCTATTTTTACGGAAGTGATTCAAAGCGAAGAGAGGGAACAGGTTATCTCCTATTCTGTGGACGGAAGGAAACGGCAGGGTATCATTGTGAAAATTCCCTCCGTGGGCTGGCAAATAGGATTCACAATAGAAAACAAAGAAGCCTATGAAACGACCCGCAGGGTAAGCCTTTTTCTCATTTCCGCCAATTTTTGCGTTGTTCTTCTGATTTCCCTCTACCTCCTATTTTATGTGAAATACAGACTCAGTCGACGGATAACGGGGGTAGAAAAGATCATGGGTAAGGCCGCCGTAGGTGATTTAAGAGAACGAGGTAAGGAAAAAGGAAAAGATGAAATAGCTCAGATGTCCCACTATTTCAATACCCTTTTGGACTCATTTGTCAGGTTTTTCTCCCGTCTTGACCTTAATCTTGACGATCTGGAAAATGTTGGTACCGACTTATCCGCCAACATGGAAGAAACTGCCGCAGCCACCTTTCAAATTCGTTCCAATGTAGAAAGTTCCCTTAAGCAAATAAGACAACAGGACAATAGCATCTCCTCTACCATTTTAACCATTGAAGAGATGGAGGTGGTTCTTAATTCCCTGGATAAAAATATTTCTCTTCAGAATGATAGAATAGAACAAGGTACGACAGCTGTGGAAGGAATGATTGAACTGGTGAAAAGAGTCTCTCATTCCACAAGAGAAGCCCAGTTGATTATGGAGAATCTTAAAGGTTCTTCCCTTGCCGGAAAGGAGAACATTTACAAAGTTTCTACTATGCTAAAAGAGATTGCCGATCAGTCCCAGGCCTTGGAGAAAGCCAATACTCTCATTTCAGGAATAGCCTCCCGTACGAACCTGCTTGCCATGAATGCCTCCATTGAGGCTGCCCATGCGGGAACTCACGGCCATGGCTTTGCCGTGGTAGCCGATGAAATCCGCAAACTGGCGGAACAATCAACCTTACAGTCGGGGCAGGTCAGAAATACCATTAACGATATAAAAGAGCGCATACAAAACGTTGTGGAGGATTCGGAAGATTCCCTTAGATCCTTTGATTTAGTCCTAAAGGATATGAAATCTATGGAAAATATTTCCGGGAATATTAAAGAAACCACAGAAGAGCAGGTGGGGGACAGCCATAAAATCCTTCAGACCCTCTCTGACATGAATGAGGCGGGACAACAGGTAACAAATGGCTCCCACAGCATGACAGAAGCTAATAAAAAAATCCTCCAATCTGCCGATCAACTTTCCCATATATCTCAAGTGGTTACCCTTGCCATACAGGAAATTGATAACGGAATGAACGAGATTAACCTTGCTGTACACAATGTGGCCGAATTGACCCAGAAAAACAAAAGCAGCATTGAAGCTGTGCGTATTGAGACAGAGCATTATGACTATGTTCAGGAACGAAACTAAAAATCCCGATTCCGAATAATACTTTTCTCTGATAAAGATTTCACCTCTCCCTTGTTTTATCCCTCTGGGAAAACTACACTTTAATTAAACTCCGACAAACAATTATCCGGGAGGATAGCAAATGAGGGACCAGAATCACAAACGAAAGATTTCCTTTGCCACACCGCTCATTCTTCTTATTTGGGGCGTTTTGGCGATAGCCTTGATTTTTCAGAATGTTTTTGTCACAGCTATCACGGAAAAGGAAATAGATAAGAACCAAAGGGATAACTTTCTCGCTATAGCCCAATCTATCCATGATTTGGTTGAAAAGGAGATTGAAAGCAATGAACAAATTCTCCAGGGATACTCCAAGTCACTTGCCTATATTTTCAGTCAGGCAGAACCGGATCATTGGGCTATTGAAAATATCATAGAAACCATAAGCTTCTCAAACCCCCTCTTTGAATCGGTTTTTATCTGCGATGGAGAGGGAATAATTACCTTTTCCAATGACGACTCGGTCCTTGGTGCTGATATTTCCGGCAGGGATTACTTTATGGCCCTTGTTGACGGCTTTGAAACAACCTATACCACACCCACGACAATTGTGTCCAAAGCAACGGGAAATCATACGATAGTACACGGAGTCACCCTGGTAAAGGACGGTACGAATTACGGTCTTCTTGGGGTTTCTCTGAATCTGGACCTTTTTGGTCAGGAACAAATATTGAGCAAATCGGTGGGAGAAACGGGATATCCCTTTGTTTTGGATATGAAGGGTCAGTTTATTGTCCATCCCAACGGAGATTTTGTTTTTCAAAAGGCCTCTGATCTTATCCCTTCACTAAATGGGGTCATAAAAAGTAAAGAGTCCGTAGAAACCCATAATTACACCTATAACAATGAAAAAAGAATGGGAATATTTATTAAAATTGACAGAATACGCTGGACTGTGGGTCTTTCCATATCAGAAAAGGAAGCCTATCGTGCTTCCCGGGTACTGGAATGGATTCTCATTGCGACCAGCACAGCCCTTCTCCTTCTTGTGGGACTGATTGTTCTGTTGTTCACCCGGATGAACCTTATAGGGAAAATTGGAAAACTGGAAGGTTTGATAATTAAAGCCTCCCGGGGAGATTTGCGAGAGCATGGCCTTTTACAAGGACGGGATGAAATAGCAGAGATGTCGGGCTACCTTAACAGTTTCATTGATTCCTTAAGCGGATTTTTTTGTAAACTGGGAGACAGCCTGGAAGACCTGGAAGATGTGGGGAATGAACTATCCTCTAATATGGAAGAGACGGCGGCGGCGGTTTATCAAATTAAAACCAATGTGGAAAGTTCTTTGGGACAGATAGAAAATCAAGAAAAAAGTGTGACCTCTACGGTAACGACCGTAGAAGAGATTTCACGAAATATCGAAGCTCTGGACAGAAACATTGAAATTCAAAATGAAAATATAGAGCAGGGCTCCGCTGCAGTGGAAGAGATGGTGGCCCAGTTTAAAAATGTTTCCGACTCTACGGGAAATGCGGAAAAACTGATGGAAACACTGGAAAGCTCCTCCCTTGCCGGACGGAATAATTTGAGAGAAGTATCCGCCCGGGTACAGAATATTCTGGAAAAATCCCATAACCTGGAAGAAGCTAATGCCCTGATTTCCGGCATTGCCGCCCGTACAAACCTTCTGGCCATGAACGCAGCCATCGAAGCGGCCCATGCCGGCGAAGCGGGACGGGGATTTTCCGTCGTGGCCGATGAAATCAGGAAATTGGCCGAGCAGTCCACCATGCAATCCGGCAAAGTACGTGAAACGATTAGCGATATTGGTGAAAGCATTTCCGATGTGGTGGAAGAGTCTCGGATATCTAATAATTCCTTTGAGGAAGTGCTTGAAAATATCCAGGGGATGAGCCGGATAACCAATGAGATCCGGGCCTCCATGGAAGAACAGGTCTCGGGTAGTTCGGAAGTCCTCCACTCTTTGGAACAGATAAAAAATGTGGGACGGGAAGTTAAGTCCGGCTCGGGGGAGATGACCGAAGGAAATCGAATTATCCTTGAATCGGTGGAACGGCTGACTCAGATCTCCCACGAAGTAGCCCAGGCAATGCAAGAAATAGAGAGCGGAATGAATGAAATAAACCGTTCCGTTGAAGCTGTGACTGACCTTTCTCAAAAAAACAGGGCCAGTATTGAAGTGGTACGTGTTGAAGCGGCCCAGTACAAGACCGATAAAGACAGCCCTTCTGTTCTCCCCGAACAGGAGTTTATACCGGAGGAACTTCAATCCCCATAATTCCGGGGGGCCCGGCGTGACTCTTTTTTCTCTTTTTGCTTTCGTTTGGCATTGAGTCTTTTTTCCCGGGCTGCCCTACCCGGTTTGGTGGGTCGCCGCTTTTTGGGTATGCGAACGGCTGCGCAAATAAGGCTGAACAATCTCTCCACCGCCAGGGCGCGGTTCTTCATTTGGCTTCTCTCATCTTCCACTTGAATAAAAAGTTCTCCCCTACTGTTGATGCGCCCGCTTAATTTAGAGAGGACACGGGCTTTCTCTTCTGAGGAAAGCCCCTCAAGAACTTCAAGGGAAACTACGGCGGTAACCTTTGTATTTACCTTATTAACGTTCTGACCTCCCGGACCACCGGAACGGGAAAAAGTAAATTTCACCTCCCCTTCCAGACTCTCTTTTAATTTGTCCCTATCCATCTTCCCATCTCTCCTTCTCCCAATTGTATAACTGCCGGGGGAAAAACCGCCCCTTATAGGCCATACGGGAACACTCGGCAATATAATATCCCAGATAATACCACTCCAAACCGGCTTCAACGGTAAGTTGAGTTTCCCTTATAACACTGTAAGTACCCAGGCTTAAATCGGAATAGTTCGTATCATAGGAGTAATACACACTGCTTAGCCCGCTATGCCCCACATCGACAAAACCAAAGGCCACCATCTCCCCTCCCCGGTAATACTCGGTTTGGAAAGCGGGAACGGCACGCTGGAAATAGGTTTCCCTAAAGTCATTACTATCCCGTTCTTCTTCGTCAAAACGGCGTGAGTGGCTTTGATAGATATCAAAAAGCTTCTCCGAATATTCCAGAGGTCTTAATCTCACTTCGGTCTCCCCGTTCTTTTTGACAACCTTCTTCTGACTCGATGAGAGGGTAAGCTCGGCTCCGTTAATGCGTATGGGAACACAGGCGCGGCAACCGGGACAACTGGGGCGAAAGAAATAGGTTCCAAAACGGCGCCACCCTCGAGTTAGATAATAATCGAACTCATTCTCGTCCAGCTGATGGGCAAAAAAGTACTCCTGTACAAAGGTGCGCCCTTCCAGATAGGGGCAGGCCACGGGAGGGGAAGTACGAATATCCTGAAGCATAATCATGGGATGATGATAGCATAAGCACCTATTCAATGTCCCCTAGGGAGGCTGATTTTTTTCTCTCAAGTAGTTACCTGCGAATTCAGCCTACATAATTGTAGGGAACAGGGATTTTTTATGTCAAAGGGGGGGATATTCCCTTCCGGCATGGAACTTGCAATATAAGTAAGCATATGGGAAAGGGATAGGAAGGGCCCGCAGGGGACGCTGGTAACAGCGGCCGGACCGACAGGGGAGCCCTGGATAGCCCGGCCGGCCGCAAAGCGGTCGGCTTCCCCCATAAGAGGAGATAGAAAAATGTACGGATTAGACGAATGGGAAATGTATCTGGAACACGGAGATGAATTTTACCGCTGCGCCAAGGGCGGATTTGATAAACCGGAGAAATTCAATACGGACGCCCTTTTTAACCTGGCGGCTATGGCTATTGAAAAGATGAGCATGGGATTCCTGATGAAAAACTCTATGATGCCCGAAGGGAGCGGTTTTCAGAATCTTGTAAACAGTATGAATGAAGTGTCTCCCCTTCCTTCCGATCTGGAAGAGGAGATTGTTGGGCTGGATAAGTTCCAGGCCTCTTTCTGTTCCCTAGAGATTTTCCGCCCCGATCCGGTAACGCGGAAGGATATTCCCCCCATGTTGGATGTGTGCGACCGTCTTCAGAGATACGTCAAGGCAAACCTGGATCTGACCGCCTAGGCGGCCTGTAATTTATCCAACGGCCTTTTCGCCTCTCTCACCGGTTCGAATGCGAACGCACTCTTTGAGTTCGGTGACAAAGATTTTACCGTCGCCAATCGTATCGGTATGGGCGGCCTTTACGATGGCGTCGATGGTTTTATCCACATAAGGCTCGGTCACGGCGATGTCCAGGCGGATCTTCGTCAGAAGGTTAATCTCCTGGGCGACACCGCGAAAGGTTTCTTCGTATCCCATCTGCTGGCCGCAGCCTTTTACGGAGGATACTGTCATTTTGGTTATTTCGGCCTCAAAAAGGGCTTTTTTTACGTCCTCAAATTTATTGGGCTGAATCATTGCTGTTACTAAAAACACCTTTTTCCTCCTACTCTATTATCTGGAAACCCGAGTAGGATTCCAGTCCGTGTTCGATAATATCCAGTCCCCGGTACTCTTCTTCCACGGAAACGCGCAGTCCCAAAGTTTTATCGAGGATGAAAAATACCAGTCCCATGGTAAGGGCGACAAACAGGGCGATTGAAGCGACCCCCAGGAATTGAACCCCAAGAGAAGACCAGCCGCCGCCCAGAAGAAGGCCGTCGGAAGAAAGGCCCAGAGCTTCCTGTCCAAAAAGACCGATGGAAAGGGTTCCCCAGATACCGTTAACTCCGTGTACGGGGAAAGCACCGACCGGATCGTCAATTTTCATTTTATCAAGCTGTAAGGTAACCAATACAACCAGTACACCCCCTACGGAACCGATGATAATGGCCGCACCGGGGCTGATGAAGGCACAGGGAGCTGTTACGGCTACCAAACCGGCCAAAGCGCCGTTGAGCGCCATGGAGAGATCGGGTTTACCCGTATTGATCCAGGCAGTGATCATGGCGAGGATACCCCCGGCAGCGGCCGCAAGGGACGTATTCATGGCCACTAAAGAGATCGCTTCGCCGTCGCCCACGCTTAAGGTGGAACCGGCGTTAAAACCGTACCAACCGAACCAGAGGATAAATACCCCCAATGAAGCGAGGGGAATATTGTGTCCGGCGATCATTCGGACAGATCCGTCGGGACGATACTTACCTGTTCTGGGCTTAAGAATTATGGTTCCCACCAAAGCGGCTACTCCACCGGTTGTATGAACAATGGCGGAACCGGCAAAGTCGGCAAAACCCAATTCAGAGAGCCAGCCGCCTCCCCAGCCCCAGTGTCCCACGATGGGATAGATAAAAGCGGAAATGATAAAAGAATAGACCAGATAGGCCTTGAAGTTCATTCTTTCCGCCATTCCCCCGGCTACAATAGTAGCCGCAGCACCGCAGAAAGCGGCCTGGAAGAGCCAGAAAGCATAAACCGGAACATCAGCACCGGATTCGGCACCTTTCATAAACCATCCGGTAAGACCCATAAAGCCGTTACCCGTACCAAACATAATGGCATATCCGAAACAGAAAAACCCGATGGATGCCATACAGAAGTCCAGAAAGTTTTTCGTTAAAATGTTAGTTGTGTTTTTTGCTCTGATAAAACCGGCTTCGACCATACCAAAACCGGCCTGCATAAAAAAGACAAGAAAGGCGGCCAAAAGAACCCAGACCGTGTCCAGGCCGACCGTCAACTGCTCAATACTCATGAAGTAATCCTCCTGCTCTTGGATAAGCAATTTTTATACCATAATGTAATTTTTATTTTTAAATGGAGAAAATAAACAATATTATTCCTTTCTAACAAATAAAATAGGTCATTTATCTACAAATATACAAAAAAGAAAACTCTCTGCACGATACCTACAAAAAAGTAGTTACTTGCAGAGAGTTAACATAAATGTAATTAAATTTTAATAGAATCAATTAGCGCTTAAATACCATGAGAGCACCGGCGGCTGTCATAATTCCTCCGGCACTCCGGTTCACCGTTCGTGCGCCACGGGGTGTTTTAATCAAGCCTCCCAAAGAAGCGGCAAGACGGGCGTATAGATACATTACAGTGCTGAGTATTGTCATAACCGCCAGCACAATAAATCCCCCTTCCTGCAAGCTAAGGCTTTCCAGGTTGGTAAAAGCCGGAAGAAATCCACAGTAAAATAGAATTACCTTGGGATTGGACAGGGTAATCAACAGCCCGCTCAGGTAAACAGACAGGGGATGATCGTCTTTTTTCTCTTCAAACTCACCATTCTCGGGAATCTTGGCAAAGAACGTTTTAAGACCTACATAGATCAAGTAAGCCCCCCCGGCCAGGCGAATAAAGTAAAATAGCCGCCCCATATTCTGTGCCGCATAGGTTAGTCCGAAGATGGCAAAAACAAGATAGATTAAATCTCCCGTTACTATCCCCCCAATCATAAAGAGGGTTTTTCTGACTCCCGATGAGAGTGAACGCCCTACCACACCAAACACACCGGGCCCCGGTGATGCGGCTAATACGGTCATAGCCAGGGAAAACCCGGCTGCTGCGGCTACTGTCATACGATCCTCCTAGGAAATTGCGTGGATCTGCTTGAGGAACTGTCGGGTTCGTTCGTTTTCCGGTTCGGTAAAGAACTTCTCCGGCTCCTGGGTTTCCACAATTTTACCGGCATCCATAAAGATAACCTTGTCCGCTACACGACGGGCAAATCCCATTTCGTGGGTAACACAGAGCATGGTCATCCCCTCTTCGGCCAAGGTTACCATAACATCCAGTACTTCGTTAACCATTTCCGGGTCCAGGGCACTGGTAGGTTCGTCAAAAAGCATGATTTCCGGCTGCATACAGAGAGATCGGGCAATAGCGGCTCGCTGCTGCTGACCACCGGAAAGCTGGCTGGGGAACTTAAGAGCGTGTTCGGCAATATTAACCCGCTTAAGGTACTTCCAGGCAATCTTTTCCGCTTCCCGCTGGGACATCTTACGAATCCAGATAGGAGCCAGAGTCAGGTTTTGCAGGATAGTAAGATGGGGAAAGAGATTGAAACTCTGGAAAACCATTCCCACTTCCCGTCGAATGAGGGAGACGTCCTTGGTAGCATCGGTAAGTTCATGACCCATGACGTTAATTACACCCTTCTGGTGCTTTTCCAGACGATTAATACATCGGATAAGGGTGGATTTTCCCGAACCGGAGGGCCCACAGATAACGATCTTCTCCCCCTTGGCAACGTTCAGGTTTACATCGGTCAGTACGTGAAATTCTCCGTACCATTTATTTAAATCTTGAATTTGTATTATGTTTTCGCTCACGTTTTTATCCTCGTTTATTGTCTTTTTTTCAACTACGGCCGCGCTCATGCTTCCACTCCCTCGGGGATCTCTACTGCAGCGGCCCGGTCTGGCAGGGTATTCACCTTCTCTTCCATTTTATAGGTCAGGCGGGAGATGGCAAAACAGATAGCCCAGTAAACAAGGCCGGCAAAAAGCAGACCTTCCGGTTCCATACCCAACCAATTGGTATCACTGGCCAGAGGCGTTACGATACCCAACAGATCAAACATCCCGATAATCAATACCAGGGTAGTGTCCTTAATAAAGGAGATGGAAATCCCCCCAATGTTGGAAAGGGTAATCTTGAGTACCTGAGGCATAATGATCAAGTACTGCTGAAGACCAAACCTGAATCCCAGGGCGTCAGCCGCCTCATACTGTCCTTTGGGTACGGCCTGAAGACCACCGCGAATAACCTCTGCCAAATAGGCTGACTGGAAGAAGGTCATCCCCAATACAACACGGACAATCTTGTCCACCTGCATCTGGGAAGGCAGGAAGAAAGGAACTACAACAGAAGCCATAAACAGAATGGTAATAAGGGGGATACCCCGAAAAAACTCAATATAAGCTGTGCTCAGCACCCGTATAACGGTCTGTTCACTTCGTCTTCCCAGGGCTAAAAGGATCCCTAAAGGAAAGGAGTAAAGCAGTCCCAAGAGGGAAAGAATCAGAGTTAGAGTCAGTCCCCCCCAATCGTTGGTGGCAACCTTCTCGAGCCCGATTCCTCCGGCCAGAAAAAATCCAATGATGATGGGCCACACCACCATATGGGCGGCAAATACCAGCATCTTGTGCTTAATAGACTTCATAAAATAGGGAATGAAGGAAGCTACAAGAAGAACCAGGGTCACCACGATCCGCCAAATATGCTTCTTGGGGTAAAAACCAAAGGCAAAAAAGCGTAGTTTCGCAATAACGAATGCCCAGGTGGCGCCTCCCTCACGGGCTACGTCTCTTGAATCGCCCACCCAAACGGCCTTGATAAAAGCCCAGTTTACGATCCAAATTGCGGCCTTTACCAAAATAAAGAGCATAAAAAGGCTCAAAATCGCGTTAAAGGGGGTATTAAAATAGTCTTTCTGAATAGACTTTATCTTCTCTATAATTTTCTTATTCAACGGGGATATCCTCCTTGGCCAACATCGCACCCTTACGGTCGATGATGGATTTATTGTACCAGTTCATCAACAAGGAGGTTGTCAGGCTGATGGAGAGGTAGGTGATCATGACGATGGACATGACCTCCAGGGCCTTTCCTGTCTGATTCAGGGTTGTTCCGGCAAAGACGGAAGTTAAATCGGGATAGGCCACGGCCATACCCAATGAGGTATTCTTGATAATGTTCAAATACTGATTCGTCACAGGGGGAATCATGGTTCTCATGGCCTGGGGAATAATAATGAGCTGAAGTCTCCGGTAGGGAGAAAATCCCAGACTCTTTCCCGCTTCCAACTGTCCCTTGGGAACGGCCATAATGGAAGAACGGACAATTTCCGAAATGTAGGTGGAGGTATAGGTCCCCATGGCCACGACAACGGAAAAGAGTTCCGGTCTAATGGTCATTCCGCTGGAAAACTTGAATTTCGTAATCTGGGGAAGCACCATGACGTAGGGTTTTACGATCCAGGCATAGGCGACCATAGCGGCAAAAATAAGTACCTGCCAGGGCCAGAGGGTTTTATGGACTCCCCTCAAAACCATTCTTTTCTTGACTATACTCAGGTAAATAATACCGCAAATGGCAATGAATGCCAAAATATGGAAAGTTATGGCATTATCCTGAGGTATGAAGGAGGGTACGGTGATTCCTCTAACATTGATATAAAGCCACTCACCCAGCTTAAAGGACTGCTTAAAGGGAGGAAGTACATTAAGGAACACTACCTGGTACCAGAAAAGTACGTGCAAAAGGGGCGGTATGTTTCTTAAAGTTTCCACGTAAACAAGGGCTGTCCGGTTAATCAGTTTGTTCTCGGACATTCGCATGAGCCCCAAAACAAACCCAAGAAGAGTAGCTAAAAGGATACTGATTACGGAAGCCAAAAGGGTATTGAGAAGCCCTATGACAAAGGTCCGCCCGAAGGTATCCGCCTCGGTATAGGAAATCAAAGTCTGACTGATGGAGAATCCGGCCGTTTCATTGAGAAAGCCAAATCCAATTCCTATGTTTCTCTGATTGATGTTTTTGATATAATTGAATCCGAAAAAGACAAACATAGCCAACAGGGCTGCTATCAGGGCCGTCTGTATTGTCAGATTTTTAATTTTCGTTTTGTTCATTTTCTTTACAACCTGTATTGCTCTCTGAATCTGCCCGCCGGCTAAAACCAGCGGGCAGTATATTTGTTATGTCCTATCTAATGGGAAGACCGTACTGCAGACCGCCTTCGGTCCAAAGAGCGTTGTATCCACGGGCAATATTCAGGGGAGAACCGGCACCGAGGTTTCTGTCGAAACACTCACCGTAGTTACCTACCATCTTGATGATGTTGTAACCGGCATCGGCGCTCAGGCCGTAACCTTCCCAGATACCGCCTTCAACACCAAGAAGTCTCTTAACGTTGGGGTTGTTGCTGGTAGCTTTCATTTCATCTACGTTTTCGCTGGTTACACCGTACTCTTCGGCATTGATCATAGCCTGGAGAGTCCATGCAACGATGTCGAGCCACTGGTCATCACCCTGGCTAACAACGGGACCAAGGGGTTCCTTGGAAATTACTTCGGGAAGCATGATGAAGTCTTCGGGATTCTTAAACTTGGTTCTAAGAGCGTAAAGCTGAGACTGGTCACTAGTGGCAGCGTCGGCACGTCCCGCTTCAAGAGCAGCGGAAGCCTGGTCGTTCTTTTCAAAGGTAATGAGTTCCATTTCCATACCGTTCTTTCTGAAGTAGTCGGAAAGGTTGAGCTCGGTGGTGGTACCGGCCTGTACGGCAATGGTAGCGCCGTCGAGTTCGGCAAGGGAAGTAATACCGGAATCCTTGGCAACAAGGAAGCCCTGACCGTCGTAGTAGTTTACACCGGCGAAGTTAACACCAAGAGTACTGTCACGGCTGGCGGTCCAGGTAGTTACACGGCTAAGAACATCAATTTCACCGGACTGAAGGGCGGTGAATCTTTCTTTAGCACTAAGGGGACGACATTCAACAGCGTCGGGATCGGCAAGAACGGCGGCGGCAACAGCTCGACCGAGGTCTACGTCAAAACCCTGCCATACACCCTCGGAATCGGGTGCGGAGTATCCGGGAACACCGGCGGTTACACCAAGAACGAGCTTACCACGTTCCTGAACCAGTTCCAGGGTAGTTTTTTCTGCAGCGGGAGCCGCATCGGCTGTGGACGATTCATCGGCGCCACAGGAAGCAAAAAGGACGGAAGCCAGCGCCAAAACGGACGCAGCAACGGTTAATTTAATAGAAGATTTTCTTGACATTATATCTCTCCAAAAAGTATTTGCTAATTAAAAGCAATAAACGTGCCAGTTAGCAATTTGACCCATTTAAACTTTAAGAGAGAGGAATAATTTATACAAAACGACCATATGGTGTGAAGTATTTTAATTTACTACATATTTGTATGTTTGTGAAAATATTAATTGACTACCGAAATTATGATAATTTAAGAATGATACGGAATATCTCAGTTCATCCGATTTTTCCTTAAGATTTTGAGCATTGGGAACCAGTTGTACTGCGAAAACCGCATTCTGAAATATCACCGCAACCTTAACAGCCTTTCCCTTTGTTCCAATGTGTCCCCTAGCATCCTTTCTATTTCATGGAGACCGCGTGGATATCATTCTCACTATAAAGTCTAATTTCCGGAATTATTTTAAACAAGTTTTTTTCATTCTGATTTTATTTGAAATATTCCCTATTAACTCATAAAATTATTCTTAGCAGGAGAACATCTGTCCCGTGAAGAAAAGCGGAAAATACATGAAAGACTCATCCAGCAGCACCGCCTTATATTTAGAGCACCATATCCAATATTGGCGCCAAAGAATCTGTGATGCCATTTTTCTTTTTTTCAGTATCTTCGGACTTATTGCCTACATCCCCAGCGCCTATTTCGCCTGGCGGGACAACCTGCCGGAAATCATCATTCTCGATACAGTCGCCTATCTACTTATACTGTTTACCGCTTTATTCAAACCACTAAATTACATGATTAAAGCTCTAATCGGTTCGATAGTATTTTACGGTTTGGGAGTAGTACTCCTGGTATTGCTCGGACCGACGGGAGTAGGAAACCTCTGGTTGTTCGCCTTCTCTCTCATGACAAGCCTTATATTGGGAACAAAAGCTTCATTGATATCGCTCCTGATTAATATAGTGAGCCAGGGGACGATATTATTCCTTGTGACCGGCGGTTACCTGCCGGAATGCGGGGAAATCTCTTCCAATGTAAATATCCTGTTTGTCAGAGCCATTAACTTCATAGTACTGAATATAGTTATTGTTGTGGCGAACTTTATCTATGTCAGCGGCTTTACCACAATGCTCGCCCATTCGGAGGAAACCCGTAAAGCCACCATCGTCGGTCTGGCTAAATTAGCGGAGTACAGGGATACGGATACGGGTGAACATCTTTTAAGAATACAGGCCTTTACGGAACTCCTGGCAAGACGAATGATGGAAAAGAAAATCCATGACGGATATATTTCGGAAGCCTATATACAGGACTTGGGACTCTCTTCCATTCTTCATGACATAGGCAAAGTAGGTATTTCCGATAGCATACTGCTAAAAAAAGCCCCTCTGACCGAAGAAGAGTTCGAAAAGATAAAAAAGCATCCCCTTCTGGGAGAAGATGTAATTAAAGAGATAGATAAAAATATCAGCGGCCGGTCTCTCTATCAACTGGGTAAGGAAATTGCGGGCCACCATCATGAAAAATGGGACGGGTCGGGTTATCCCGACGGGCTCAAAGGCATCGAAATACCCCTCTCCGCCCGGATCGTCGCTCTAGTCGACGTATACGATGCCCTTACCAGCGAAAGACCCTATAAAAAAGCTTTTCCCCATAAAAAAGCCCTGGAGATCATCCTCGAAGGCAAAGGAACTCACTTCGATCCTCAAATCACAGATGTCTTTCTTGAGTCCTCCGATGATTTTAAAAATAGCTAAAAAAAGGCCGCCCTCCCCAAAGGAAGGCGGCCCTTCAATCAATCGGCAAAACCGATCTAAACATACATAAATCCTTTTTTTGAATGAGCAGATAAAGATGCCCTTCAAAATAAGGATTTTATTTCATAACCTGCTCAACAGCAACAGCTACCGCAACGGAAGCTCCTACCATGGGGTTGTTACCCATACCAATAAGTCCCATCATTTCTACGTGGGCGGGAACAGAAGAAGAACCGGCGAACTGAGCGTCGGAGTGCATTCTTCCCATGGTGTCGGTCATACCGTAAGAGGCGGGACCGGCGGCCATGTTATCGGGGTGGAGGGTTCTACCTGTACCACCGCCGGAAGCCACGGAGAAGTACTTCTTGCCCTGCTGTACACACTCTTTCTTGTATGTACCGGCAACGGGGTGCTGGAATCTGGTGGGGTTGGTGGAGTTTCCTGTAATGGAAACGTCAACGTCTTCGGAGTGGAGGATAGCCACACCTTCCCGAACATCGTCGGCACCATAACAGCGAACCTTGGCTCTTTCTCCGTCGGAGAAAGCGGTTTCCTTAACAATCTTAACTTCGCCGGTGGCGTAGTCAAACTGAGTCTGTACGTGGGTAAAACCGTTGATTCGAGCGATCAGGTAGGCAGCATCCTTACCAAGACCGTTCAGGATAACCCGCAGGGGTTCCTTACGAGCCTTGTTGGCGGAACGGGCCAGACCGATAGCACCTTCGGCGGCAGCGAAAGATTCGTGACCGGCGAGGAAGGCGAAACAGGTGGTTTCTTCTCTAAGGAGCATGGAAGCCAGGTTACCGTGACCGATACCTACCTTTCTATCATCCGCAACGGAACCGGGAATACAGAAAGCCTGCAGACCCTCACCGAGAGTTTCGGCCACGTCGGCAGCCTTGGTCTGACCTTTCTTGATAGCCGCGGCGGCGCCGAGGATGTAAGCCCAGCAAGCGTTTTCGAAAACGATGGGCTGAATCTCTTTTACCAGAGTATATACGTCAACACCCTTGTCTTCACAGATTTTCCGGGCTTCTTCTATATCTTTGATCCCTACTTCTTTACAGTAGGCATCGATCTGTTTAATTCTTCTGCTGTATCCTTCAAAAAGGGGCATAATTTCTCCTCCTACTCGTGTCTGGGATCGATGTACTTAACGGCATCGTCATAACGACCGTAAGTTCCGCTGGCCTTCTTCAAAGCCTCATCAGCCGAATCACCCTTGGTGATGAAATCCATCATCTTACCCAGGTGAACAAAGCTGTAACCGATTACTTCGTTGTTCTTGTCCAGACCCATCTTGGTAATGTAACCTTCGGTGGTTTCCAGATAGCGAACACCCTTGGCGCCGGTAGAGTGAATGGTACCGCATACGGAACGCAAACCCTTACCAAGGTCTTCCAGACCGGCCCCAATGGGGAGACCGTCTTCGGAGAAAGCAGACTGGGATCTACCGTAAACAATCTGCAGAAAAAGTTCTCTCATAGCAACATTGATAGCGTCGCAAACCAGGTCGGTATTCAATGCTTCGATAATCGTCTTACCGGGCAGAATTTCACCGGCCATAGCAGCGGAATGAGTCATACCGGTACAACCGAGAGTTTCGATCAGAGCTTCCTGAATAATACCTTCCTTGATGTTCAAAGTCAGCTTACAAGCTCCCTGCTGAGGGGCGCACCAACCTACACCGTGGGTAAAACCGGAAATGTCCTTAACTTCCTTTGCCTGAACCCATTTCCCTTCTTCGGGAATGGGAGAGGGACCGTGATCGCATCCCTTTTTAACGCACATCATATTTTCTACTTCATGAGTATACTGCACAGCGTTAACTCCTTTGGTCTTGTTCTTTTTGGGAAATCTTAATGAAAATGTATCTAAATGGCAAGTATTCCGGTATGTTTTTATCGATTTTAAATACAGATGGTATATAAAATTACAATTTGGCACGCCTAACTTTGCTCGAAAAACATAAGAATTTGGGGTGGGACGGCGCCGGTGCCGCCGTCGGGCTTTCCGCTCAAATGGGCTTTTCCCGGAGGCTCAATCCGGCTCTGTCCCGCCGCCGGGCCCCCGAGGCCCATAACCGCTTCAATCCCTCCCACAAAACTACGAAGAGGAAATCCCGGGAAGAGATCACAAACTTCCACCTTTACGTACTTTTAACGATTACGTATATCTTTACCTACAAATAACTTATTCCTTTGTTCAGGGCTAATTTTTAAGAGCATAAGTACCGAACATTATCATATGAACTACAAACCGGAATATATTGCCCAAATCGCTTCCACCATAAAAGCCAATCTTGATACTTCCATCTACAACATTCAGGACCTATCGGAAAGAACCGGCGTTATCGCCATCAACGGGAGAATCGAAGCAGCCCGAAGTGGAACTCAAGGTGTGGGTTTCCGAATCGTGGCTAACGAATTCAGCCACCTAAATGATGAAATCATCGAAATCTCTGTACAAATGCAGGAAAAAATCAGCGAAGAAGTTCAGCGTCTTATTGGAATAAGCGAAGGTATGGCCAAGCAAGTCCGGGGGGAACGTCTCTCTCAAATTGCTCTTTCCATTATGGATGTGATAGATAGAAACCTCTATGAAAGAACCTGCGATGTTCGCTGGTGGGCCACCGATCCCTCCCTGGTTGATGCCTTAAATACACAAAAGACAGAACAGGAACAATACGCTTCAGAAAGGCTGGGTATCATCCTCGATTCCTATACGGTTTACCTGGATCTCTTTCTTATAAATGCCCGGGGTGCCATTGTCTCAAACGGACGGGAAAACATCCATAAGGTAAAGGGTAAATCCTGCAGTGACGCGGTTTGGTTCAAAAAGGCTCTTCTATCGAGTAGCGGCGATGAGTACTCCTTTCAGTCCACCCATGCCAGTCCCTTGGTAAACAACGAAAAAGTTCTCGTTTACAGCTGCCGCGTAGACGATCGGAACAATAATTCAAATGAACCGCTGGGAGTGTTGGGAATTTTCTTTAACTGGAAAGGACTGGTGGATGCCGTTTTGGGTCGCATCTGTTCACTGGACCTCAAGGAGGACCTGGAGGTTCACCAAATTCCTACGGACATCCATATTATTGATGAGACCGGGATTGTCCTGGCTTCTACCAGCGAAAAAGGAGAAGGAGAAAAGATCAGCCTCCCCCATCTGGAAAAGATTCTAAGTTCCCGCAAAAATGACTATGAAATTATAGAATCCTCCGACGGATTCCGCCTCATAGCCTACGGATACTCGCCCGGTTTTGAAACCTATGCCACCGGTTGGTACTGCCTTATTGACCAGAAAATATCCCAAAACTGATTACTCAACCTTAAAGCGCAAAACTGTCTTTAACTTCTCCGGTGCCGTTCTTCTCACATCGGAAATATAGATTTCCCGGTGGACTTTGCTTTTCCGAGTTAGTCCCTCGTCCCGGCAAAAAGCTTCCATTCTCCCAAAACTGGCCGGTTCGTCATCATAGGGCCCCAAATGCATCATCTGTACGCACCGGCCCTCTTCAATCGATTTAAATTCAACTTTATCCAGCAAAGGGTGGGGCTTTTTTTTCTTTGTTCTCTCCAGAATCTCCCCGGCAAAATCGGGCCTAACGAAGTCGGGCTGCCTAATCATCAATTCAAAGGCCAATTCATCCTTATCAAGAGAGCCGTCATACTCGGCTATGCCCTTCTTTGTCAGACTCCAGACTCCTTCCAGAGGATACACGGTATATTCAAAATACCCCGCCGGCTCAATCCCCGCCTTCCGACTCATCCGAACGGCGTAGGACAGGGAGTACAAAACCTGAATATACTCACCAAAAGCTTCGTCGTTGGGATTTCCCTCCCCTTCTACTGTAAAAAAACTCATCTTGGGAAGAGAAACTACTGTCGGTTCCCCTTTAGGCAGGTACAGCTCCTTCTCCTGTTTCTTCCATTCATGCTTCATAGAATTCTCCTTTTCCTCTTAGTATAAGGCCCGAATTACGACAACACCCTGTCCGTATTATAAACTTTATTCTCCTCCTTTTGCTTGCTTTCACCATCCCCGGGACTTATAATTAATGCAAAGAGGTCCGCCCATGTCAAAAAGTGATATTATTGCAGTGGCCGCCCTCATCGCGGCTTATGCTTTGACCTGGTTCCTTTTTCTCCGTTCCCTTCACATAATCAAAACTCTCGATAAAGAAAAAATCAGCCGCCTGAACAGCATAAAAGAACGCTTCGGCCTGACAAGGGAACAGGGAGATAAACCGTGAGCGAAAAGAAAACTGTCAAAGCGGAACTATCCCGGGAGATGACCCTTTTCCAGGTAACCATGATGGGCGTGGGAATGATGATTGGGGCCGGTGTATTTGTGGCCACCGGGATTGGAATAGGAATGGCCGGACCGGGGGGAATGCTGTTAGCCCTGAGTCTTAACGGGCTTATCATGTTTTTCTCGGTCATGACCTATGCCGAATTGGGTTCGGCACTGCCCCGGGCGGGAGGGGGATACAGTTATGTTCAGGAGAGCCGGGGCGGTTTTCCCGCTTTTCTGACGGGATGGATCTCCTGGTTCGGCCATGCCGTAGCGGGAAGCCTCTATGCCATAACCTTTGCCAAATATACCCTCCACTATCTCTGCGGCTTTGAGACATTCTCCGACCTACTCCCTTACCTTCCCCTCCTGGAACGGGCCGTAGCCGTTTTGATAATCCTGATTTTTCTGGCTATTAACTATTCCGGGGCAGGCAAAACCGGACGAACCGGAGCCATCATTGCTCTGGGACAAACGGCGGTGTTGCTCTTAATCGGCTTGGGAGGCCTTATAGTTCTGGGAAAGAACCCGGAAAGAACCGCCCATTTCACCCCCTTCCTCACTGAAGGTTGGGGAAAGGTTTTAACGGTTATGGGATTCAGCCTGGTGGGATTCGAAGGTTACGAGGTTATATCCAACACCGCAGAGGAAGTGGTAGATGCCAAAAAAAACGTCCCAAAGGGAATATTCATTGCGGTCATAACAGTTATTACGACCTATCTGCTGGTTGGTCTTGCTGCCATTATAGGGGGAGATCCTTCCGGCGGTTCTCTTTCAGAATGGTTCGCCCAAAAAGGCGCCACCGGATTCGCCGATGGGGTGGGCCGGTTATTTCCCTTCGGCAACTTACTGGCTTTCGGCGCTGCCCTTTTTGCCAGCACATCCGCCTTAAATGCCACGATCTTTTCGTCAACCCGGGTCTCATTCGCCTTGGGACGGGACCACTACCTCCCGGAACCGTTTAGCCGTATCTCCCCCAAAACACGTATCCCCCATGTAGCCCTCTCCGGCTCGGGAATCATTACCCTCATTGTGGCCGCTTTCTTTGACGTAGAAACGGTCATGGCCGGAGCCAGCCTTTTTTTCATATTCCTCTTTAGCATAGTCACATTCTTTGGCATGAAAATCCGCCTTGAGCGGGGTCACGAACTCTCCTATGGTTATCTTATTCCTCTTTTTCCTGTCATCCCCATCCTATCCATCCTTCTACAGCTTCTCATCGGAGCCTTCCTTTTGGATATATCGATTAAGGCCTACCTCATCGCAGCCGTTTGGCTCACTCTGGGAGTATTGAGCTACCTGGCCCACGGAAAAACCCGTCAAGCCGCGTCTAAAGAGTATATGCTAAAAACCAGACACGGGGAGGAAAGCTCCCATAATGAAACCCGCCCCGCTGGTAAAGCGATTATTGTCGCTCTGAAAAATGAAGAAACAGCCTCTCTTCTAACCCAATACGCTCGAATACTGGCAAAGGGTAAAGGAGAAAAGATCCGTTTTATTACCGTTGTCCCCATTCCCTATCAAACTCCCGTCAAAGAGGCATCTCGCTTTTCCCAGAAAGAGGAAGCCCTTCTTCTGAATACTCTTAAAGAGGAGAATCCCGGGGAACAGGGCTTTCTCCGTTATGCCCACAATACGGTCGAAGGGCTGATGCAGGGAGTTCGTTCCCATAACGGAAGCCTGCTGGTACTCGGTTGGAACGGAGAAAAAGCGGGAAGGCCCTATCTACTGGGACGGGTACTTGATCCGGCCATAGAGCGAACAGCCTGCGATCTATTGGTCATCAAACCGGGAAAGAATAAGAAAGAAATAAAAAGGATTCTCTGCGCCCTCAGGGGCAACGGTCCCAACGGAAAACTCGTTCAGAAAATTGCCACCCTGATAGCTAAAGAAGAAAAAGCCGAGATAACGGTTCTTACGATAAAAAATAAGGATTCGGAAAAACAGCCGGAAGAACGATTTCTGTCCGAAGGGAAAAGAGACCTCCCCGAAATCCCCTGTAAACAGATAATCATAACTGCCGATGACCCGGTGAAAACAATCGTCAAGGAATCAAAAGACTACGATATACTTCTGTTGGGGGCTTCGGAAGTCCCCCTCTTTTCCCAAATCCTCTTTGGATCCCTCCCAAGAAGAATAGGAGAAAGGGCGGACTGTACCGTAATAATGGTGAGAAAAAACACCGGCTTGAAACCCTGGTTTAAACGGTGGTTTCTATAACTAAACGGTAAAACGCTTAATCTTCTTGGTAGAAGTCATCTCCATCGGTTCAGCGAGCACAGTTATTCTGGTAATTTTCTGGTAAGGCCTAAGTTCCCGGTTCACTTCGGATATGATGTTATTCATCCTGTCCTCGGAAATATCCAGTTTACCATCCTGTACAGGGTAGATGAGAGCTTCGATCCCTTCGGTTTTCATCTTTTTATCCAGAATAAAACCGCGGACAAGAATCTGTTCTATTTCATCGTAAAGCTGGAATTTGTCTTCGATCTCTTCGGGGAAAACATTCTTTCCCCCTTCCGTTACAATAATGGATTTAGCCCGTCCTGTCAGATGAAGATAGTTTTTATTATCCACAAATCCCATATCGCCCGTATGAAACCAGCCTTCCCGGTCAATAACCTTGTCGGTAGCCTCCACATCCAGATAGTACCCCTGCATCACCATGGGGCCTTTTACACAGAACTCCCCTACCCCTTCTTCATCGGGGTCAAAGATTTTTCCTTCTACTCCGGGGATAATCTTCCCCACCGAATTCACATTAAAGGCATAGGTAGGATTCAGACAAAGAATGGGAGATGTTTCCGTAAGACCATAGCCCTGTACAAAATCAATCCCCAACTGGTTATACATACGAAAGGTGGATGCCGGTAGAGGACCGCCCCCGGAAATACAAATTCGGTTTGTCCTAAGGGAGACCTTATCCAGAATTCCACCAAACATAGCCTTACCCACGTTCTTCCCGGTGATTTTCTTTATGGTTCCGCTAATAAACATCATAGTTTTAATAAGCCCGTAAACCAAAAGGCCCTTTTCACGGATTCCCTTCATGAGACTCTTGATAATCTTGTTAAAAAGAAGGGGAACCCCCAAGAACATGGTAACCTTCCCTTCCTTGAGTTCCTTTAAAAGCTGACTTACCACCAGAGAGCTTCCAAAGATAATCTCCGATCCCACAGAAAGCCCCTCGATAAATACGGCCAACATCGTATAGGAGTGATGGAGTGGAAGAAGAGCATAGAATACGTCGGTATCGAAAATATTCATATTTCCCTGGGCCAGGTAACAGTCGCTCACAAAGTTCTTGTGAGTCAGCATAACCCCTTTGGCCACACCGGTTGTCCCGGAAGTAAATAAAATGGCTGCCAAATCATTCTCTTCGGGCAAGGCAGGTATAACCTCTCCCTGAGCCTCCAAGCCCAGAATAAAATCATCCCTTCCCGGAACCAGACTGTAAACGGCATACTCACTGCCATGCTCTTTCCGGTAATAGTCAAGAACTTCCCCGTCGGCAAAGAGAGCTTTTACCCCGGCCCGATTCAAGAGACCGGAGGCCTCCTCTTTCGTAAGAGCGTAATCAATGGGGACAACCACCGCTCCCGCATAGAGAACAGACAGGTAGGCAATTCCCCATTCAGGACTGTTTTTTCCGGTAACCCCCACGCGATCACCCTTCTCTATCCCCGATTCACACAAATAAGCGGCAATCTGGCGGCAAAGCCTCTGGAGTTCTCCATAACTAAAGGCCCTCTCCTCCGGCGTAAAAGCACGGAAGGCGGTCTTGGCGGAAAACTTGTCCACCGTTATATCAATCATTTCCGGAAGGGTGGGCCACTCCCCGGTAAAACTCTTTCCCCTATAGGGTTCAATATAAAGTAAGGGATCAAACTGTTTAACACTCATAGTTTAATCATACAACCAATCCGAACAAAACGAAAGAAAAATAAGCTAAAAGTCTTTAATTCTCGTGCCTCCCCGGCAAAAAGAGGCGCGGCTCGAACAATTAGCCTTCTTCATATACTCCAGATTAAAGAGCAATTCACACTTTAAATCTTCCAGGGTACGGGAGAACAGGAAGGCATCGGTAAAATTAAGCTGATAGACATGTCCATTATCATGGCGCACTTTGAATTGCCTTTTTTGGCCTTCCTTTGTTAGTCGAAAGGAAATTTTCACATTGGGGCACTCCTCCCTTAAGAGGGAGAAAATAAAGCCTTCCTTCCTTTCCAGATACCCGTGAACCTCATCAAACTCAAAACACCCCTGTCTGGCTGACTCCCCCATAATTACCTCCAAGTTTACAATAGGGTTATTCAACAATAAGAGGAAGAGAACAAAAGTAGGGTTTTAGACAATAATTAATACCAAACAAGGGAACAATTTAATCCTTGAGCTGGTTGATTCCTTCCCGGTACTCTTCAACAGCTTTCTGAAACGCTTTGGTCTCATGGTAACCGCAGGACTTGTATTCCATACACCATCCCCGGTATACACAATCGGGAACACAGACAGAATAAAGCTCCGGCTCAATTTCTTTCAACTCATCTACCATGAGCTTCCAGGCCTGCTGCGTTTCGGGAGAAGCCTGGCGACATAGACGTTTACGGGAAATGGCAATGACCGCCTGAAAACTGGCCAGGATCTCATGTTCCACTTCCGCATTCTGGGGACTGGCTCCCCTTTCGGTCCCGGTCCGGTCACTCCGCTGAGTCCGAACCCAGTGCTCTATCCCTATCTTATGACGAACAAAATGAACAGAAACCCAATAGGGTAAATCAATCCACTTGGCACTTATGAACATCTGACGAATGGGGGAATGCTCGGCCAGGAGCATTTTTCTTTTCCACAGTGAGCTGGGTTCCTTTGTGCCGGGCTCCATATTAATAGTCGTCCGGGCTGAGTCGGCAACTTCCCGCCAAGAACCTTTGATTTTCATGTTGGTAACTTTCATTTACGATCCTCTATTTTGGAGTGGATTTATTATCTACTAATAGGAAGAAAAAGGGAACCGGGCAACCGATTCCCCTAAAAGAAAACTACCAGCTGCTTCCGCCGCCGCCTCCGGCACCGCCGCCGGAAGAACCGCCCGAGGAGGAACTACCGCTCGAACCTCCCGAAGAGGAGGGGGAGGAACTCATAGCCCCGCTAAGAGAACCAAAGCTCCGTGAAAGATCCCGTTCAAAGTCGCGCGTATTGAAGCGGTCATAACGATTACCCCGGTACCAGTCGGGCGGTTCAACGGCAAGAGAATCAAAATGGGAAGACCACTTATCACTCAAGCCTAAAACCATGGCATAGGGCAGAATATGATAGAAGTAGGAAGGATTGCTTTCAAACATCATCTCCAGCTTGTCACTTTCCGCTTCCTTGATAAAATCCCGGAACCCTAACACCTTTTCCAGGATCTTATCGCCGTATTCGGTACGTTTGGACATTATGGAGGCAAAGAAGGCTGCGGTAAAGGAGCTTCCCACAGCGGCAAGATATTTTACAAGAGGATAGTCAAACTCAAAGACAACCAAGGCCCCGATCAGTACAGTGGAAACAATGGCTAAAACAACCATGACCTTACCGCCGTTTTGTCCCATTCTTAAGTTACTGATAAAAGTTCCTGTTTGAACATAAAAGACTGAGGTAAAAATGGCAAAAAATATACAAAAAACCCATAAGGGCCCTCCCCCGCCTAACTGTCCCACAGTTCGAACTCCCATGAAAGACATGGGAACCATAGAAAGAAGAAAAGCCAGAAAGGTTGTCCCTCCCGAACTTCTGACAAAAATCCTGTTTTCCTTACTGTCCGTAAAGGTTTTGGTAACATTTCTTACCCCCCAGGAGAGGGTTTTATAGAAGCTATTGGTTAGATCTTTCGTGGTAACCCGTCCACCGGAACCGCTCTTAAAGAGATCTTTGAAAATCTTCTTTTCGTAGGAGCGGGCATCCGATCCCGGCACTCCCAGCTTAATCAGGGCGAGTTCGGTAGTCTTCCCTCGCCCATTTTTCACTTCCTCAATAGCCAGGTAGCCCTTCTCGGCCCAGTAGATAATCAGAGACGTGACATCCTTGTTATCCACACTCCCATCAATGATATAACCAATCTCAGCGGGTGTCATTCCCTGGGGTGGCTCAAACTGGACCGTAGGAAAAAGCTGATTATCACGTCCCTTGGCCAGCCAGAGCAGGAAGGAAAGAACCGCAGCCAGAGCAAAAAGAGCATAGGCCACAACCGTATCGATAAACCAGAAGGGAGGACGGTGTTTCTTTGCCCCCACCCAATAGCCCTCGGGAAGAGGAAGAGCCACAGTCAGCCCTTCATAATTATTCAAGGACCGAATCAGCTTACCCTCAATCACATTCCCCTCAACGGTCCATTCCACACCGCTATTGTCGGTGGAGCCGTAGGGACCGGAGGTACAGTTGACCCGGGAAGCATCAAAGGCTTTGGGCAGGGTGATGCGAAAGTCCCCTTCCTTTACCTGCGTATCCCATTGAACCCCTATCAAGTTAAAGTTAAACTCATCCATATCGGGCAAATTGTCCGCTCCCACATCGTAATGGTAGGAGATGGTATATTTAACCTTTCCCCTCACGTAGGTATCGGCAGAACCAATACGTATATGGGTATATTCCCTGTCCTGACTAATACTGGTCTCATAACCGGGCACCCGTATTTTACTGATTACCACGGGCATATCATCAAAATAGAGGGGAATATCACGGATTATTCCGTGGCGGTCGGCAGAAAAATCCAGCTCCAGAGTCTCGGTCACCTCATAGGAGTTGTCTTCCCCTACATCCATCTCCACACTGTAGCGGTCAATGACAAAAGCTTCATTGGCCATCAAGGAGAAACTGAGCAGCAGAAAAACCGCCGCAAGTATAGATTTCAATTTCATCATCATCCCCTAGAAAGAAACCTTAACGTTGGCCCGCTCCGATTCTTCCACTTCAAAATAATCCTTCTTTTCCAGGTTCATCATACCTGCCACAAGGGACTGGGGAAAAAGCTCCCGCTTGGTATTAAATGACTTAACGATGGCATTATAGTACTTCCGGGACTGGAGAATATCGTTTTCCAGGGTCTGAAGCTGATTTTGAAGGTTGACGAAGCCCTCATTGGCCTTGAGGTCCGGATAGGACTCGGAAAGGACAAAGATACTTTTTAGTCCCGAAGCCAGGGCGTTTTCATTTGCCTGCAGCTCGGATATATTCTGAGATCCCATAGCCTTGTTCCGGGCCTCAATAACCTTCTCCAGAGTTTCCTGCTCGTGTGATGCGTACCCCTTAACGGTCTCCACCAGATTGGGGATGAGATCCCACCGCTTCTTCAAATAGGCATCCATGGTGGCAAAAGCCTCTTCGCACTTATTTCTAAGTTTTACAAACCCATTGTAGGAAGAAATGAAGAACACCACCAATATAACAACAACTGCCCCAACAATCATACCAATCAAAATAATCTCCTTAAAAAATGTACTTTTTGTGAACCGTAACCAATTATAACCCATAAATAGTGAACTTTTCACGGGATAAGTGAAAGAAAAACTTGAAATAGGAGTTTTTACACACAAAACTTTAATTATTCGAGCCGCTTACAAAACAAGGAGAGATAGATGGGTGTAATACTAATGAAGTACTTTCAGGATGCCTTTAATATGGGAGGTATCCCCGCCCGGGTGGCTCTGACTCGGTACTCAAACATGTCCTCTCTTACAGCAAAAACAATCGAAGATTCTGAGGAAAATATAAGGATTTATGAAAATGCCATGATTAAAATCAAGGCTGAATTCAGCGGGCAGAACGTGCTCACCGGTGCCGAATCGGTGGCCACATCCGCAGCGGGCGTAAGCGAACTCAATAAGGTACTGGCAGACCTGAACAACAAAAAGCCCCTCTTTATTTCCAGTCTAGAAAGCACAATGAGGAATATTACCGAAGCCGCCTCCCACGCCCTGAACATTGCCCGGGTAAGCGTATGGTTCTACGATGAAGGACTAACAGCCATTAAGTGTGAAAACCTTTACGAGCAGAGTGTAGCAAAGCACTCCTCCGGTATGATTCTCTCCCAGAAAGACTTTCCCGCCTACTTTCAAGCCCTCGAAAGGGACCGGGCCATTGATGCCCACGATGCCAACAAGGATCCCCGAACCTCCTGTTTCTCCGGGCCCTATCTTTCAAAATTGGGAATTACGTCTCTTTTGGATATTCCCATCTGGCACAATAACAAAATGAAGGGGGTTCTTTGCCAGGAACACATTGGACCTATTAGAACCTGGACTCCCGAAGAAGCTGACTTTGGGGTAGATCTGGCTAAATTCATTACGGAAGCACTTTCAAAATAGCCCATTTATTGTTTTCCAATTCCTCACAGAATCGACAACAATTCTAAGCTATAATGGGAGGATGAGACAATTTTTGCCCTTATTACTATTTCTCACGATCCTTCTTGGCGGATGCGCCCTAATAGTACAAAATAATTTTACTTCAGAAAACGACGAATATGATGAAATCCCCGATCCCTCCTACGAGGCCTCCCTTCCCATCGGCATGAATCTGCACAGCCTCAACTACTACACTCCCGCCCCCATCTTTACCGATGCCATGACTACCGCCGGCAGTATGTTCACATTCTACACCGACGAATCGGGCTCTGCATGGAATACCGGTATGATTGACGAGGTGGAGCGAGACAGTACGGGCTACCCCACTTACGTCCCCCAGGAGACAAGCGACGGCCACGAATCGCTCATCCGCTTTCTTATAAATAACTACTACGAAGGCCGCTACCGGGTCTTTTGGGAAGGAGACGGAACCCTGGAAGCAGGAGGTAACCGACTGGAAGAGGATGAATTGGGGTACTACATTGACCTGCTAGGAACCGGGGGCAACACCTGGCTCAACATAACCTATAGTAATGTGGACGATCCGCTCCGCAACATCCGCATTATCCCGGAAGACTACGAAATGTACAGCTATGACGACTACGACCCGGAGGGTTTTCCCACCTTCCTGGCAAGCTACCTTGAAGGGTTGGAAGAGTTCCATGCCCTTCGCTTCATGGACTGGGTCTGCACAAACGGCTCAGACCAGGTAGACTGGGGGGACGGTTCGGACAACAACGCCACCCCCGACGACTATACGGACGACCGGATTACCACGGACTACTTCTCCCAGGGAACTTACCAGGGAATCAGCTTTGATTACGCCATTGAACTCTGTAACGAGCTGCAGGTCGACGCCTGGGTCTGCATCCCTCACATGGCCAGTGACGACTATATTACGAACCTGGCCGAACTCTGGCGGGACAATCTGGACGACGGCCTTAAAATCTATCTGGAATTTTCCAACGAAATGTGGAACTGGAATTTTGTTCAGGCCCAGTGGGTTCTCTACAACGGCTCCTACAGCGACTACCCGGAGCCGGTGGACGACTATGTGGTGACTCAGCTGGAAGCGCTTGGGGAAGCAGGAGAAGGCCATCCGGAAAAGGACGCCTTTATGATGGCTCGGGCCTTTTATCTTTGGGATGAGGTCTTTGGAAGTGAAATGGAGGAAAGAGTTGTCAAAGTCGCCACGGGGCAGCACGCCTGGTATGATAACTCCAACCGCATTCTCTCCTACCTTTTTGACGAAAGCGAATACTACGGGGCCATTGGCTGCGATGCCCTCTCGGTGGGGGGCTACTTTGGCTTCTCCTACGATAACCATGTAGAGTGGGAAGAGCTGGGCGACGATTTAAGCTTCCAGCAGATCTATTACGACACTTACCAGTATTTCCTGGAATCAACCATTGAGTGGACGGAAGAGTCTGCAGCCTATGCAACGGAATACGGCATTGATTATTATGTTTATGAAGGGGGCCAGCATATGCAGCCCTATAATCAGAGTGAATGGGACTATAACCAGCAGCTCTGGGATTTTCAGATTGACGAGCGTATGTACGAACTCTACATGCACAACTTTGACTTGCATGTCCAGGATAATGTAAACTGCGGACTTTTTATGGCCTTTTCCTATATTGGAACCCGGGAGAGCAAGTACGGCTCCTGGGGACATCTGGAAACTCTGGATCAAATTGGGGGCACCTATTCGGATGCCCCCAAGTATCAAGCTTTGTTGGATGTTAACAGCGATTAGAGCTTGAAGGTGGCTCCCAGGGTAATGAGCCCCATACCGTAACCGACTTCGCCGAAGGCTGCAATGTTGTCGGTGAAGAAGTAGCGGGCACCGGCGTAAGCACCATAGAGCATATAGCTTGAATCAGCCGAAGAAGAACCCCAGCTATCGCCACTAACAGAGGAATTAACAATATTAAAACCTAAGAGAACTCCCGCGTAGGTATCCAGATTATCCACACCAAAATCCACATGATAGGCTGCTCGGCCACCAATAAGAATATAGGAATATTCATAGGTCCAGTTATAGCCAAAATATGAGTAATCGTCTTCCGACTTGGCATAAGCGACGATACCGCCAAAGGAAAAGGGAAGGTCCGCGATGGGCTGGGCGTAATCAACGCTAACCGAAATGGGAGGTATGGTTGTATCTCCGTAAAAACCGGCCAACAGACCAATCCCCGCCTGAATCGCAATATCCCCTTCCTGAAATTCGGGGGAATAGCTTGTCCATTCCTGGGCAAAGAGCCCGGTCGCTCCAAAAAGGCTGAACACAACAACAGCAAGTAAAACTTTCTTTTTCATGATATCTCCTAATATGATGAATTATGGAGATAACCTAGCCCATTTAGCCTTAAATTTCAAAGAATACCTATGGATTTACGTTAATTCCCGTAATTTATTTAAAAGGGCCTCAAAATCTTCCGGTAAAGGAGCCTCAAATGTATGGGGCTCTTCTTCTCCGGGCAGATTCAAAGTGAGTTTCCACGAATGAAGCATAAGGGGCGCCTCGGGAAAGTTATTGTCCTTGCGGCCGTAAATGGGGTCTCCCAGAATGGGTTTGTTAAGGGATTTCATATGCACCCGGATCTGATGGGTCCGTCCGGTGTGGATTCTCAATTCGAGCAAGCTGAATTTATCAAAGCGCTCCCGCACAACATAGTCCGTACAGGACCACTTACCCCGCTCTTCCCGGGTAAGGGTGAATTTCTTCCGGTCCCGCTTGTCCCGCACCATATAGCCTTCGATGGTTCCCGTGGAGGACGGGGGGGCTCCCTTAATTACGGCCAGATAGATCTTCTCCGTTTCCCGTTCCCGGAACTGTTCGGAAAGTTCTTCCAGGGCGTCCCGATCCTTGGCGGTAACCAGTACACCGGTGGTATCCTTATCCAGGCGGTGAACAATACCGGGCCTGCCCGGCTCGTTTCCCTCACCTTCTTCGGCAAACTCCCCGGCCATCTCCTTGTTGTGATAAAGAAGTCCCTGCACCACCGTTCCGGTCCAGTTTCCCACGGCCGGGTGAACCACCATGCCCCGGGGTTTGTTAATAACCACAACCCGGCTGTCCTCGTAGATAATGGGAAGGTCCAGTTTTTCCGGTTCCAGGCTGTGCTCTTCCTCTTCCTGCCATTCCAGGAAAAGGGAGTCCCCCTTCTTAACCTTGAGAGAAAGCTTGAGCTCCCTTCCTCCTTCCCTGTCATAAATATGTAAGTCCCGGGCCTTGATCTGTCCCCGGGTTAGAATCTCTTTTCGCGCTATATAGCGGTCCGCCCGCTCGGAAGTTCCCTCGGGAAGCTCCACGGTCAAAGTCTGTTTAATCATCCTGTAATTCTCCCACAATAAAATCGGCCAAAGCCAAAATCCCCGAAAGGGAAACGGTTATGGCAAACTTCTGTCCCAGCTCCGTATTGGTCGACGAGGGAGCGTCGGCGCTGGTCATATCGTAATAGGTATCGTAACCCAAACTGGTAAACATATAAAAAAGCGGCAGCGCCCCAAAGAAGAGTACCTCCGCCCGGCGCAGCTTGATAAGCCCCGGAGCAAACTCGTCCTCCTCATAGGGAACCGGTTCCGTATCGGTAGTTGTGCTAGTTGATGAAGAGCCCGTAGTCGCACAGGAGAAAAGAAAAGCCGCCAGTAAAATCAGAATAAATAGTCGCTTCAATACTGTCGCGCCCCAAAAATAGCCGTTCCCACCCGAATAATGGTGGCCCCTTCCTCTATGGCTTCCACGTAGTCCCCGGACATGCCCATGGAAAGCTCGGAAAAATCCTGATCGGGGAAGCGTTTTTGCGCCTCATCGCGCCACTCCCGGCAGCGAACAAAGGTCCGGCGGATCAAATCCCGTTCCTCAATAAAGGGAGCCATGGTCATGAAACCTTTAAGGCAAATATTTTTCATGTTGACCATCTCTTCCAGGTCCTTAAGGAGACTCTCACAATCGGTATAGCCCGATTTACTCTCCTCCCCGGACGTATTCAGCTCAATAAGAATATCCTGAACATTCCCTATAGCCCCATTGGCCCTGTCCAGTCTAGCGGCCAGCTTAAGGGAGTCCACCGAATGAATCAGCCTGAATTTACCGGCCGTCTTAGCCGCTTTATTGCTCTGTAGATGGCCAATCATATCCACCTGAACTCCCCGGGGAAGCTTTTCCAGCTTCTCAAGAGCTTCATCTACCCGATTCTCCCCAAAAAGGTTCTCACCCGCCTCATGTGCCTCCAGAAGCGCTTCCAGGGGTTTTCTCTTACTCACAGGCAGGAGCCGAATAGATTGGGGATCACGGCCGCATCCAAGGGCTGTCCTGTTCAAATTGTCTTTTATTTCTTTAAGATTATCAGCGATGGCCATGCCAGCTATTATAGAGCGATTGGTGATTTTTGAGAATAGCGATTTGCCCCAAGGAGAATAATTATCTATACTGATTTCTATGACAGATGAATATCTCTTTCGCACCATGGCCACCGAACGTCTGGACCTCGTAAAAATATCCCCCCAGCACATAGACGATATGTTCTCCTATGCCTCCGATGAAGAAACGGTGCGCTATATGTCCTGGCCCCGGCACAAAAACAAGGTGGAAACGGCCCACTTTATCGATTTGGCCCTGGAGCTCTACGAGGGGGAAATGCACTACGACTGGGCTATCTGGCACCGGGAAGACAAAAAAATGATAGGAACCATAGGACTCCATGGGCTGGACCGGGAAATTAACGGAGCCGAAATCGGGTATATCATAGGCAAACCCTACTGGGGCCGGGGCCTTACGGCGGAAGCGGGCCATCCGGTACTGCAATTTTGTTTTAATGATCTTAACTTAAGTATAATGAAGGCCTACTGCGATCCCCGGAACCGGGGAAGCGAGCGGGTGATGCAAAAACTGGGGATGATCTATGGCGGAGAAGAGCCCTACCAGCTCGTCAAGCAGGAGGAAAAAGTGATGTATCGGTGGTATTACTGTACAGCTCCCTCTTTTGCCCAATCTCAAGATTCACCACAACTGTGATTTTGATTTCATCCCCTGTGGATTTTACATAGTTTTCCACATTCTCATAAAATTCCTTTAGCCTCTCCTCCTCATAAAAGGAGTTATTGGAAAAGGATTGAAGCAAGAGGACATACTGAATGGCACTCATCTTAATGGAGTAACTGTATTCATGGTGGACGGCCAAATCAAAATAAGGAGTATAATTCATTTCGTTCTTACGGTTTCTGATTTTATTCCTGTAGTGTAGGCGGGCATCTTTTAAAGAACCGTCGGGATGGTGCTTTTCATAAATCCCCTGTATTTGGGCGTTGACCGATTCTTCCTGAATCACATAATTGTTCCAGAATAAAATCAGCTTGCCCTTATCCTTAAGAAGTTCATGGGATCTCTTATATTTCGTTCTTTTATCGAGCCAGTGAAAGGCGGTGGCCGAAAATATAGCATCAAATTGTTCCGGTGTCTTAAATTCATCAAAGGGACAATTGAGATATTCGATTTTACGGTTATTTTTACTTTTGCCCCGGGCCACTTCCAGAAGCTGCAGGCCCGGATCGATGGCGACAATAGAAGGTTGCCATTTCTCAAAAATTTCCTGTGTGGCAATCCCCGAACCGCATCCTACTTCCAGGATTTTAGACGTCCCGCTTATCTCTGAATAGATATCTATAACATCGTAAATTTGGGTGGGATAGCCCGGGCGGGCGTTGTCATAGAGAGGGGCTATTCGGTTGAATGTTTTGGCATGGGTTGCTTTCATAATTCTCAATTTTAGTTCTACTTCTTACGACTTTTGCGCTTCCCCGTATAAACAGGAATCAGATCCTGTCGCTTCAAATCTTTAAGAGCTTCCACCACCAGCTTTTCATTTTCCCGGCGGTTATACTGGAGGAGTGCCCGCTGTTTTTTCCGCTCCCTCTCTTTCTTCTCAACAAACACTTCCTTCCCGTTCCGGGGATCTATACCGGAGTAGTAGATACAGCTGCTTACCGTACCGGGGGTGGGATAGAAATCCTGGATCTGGTCGGGGACAAAACCGCTTTTGCGCAGCTCCTCCGAGGTAATAAGAGCATCCTTCAAGGTCGAGCCGGGATGGGAGGCTATAAGATAGGGAATAAGATACTGTTTCTTTCCAAGCTCCCGATTAATCTGGTAGAACTTTTTCTCAAAGGCTCTGTAAACCCGGGCCGGAGGCTTTCCCATGATCTTTAAAACCCGGTCCGAAGTATGCTCCGGAGCGACCTTTAACTGACCGGAGATGTGGTGCTCACAGAGTTCCCTCAGAAAGGTATCATCCTTATCGAGCATGGCATAATCAAATCTTACCCCCGATCGGACAAAGACCTTTTTTACCCCTTCCAGATGACGCAGATCCCGCAAAAGGGAAACATAATCCCTATGATCCACCTCCAGCTGAGGGCAGGGTTCCGGCCCCAGACATGTTCTGTGGGTACAGGCGCCGCTCTTGAGCTGTTTGGAACAGGCGGGATCGCGAAAATTCGCCGTAGGACCGCCCACATCGTTAATGTACCCCTTAAAATCGGGCTGGGCGATCATCTCCTTCGCCTCTTTTATGATAGATTCCTTACTGCGGGAGGAAACGATTACCCCCTGATGAAAAGCGAGGGCACAAAAGGCGCAGTTTCCAAAGCACCCTCTGCTGCTCACAAGTGAAAAACGCACTTCCTTAAGAGCGGGAACCCCTCCTTCACCCTCATATTTTGGATGGGAACGGTGGGTAAAAGGCAGATTGTAAACCCGGTCAAACTCCTCCCGGGAGATAGGCATAGGAGGGGGATTCTCTATGGTAAACTGCCCGGCCGATTCCTCCACCAAAGCGGTTTTTCTAAAGGGATTGTTATGATCCAGCCGCGTTTTAAAACTCTGTGCAAAGAGTTCCTTTTGACTCACAAGCTTCTCAAAAGGAGGAAGGGTAATGAATTCCCAGGGAGAGAGCTCTTCCGCCTCTTTGAGAGTTTTGGAAGAACAGCGATAAAGAGTCCCGGGAATATCCACCATTTGATTGAGAGGCTTTCCCTTTTTTATGTCCCGGGCCAGACGAAGGATGGTCTCCTCCCCCATACCGTAAACGATAAAATCGGCCTTGCTGTCTATCAAGAGGGATTTTCGCAGTTTATCCGACCAATAGTCGTAGTGACTCAAACGTCTGAGAGAGGCTTCAATCCCTCCCAGGATCACCGGAACCCCTTTGTAGGCCGCCTTGGCCCGTGAGGTGTAGGCCAATACGGCCCTATCCGGTCTTTTCCCCCTCTTTCCCCCGGGAGAATAGGCATCTTCCGAGCGGAGACGGCGATTGGCGGTATAGTGGTTTACCATGGAGTCCATGTTGCCCGAACTTATGAGCCAGGCATAACGGGGTTTACCCAATCGTTTAAAGTCTTCCGAGTCAGGCTTGGAACAGTCGGGCTGATCCAGTATCCCCACCCTAAAGCCTTCCGCCTCCAGGACCCGTCCGATAATCGCCGTCCCAAAGGAGGGATGGTCTACATAGGCGTCCCCGGAAATCAGGATAAAATCACATTCCTCCCACCCCCGCTCGTCCATCTCTTTTTTGGTGGTGGGCAAAAAAGAAAGGGTTTTAGAGTTCTTCAATTTCATCGAGGGAGGCCTGGTATTCGAGCATGCTCGCTTTTAGATGGGTAAAAAAGAGGGGATAGATCACATTGTAATAGTAGTAGGTCTTGAAGGTGGGCGATTTATTGTTGGAGAACCATCCTTCTGTCAGTTTGGCTTTCCGGCCCAGATACTGTTCGTAACTAAGAAAATCGACCATGGTGTTCAGGTCCGACTCATCGCGGTACTTAAGGGCGTCCTGAAGTTTTCCCAGAATCTCATTCAGATCAAAGAGTGTGTATTTTTTGTTGATTTCCTCGGCGGCCTTCTCCTTTTTGGAAGACTTGTATTTATTCAGAAATTTCTCGTAACGGGGGGGCTGAAGAAGCTTGAGGATTTCGTCCTTTCTCAGATGGATTCCCAGTTCGTCGTAAAGGTTTTCCACCATATCAATAACAAAGCGATTCCCCCGAAAGTATTTGAGCATCTCAAGAATTCGGTCTACCCCGTACTCCCCCTTGGTAAGAAGAAGGCGTATCTGCTCCACCGTATCTTCCGGGAGCTGGGGATTTACCTGAACACTATAGGTCTCATAGCGTGAAACCTTCTTTCCTTTGATATAGATGGTGTGATTATCAAAAACATCGTCTAAACCTACCCGGCTGTAGACGCTTTTATGAATGGTCGCTTCCCTCTGAAACCGGCGAAAATACTGATCCAACGTACCGGTAGACTCCAGAATATGGTAATAGTCGCTGGAGATACGAAGCCCCCCGGTGGGAGCGGACGATTCCATTCGCTTTGCGTCAATTACGGGTACTCCGATAACATCCCACTGCCGAGCTCCGTCGGGGCCGAAGTTCCCGATGGTCACTTCTCCAATGGATGCCCCAATCCGAATGCGCACCTGGAAAAGGGCGTTCATAGACTGGGCCAGTTCTTCGTTGTTCCTAAGGGAGGCAATAATATCGTAGGCGTCCCTTACCGTGTCCTGGGCTTCCACATCATTAATGATAGTGAGAATACTCTCGTTCGCCTTATTGAATAAATTACAAATTCGCTGAAGTTCCACACAGGTGAGAAAAAGCTCCCGGGCAATGTACTTTCTTACCCCATCCGAATCCTTCCCTTTAACGTTGGGATCGATGGGCCCTCCGTAGTGGAACATAATACTGTCCCCTTCTATCTTGTTGAGGTATCCCCCGTGCTTTTTAATGACCCAGTTAAAAGCGGCGTAAAGACCGTTAAGGAAAATGTGGTTTTCCTTGGAACTGAGGAACTTGGAAAGGTAGGTATAGTCGGCAATATCCAGGAAAGCTATGCCAATAAGGGAATCGGTAGACGTTTCCGGGATGGAACCGATTTCGGAAATCGCATTTATCAGCTGAAACGGCAAATAGTAGCTTTCAATATTCCGGCGTAGTTTTAGCTCATCCCTTTCGGTGCTCACGATATTCCCCTATGTACCTTATTCTTATCTAAATAGTGCCCTTTGTCTAGAGAGGTGCACATACTGTACGCAACCATTTCTCCGCTTCTTCCTCTACCAGGCCGCTTAAAAGATCGAATACTCTCTTGTGATAACTGTTTATCCAAAGAATTTCCTCTTCACAAAGAAGGCCCTTATCTATAAGAATAGGCTCATAGGGACAGATAGTCAAAGTTTCAAACTTCAAAAACGTACCAAATTCCGATTCGCCCGCCTTTACCGTATGTATGAGGTTCTCAATTCTAATACCGTACTTACCCTCCCGATAGATACCCGGTTCATTGGACGTAACAGTTCCTTCCAACAGGGGGCGGTCAATAGGACGTGAGCTAATGGAATGGGGCCCTTCGTGTACATTAAGGAACGCCCCAACCCCGTGGCCTGTACCATGGCCGTAATCGCTCATATCGTTCCAGAGGAACTGACGGGCCAGCATATCCAGCTGATACCCCCGGGTCCGTTCGGGAAACTGAGCCCGGGAGAGGGCCACATGCCCTTTGAGGACCAGGGTGTAGTCACGGATTTCCTCTTTCGTAGGAGTCCCCAGGCAGAGGGTACGGGTAATATCGGTCGTAGCCCCCCGGTACTGTCCTCCTGAATCAATAAGATAGAGTCCCTCCGGTTTAAGAAGGGATGCGGACTCCTCCTGAGGGTCGTAATGGCACAAAGCTCCATTAGGCCCGTAGGCAGAAATGGAAGAGAAGCTCTGATCCACAAAACCCGGTTGGGCCGCCCGGAAGGATCTGAGTTTTTCCGCCACATCGACTTCACTAAGTTTCTCCGTGAGAACCGCTTTTTTTAACCAGCTCAGATAGTTCACCATAGCCACCCCGTCAAGGATCATGGCCTTGTGAAAACAGTCAATCTCCACAGGATTCTTTCGGGACTTGAGGGCCGAAGTGATATCCAGCCCATCATATAATTCAGCTTGCTCCTTCAGAAGGGCACCCCAGTTCCAGGAGTTTCGCTCACTGCTAAAATAGATCTTACTATTTACCTTTCTACTCTTTATAAAGGAGGAAACCTCATCATATTCTTTTACCTTAACGCCGTCCGACTCCAAAGCCTCTTCCATCCCGGGCTCCATCGTCTCTTTGACCGTAAAAAGAACAGTTGCTTCATCATCTAGCCAACAGTAAGACAAAGGCACGGGATTCATCTTAATATCCATGGCCCGAATATTCAGGAGCCAGGCGATATCGTCCAGAGAAGAAAGAAAGGTAGCCCCGCAATCGTAAAGACTTAGAAGCTCACGCACCTGCTGAATCTTCTCCTTCCTATCCTGCCCGGCCAATGAGAGGGGAAGAATATATTTAGAAGAAGAGGGAGGCTGAGGCCGATTAGGCCAAAGACGGTCCGGAAGGCTGAAACAATTTTCCAGGATAATCCCTCTTGTCATCAAGCGTTCCTTCCACTCGAGTGCCATTTTGTATGAGACCGTAGTGCCGATAACAGCCACTCTATCCCCTTCCTTCAGTTCCGAAGCCAACCAGTCAATATAGGGAATTACCCCGGGGACGCCCTGTTTGAAAAGATCGATTCCCGAGTCCTTAAGCTCCTCTTCGGCCTGGAGCCAATAGCGAAAGTCCGTCCAGAGGCCCGCACGGCGGTCCGTAAAAACCAACATTCCCGCGCTTCCCGTAAATCCGGAGAAATACTCCCTGCTGCGCCACCGCTCCGCCACATATTCACTCATATGGGGATCGCCGCCGGTTATAATGAGGCCGCAGAAGCCTTCTTTGTGCATCCAGCTTCTTAATGAATCGATTCTTTTCTTCCTTTCTACCATATTCATGAAATATAAAACGTAAGCTCTGTGAAGGCAATAGGTTTAAACAACTATAACCACAAAATATTAGGCTTAAATACCTATATTAGGCAATTATCCTTATATTTGACAATTTTACACATATTGGTGTATTTTTTTGTCGTTTTTTTCCCTTTTTCACCACAACAAATCATTTTTTTCCCAAATATCACCCTTGCGCGGGATCAGGACTTGGGGTTATTATATTCGTACACTTATAAAATTAATATAAAGGAAGTGCATACATGTCTAAAAAAATGGTTACCATTGACGGCAATACCGCTGCCGCCCACGTTGCCTATGCTTTTAGTGAAGTTGCCGCTATCTTCCCGATTACTCCCTCCTCACCCATGGGTGAATACTCTGACTCCTGGGCGAGCATGGGTATGGAAAACGTATTCGGCAAGAAAGTAGACGTCATTGAAATGCAGTCAGAAGCCGGTGCTGCCGGTGCTGTTCACGGAGCTCTCTCAGGAGGCGCCCTGACTACCACCTTTACCGCTTCTCAGGGTCTTCTTCTGATGATCCCCAACATGTACAAGATTGCCGGTGAGATGCTTCCCACCGTTTTTCATGTATCCGCCCGTTCACTGGCCGCTCAGTCCCTCTCCATCTTCGGAGACCACTCTGACGTAATGTCCTGCCGTAACACCGGTTACGCCATGACCGCCGCCGCTAGTATTCAGGAAACAATGGACCTGGCTCTCGTAGCTCACCTGGCTACCCTTGAGTCTCAGATTCCTTTCCTTTCTTTCTTCGACGGATTCAGAACTTCTCACGAAATTCAGAAAGTAGAAGAAATCTCCTTTGAGGACATCAAGAGCCTGATCGTTCCCGAATACATCGAACGGTTCAGAGAAAGAGCTATGAGACCTGAAGCTCCCATCGTAAAGGTTGCCGCTCAGAACCCGGACGTTTACTTCCAGGGCCGTGAAACCTGTAACGCTTACTACGATGCGGTTCCCGCCATTGTACAGAAGTATATGGATCAGGTAGGTAAACTGACCGGACGAAAATATAACCTTTTCGACTACGTGGGTGATCCCAACGCAGAAAAAGTTATCATTGCCATGGGCTCCGGTTGCGATACCATTGACCTGACTGTTAATAAACTTATCGCCAACGGCGAAAAAGTCGGTGCCGTTAAGGTTCGTCTCTACAGACCGTTCAGCGCCGAAGCGTTTACCGCTTGCGTTCCCGCTTCCTGTAAGAAGATTGCCGTTCTCGACCGAACCAAAGAACCCGGTGCTCTCGGTGAGCCCCTCTTCCTCGATGTTGTAGCCGCTCTGGCTGCTCAGGGACGTTCTAACATTCAGGTTATCGGCGGACGTTATGGTCTCTCATCCAAGGAATTTACTCCCAGCCACGTTAAGGCCGTTTACGACCACCTCGATGGAAAAGCGTTCCACAACTTTACCGTAGGTATCAACGATGATGTGACAAACCTGTCCATCCCCGTTAACGAAACGGTTCATGTTGCTCCCGATGACGTTATCAGCTGTATGTTCTGGGGTCTCGGTTCCGACGGTACGGTAGGTGCCAACAAGAACTCCATTAAAATTATCGGTGGTAACACCGACATGAATGCACAGGCCTATTTTTCCTATGACTCCAAGAAGTCCGGTGGTATTACCATTTCCCACCTGCGTTTTGGTAAGTCCAGCGTAAATATGCCCTGGCTGATTGAAAATGCCGACTTTGTCGCTTGTCACAACCAGGCTTACATCGGCCGTTACGATATGGTAGGCCCCCTGAAAGAGGGCGGTACCTTCCTACTAAACTCTCACATTCCCACTAGCGAAGTGTTTGAGCACCTGACGGAAGCGGACCAGAAGATGATCATCGAAAAGAAGATCAACTTCTACAACATCAACGCTCTGGCCATTGCAGAAAAAGTGGGTCTCGGTAAGAGAATCAACACCGTAATGCAGGCAGCCTTCTTCAAGATTTCCGGCGTTCTTCCCGAAGCTGAAGCGATTCAGTATATGAAAGACGCAGCTAAGAAATCCTTTATCAAGAAGGGTGAAGATATCGTTAAGATGAACTGGAACGCTATCGACAGCGCCGCCGCCGGTATCGAAAAGGTAGAGATTCCCTCTTCCCTCCCCGGTAAGGCCTTTGTTGCTCCCCAGCTGATCCCCGACGATGCCGATGACTTCGCCAAGAACATCATTGAAAAGTCCATGCTTCTCAAGGGTGACGACATTCCCGTTTCCCACATGTCTTACGACGGTACCCTTCCCACAGGAACCACCAAGCTGGAAAAGCGTGGTGTAGCTCCCCAGGTACCCAAGTGGGTTTCCGACAACTGTATCCAGTGTAACCAGTGTGTACAGAGCTGTCCCCATGCGGCTATCCGGGCCAAGATGATTGAGCCTGCCGATCTGGACAAGGCTCCCGCCTCTTTCAACACTGTTGATTACAAAGCGTCCAAAGACAAACCCCTCAAGTACAAAGTACAGGTATTTGTTGAAGACTGTCAGGGTTGTGGCGTATGTCTGGAAACTTGTCCTTCCAAGAACAAAGCTCTTGTTTGGGGAAGCCTGGAAGAAGAGAGAACCGCCGGAGAAAATGCTAACGAAGCTTTCTTCGAAACTCTCCCCTACGGAATCCTGGACGGAAAGACCAAGGAAAGCACCGTTAAGGGCATGCAGTTCAAACAGCCCCTGTTCGAGTTCTCCGGAGCTTGTGCCGGTTGTGGTGAAACTCCCTACGTTAAACTTGTTTCCCAGATCTGCGGTGACAGAATGGTAGCGGCTAACGCCACCGGTTGTTCCTCCATCTACGGCGGAACCTTCCCCACCATTCCCTACTGCAAGAACTCCGAAGGCCGCGGTCCCGCCTGGGGTAACTCCCTCTTCGAGGACAACGCCGAATACGGTTTTGGTATGAGACTGGCTGTGGACAGCAACAGAACTCTTCTCAAGAAGAAAGTCGAGGCTGTACTGGCTGCCGGAACGACTCCCGAACTGACAGAAGCCCTGAAAAAGGGTCTCGATATTTTCGACAACACCGACCAGGAAGCCAAAGATCATCAGGTTAAGATCGCCGGTCTTCTTCCCGCCGCTGCCAAAGCAGCTTCCGGCGAGGCTAAAGAAGCTCTGGACAAGATCGTTGAGCTGAAGGACTACTTCGTAGATAAGTCCGTTTGGATCATCGGTGGTGACGGTTGGGCTTACGATATCGGTTATGGCGGTGTAGACCACGTACTGGCTATGAACAAGAATGTTAACATCCTTGTTGTGGACACCGAGGTTTACTCCAACACCGGTGGTCAGGCTTCCAAAGCGACCCCCATTGGTGCGGTTGCCAAGTTTGCTAACGCCGGTATGCAGCTGACTAAGAAAAAGATGGGATTCATGTGTATGAGCTACGGCTATGTATACGTTGGTTCCATCGCCATGGGCGCCAACAGACAGCAGGCTCAGGCCGTTCTCCAGGAAGCGGAAGCTTACGATGGACCTTCCATTGTTTTCGCTTACGCTCCCTGTATCAACCACGGAATCAACATGATGAAGTCCCAGGTTGAAATGAAGAGAGCCGTAGACGCCGGTTACTGGCCCCTCTACCGTTTCGATCCTACCAAAGAGGAAGGAAGCCGATTCAAGTGGGAATGCAAAGAACCCACCGGAGACTTCCAGGAGTTTATCAGAAGCGAGAGACGGTACACCGCTCTGCAGAAGACTAACCCCTCTGAAGCTGAAAACCTCTTTAAGGAAGCCGAAGAAGACGCCAAGCGTCAGATGGCCTTCTACAAGAAGATCGGCGAAATTATGTAGTCAAGCAGCTTAATTAGCTGATTATGAGCCCCCGGAATTTATTCCGGGGGCTTTTTATTAGGGTAATGTTCCCAATCCTTGAGCTTTTTCTAGAAAAATGATGATTATTTAAAAAAATGGCTCTCCCTCTTATTCGTAAGACAATAAGAGGATATTCCATTATGAAAGAAGAAATCTATTGCCCTAATCCCCATTGCTCCCATCATCAAAGTCCTTCGAAAGATGTAAGATGGTACAAGAAAAGAGGGTTTACGGTTACTAAACGGGAAGGAAAAACTCAACTCTATCAATGCAAAAAATGCCATAGGACATTCGCACTATCTTATTTCACCATAAATCATTATGGTCATCATAAAGTTAAACCTGAAATTCTACTAAAGCAACTGAT
>JAQQAP010000034.1 GCA_028533045.1 Spirochaetales bacterium | reverse complement strand
CTGGCTATTCAGCAGGCTTCCAAGAGATGGTCCATGCCACTTAGGAATTGGAAACCTGCTATGAATCGGTTCGCCATTGAATATGAAGGGCGATTTGATATTTGAAAAGTGAGCTTTACACAGAAAGATTTACAGGCTCGGTTAGCCATCGACAGTCAGGAATATCTTCACTTAATCCCATCCCTCGCGCTCTTTGGCCAGCCAGGCCGTGGGATCTAGGCCTCTTTCCGTTTCCTTATTAAGTCCTTTGAGGTGAGACATTTTCTCCATCGAAAGTTTGTAATTTAAAATACTTAATATTGCGTTGAGTTTTCTAACGGATATTTTTTGTGCATCCCCAGTTCGGAGATTCATTATTGTTGTTTTGGATACATGAGCTTTCTCCGCTAACTGTCTTACTGAGAGATTCATTTCATTCATAGCTTCACATATAGTTTCAGAGATCAAAAAATCTTCATAACCTTCTTCAAATTTTTCTTTGAAGTCTTCATCGTTCATCAATCTATCAAAAGTAGATACTGTCTTATTCATAGTATTCACCTCTTTTATTTCTTTCTTCAAAATCCTTCTTACTTCTTAAAGCAAGTTCCTTTTCATTTCTGAACTTTGTCATATCACTAATTCTACCAAAATCACCAATTCGTTTGATTAAATATAGAAGCTTTCTTTGGTTAGCAGGATCCAGGTCATTAAAGTAATCAAGTGGTTGGCTCTTTCCATTTTTTTGAGAAATACCATTCAATTGTATAATATTCGCCCTTATAAACGATATATTCTCTGTTCATACTTAATTGCATCATTATATTGGTACGAACTCAAGGGCATTAGACATAACTTCCTTTCCGTGTATACTGCCCCCAGGAGAATCGCATGTTACCTATTAAATTCTTTGCCTTTGTTTTGGGTCTGTTTCTGAGTCTTTCCGCCCTGGGGTATGCCCGGGGGAAGGTGGTGCTTTTTTCGCCGGTGAAGGGGACTCTTACTTTGAACGGGGAGCCCTTGGCGGGGGTGAAAATCAGCCGGGTATACTCCAGGCCGGCCAGCGAAAAGGATCGTTCCGATGCGGTTTATACGGACGGGGAGGGCAATTTCTCCTTTGATGTGGCCACGGGGCGGCTGGGGATTATGAGGTTCCTGCCCCACGAGGCGGTGATTTTCCAGTCCCTTACGGCGGAGTATTTGGGGGAGGAGTACCTTATCTGGTACCATTGTAAGAGGGATTATCATCTTATGGGCGAGCTTAAGGGCTACCTCCATGAGCCTGTCCTGCCACCGGAGATGGAGTCAGCCTATAAAGAGGGGTATCTTCTGATTCAGGCTGATTTGAAGAGGCGTGAAGAGGCGGGCCAGTTGGTGAACTCGCGGAGCACTATTTATAGTATTGCCGACTTTCGCTTTCCCTATGACCTGGCCCTTAAGGCTTTGAGCGAGGAAGTTAAACGGCGGGAAGCTGAGTTTGCCCGTGAGATAGGCGCCTGGTTTGAGGAGAATCCCGATTTTATTGCCCGGAAGATTGAGAAAGAGAGCTGGAGCGAATGGGAGCTTGAGAAGCTGGAAGCCTATGGGGACGCTCGGATTGTCGGGGTGTCTTCGGTGGACATTCATGAATATGCCGATCTTCCCTTTTTTGAAGAGGACTACGGCCTGGACCGGCAGCGAGTTGAGCTGGGCGGCGGTGTTATTGTGGATTTGGGCGGACCGGAGGGGGAGGCGCGCCGGGCCCGGGTGTGGCTTTCTGCGGCGCGGTTTTGGATGAGTGAGGACGAGGTCTCTCTGGATTCGGAGTATTGTTATTGGGGGATTAATGCCTCCAATATTGAGCCGGATGTGGTAGAATAGGGCATGATTCTCTTAACACGCTATGCCATAATCAAGAAACGTTATGCCCGGCAAGTTGCCCAAGGGGCCGAATCGGCTCATAACTCCGGGGATGACTCTTTTGCCCAAAAACTCTCTGCTCTTATACAAATACCCACCGTCTCCTGGACGGATAGGGATAAAATCGACCCGGCCCTATTCAGGCAGTTTCAAAGTCGCCTTGAGGAACTCTTCCCCCTGGTTCACGGGAATCTGACCCGGGATCTTCACGGGGATTACGGGATTATTTACCATTGGAAGGGGAGGGATTCTTCCTTAAAACCGGTTCTCTTTTTGGCCCATTACGATGTGGTCCCCGCCGAGGAGAAGGGGGGCGAGGCCTGGACCGAAGAGCCATTTAGCGGGCTGATTAAGGAGGGCGAGCTCTGGGGCCGGGGGACTCTGGATATTAAGACCCAGCTGGCTTTTCAGTTGGAAACGGCGGAGAGGCTTTTGGGCGAAGGCTGGCAGCCGGAGCGGGATATTTGGTTTGCCTTTGGCGGGGATGAGGAGATTTCCGGCCGGGAGGGGGCCCAGAAGATGGCGGAGGTCCTTAAGAACAGGGGGCTCCGTTTTGAGTTTATCCTGGATGAGGGGGGCGTGATTGCCCGGGACCAGCTGGCCTTTTTGAAAGGGCGTCCTGCGGCTCTTATCGGCCTGGAGGAGAAGGGCTTTGTTACTTTTAAGATTAGCGCCTCCGGGGCGAGCGGCCACTCCTCTATGCCTACCCGGGAAGGGACTGCCATCGGGCGGCTCTCCAAGGGGATTGTGAGGTTGGAAAAACGGCTTTTCCCCAGTCGCCTGACTCCTGTGATGAGGAACATGCTCGAACGGCTGGTTCCCTGGGTCTCCTTCCCGCTGGGGGTGCTTTTTGCCAATTTGTGGTTAACGGCGCCGCTGATTCGTTTTGTTTTCTCCCGGAGCCCGGTGACGGACAGTTTGATTCGCACCACCCAGGCGGTGACCGTTTTTAAGGGGGGTGAGCAGGAGAACATTCTGCCCGGCGAGGCGACCTGCCTGGTGAATCACAGGATACTGCCGGGGGATACGATTAAAAGCCTGGAGAGAAGGCACCGTCGTACCCTAAGGGACCCGGGGCTGACCCTTGAGGATGCGGGAAACTGGCCCTCTAACGACCCCATTGCCGGGGCCGATTCGGAGGGCAGCGGATTCAGGCTGATTCAGGAGGTGCTGGAAGAGACCCACCCGGAGGTGGTGGCGGTTCCTTTTCTTGTGAACGGCTCGACCGACTCAAAATACTACCGGGAGCTGAGCGACCAGATTCTGCGCTTTACACCGCTGGTGCTGAGACCGGAGGATATCGCCTCCATTCACGGGGTAAACGAGAAGGTCTCCCTGGAAAACCTGAGGAAGGGCCTGGAGTTTTATACCCGACTCTTCCGTCGGCTTTAATTTAAAAAGGATACAATCATGAATAGTAAATCGGCAACAGAACAGAACGACTCCATGCTCAAGATAGGCCTAAGACCCTTTCTTACGGCCTTTGGGATACTCCTTTTGCTTATTGTTTTTTCCGGCTTCCTTACCAGGTGGATTCCTGCGGGGGCCTATGAAAGGGTGGAGGCGGAAGGGCGCCTTATGGTGGTGGCCGATTCATTCCGTTACCTTGACGACGGGGGGTACCCGGTGTGGCGCTGGTTTAGCGCGCCCGTTGAGGTGATCTGGGGGGACAATCGGCTTATGGTGCTGGTCCTCTCCCTCTTTATGATTTTCCTGGGAGGCTCCTTTGCTGTGCTGGAAAAGGGGGGCGTTATGCAGGAGCTCCTGGCGGGGACGGTGGAACGCTTTAAGGATAACAAGTACCGCCTTTTGGGAGTCATCATGTTTGTGATGATGTTCCTGGCCGCCTTTGTGGGAGTCTATGAAGGTCTTGTGCCTCTCATCGTTATTATCGTTCCTTTGTCTTTGGCTCTGGGGTGGGACTCGCTTACCGGATTGGGGATGAGCCTTTTGGCCCTGAGCTTTGGCTTTGCCGCGGCGGTGACCAATCCTTTTACTATTGCGGTGGCCCAGGAGCTCTCCGACCTGCCCCTCTTCTCGGGGGCCTGGTTCCGGATTCTCTTTTTTATCGCCACCTACCTGCTCTGCTACATCCCGGTGAGCCGCTATGCCCGGAAGGTGGAGAAGGATCCCACCCATTCTCCCGTTTACGAGGCGGATAATAAACTGCGGGAGAAGTTCAGCTCCGGGGCTCTGCCGGGGAGCCGTCAGAAGAGTGACCCCCTTAAGGTTAAGGCCGCCCTCTGGTTCGGCGCCTGCCTGGGGATCGCCATTGTGTTTATGATTCTGGCGGGGCTGATTCCGGCCCTTCCTTCGGATGCCGCTTTTCCTGCGGTGGCCCTCCTCTTTCTGATAGGCGGCGCCGGGGCGGGGAAAATCATTGGTTACAGCCTCCTGGAGCTGCTCAAGGAGTTGGGTGCGGGGGCTTTGAATATGCTTCCCGGGATTGTTCTTATTCTTATGGCCATGAGCGTTCCCCATATTATGACCCGGGGGAATGTGATGGATACGATCCTTTTTTACGCCTCCGAGTCGATAAAAGATACTAACCCCTACCTGGCGGCCTTTTACATCTACCTTTTGACCCTGGCACTGAACTTTTTTATCAGCAGCGCCTCGGCCAAGGCTTTTTTGGTTATGCCGATTATCGCGCCCCTGGCCGATTTGGTGGGCCTGACCCGTCAGACCGCCGTGTTTGCCTTTGATATGGGAGACGGATTCAGCAATATGATCTTCCCCACCAACGCCCTGCTTCTGATTGGACTCAGCTTTACGGTGGTCAGCTATCCCAAGTGGATGAAGTGGACCTGGAAGATGCAGGTGGGGATTGCCGGCTTGTCCATGATATTTCTCATGGCGGCGGTGGCGATTGGGTTCGGGCCGTTCTAGGCGAGGGAAGACTGACGTGAAGATAGACAGGCTTATCTCCATACTCCTCATCATCATCGACAAGAAAAAGGTGACCTCCGAAGAGCTGGCCAGGACCTTTGAAGTCTCGGTGCGCACGATCCAGCGGGATATCGACTCCCTGTGCAGCGCGGGGGTGCCTATCTATGGAGAGGTGGGCAAGAACGGGGGCTACCATATTACGGAGAATTACAAGCTCGACAAGAACTACATCTCCCCCAAAGAGGTAAGCACCCTGGTGGATATTCTGAACGGCTTTAAGGACACCCTCTATAAGGATTCGATTCGGGACATCATGAATAAATTCTCCCTCTTTAATGAAGATTCGCTCCCCCGGGCGAGGAAGGTCTTTATCGATACCAAGCCCTGGGGACAGGGGGAGAGGCAGAATAGCAACCTGGATAAAATATACCGGGCGGTGGAAGAGAACCTCCATCTGGAATTCGACTATACGGACATTAATAAGAACATTACCCGGCGCAAGGTGGAGCCCTACACGATCATTATGAAGGGGAACTCCTGGTACCTCTACGCCTACAGCACCCTGCGAAGCGACTACAGGCTCTTTAATATAAGCCGTATTCTTAATATCGAGCTGGGAGAGACCTTTGAGCCCCGGAGCGATATCCAGCCGATTGAGGATATTCAGATAGAGAAGCAGAGAAAGACGACGGACATGCTCTTAAGGACAAAGAGCCCCTACCCAGTGCCGGGCTATTTGAATCCCCTAGAGGAGAAGACCGACGGGGAGGGCTACAGGGTCATCAAGTGCTCTAACCCCCTGGACGAGTGGCTCTATTCAGCCTTAATCAGCCTGAGTACCGACTTTGAGGTCATCGAACCTCCGTTTATACGGGAAGAAATCGTCAAAAGACTCAAAAAATGTATGAATAATTACCAACTATGACACTATGCTGTCGTAGTTAGGGGCTTATACTTCTCCTAGATTATAGGAGGAACATATGAGTCAATCAGTATGTCAAAGTTGCGGGATGCCCCTGGCCGATGAGGCTTTGTGGGGTACGGAAGCGGACGGTTCCCAGAGCCGGGACTATTGCAAGTATTGCTACAACGAAGGGAGCTTTTACAAGCCCGATGAAACCCTGGAGGGGATGATTAATACCTGTATCCCCTTTATGGAGAAGGAAGGGATGAAGGCCGATGAGGCCCGTCAAATCCTGGAAGCCATGTTGCCTAAGTTGAAGCGGTGGAGTCAAGGCTGATGGGGACTCCGAATTGCTATATCTATTTAGGCCGAAATTCGAGTTTTAATGGACTATTATAAAACTTCCTCTCATTGTATAATTTGTTTATGGACAAAAACATACGATGGGAGGAAGTATGAATATAGTAGGATTATACACGATTATTGATGATTTTTTC
>JAQQAP010000033.1 GCA_028533045.1 Spirochaetales bacterium | reverse complement strand
TGTCTGCGCCGTCGGCAACATTTTTTCCAGCTCCGTTTCCATCAAGGTTTGGAACAGTGACACCGGGGACTTTGACAACTGGAGTTATAAAACGCAAAACAGCCTGAGCGATATTATGTTCAGTGATGACGGAGAGTGGGCGATTCTTTTGTCAGGAGTGAAATAATTTTTTTGTTCATCCACCGGATCACAAACCAGAAGACAATGATCAAAGTGCGAAAAACGAGACCAACTCGATTGAGTTGGTCTCGTTTTGCTGCCCGGAAGAAGGCTCGCCCTCCGATCGTCCCTGTCCTGGCTCCTCCCTTCGGGCCCCTTCAAGGCCCTGTCGGCCACGTCCTGTGGCCTGATCCTCCCACGGGTCGGCGTGCCTTTCGGATCGAGTTCTCTTCTGGACTTTTTAGTAAATGTTCTATTTAAGGTGTTATAAATGAAAAGACCAACTCGATTGAGTTGGTCTCGTTTGCTGCCCGGAAGAGGACTCGAACCTCCACGCAGTCACCTGCACTAGTCCCTGAAACTAGCGTGTCTACCAATTTCACCATCTGGGCGAAACAGCATGGACGATAATATAGGATGGGGAAGGTTGTGTCAATAGGTTGGCTAAAAAAGGTAAGGGGACGGGTGAGATAATTTGGTGGATTAGATGAAATTCGTTATAATCGTTTTTTTTGATAGTCGGGGATCTCATTAGCTTGAAGCTTAGTTAGACCCGGTTAATTGTTGAATCGAATTAGGCGAATTTCGTTATAAATCCTTAACCTCAGAGTAAAATCATACCCCTTTTTTGCTCTAGCTCTTGCGGCAGGCCTCAAAGATGTTATGAAGTAATTGGGGAATCTTTTCTTCTGCCAGGGAGGAGTAGGCCATGCGAATCAGTCCTTCTTCGGGAACCATGACGCCAGTGGAGTATTCACTGCGGAGTTTTTTACGGATTACATGGGCATCAAGTCCTTCCCGCAGGCGAACACAGAAGAAATAGCCCGAATTGAAGGGAAGGGGGATAAATTGATCGGCGAATTCTTTGTGGGTTTCCAATTCAGCTTTGACCCGGCGGTAACGGGCGCCTATGAGGGCCGCCGCACTCTTTTTTTGATTCTCGCTGGCCGGATTATTCAGAGCGCTTAAAAGCATTTCCTGGGCCAGACGGGAAATATTGGACACCCCCGATCTTACAAGGGAGGCCGTCTTATCTTCCAGTAGGGCATATTCTTCACGAGTCATATTTTCTCTTCCAAAGGATATGAAACCAATGCGGAGTCCCCAGGAGCAGTACTCTTTAGTGGCTCCGTCCAGTTTAACGGCCAGAATATTCTCATGGAGATTTTCAAGGACGGTAAAGAGGCTTCCTTCAAAGAGATTCTCTCCGTGATTCAGTCCCTGATAGGCATCGTCCAGGATCATCACTATTTTCTTTCCCCGTTCAGCCGCACTAGTCAGTATGGGAATAAGTCGGTCTACATCCTTTTGGGTGGGGGAATAGCCTGTGGGGTTTTGAGGAAAGTTGAAGAGGAAGCGGACTGTTTCTTCATCACTTCCCAATATGTCTTCTATAATGGAACAGTTCAGTCCTTCTCCCTCAATCAGGGGGAAAGGGGAAATCTCTGCGCCAAAGTATCCGGTAAACATATGGTTATAGTTTTCGTAGACCGGGCCGGGTATGTGAAGCTTGTCTCCGGGGGACAGAAATAGATGGCCCGCCAGGTTCAATCCGTGGGTGAGACCGGCAGTAACTATGGGGAGGTGGGTTTGTTTTTTTATTTGAGCCCACTTCTCTCGCAGGGGCAGTACTCCGCAGCAGCCGCTATAGAGGAGGGCTTCGTCGGGAAGGTCGTTTAAGTCGGCCAGAGCGGGGAGGACCAGAGGAGATCCGTCATCCTTTAGGGCCACACCTATTGAGCTGTTATATTCGGAACCGGCCGCTTCTGCTCCCTGTGCCATAAATCCTGTTCTGGGAAGGCTCCAGGCGGCGGTTCGGGGCGATAAAAATGCTTCAATAGAGGTTTTGACTGCTTTATCCATGGGCCGATTATATACTATCGGGCCGATTGACGGAAGACGCCTTTCCGGGGTAGTTTTGAAGGGACCAATATGAAGGGAAAAACTTGTCTCCTCCTTGTTATGCTGTTTATCACAGCCTGCCGGAGTTATGATATATCTATACTCATTTATCAGGATGAAGTCAAAAAGCAGATTGCCGCCGGAAACTTGCGGGTCCGTGTCAATGAGGAGCAGATCCCCTATGTGGCCGACCTTCTTCTGGATGAGGATCCGCTCATTCGCCTGGCAGCTCTCAAAATCATGGAAAATAACCGTTATGACGATTTCCTCGTTCCCCTTTTAGAGACAACTCTGGACGAGGACGACCTTGTCTCTACCGAAGCCTTCCGCATACTTGAGGCCTATCCTGACTGGACTCTCCTCTTTCTGGAAGAGAGCCTTGAAGGACTGGGAGACCTGCTTTGTCTCAATGCTTTAAAGGCTCTGGCTACTATTGGAGAACTTTCGAGTCGGCAGGTGATGATTAGTCTTTTCTCTTCCGAATCGGATCGGAAAAAGAACGGTGCCGCTCGAACTCTGGCAGGGTTGGTCGAGCTGGAAAGTCCGCTCATGTGGGAACTCATACATAGTGAGGACCCCTTTGATCGGGCCGGATACTACCGCATAGTAGGTCACTATGGGGATTCTTCCCTCATCCCCTTGCTTTTTGAAGGCCTTGGCGATGAGGATCCTCAGGTTTGGGGGGCTTGTATTTCCGCTATCTATCAGTTTGGGGAAGAGGCTCTTCCCTATGTTGATGAGAATATTCATTCGGAAGATTACTTGATGAGTCTTAGTTGCCTTCAGATTCTTGAGGCTATTAAAAGTGAAGAAAGTCTTCCCCTTCTTATCTCTTTTTATACAAATACAAATCATCGGTTGGTACAAAAAGCGGCCATTATTGTTAAGTCTTACGGGGCCAGGGCTGTTCCCTATTTGAGTGAAGGAATCCGGGAAGGGGATGATTATAATAACCGAATTATTCTTTGGACTCTTCGTGAGATTAATTCCCCTTTGGCTCTGCCTTTGTATCTGAAGTTACTTGATCTACAGGTTCCCGTCCTGGAAGAGGATATACTCACCTCCCTTTCTGCTCTGGGCAAAGAGGTATGGGATGATTTGAGACTTCACGTTTCTGAGGCCGATGATGAGGTGGCGGTAACTCTCGTTTCCCTTTTGGCCGGAGAGGGCGATCTGGGATTGATTGACGATGAAACCTGTGCCTTTTACTTGATTTCCCGGGTGGATAGTCAGGATTTTGATGTGTATTTTCCCATGAGCGGAGCGGGAGAAGAGGTTGAAGAAGATTTTCGCAGTCTAAAACGGGCCCTGGTACTTAATCGTGTTATTAATGTTTCCCTGAATAGCAGTAATAGGTATTTTACCGGCTACAGAGATCTTCTCCAGAGGGAAAAAGAGGCCGATGAAGCTCTGGAGCAGAGCCTTAAATTAAGGAGACAGGGCGATTCGGAAGGGTCGGCCCGCTTGATGGACCAATACGAATCCCTTTCACGGAAAATGGATTTTATGGAAAGCGCTTTGGACCGATTACCTCTTGAAGAACAGAAGGCCGGGGAAGAGTTGATTTTACAATACCTAGAGGCTCAGGAAGAACTGACCGATATCCGAATCGCTATCTCTCCCCGCTTTCGGGGACTGGCCGACCGCATCTACAACGAACTGATTTACTCTCCGTAAGACTCCAGAAAGGCTTTGAGCTGGCGGTCATATTCGGCCTTGTCCGTCTTGTAGGCTTCTGCATGGCGCGCCCCGCCAATGAGGGTGAGGTAGGTGGGAGCGTATTCCTGGCGGGCCTCGTACATCTGTTTGGACATGTAGGTAGGCACATAGGCGTCAATAGAGCCGTGAGCCAAGAAGAGGGGGACCGGTTTTTTCATAATCTCTTCTTTGGGGGAAACTCCCTTCAGAGGAAAACCGCATCTACGGCGAAAATAACGGTCAGCAAAGAAGAGAATCGGCCCGTGGAGAGGGCGGGGAATCTTCATGACAAACCCCAGTTGGTAGCGATAGAGTTCTTCCAGGTCGCTGTAGGGGCAGTCGGCCCAGACAAAATCCAGCCGGCTGTCCATAGGGAGGTACTGCAAAACTGTCGCGGCCCCCATCGACTCTCCCTGCACCCCGAATTTTCTTGTTGCCGGGAAACGGGCGTAGGCCCAGTCGCAAATCAGCTTCAAATCCTGTTTCTCATAGTAACCGGCGGTGCAGCAGTCTCCGCCGCTGGTGCCGTGGAATCGGTGGTTGTAGCTAATGATGTTCCAGCCCTGTTGAATGAGGAGGGGCATATATTTTACCTGACCGTGCCAGGTAAAGGTGTGGCCGTGACAGAGAACGATGGTTCTGTCTCCCGTTCCTTTAAGACAGACTCCGTGGAGCTCGTAGCCCCGGGGAGAACTAACTGTGAAAGGCTCGAACTTCAGGCTATCGAACCACGCCCTGTCAAAATCAAGAAATTCTTCTGTACAGAGGCGCAGCGCCTCTTCTTCGCTCCTGGTTTTGGGATGGGAAAAGGCCCTTGCCGCATAGACGCCCAGGGCGTAAAAGATTCCGGTAATAAGGATAAGTATGATCGGAAGAGCCGGGAGGAGCATTTCTCTAGCCCTCCAGGCTGTTGAGAAAGTCATCGAGCCGGCTGTCGTATTCCCGTGAGTCCACACTGTGGGATTTTACATGCTCCGCCCCTTCTATGGTAACGAAGCAGGTGGGGGCGTAATCCTTTCTCATTTGGTACATTCTTTCCGACATAAAATAGGGTACGTAAGTATCTCCGTTTCCGTGAACCAGAAAGAGGGGAACCGGTTTTTCCATGATGGCTTCCCGGGGGGAGACATCGGCCAGGTGAATTCCGGCACGTTTGTTTATGTAGCGGTCGGCAAAGTAGAGGATCGGTTTATGGAGAAAGCCGGGGATATGGTAGAGGTCCATGTGAAAGCTAAGGATATCGGCAAAGTCATCGTAGGGACAGTCGGCCCAGACAAAATCGAGCCGTTCGTCCAGGGGAAGATACTGGAGTACCGTGGCAGCCCCCATTGATTCTCCCTGAACCCCAAAAGTTTCTGTGTTGGGGTAGTGCTCAAAGGCCCAGTCGCAAATCAGCCCTAAATCAAGCTTCTCATAATAGCCGCCCGTACAGATATCCCCACCGCTTGTTCCGTGGTAACGATGATTATAGGCAATGATATTCCACCCCTTTTCCAGCAAGTAGGGCATGTACTTCACCTGAGTCTGCCAGGTCATGGTGTGTCCGTGACAAAGAATTATGGTTTTATCGCTCTCCCCGTCCAGATACACGCCGTTTAGGTCATAGCCCCGGGGGGAGGGCACCGTAAAAGATTTGAAATCAAGAGTATTGAACCATTCCAGTTCAAAGTCCCCCGCTTCTTCCGTGCAAAGTCCTATCACTTCCGCTTCGCCTTTCGCACGGGGGAGGCAGAAGGAGCGGGCCGTGTAAATCCCCAAAAGAGGGAGGGCTATAAGAAGGAGGACGAGGAGAACTGCAAAAATAAGAAGTGTTTTTATTGTAAGGGACATGGTCAATTTATAGAAAAAGATAGCCGATTGTTCAAGACTGGAGTATATTTTATTACATTCCCGCCTCCCGGGCGGAGCTTATTGGAGTGGATATGAGACGAAAAACGATAAAATTCGGTATATTGATTGCTTTGGCCTCCCTGGCCTTGCAGAGCTGCGGCTACAACCGCATGGTAACTCTGGATGAAGAGGTGAACGCCGCCTGGGGACAGGTTCAGAACGTTTACCAGCGCCGGCTGGACCTGATTCCCAATCTGGTAGCCACCGTAAAAGGATACGCCGAGCACGAATCGGAAACCCTTACGGCCGTTACCGAAGCCCGTTCCAAAGTGGGAGGCGTCATGAACGTTTCCGACGAAGTTCTTCAGGACCCGGAAGCCTTTGACCGTTTCCAGCAGGCCCAGGGCGAATTGAGCGGCGCTCTCCAGCGTCTTATGGTTGTTTCCGAACAGTATCCCGACCTCAAGGCCAATCAGAACTTCCTGGCCCTGCAGGATCAGCTGGAAGGTACGGAAAACCGTATTGCCGTGGAACGGAAACGTTTTAACGACGCCGTAGCGGCCTACAATACGTATATTCGCCGCTTTCCCCAGGTATTTATCGCCAATCAGATGGGCTTTGAGAAAAAGGCCTACTTTGAAGCTACAGAAAGCGCCCAGACCGCTCCGGAGGTACAGTTCTGATGAAGGCCCCCCATGTTAGCGAAGCCGATCTTAAGCGGATCGAAGAAGCGGTGGCCCGGGCGGAGAAGAAAACCTCCGGCGAAATCGCCACGGCCCTGATTGAGGAGAGTTCCGATTACGCCCTGCAGGAGGTGTTTTTTGCCCTGGCCGGGGGAGCCCTGTTCTATTTTATCGGGCTGCTCTGTTACGGGCCGCTCTCCCTTTTGGTGGAGCGTTTCTTCTGGGATTTCAAGCCGATCTATACGTCCCTCGCCCTGGGCGCCGGATTCATCCTGGTTACGGGACTGCTTTATTTAGTTGCCAACATCCCCGGGTTTGACCGTTTTATCGTTCCCAAGGCGATTATGGCCCGGGAAGTAAATCGTCGGGCGGCCCTGCACTTTATGGACGCCGGTCTTTTTGACACCCGCGACCGGACGGGGATCCTTATTTTTGTCTCACGACGGGAACAGAGAGTGGAAATTATGGCGGACAAGGGCGTCAACTCCGTGGTGGATCAGAGGGGCTGGGACGAAATCCTGAATAAGCTGATTGAAGGCATCAAGGCGGACCGTTTTACAGACAGCCTGATTGAAGCTGTGGAGAGCTGCGGAAACCTGCTGGCAGACCATTTTCCCATCAAGGACGACGATACAAACGAACTGTCCGACGGCCTGACTATTCTGGAGGACTGAAGATGAAGAAACTGACTAAAATTACCCTAACCTTGATTCTTCTCCTTGTGGGAAACTCCCTTTGGGCTTTAAGAGTTCCCTCCCTGGACGGTCCCGTTGTGGACAAGGCGGGAATCCTCTCCTCCCGGGAAGAACAGGAACTGGAAAGCATTCTCATGGCCTTCCAGAATCAAACTTCCGCCCAGATGGCGGTGCTTACCATAGCCAATCTTCAGGGGGAGTCGCTGGAAGGCTACTCCATGGAAGTGGCCGAAGAGTGGCAGCTGGGACAGGCGGACCGGGACAACGGTATCCTCCTTCTTGTGGCCGTGGGTGACCGCAAGGTCCGCCTGGAAGTGGGCTACGGCGTAGAAGGCAGCCTGACCGACATGAAGAGCGGTTTCATTATTCGCGAGGTGATTCTCCCCGAATTCAAACAGGGCGATTACTATGAAGGGATAAAGGACGGTGTACTGGCCGCCACGGGTATTGTAGCAGGTTCCACCGATATCTCCTCCGAAGAGCTGGCACAGTACAATCTGAATCAGAATACCTCTTCCTCCCGCTCCTCTTCGGGGGGGAGCTCCCTTGGCTTTTTCTTTTTCATTTTCATCATTTTCCTTTCGAATATGGGACGGCGAGGGCGCGGACGGGGCGGATTGTTCCGTATGCTTTTCTGGGGCTCTATGCTGAATAATGCCTCCCGACGGGGCGGCTTTGGGGGAGGCGGTTTTTCCTCCGGCGGCAGTTTCGGAGGAGGGGGCTTCTCCGGCGGCGGGGGGGGATTTGGTGGGGGCGGTGCCTCCGGCGGCTGGTAGCAAAACGAGCATCTAGTCCCGGATGCGTCGTTGAAGCAAGAACCTGAGTCCTCATGTGCCAGGCGCACACTCCGGGCTCAGAACCTCGCTCCGCCTAGCCTGCGGCACGATCTGCTCGTTTTGCGAGCGGCTCCGGGCTGTTGTTTTGTGGCGTTCGTTTTTAGTTTAATTTTCAAGGGTATTTATGCATTATTCTGTTTTAGGTTCTACCGGTCTTGAGGTTTCCCGTTTTGGTTTGGGGTGTATGCGTTTTCCCGAGTCCGAGGCGGATTCTATTGAAATGGTGCGTTATGCTCTGGATCACGGGGTGAATTATATCGATACGGCTTACTCCTACGAGGGGAGCGAGCTTATTGTGGGGAAGGCTCTGGCCGGCGGTTATAGGGAGAAGGCTGTTCTGGCGACGAAGTGCCCTGTTTGGAAGGCAGAGAGGCCGGGGGACCTGGAGGCTTTTCTTGATGAGGAGCTGATTCGGCTTAAGACGGATTATATTGATGTCTATCTTCTTCACGATATGAATGTTCTTCATTGGGAGAAGGCTTTGCGCTGGGAGGCTCCGGAATTTCTGGACCGTATGATTGATAAAGGGAAGATCCGTCACAAGGCTTGTTCTTTTCACGGGCCCTACGACCATTTTCAGAAGGTTTTGAACGGCCATGACTGGGAGATGATTCAGATTCAGTTGAATATTCTGGACGAGAATAATCAGGCCGGGCTGCAGGGGCTTAAAGATGGGGCGGCGAAGGGAATTCCCGCAGTGATTATGGAGCCCCTTAGGGGAGGGGCTTTGACCCGTTTTGTTCCTCCTCCGGTGCGTAAGCTTATGAAGTGGAGTCCCAGGTCCTGGTCTCTGGTGGAGTGGGCTTTTCGCTATTTGGCGGATAAGCCGGAAGTAAAGGTGGTTCTTTCCGGGACGAACGAGTTAAGCCAGCTTAAGGAAAACATTCGCATCTTTTCCGAGGCTGTTCCGGGACATTTTACCGATGAAGACCGGGCTTTTATCATAGAGCTTCAGGAGGCCTACCGGGAAGCCTTTGCCGTGCCCTGTACGGAGTGCGGCTATTGCCTGCCCTGCCCGGAGGGGGTGGCTATCCCAGAGATTTTTGCCCACTATAACAGGAAGAAGCTCACCAAACACTGGATTGACGGGCTCTTGTATCAGAGAAATAACATTCAAAGCAGTACCGATGCTTCCCGTTGTGTTGAGTGCGGCCGTTGTGAAGAGCGATGCCCACAGAACATTGATATTATGGCTAAACTTAAGGAAGCCCACAAAAAACTGGGTGGCGGACGGCTTGACTAGGAGACGACTCGGTTCCGGCCGGCGTTTTTTCCTTTGTAGAGGTTTTCGTCGGCCCGCTGTATGGTGTCTTCTATGGATTCTCCCGGCCTGTATTGGGTAACCCCCATGGTGAGGGTGACTTTTATCTCTTCGGTCTCCCATCTAAAGGGATAGTTTTCCACTGCCCGGCGCAGTTTCTCCCCTATGGGGACGGAGGTCTTTAGATCGGTCGATTCAAGGAGAATAAGGAATTCCTCTCCTCCCCAGCGTCCCAGGGCGTCATTGGCCCGTATCTCTTTCTTTAACAGTTTTGCCAGTTCCGTTAGAACCCGGTCTCCCGCCTGGTGGCCCAGGGTGTCATTTATCTTCTTAAAGTTGTCCAGGTCGGCAATAATCAGGCAGAACTCCTTTTCGAATCGAGTGCTCCGGGCGATCTCTTCGTTTAGTCTGTCGTATATGGCCCGGCGATTAAGAAGATTTGTCAGGGGATCCATAAAGGCGAATATCTCCAGTTTGTTTTTGGCTTCTTCCAGTCGTTTGGTATATTCCCTGATAGCCTGTTGCAGAAGTTTTTCAAACTGATTCAGCGCAATGAGGGCTATGAAAATAATCAAGGAAGTTGTGAGCATGAGAATTTGTAATTCCCTTTGAAAAATACGGTCCATTTTCTCTTGTTCCCTCTGTATGAGGGCGTCCACATCGTTCAGATAGACCCCGGTTGCGATAATCCAGTCGAACTTTTCACAAAGCCGGGCGTAGGAAAGCTTGTGGGAGATACGGTTGCTGGTTTTCTCCTTGAAATAGTAGTCGAAGATGATCTCTCCCTTCTCTTTCACTCCCTCCAGTTCTTCAAGATAGGGTTTGTTTCCGTTAATATCCGTGGTGTTTGTGGAGAGGAAATCCCCTTCTGTGTGGGGGAGATTGGGGTGGAGCAGACGAATCGCATAATTGTCCCCTCCGTTGTAATCTATTACCTGATTAACCCAGATATATTCGTTATCCGGGAGCTCTGTGTGTGTTAGGTTAAAAAGGATGTTCTCCTTTAGCTTCTCATCAAAATAATCCTTCCTGAGGGAGATAGACAGGAGATAGTCTTTCTGGAGGATGGAGCTTCGGTTCAGGCTGGGATTATTCGTGAGGGGAGAGTCTCCGTTGTTCCATATTTCTCCTCCGTCCGGATGGCCAATGCCTATCCGGTACATGTTGTTTTCCCGGAAAAAAAGGCTCTCCCAGTTGGGATGGGGAGTGAGGGTCAGAGCGTTCCGGGTCTTTTCCGAGTAGAGAGCCAGGGCCAGGGTTAGTTTTTCTTCTTCCTGCTTGTTGAGGGAGTGCTCCATAAACAGGATGTCGGAGAATTTTTCTCTGATGATTGATTGGAGGTAGAGTTTTTTTTGTTCCATGATGCTTTCTCTCAGCTGGCTGCTTCTTCGGTTGTATTCGTTTTTTTGGAAGCGAAAGAGGGAAAGGCCGGTGGCAGATGATATGAGAATTATGAGAAGGATCATCCCCGTGTAGTAGATTCGTCTGAAATTTTTTAACCCTATTTTGTCCATGTCCTTCTATTAATTTAAGGTTTCTTGTCGGGAAATGCAAATTGCCCCAGGGATAGGAGTGATGGCCTTGGCCAGACCGGCGAAGCCGGGCCGGAGGGCTGGGCCCGGAGTCACGGATAGCCCGGTTTCCGGCTTTGCCGGGAAGGGGCCCGGAGGAATAGAAAAAAATGAAAGATTAGCATTTACTAATCCCTATTTCTCTATCTATTCTAATAAGAGAGGGAGAGGTGCGTCATGGGAAGTCTAAAAACGGAAATATTAGTGCTGGGCGGAGGGCCCGGCGGATATACGGCGGCGTTTAGGGCGGCTGATCTGGGCCGGCAGGTAATTCTGGTGGAACAGCGTGACACTCTGGGCGGGGTTTGTCTGAATGAGGGGTGTATCCCTTCCAAGGTCTACCTCCATGTGGCTCAAGTGATTAATGAAGGAGTCCACGGGAGCGAATTGGGGGTGGAATTCGGGCCTCCCAAACTGGATTTTGACAAGATTCGGGCCCACAAGGAGAATGTGGTTTCCCGCCTGACCAAGGGGCTGGCCGGTATGGCCGACCGTCGCAAAGTACGGATTATTCGGGGGAAGGGGACTTTTTCCGGCTCACATACTCTTACCGTGGAAGGGGAGGAACCGACGGAAATTACTTTTGACCGGGTGATTATCGCCTCCGGCTCCCGTGTGGTGGAGATTCCCCTTTTCCCCTTTGAGGACCCCCGGGTGATGGACTCTACCGATGCGCTTAAACTGGAAGAGGTTCCGGGAAAGCTCCTTATTGTGGGGGGCGGGATTATCGGGATGGAGATGGCTACGGTTTACGCCGCCTTTGGTTCGGAAGTCTCCGTGGTGGAACTGACCGACCAGATCATTCCTTCCGCAGACAGCGATCTGGTTAGGCCGCTTATGCGAATGTACAAGAAAAGGCTCCACAAAATCATGGTTTCCACCAAGGTGACCGGTGTGGAAGCTCTGGACGAGGGAATCAGGGTGACCTTTGAGGGGAAAAAAGCTCCGGAGCCCCAGGTTTATGACCGTCTTTTGGTGGGAGTCGGCCGTCGTCCCAATACGGACTCCATCGGCCTTGAAAAACTGGGGCTTGAAAGGGGAGAAGGGGGATTTATCCCTGTGGACGGGGCGCGAAAAACCTCCCTGGACCACGTTTACGCCATAGGCGATGTGACGGGACAGCCCATGTTGGCCCACAAGGCGGTACATGAGGGGAAAACTGCGGCCGAGGCGATTTCCGGGCTGCCCGCCGTTTTTGATCCCCTTTGTATTCCCAGTGTGGCCTATACGGATCCGGAAATCGCCTGGGCCGGGTTGACCGAAAAACAGGCCAGGGCCGAGGGAATTTCCTATGAAACGGGGGTCTTCCCCTGGGCTGCGAGCGGTCGCTCTATGAGTATCGGGCGGAATGAAGGGCGCACCAAGGTTCTCTACGACCGGGAAAGTAAGCGCGTTCTTGGCGCCGGCTATGTGGGGACCAACGCGGGAGAACTCCTGGGCGAAGCGGTTCTGGCCGTGGAAATGGGTTTGGACCTGGAGGATTTGGGGCGGACTATCCACGCCCACCCTACCTTGTCGGAAACCCTGGGGTTGGCGGCGGAAGTGGCCGAGGGGACTTGTACGGACCTTTAGCGCGTCCTTATGAGAAGGGCTCAGGGTAATTTTTAAAAATAATTCATCTTTCACTGGTTTGTTAAAAATTGTTGTGTTAACCTTCCTTCCATGAGTGAAGAAAGAAAAGAGAATTTTAAAGAAATTCCCGGAATGTTTGACGGCCCCCTTATGCCTCTCCTGATTCGTTTGGGCGTCCCCATGCTGGCGGGGCAGACGGTTCAGCTTATCTATAATATCACCGATGCCGCTTTTATAAGCCGTATCGACCGGGCCGATCCTTCCCTGGTGGGCGGAGTGGGCATTATCTTTCCCATCATGTTTCTTGCCATATCCATTGCTGTAGGAATGATGACCGGGGTGAGTTCCCTCGTGGCCCGGGCTATTGGGGAACGGAACTTCAAGGTTCTCGATGTGGTGGCCGAATCGGGTATGGCTTTGGCTCTCTTTTTCTCATTTATCTTTATCTTTGTTTCCTACGTCTTTAATGACGCCCTTATTGCTTTGCTGGGAGCTGAGGGGGACTATGCCCGAGTCGCACTGGAGTATTTGAACTATATTATACCCGCCGCTGCGGCCGGTTTTGTCATGAATATTCTTTTGGGGATTCTCCAGGGAGAAGGGCAGGTTACCTACATTATGAAGGTGATGTTCATTGGGACCGGGCTTAATATCGTTCTGGATCCTGTCTTTATCTTTCTTCTCGATTTGGGGGTGGCCGGAGCTGCTATGGCCACTATGGTAGCCCAGTTTATCGCCATGTTTTATGCCTTTACCCCCTTTTTGCGGCAAAAGGTTTCCGTAAAGATTCACTGGAAGCCGGAAAATATCAGTCTGAATGTGATTGGGAGAATCGCTTCTGTCGGTTTTCCCCAGGCCCTGGGGATGATGCTTATGGCGGTAAGCTTTCTCTTCCTTAATCGAATTATCATGGACATCGACCCGCTGGCTCTTACCGCCTTTTCCCTTTGCGGGCGCTTTGACCAGGCCGTTCTTATGCCCTCCTTTGCTCTGGGGGGAGCGCTGATTACCATTATGGGCCAGAACGGCGGCCGGGGGCTTCATGAACGGGCCATGCAGGCCTGGTACAAGGCGCTTCTGGCGGGAACTGTTGCCGTTGTCGTTATGGCCGCTTTTCTGGTTATCCCGGCTCCCTGGATTTTCTCCTTCTTTTCCGATATTCCCGAAGTGGTTAGCTATGCGGTACGTCAAATCCGCCTGGTGGAATTTACCTTTGTCTTTGCCATGGTGGCCATTGTGAACCGTTCCGCCTTCCAGGCCGTGGGTTATCCTTTGCCGGCGCTCTTTCTTGTTTTTCTGCGTCTTATTCTTATCTCTATTCCGTCGGCTTACCTTTTTGTCTATGTCTTTGGATGGGGTGTTTACGGTGTTTGGGGGGCTCTGGTGGGGAGTTCGTTCATTACCTGCATCCTCTCTTTCGTCTGGCTTCGTAGGGTTCTTAAGCAGATTATCGCCGGGACTCGGGATGTGCGAAAGGTTTAAGACAGATTCAGCTTGACTCTATCTTATATAATTAGTAAGTTATCTAATAATAAGTTGTCTAACAAAAAAAAGAGGCGAATCATGAAGAATAACACGGATTTGGCCGAACAGATCCTCAAAGGGACGAGAAAGGCGAAACATCTTATGAAAAACATCATGGAAGGATTCGATCATGAATCGGTCTATGAAGGGCTGAATTCCACCCATTTTCGGACTCTTATGGTTTTGGAAGCCCGAGGAAATCTCTGTATGAAGGATATTTGTCATTTGCTGGGGATTGAGGCGGGCTCTTTTACTCCAGTGGCAGACCGTTTAATGAAAGAGGGGCTGATTCAGCGGCTCCCCGATCCTCACGATCGGCGCAAAACACTGCTTTCTCCCACCGATTGGGGAGAAGAGTTTACGGTCCGGTTAAAGGAAAAAATCGGAGAGCATATGAGAAAACGCCTCTCCCTCCTGTCTGAAGAGCAGAGTTTTCGTTTTAGGGAAGCTCTGAAGGTAATTGAAGAGGTAAGCGACCTCCTGGAAGGATAAAACAGTGGGAAATAGAGACGACGTGAAGGGAAAGGCCGGTGTGGATATGGGGAACGATCCCATAGGGGGGCTTCTTTTGAAACTCTCCCTTCCCGCTACGGTGGCCCTTGTTGTGATGGGGCTTTACAACCTTGTGGATACCATATTTATAGGCCGGGGCGTGGGGACCGTGGGAATTGGCGGCCTCTCCCTGATTCTTCCCGTACAGGCTCTCATCGGAGGCTTTGGACTGGCCGTGGGGCAGGGGGCTGCTTCGGTGGTTTCCCGTAATCTGGGGGCGAAAAACTATGACCGGGCCCGAAGGGCGGCGGGGAATGCCTTTACACTGGCCCTTTTAAGCGGACTTACCCTTTCTGTGGGGGCCTATCTCTTTACCGAACCCCTTCTGGACCTTTTGGGCGCCACGGAAGCTCTTAGGGACACGGCCAGGACTTACCTGCGCATTATTCTCATTGGCGCTCCTTTTATGACCATGGCCATGAGCTGTAACAACCTCCTGAGGGCGGAAGGCAAGGCCAAAGAATCGATGAGAGTTATGTTGACCGGGGCGATAGCCAACCTGATTCTGGACCCGATTTTTATCTTTGTCTTTGATATGGGTGTGGCCGGAGCGGCTTTGGCCACTATCCTGGGACAAATGCTTAACTTTGCCTTTGGTATTCGTTACTTTGTGGGAAAGAAAACCTCCGTAACCATAGATCTGGCCTATCTAAAACCGGAAGGATCTGTTGTGAAAGAAACGATTCTCTTGGGAATTCCCACCTTTGTCCGCCAGGCGGGGCAGTCGGTGGTGGGGATACTTTTGAACAACCTTTTGGGGGCCTACGGAGGGGATATTTACATTTCCGCCTACGGGATTATCAACCGGCTTCTCATGTTCCTCATGATGCCCCTTTTTGGCATGGCCCAGGGGTTCCAGCCTATAGCCGGGTTCAATTACGGGGCCCGTAAGTATGGCCGGGTGAGAAAGTCCCTTTGGCTGACCGGGATTTTTGCCACACTCTTCTCGACGTTGGTATTCCTATTGTTGAACATTTTTCCCCGCACCTTCGCCGGAATCTTCACGGCCGACGGGGCCCTTATCGACTCCACCGTACAGGTCATGCGTTATATTTTCCTTATTTTCCCTCTCGTAGGGCTTCAGATAACGGGAAGTACCTATTTCATGGTGGTGGGCAAGCCGACTCCCAGTTTGATTTTGAACCTGTCCCGGCAGTTTATCTTTCTTATTCCCTTAATCCTTATCCTGCCTTCATACTGGGGCATGAGGGGACTCTTAAGCGCCTTCCCCGTGGCCGATTTCTCCGCCGCCCTCATCACCGTCTTATGGTTGATGAAGGAGCTAAGCCATTTAGGGGAAAGCGCTCTTGCCGAAGAACTGCTCTCTAGGAACGAGTAAAGCGGGGAAGCTCCCTGTGGAGTTCCTTAATTCGGTCGAGCGAGTCGAGGAGGATACTTGTGGTGTCCCACTGGCCGTCGATCAGAGCCTTGCGGTAAGTATCGGGCTGGGTCGACTTGAATATCTTGTCCCCGGCGCGGACTTCCTGTTTCTCCAGGTCCAGGGTGACTTCCAGGGCGGGATTCTCTTCGGAAAGGGCTATTAGGGCCTCACCCTCTTCGTGGGGTAGGATAACGGCGGCAATACCCAGGTTGTTACAGTTCCCCGCAAAGATCTCTGCGTAGGACTCTGCCACAATTCCCCGGATTCCCATACCGTAAAGAGCCCAGGGGGCGTGTTCCCGGCTGGAACCGCAGCCAAAGTTCCGGTTGGTCAGGAGAATCTCGTGCCCCTTGTACTCCTCTCTATTGAGGATATGCTCTTTTTCCGAACCGTCCGCTTCGAACTTTACGTCGTAGAAGGCGAACTCCCCCAAACCGTCAAAGGTAAGGCACTTCATAAAGCGGGCGGGAATGATCCGGTCCGTATCAATATCGTCGCCCCGTAGGGGGACGGCTTTTCCTGTTACACTTTTAATCTGGCTCATTCTATTCCTCCTCTTCGAATTCCCGGATATCGCAGATTTCGCCTTTAATAGCCGCTGCGGCTACCATGGCGGGACTCATAAGCAGGGTTCTTCCTGTGGGGCAGCCCTGACGGCCAATGAAGTTTCTGTTGGAAGAGGAGGCGCTCAGCTCCCGTCCCTTCAGCTTGTCCGGATTCATGGCTAGGCACATGGAACAGCCCGGCTGACGCCACTCGAATCCCGCCTCCAGGAAGATCTTGTCCAGCCCTTCCGCTTCGGCCTGATCCGATACGGGACGGGAACCGGGAACCACAAAGGCACGAACTGTAGGGGCCACTTTTTTGCCCTTTACCACAGCTGCCGCCGCCCGCAAGTCGTTAATACGGCCATTGGTACAGGAGCCCACGAAGGCCACGTCAATCTTCTTGCCCTTCATCGTTTCTCCCGGCTCAAAGTCCATAAAGGCGCAGGCCAGTTCGGCGGTCTTTCTCTGTTCCTCCGGGAGCTCTTCCGGTGTGGGAATGGTCCGGGTGATCCCAATCCCCTGACCCGGAGTGATTCCCCAGGTAATCATGGGCTCGATATCTTCTCCCTTAAGGGTATAAACGTCATCATATGTCGCGTCCGGCCCGGAGGCGAGTTTTTTCCACTCAACCACCGCTTCGTCAAAGTTTTCCGGAACATAGGGGCGGCCTCTCATCCACTCGAAAGTGGTCTCGTCGGGGTTTACATAACCTACTCGGGCGCCCCCTTCAATGGACATGTTGCAGATGGACATGCGCTCTTCCATGGTGAGATTCTCTATGACTTCGCCGCCGTATTCGTAGGCGTAACCAATCCCGCCGTTCACGCCCAGGTCGGCAATAATGCGCAGGATAATGTCCTTGGCAGTCACGCCGGGCTTAAGGGTGCCGGTCACGTTAATTCGTCTGACCTTGGGTTTGCTCAGGGCGATGGTCTGGGTAGCGAAGATATCCCTTATTTGGCTGGTCCCTATACCGAATCCGATGGCCCCGAAGGCTCCGTGGGTGGAGGTGTGGGAGTCGCCGCAGGCAATAGTCAGCCCCGGTTGGGTCAGTCCCGTTTCCGGTCCCATCATATGAACGATGCCCTGATGGGGGCTGTCGGGCCCAAAAAAAGTGATGCCATACTCTTTCGTATTCTTTTCTATAGCCTGAAGCATCCCTTCCGCCAGTTCGTCTTTTAGGGGGCGGCTCCGGTCGTCGGTGGGGATGATGTGGTCCACCGTGGCGAAGGTTCTTTCCGGATAGAGGAGTTTAAGGCCCCGCTCTTTAATCATACCGAATGCCTGAGGCGATGTTACCTCATGTATAAGATGGAGGGATATGAAAAGTTGGTCCTGTCCGGTGGGGAGGGTGCCGACCTTGTGCTTCTCCCATACTTTATCTAAAAGGGTATGAGCCATTTGAATCTCCTTTTTATTCATATATATAATTAATTTAAATAATATAGATCAAAAGGGAAAGTTAAATCTAATAAAAGATGCTTTCCGGGGTTCTAGAAAAAAAGAATCAAAAAGCTTGACATATTCAATTTAATTATATATATTAAAAATATAATATACGAAATGAGAGATTCATAAGGAGGATCCCATGGCAAAACATCTGACAAAACAGGATTTTTTAGATAAGGTTTTCGATTTTGAGAATGAAAAGGAATGGAATTTCAAAGGAGACCGTCCGGCGATAATAGACTTTTATGCCGATTGGTGCGGTCCCTGTAAGATGGTATCTCCTATTTTGGATGAACTTTCCGACGAGTATTCCGAAAAGATGGACGTATATAAGATTAACACGGAAAAGGAACAGGAGTTGGCCGGAGCCTTTGGTATTTCCAGCATTCCTTCCATACTTTTTATTCCCAAGGACGGTCAGCCCCAAATGGCCCAGGGCGCTCTTCCTAAGGATAGCTTTCTGAGTGCTATGAAAGATGTACTGAGCGTGGAATAAAAAAACTGTGTTTATGACTTATAACGTGATAAAATAGGGGCACCGACTAATTTCCCGGAGGTGCCCCTATGAAGGCTGTTCACATTAATCCTTTTCTTGATTCAACAATCAATCTTTTTGAAAATATGCTGGGGGTGGCTCCCCGAGTAGGTCAGAAAACCATATTGCAAAGTATGCATACCCATCGCTGGGATATTTCCGGTGTTATTGGTGTAACCGGTGTTGCGGAAGGTGTTGTGGCATTACGTTTGACCGAACGTATTGTAGAAGGATTGTTGGATAAATCCGATGTTTCCACCGGAGACGATAGTAGCCGCAGAGAAATCATAAGCAGTATGGTGGGAGAAATGACCAATATTATATCGGGAAATGCCCTGGGGCAGATTCGGGAATATGATTTGGATATCACCGTTCCCTTTGTGGTCCAGGGGAAGGACCATTCCATCTCATGGCCCCGTAATAATCCGGTTATTGCTATTCCCTTTAGTTGTTCCCTAGGGCACTTTGAAGTCGATGTTAGTCTTAAGGAGAATTACCTCCATTCCATCTTAGGGGATGCGGGGTTGGCATAAGACCCGTGCCCGTCAATTAACAAAAGCCGGGCACGGGGAAAAATATGAAGAAAGTACTATGAAATTATAGCCATATAGGAATTACTTCATATTACACCGACTTTGGTCTCTTGTCCAGAAAATATTGAAGGGATAAGGGGCAATTGGTCTTGTCTCATGAATTTCTAACGAATCACTTAGTCAGTTTTCTTTCCAAAGTTCTTTATAGAGCCGGGCTGAAGAGAAGTTTTCCTCATTGGGCAAAACATGGAGGTACTCTATGCTTTGGCACAGGTTCATAATTGTTTCTTTCCCAAATTTTAGAAATACCCCTTGGGGATCGCGGTAAAAATTATTGTCGTCTGTAAGGTCCTTTCGCACGGGAAGCATTCCTCCCGGGCTCATATGCATATAGGATATGTAGGTGTCGTGGCGGAAAAAGAAGTGAATTAACTCCTGAACGGTCTCCTTCTCTTCTGAATCCTTAAATATTCCCCATCCGGTGACGCTTCCAAAGCTGATTGGTTCCTCTCCTTTATAGAGAGTTGATATAAAGCGGGTATTTTCAGATATCTTCCTTCCAGAACCTTGCCCGGGAAGCTCGGGGAAGTTGTTCCCCGTTAGGGAATCGGCGGCTATTTCTTCTATGGCTATATCATCCATGAGATGGGTGGAGTAGACAAGAAAGGGAACCTGGTTCTGAAAGTAATAGTCCCTGGCCCGCCATGTCATTTCCCCGTTGGGGCTGAGTTGTGACAGGGTACGGTAAAATTCAAGGATCTGTTCCTGGTAGAGCCCTTCCCTGGAACTGCTTTTCCCGGAATAAGCCAGGTTTCCTAAATGGTAGTAACATTGGAGGAGATAGCGATCCTGTTGGTTTCCTACAATAATTCCATAGGGAGATAGATTTTGTTCTTCTATGTCCCGTGCTGTAGATATTAGCTCATCCGCTGTTTGGGGCGTATTAAGTCCCGCCTTTTTAAGCAGGTCCTGTCTGTACCAGATGAGCTGGAGCCAAGCCGTATAGGGAATGGCGCAGTAGGAGGTGGTGGCGGGACAGTAGAGAGCCTCCAGACTTCCCCGGTAAAAAAGGTCCGTCCCCAGGTCATTAATAACGGTTTCTGCTGCTTGCCTGTCCAGTTTTTCGCTTCTGGCTAGCTGTTGGAGAATAGGAGAATCGGCTATGAGCACATCCGCCTTGGAATGGCCCTTCTCATCAAAGAGCTCCTCCGGTGTCTCGTCGGAGTAGTCAAGCAGCTTTATGGTTACCCCCGGGTGGTAGAGTTCAAACACCCGGCATAGGTAGCGGAGTTCTTCCTTTCTTTCCTGCTGGATATTGGAACTGGCCAGGACGATTTCCCCGGGAGAGAGGGGAAAAAGGTTCAGAACAAGAAGAATAAGGGGGAAGCCGATTCGACAGGGAATTTTCATTTGCGATACATCCTTCTGTGAGGTGTCCAATCTTCTTTTTCTATCTGTGAATTGTGAAGAAGCTCTTTACAGCGGTCAACCATTTTTCGGGTATGGTAATCCTGTTCCTTAAGCTCCAGTGCCGATTGGAAATGATTTAGCGATTCCGAGATATTCCGGTTCAGATAACTTTCCATTCCCATTCGGGAAATTTCGGTAAAGTCGACTTCAAGAGAATCGGCCTTATGTGCTTCGCCTCTTAGTTCGTAAATCTTTTCGGGAGTGCTGCTTCCTTTGACAATCACCGAATCGAGAGGGCGTAGGAGGAAGGGGCGGGTTAAGCTCTGTTTTGTCCCTTCACCTATTATAATTTGGGTTTGATAGAATTTGTTTAGACCTTCCAGGCGGCTACAGTGATTAACTGTATTGCCTATTACGGTATAGTTCATTCTTTTGGAGGACCCAACGTTTCCGACCATTGCCCGGCCTGTTTCTACTCCTATGCGGGTTCTAAAGGGGGGGAAGCCTCTTTCTATCCAGCTTTCATTCAGATTATTGGTAATTGTTACCAATTCCAACGCGGCTTGGCAGGCCTGGTCTGCATGGTTATCCACATCTTTAAGACCGTTCCAGAAGGCCATTAGTGAGTCTCCAATGTATTTATCCACTGTGCCCAGTTGTTTTTTTATAACGGCAGACATTCCGCCAAAGTAGTCGGAAAGTTGCTCAAATATGGATTCCACCCTGCAACACTCCGTTATGGAGGTAAAATCTTCCACATCCGTAAAAAGGAACGTCATTTGACGGCAATGGCCTCCTATGCAGCACTGTTCGGAGGGAGTGGTAATAACCTTTTTCACCAGGTCGGAGGGCACGTAACTGGAAAAGAGGCGCAACCCCTTTTTCATAGAGGCCATCTCCTCGCTAAGGCGGTGGGTCTCATAGATAAAACCGGACGGTTCAATGTCATCATCCAACTGAAACTCTGCGATTTTTCGAGCTTCCTGTACCAGTTGGTCCAGTGGTTTGCTGATGAGGGAGGAAAGAAAAAGGATTATGGGAACGGAAAGGAGAATAATTATTAGAGAGAGGAGTGTTGTCAGGCGAAGAATAGATTTTATGGGGGCGAGAATCTGATCTTTGGAGATCCCGATAAAGAGGTATTCCTGGTTAAATCCGGGCATGGGATGGATGCGGATAATGTACTCTTCTCCTTCCGATCTCACGGTTAATTCCCGGTCAATATCAAGATATGGTCGTTCTTCCATCGCAAGATAGCCCTTGACGGCGGGATGGGCCGACTCACTCAAACGGGGAAGTCCCACGAGGTCTCGGTGGATAGAGGCTTCTACGGGGCAGGCCAGGCACTCTTCCTTTCCGTTAAACAGCAGAATCAAAGCCCCTTGATTTTTGCCAAGCTCTCCGAGAAAATCGTTAAGTTCATCGGTGAGCATATCCGCTCCTATGACGCCGTTCATCTGCCCGTTGAGGGTTTGTGAAATGGTAATGCCCGGTAGATTGAAGTTATGAAAAAGATAAGGCCCGGTTTTTACCGGTTCCTTGTTACCCCAGGCATCTTTGTACCAGGTTCTGAGGCGGGGATCGTAGTCGGTTTCCCATTCCTGGCGGGAACCTATTGTATGGCGTGTTTTATTGAGAAATTTCCAGATTCGTACCGGTTTTTCCCGACCTTCTACGGAAAACTGACGTAAAATGGCATATTCACTCTCTTCCGGGGCTCCGATAGAGAGTTGAAGTGCTTCCCTGTCAGGACCTCTGAGGGAGAGTACTTCATAAAAATCCCCGTCTTCGTAGCCTATGAACATATTTTGGATTTGATCGTAGCGGTCAATAGAATTGATGAAGTACTGTTCCGCCGGATGACTCTGGAAGGTGAATTTCTCGGTGAATCCCGGAAGCCCCGAGGCCTGTCCCACCACGAAGTACAGCGGGTCATAGAGCTTTTCCATTTCAAGAACAAGCTGATTGATATTCTCATTAATCAGTCTTCGAGTCATATCCATGGCTGCTCGGGCTCCCTTTGAATACTGAAGGAAAATCATGCTGCCAAGAAGAGTGACTATGAGGAAGCTGAAGAGGGTGAAGGTTATCAGCAAAATAGGATATATATGTTTGTTGCCCGATTTCACCTTATAAAGTATAGATATGGGAGAGGGAAATACCACTCTTTTTAAAATTAGTTAAGATTCAATCCCATATAAAGATAAAATTCCACCGAGTTGATTTCGTGGTTTTGACAGGAAGGCAGCGGTAAAAAGGTAGTCGATAAAAAACGTTTACTTATTGGAGGGGTGCCAGGAACAAAAATGTTTCTCTCCCCGGTCCAAAAGAAAGAACAGGAACAGCCCGGAGAGGCTTAACGCCATGATTCCCCCGTACATCTCTCCGTAGGCCAGGCGGGACCAGCTATCCATGATGTACCAGCCGATACCCTCCCGGGTGGCAAAGGTCTCCGCCAGGAAAAGTACGGCAATGGCCGTTCCCAGTCCCATTCTGAGGGAGGAGAAAATACGGGGGAGCAGAGCGGGCAGAAGGATATGCTTGAGAATATCCTTCCTACCGCCTCCCAGGGTTCGGAGGGATTGAAAGTATTTTTCCTCCAGACCGGCCGCTTCGTCACGGATATTGAGGTAGAAGGGAAAAAAGATGATGAGGGCCACAAAGAATATTTTTGAAAGGTTTCCCAGGCCCAAAAAAAGCAGGATAACCGGCAGCAGGGCGACTTTGGGGACCGGATAAAGCAGATAGACCGCAGGGCTTATGGCCCGGTCGGCCTGTTTTTTACGTCCCGCCGTCAGTCCCAGGAGGAGGGCGGGGACAAAGGCGGAGCTAATCGCCGCCATAACCCGGTAGAGGGAAATGAGCAGGTGGGGCGTTAAGTTGCCGGCGGTAAAGCTTTGGACCATTTGGCGGAATACGGCTACCGGGGGAGGAAGAAAGGGAAGATTGACCAGCAGGGAGGCTATCTGCCAAAGAAGGAGCATGGCGGTTAAACTGATTAAAGACGCTCTCACGGCTCTTCTCCTCTACAGTGATTTTCCAGGTTGATACGGAGCTGGCGGCAGGCCTCAAAGTAGGCTGTCTCCCGTCGGAATCCTTTTCCTCTCGGTTGATTCTCCCGGGAAATCAGTTCTCCCCGGCGGTTCATTATGTGGATTCGGTCCCCCAGATACACCGCCTCTTCTATGCTATGGGTCACCATGATAAGGGTCAGTCCTCCTTCCCGGATATGGCGCAGGTCAAAGATGCGGTCCTGCAGTTCTTCCCGGGTCATGGCGTCCAGGGAGGAGAGAGGTTCGTCCAGAAGGAGGAGGGAGGGATCGCTTATGAGAGCCCGGGCAATAGCCAGGCGCTGTTTTTCGCCTCCGGACAGTTCTCCCGGGTAGGCCTTGGACCGGTGGGGTAAATCCATTAATCGGAGCAGCTCATTGGTTTTTTCTTCTATGAACTCTTTCTTGTGGGAGCGTATTTTCAGGGGGAGGGAGAGGTTCTTTCTTACATTCATCCAGGGGAAGAGGCCGTGGTCCTGGAAGACAAAGGAGGTGTCCCTTCTCCCCGGTACAACCGGACTGCCCATAAGGTTTATCTGGCCTTTTGTGGGAGCGAGGAGTCCCGCCGCCAGGGAGAGAAGGGTGGATTTTCCACAGCCCGAGGGGCCTATGACCATGTGAAAGAGGCCTTTCTCCCAGTTTTGATTCAGTCGGTCTATAAGAAGTCGGTCCGGACTGTAGGAGAAGGTCAGATCCTTAAACTCAATCAAGTTCCGCCCCCCAGCGAAAGGTTTTCTCCAGGGGCAGGCCCATCAGGTCCATCACCCGGTAACAGGTCTGGTTCACCAGATCCGCAATGGTTTGGGGGCCGGAGTAAAAGGCGGGCACGGGGGGCATGATGATTCCTCCCGCCCGATCCACTTTTACCATGTTCTCCAGGTGAATAGAGGAGAGAGGGGTCTCCCGGCAGAGCAAAATCAGTCTTCGCCGTTCTTTAAGAGTGACGTCGGCGGCCCGTTCAATCAGGTTGGAGGAGAGGCCCGAGGCGATTCGTCCCAGGGTTCCCATGCTGCAGGGAGCTACCACCATTCCCCGGTTGGGGTAGGAGCCGCTGGCGATGGGGGCGGAAAAATCTTTGTTGTCCAGAAGGCTGATTTTCCCTTTGGGGGACAGTTCGGCCAGCCACTCTTCCGGGGGACGGCCTGTTTCCTGTCTGATAACGGTGGGGGCCGTGTCGGAGAGAAGCAGGTGGATTTCTATGCCCTGTTCCAGGAGAAGTTCTGCCAAACGCAGGCCGTAGGGGGCGCCGCTGGCTCCGGTGAGGGCGAGAGTAATCGATTTAGACTGTTCCATGGAGACCTCCGGGAAGGTAGATGTCAAGGATGATAAAGGCTGTGAGCAGGGGGGAGAGAATCTGGTTTAGCTTGTAGGCGGCCAGGGGGATTCGGGTGCCACGCCGGGCCAGAATATGTTCCGCTCCCAGAAGGAGTGCCGCTCCTCCCAGGCCCAGGAAGAACCAGAAACGGAGGGGGTAGAAATAGGCGGTGAGGCCCCAGCAAAAGAGGGCACCCAAGTGGCTCAGGGCGGAAAGGACGAGAGCCCCCCGCCTACCGAAGCGGGCCGGGATGGAGTGGAGTCCCTCCTTGCGGTCGTGTTCCAGGTCTTGGAGGGCGTAAATGATGTCAAAGCCGGCGATCCAGAGGGCCGTTCCGGCGGTGAGGGGGAAGAATCGGAGTTCAAAGCGCCCCGCCAAAGCCAGAAAGGCTCCCATTACGGCGGCGGAACAGGTGAGGCCCAGCCAGTAGTGGCAGAGCCAGGTGAATCGTTTCGTAAATGAGTAGCCTCCGATGAGAAGGGCCGCCACCGGAGTGAGGGCCAGGCAGAGGGGATTGAGTTGCCAGGCGGCTATGAGAAGGAGGAGGCCGCAGAGGGCGGTAAAAATAACCAGTTCCCTGCTGCTTACCCGTCCGCTGGGAAGGTCCCGGTCGGCGGTGCGCGGGTTGGCAGCGTCAATCTCTCGGTCTATAAGACGGTTCAGGGCGTTGGCTCCGTTCCGGGCGCCAAAGACGGCGGCCAGAATCCAGAGTACCTTGCCTCGGGCGGGGCTTCCCCCGCTTTCCAATAGGAGGGCGCTTACCGCCAGGGGAAGGGAGAAAAGGGTGTGTTCCAGCATGACCGCATGGCTGATGCGTCCCAATCTACTCAAAGCCGAGCTCCTTCCAGCGCCGGTCTACCTGCGCTTTGATTTCATCGGTCATAACAATGTCGTCGGGCCACTCCCGGTGATGGCCGTCCATGGGGCCCTTCCGGGTGGCGTCGATTCCCAATCGGGTACCAAAACGGGCCCGGGGAGAGGCGTGATCCAGAGTATCCAGAGGTCCCGGGCTTTTAATCAGGTCCCGTTCCGCATCTATGTTGTTAAAAACCTTCCACATCACCTTGCTCACATCCTGAACATCCACATCATCGTCCACCACGATTATCATTTTGGTGTACATCATCTGCCCCAATCCCCACAGGCTGTTAAGGAGCTTGTGAACATGGCCGGGGTAGCGTTTTTTTATTGATATGAGGGCGCAGTTGTGAAAAACCCCTTCCAGGGGCAGGTTCATATCCACAATCTCCGGGTTAATCATCTTGATGAGGGGGAGGAAGATCCGTTCGGTCGCCTTGGCCATGTAGCAATCCTCCATGGGGGGCTGGCCCACGATGGTACAGGGATAGACCGGGTTTTTCCGGTGGGTGAGGCAGGTTACGTGGAAGACGGGATAGTCGTCGCTCAGGGAGTAGTAGCCGGTGTGGTCTCCAAAGGGCCCCTCTTTGCGGAGCGGTTCGGCCGGGTCCACGTAGCCTTCCAGGACGAATTCCGCCTGGGCGGGGACTTCCAGATCGCAGGTGACGCATTTGACCGTATCCACCGGTTTACCCCTCAGGTAGCCGGCAAAAAAGAGTTCGGAGATGCCTTCGGGCAGGGGAGCGGTGGCGGCGTAGGTAACCGCCGGGTCGTCTCCCAGGGCTACGGCCACGGGCATTTTCTCTCCCCGCTCCTTATATTTCTGAAAGTAATGGGCCCCGTCCTTGTGGTGATGCCAGTGCATGCCTGTGCTGGTTTTATCAAATACTTGCATACGGTACATGCCCATGTTTTGGGCTCCCGATTCGGGGTCTTTTGTAATAACCAATGGCAGGGTGAAGAAAGGGCCTCCGTCGCCGGGCCAGCAGGTGAGGACGGGAAGCTTGGCCAGGTCCGGTTTATGGTTGACTACCTGCTGGCAGGGGGCGTTCATCACCTTTCGGGGGAAGAAAAGGCGGGCCCACTTCATCTTGGGGAAGAAGCTCATCACATCGAGCTTTCTCATTTGGGAGAAGGCCCACCCCATCAGCTCTTCCAATTCGGCGGCTTTTTCGTCCAGCGAATCGGCCCCCAGGGCCAGGGCCATCCTGTCGTAGCTCCCCATGGCGTTTATGAGCAGGGGGTACTCCGAATCTTTGACATCTTCAAAGAGCAGGGCCGGGCCGTTTGCTTTGCTGACCCGGTCGCAGATCTCGGTGATCTCCAGGTAGGGATCGGCCTGTGCTGTGATGCGCTTGAGTTCACCCTTTTTTTCCAGAAGGGCGATGAAGTCCTGCAGGTTTTTGTAGGCCATTTAGTCTCCCAGGGGAATGAGGAGGTCTTCGTAGGCCGGGCGTGTTTCCAGGCCGTACTTGGCTTCGTACCAGTCCAACACGGTTTCGACGGTGTTCTCATCGGGCAGGGTTATGGAACGGAAGTGGGGTACGTCGTAGTCGCTGTCTTCGGGAATCCGGGCTTTTTCATAGAGCAGGGCGCTGTAGGAATCGGGATCCCCATTAATCAGCTTGACCGCTTCGTTCCACTGGTTTTGTAGTTTTTCGCCCATGCCCGGGTTAGCTTCCAGGAAGTCATCGGAAAAAACCAGTACCGCCGGTTCGAGGCCCGTTTCTTTCTGGTCCCGGATAACAACGAATTCTTCCCCCGGAAGGGAGAGGGCCAGAATGTCGGTGAGGCAAGCCAGGGGGATTTGTCCGGTGCGGAGCATTTCCAGGCGAACCGGAACCTGGGGAATGGCTATTTTATCCAGTTCCGCCGAAGAGGGAACCAGCTGATCCACCATAAACTCCACGATGGTATTTTCCGAAAGCCCCACGGGCCAGACACCGCTTTCGTCTAACCCCTTGGCTCCCACAATCTGAAAGCGGCTTTCCGTTATGGTAAGGATAGACTGATTGACCCCCTGAGTCCTGAAGCTGATCAGGGAGACCAGATCGCTCATCATGCCGTCAAGCTCTCCTATCTGCATGGCCGTATTTCTTTCCAGGGCGCTCATGAAGGGGACCATTTCCACATTATCCATAAGGAAGAGGGGGAGGGTTCCCGCGTCGGGGAGGTAGCCAATGCGAATTATTTCATCGGTAGATTTTTCTTCTTTTCCTGAAGCGAACAGGAGAGAGGCTGTGATGATAAGTATTAAGGTAAAGATATGCTTTTTCATGTAAATTCCTTTTATGACCACTAGGATAGCCATACTGTCTGGGATCAAGTATAGGTCTTTGTCTGGTCCATGACAACGGGAAATCCGACTGTTTATATAGTCTATTTTTTTCTTCCCGACCGGGAAAGACAAAGAAACCCCGTAAAATATGTAAAAACAGGTAAGAAAAGCTGGCAAGATTCTACTATATGGGTAATAATTTACCCATTAAGTTACGGAAGCCTTATATACGTAAAAATATATAGAGGCCAGGGAGGACCCCATTGAAAAAAATTGTTATTGTGGGCGGCGGATATGCCGGCGTTCATGCAGGAAAGCTTCTTAATAAAGCCTTCAAGAAAAATAAGGATGTTTCCATCACCCTTATTGATAAAAATAGATTTCATACTCTTATGACCGAGCTGCATGAAGTAGCCGGTAATCGGGTTCCGGAAGATTCGGTAAGAATCAGCTTTGACCGGATTTTCTCCGGTACCTCAGTTAATGTGGTGTGCGACCGGGTAACCGGAATCGATCGGGAAGCAAAGGTGGTTAAGTGCGAGGGAGAAGATTTCTCCTATGACTATCTCATTATGGGAATCGGGGCGGAACCGACTGACTTTGGTATTCCCGGAATCAGGGAAAATGCCCTGACCCTTTGGAGCTATGATGATGCTGTTCGCATTAAGCACCACATTATTGGCAAATTCCGGGAAGCTTCTCAAGTTGTAGACCAGGAAGCCCGTAAGAAACTGTTGACCTTTGTGGTGGCCGGATCGGGTTTTACCGGTATAGAGATGGTGGGCGAGCTGATAGAGTGGCTTCCCCTGTTGTGTGACGAATATAGTATTGATCGAGACGAATATAAGCTTATCAATGTGGAAGCCATGGGTAATATCCTGAATATGATTCCCGAGAAACCCCGGGCCAAGGCCATGAAATACCTGGTGAAGAAGGGCGTTGACGTAAGGCTTAAGTCCCATGTAAGCGAAGTGGGTAAAGATTTTTGCCGCTTTAAGGAAGGCGATGATATTGAGTGTGAAACTCTTATTTGGACCTGCGGCGTTAAGGGAAATACCCAGGGTAAGGCTTGGGGCTTCACCGTAGGCCATGTGGAGCGCCTTAGAGTGGATGAATATATGGAAACACCCGAGCAAGACGGAGTGTACCTGGCCGGGGATATTCAGTGGTACCTCCACGAAAATGAGCGGCCTATCCCCCAGATTGTAGAAGCGGCGGAACAGACTGCTGCTGTGGCGGTAAAAAATATTATCCACGCCATAACCGGTAAGGGGAAGAAAACCGCGTTCAAGGCGAAATTTCACGGTTTTATGGTCTCCATTGGCGGTCGCTATGGGGTTTCCCATACCATGGGCATGTCTTTGAGCGGTATCTTCGCCATGGCACTCAAGCATCTGGTTAACTGTTATTATCTCCATACGGTGTGCGGTATGAACGGTTGGTCCAAGTATCTGGGACACGAAATTTTTCACGTTAAGAATAAGCGCTCCCTTTTGGGCGGATTTATCGCCGGAAATATTCAGGCTCTATGGGCGGTTCCTTTGCGAATGTGGCTGGGACTGATGTGGCTCACCGAAGGGGTGAACAAGATTGGCGAAGGCTGGCTGAACCGGGCCAAGGGCAGTAGTTCCACCTGGATGTTCAGTTCCGGGGTGGCCCAGAAGGGTACCGAAGGATACGGTGTGGTTGAGCAGGCTGTGGAAGCGGTCTCTGCTGCCAGTGAAGCCGGTGCCGATGGCGGAACGTCTCCGCCTGTGGATGAGGTTGTTGAAGTCGCCACCGATGCGGCTGCCGATGTCGTTAGTGCCGCAAGCGATGCGGCGGGCGAGGTGACCCAGGCTGTAACAGAAACGGTGAGAGCCTGGGGGCCTATCTGGGATTTGGATAAGACGATTTTTCCCTACGACGGAATTATTGTTACCTGGTTCCGGGAGACCTTCATGGACGGTATGGCCGCCCATATGGACTTTGGTTTTTTCCAGGGTATGGTTGTGGCCGTTGAATGTCTGATAGGGCTTGCTCTGATAGGCGGACTTTTTACCTTTCCCGCAGCGGGAGTGTCCATCATCATGTGTCTGGTTTTTACCTTCTCCGGCATGTTCAGCTGGTCCCAGGTCTGGTTCATTTTCGCCGCCTTTCTTATGCTGGGCGGAGCGGGACGAACGGCTGGGCTCGATTATTGGGCCATGCCCCTTCTTAAGAAAGGTTGGAATAACACCTCACTGGCTAAACGATCTTATCTGTACTGCGGAGAACCGGGAAAGAAAAGGAAAAAACGTCGTTGAGGACCCATGGTCTCTGGGATAAATTCCCCACGGTACAGAGTAAACTCCAGGAGGTCCTGAACGTTATAGGGGAGGTGATTGATTCCAGCCCCTCTCCGGTGAAGGACGATTTGAAAAACCTATATTGCAATTCGGGGAAGTTACTCAGGCCGGCATTTCTTTTGCTTTCCGCTACGGCGGGAGAGGAAGTTCATCCCCATCTTATTGAGGCCGCTGCTTCTATCGAGCTGCTACATGGGGCAACCCTCATTCATGACGATGTGATAGACCGTTCCCCTCTGCGCCGGGGGAGACCTACTGCTTACGCCGCCCGGGGGGCGAAGCAGGCTGTGTTGACAGGAGATTATCTTTTATCCCGTGCCTTGGAACTAGCCTCCCGAGCCCATGCGGAGCCATTGGTGAAAGGCTTAAGCGAGAGTATTTCCCGCCTATGCCTGAGTGAGATACGACAAGATTCGACCCAGGGGGAATTTTTCATAGACCGGGAGGAGTACTTTCGGCGAATACAAGGAAAAACGGCGGAGCTTTTTGGACTCTCCTGTTTTACCGGAGCCGTTCTTTCCGGTGTGAATGAGGAAGTCTCCCGGGAGTTCTACCGGTTGGGGATCGATTTTGGAATGGCCTTTCAGATCGAGGATGATATCCTGGATTATGGGGGGAATGGAAAGCTAATGGGAAAAAGGACCGGAAGCGATATTAGGGCGGGGATTCCCACTCTACCTCTCATCCTGGCCCTTGAAGAAGGGGGGGCTTTTTTGCAGAAGCTTTGCCGGTACCCCTGGTATATTCTGTTTCCTCGAACCATTGGGCGGATTGTTTTGTCCGGGAAAGGCGTGGCCGAAGCCGGGAAAATAGGAAAGGAGTATCGTCAGTCCTTTTTAGAACGGCTGGACCGATTGGACTTTCCCGATAAGAAGGTGTTCCGCCAACTGGTGGAGACATTGGTGAACAGAAAAAGTTAATTTTAGGAATCTCCTGTCTTGAGCTGAGTCTCTAAGCAAGTGATTCCAAAATATATATGGGGTAATCCCAAAGGAGATAGAATGAGCAAATATTTATTTATGTTGGTGGCTGTAGCCGGCCTTCTTTCTTGTACTGCAACTAAGGGCACCTATGAGGACGGGGTGTATTTTGCCCAGGACAGGGAGTATGCCTCATCAGGTTGGAAGTATAATGTCACAGTTGTTGTAGAAGACGGTCAGATTGAGGAAGTGTCCTGGAACGGTTCCAATGTTAAGTCCGGAGTTGATAAGAAGACCCTTTCCGAAAGTGGCCAGTACCCCATGCAATCCAAGGGGGGTGCTATGGCTCCCTGGTATGTTCAGGCCAAGGCTGTGGAGGACTTCTTCATAGAAACTCAGAATCTGGAAGCGATCACTCTCACCGATGACGCAGGGCATACCGATGCCATTAGCGGCGCTACCATTAAGGTAGGTGACTTTATCCGTTTGGTTGAGATAGCCCTGGAAAAGGGACCCGTAGGTTATGGACCTTACCGGGACGGTTACTATCAGGCACAGGAAGAGGCTTTTGATGCTAAAAACGGCTTGAAAGGTACTATGGGGGTGACTATAACTTCCGGTTATATTGTTTCTGTTGATTGGGACGGTGTAAAGGAAGACGGAAGCACCAAGGAGCAAATCTCTATTGACGGGGGTTATCCCATGGTAGAGAATGGCGGAGCTATGGCTCCCTGGCATGAGCAGGCTGCCGCACTGGAAGCCTATGTTATAAGCTCTCAGACAGCTACCCAGGCCGATGCGGTGAGCGGAGCTACCATTAGCTATGATCCCTTTTATGTTCTTCTTGATCAGGCTTTAAGTGGAGCAACAAAATAAAATTGTTTTCCTCGCCTGTACAGGGATGGGGAATTCTACACGGGGAAGGCTTTACGAAATAGTTTTGAAGCCTTCCCTTTAATGGTTTTTCCGTGAGCAAAGACAGCCTTGTCGAAGCTCATCTTACCCAGTCGGTCTAAACTTATCTTTCCATCCGATTCATTTTCAAAGAGCATGGGCTCCGTAGGTGCTCTTCCTCCCGTTGCCACGTCTCCCGCAATCAGGATATTTCCTTCTTCCTTAAGCAACAGACAAATATGACCGGTCGTGTGACCCGGGGTATGGATGACCTCCAAACCGGGACCGAAAGGAAGAATCTCTCCCCCTTTAAGCTGTATATCAACCGTTGTCCCCTCTTTCAAATAAGTCGGTTTGCCTCCCCGGAGAATCACTTTGGTCACAAACCATTTGAAAGCTCCCGAAGCGGGCACGCAGGATCTCATGGTCAGGCCCGTTTCAATCGCCTTCGTTTCCAGCTCATGGGCATATACTTTAGCCCCGGTTGCGTCTTTTAAATAATGCAGACTGCCCGTATGATCCCCATGGAGCTGAGTGATAATAATCTGGTTTACCGGGCCTTCGAGACCGGCTTTTTTCATGGCTTGGAGAATGGCTTTTCCCCGGCCTGGAAATCCCGTATCTATCAAGGTCCATCCGTCGTCTCCCTTAATAAGGAAAACTTTCACATAGGCAATTTGTACCGCGTAGAGGGAAGGGCTTACTTGTCTGATCCTCATAGTTTTATCATCCCCGTTCCCCCGCCTGTCAGGCACTCTCCCCCTCCGGCGCCCACGGCAAAAGTATCCTCCACTCCCACCGTCCCCACTCCGGGAATAGCGCATTTGGGCTCCAGGGCTATAATCATATTCTCTTCCAGGGGTTCGTCGAAGCCCTTGGCAATAACGGGATATTCATCTATGTGCAGGCCCACACCGTGGCCCAGGAATTTTACTTGATTCCCCGGATGTCCCATGAAGCATTCGGCAAAACCGGCGGGGGCATGGGCGGCAATCTCTTCCAGAATGTCGGCGTAGAGGAGGGAAGGAATTTCTCCCGGCTTAAGACGGGCGGCAGCCTTGTCCCGCAGTTCCACGCAGTAGTCGTGGTAGGTCCGGGCCTGCGAGGGAAGCTCCCCTTTAAAGAGGTAGGTCATGGTCTGGTCCGTATGGTAGCCGTCCACCCCAAAGGCGATATCGGTGAAAACCATGTCCCCCTTTGCGAGTTTACGGTTGGTTTCTCCCCAGAGGGGCACCGCCGCATGCTGTCCCTTGTTTCCGCCGGGGCCGTTGAAGTAGGAAGGGTAGCAGCTGTTTTCCCCAAAGCCAATCTGACCGGCCATCATTTCCGTCTGAAACATATTAAATCGGGACACACCATGGTAGCCCAGGTCCATCATCTCCTGAAAAACCCGTATGGTAAATTCCCTTTCGTCCATACCTTCCCGGAGCAAAGGGGGAATCCTCTGTTCAAAAAGCTCCTTGTGAAGTCGGCCTGACCGGGTCATAATCTCCCTTTCCCGGGAGGACTTTACACTGCGGATTTTAAGGAGCTGCCTATCAACCCCTCCCCATGATTCAAAGGCAAAGGCTTTCTGCAGCCGCTCCATAACGGAAAGGGATACAATCTCCTTATCCAGATAAAGCCGTTTGGGAAGACTTTTATAGTGACCGGAAGCCTGTCGGTAGCTGCCCATGGCCTCAATATTTTCCAGGGGCGATTCATCCTTGGCTCTCTCAACACTTCGCCGAACCCATAGAACGGCCTTACCCTCGCGCTCTACGCAAAGAAAGCCGTCCTGCATAGTACCGGTCAGGTAGAACTGATTTATCTTTCCCAGAATCAGGGCCATTTCCCAATCGGGATTTTCCCGGTCCATGATATTTCTGAATGCTTCTATTCTCTGCCGGCTCTCGGCGGCGCTGATCATCTTGTCTGCCATACTTTAAAAATACGAAATATTCCTCTTTCGTCAACCCGAATTAAACAGGGGGAATAAATAATCCTATATGGAGAATAACACCACTCGGGCGGATTTTCTTGCTCGTATTGGGGATGATGGTTTAAAATAGTTCGGATTGTACTAAAAAGAAGAGAAAAGTTAAGGAGACAATTATGAGCGAAAGAGCGAATAAATCCTATAAGAAAGACCGGGTACGAGCCGGTATGAGATGGTTTGGTCCGGAAGATGTGGTGACGATTCGAAACATTCGTCAGACTCCGGGAATCACCAATATTATCTCCGCCCTTCATCATATTGCTCCCGGTGAAGTCTGGACCGAAGAAGAGGTGGCTAAACGAAAGATAGAAGTGGAATTCCTCCCTTCCTCCGATGCCCCCGCAGACCTTAAAGGAAAAGCTCTCTATGATTGGTATGGCAAAAACGGGGAAAAGACCGGTCTCTACTGGTGTACGGCGGAAAGCCTTGTCTTTACAGAAGAGATCAAAAACGGTTCTCCCGAGCGTGATAAGCATATTGAAAACTATAAGGAAAGCCTTAAGAATCTGGGAAAATTCGGGGTGACCGAGATTGTGGGGAACTTTATGCTCGTAGCTGACTGGACCCGTACGGACCTGGTAGCCCTGGAAGACGGTTCAAAAGCCCTGGAATACGAAGATGACGCCTTCATGGCCTTTGATATTTACGTTCTTAAGCGTCATGATACGGAAGAGGGATATATAGAAGACGGTTCCTATTCGGCGGAAGACATAGCCGTTGCCCGGGACTATTGGGAGAATACCCTCTCAAAAGACGATGCCCGCCGGGAAGCCTTAACTAAAATGATAACCGCCGGACTCCCAGGGGCCCAGGAGGGATTCACCCTGGAAGATTTTCGGGCCGCCGTGGGGCAGTATAAGAATATGTCCGTCGAAGATTTGCGGGAGAATATTGCCTATTTTCTGGATAAGGTCGTACCCGTAGGAAAAGATGCGGGTGTACGGCTTTGCTGTCATGCGGACGACCCCGCTTTTAGCCCCTTTTTGGGAACTCCCCGAGCCGTGGGAGATGTGGAAGGCTACAAATTCCTCCTTGATCACGGCTGTGGAGTTAACCTTTGTATTGGGTCCCTTCTCCCTCGGGAACAGAACCGGGAAATCACCAGTCTTGTTTATCAGCTGGCTGACTACGGAAAATCCCTGGGACTTGATATACACGATGTTTTTCCCCATGTTCACCTTCGCCCCATCGAGACCGAAGGCCGTCATTTTAGAGAAGGCCACCATGCAGAACATCGGGAAGAGCTGGCCCAGGTTGTTTTTGCCCTTCTCGACGTCGGTTGGCGGGGTGTTTTCCGGCCCGATCATGCCCCCTCCCCGGATCACGGATTCGGCCGGCCCGGTTACGACCTGGTAGGTCGGGGTTACGGAGCCCAGGTCCTCCTGGGACTCTTTGAAATGGGTGAAATTATGCTGGAAAGCCGGGATGGAGCCTTAAAGGCCGCTCTTGCTGCTGCAAAAGACGGAGAAGAGGCGGCGGCCCTGGCGTTTCACAATACCCAGATGCAGTTGATTCAGGGGAGGAAGGCTTATATTAAAAAGCCCTGGGTCTTTGGGAAAAATGGCATCTAGTTCCCTATGCGTCGTTAGAGAAAGAACCTGAGTCCTCACGTGCTTAATGCACGCTCCGGGCTCAGAACCTTTCTCTGCCTAGCCTAGGAAACTATCTACTCATTTTTTACGCTTTTGCTTATCTTTCCGGATATCCGAAAAAAAGGCTGTGACAAAGCTTGAATTGCTTATACAAAAATGTCATAATTAGGCCCATGCGGAAGACACTTGTTCTCAGCGGTATTAAACACTGCGGAAAAACGACATTGGGAAGTATGCTCGCCGACAGGCGGGGTTGTGCCTGGTACGATCTGGACCAGCTTATTATGAACCGGCCTGCGGCCAATCACTATCCTACTCTTAGGGAATTCTATCGAACCGAAGGGGTTGAGAAGTTCCGGGAGCTGGAAACGGAGTCCCTAAAGGATATTCTAAACCGATTCAATCCGGGCACCACGCAGGCGGTAATTTCCCTTGGGGGAGGAACCGTAGAGAACGAAGAAGCCATGAATATTCTGAGGGAAGAGGGAAGCATTGTCTATCTCTCCGTACCGGAAGAGACTCTTTATGAGCGCATCATGGCGGGAGGACGGCCTCCTTTTCTTTCGGAAGAGACGCCCCGGGAGGATTTCCACGAGGTCTATTTGCGTCGGGATGCTCTGAATCGGGAAATGGCCGACCTCATCGTCAATCTGAATGAATCCGATGCGGAAGGGAATCTTCAGATTATTTGGGATTATATCAGCGGCGAATAAATCAGACTAAATCGACAGCCTCAGCTCTACTCTGATCTATGAGATCTTCCGGAGAAAGGAGGATCTGTGTACCCCGTACCCCCGCGCTTACGTAGATGGTAGGGAAAAGATGACAGGTTTCATCTATGAGAGTGGGGTAGGCCTTTTTCATTCCCAGAGGAGAACAGCCGCCTCGAATGTAGCCGGTCAGGGGCAGTAATTCTTTTACGGCGATCATCTCCACTTTTTTACTTTTCATGGCGGCGGCCGCTTTTTTGAGGTTCAGCTCGCAGGAACCGGGAATCACACACACAAAGAGCTCTCCCGTAACCGTTCTCAGTACGAGCGTTTTAAAAATCCTATCTATATCAAGGCCGTTTTTGGCGGCAAGGGCCCCGGCGCTTAAATCGGACTCATCTACCTCATAATGAAAGAGTTCAAAGGGTAACTTACTTCTCTCCAAGAGCCGGATGGCATTAGTTTTTGTCTGCAAGGGCGATTATCTCCTTATGCCATTCCAGGAAGTACGCTTCCCGTTCCGGATCATTCCCCTCGCAGTCGGCCAATACCCGGAAAACCGGTTCGGTTCCGGAGCCGCGCATCCAAATATAGTCGGTAAAGCGGCCCTCTTTGTTGTGGAAGAGGATCTTAAAGCCTCCCTTTTCGGCGCCCGAGCGGAATTCAGCCCCCACTCCGGTCCGTTCCTCTGTCCCTTCCATATTCCGTTCTTCCCATCCGCTTATGTTGAATCGATCGGCCAATTCAGCCTTTCTCGCTTCCCACTGGGCGGGAAAAATTTCTTCGTAGCGGGCCTTGAGCGGTCCGTGGGTAGGGGAGTTTATGGCGAATTTCGCTTTACCGTCGAAGGCGGAGGTGGTGGTGAAGGCCGGGAGGGAGGCAATGATGTCGGCCAGGGTGAAGTCTTTTTTGTATTTATCCATCTGGCCAGACTTTTCGCACCAAATGTGAAAAAGTCCCTTTTGTTCGTCACTATCGGTGATGAGAAGCAGCTTAAGAAGGGCCGTAAGAGTGTTGAGCGGGTCCCGTACCTGAGCGGGGTGAGTGATGTTTCCCCCGTTGGAGCCTTCTCCCAGAATGGGAACCATATAGCCCTTTTCCCGGAGGGTGGCTGCCAGGTTAACCACGTTGGCTTCTCCCACTTCGGCACGGAATACTTTGGCTCCCAGGGCCTGTGCCAGGCGGTCGATTCTCATGCTGGTGGGGCCGTTAACAGCAATCGCTGCCAGATCCATATCTGCCCCGGAGTAGGCCAAATAGCTAAGCTCGGCCAGGGCGGAAAGGGCAAATACCTCCTGGGCTTCGAGAATCTCCGCCCGGTTGGATTTTTCGTTAAAGTAGACCAGATTTCCCCGGTCCCCGTCGCAGTCCGGTACGTATCCCAGGAGGAAGGAGGCATCTTCCCGGTGAGCCTTTTCCAGCTCTTCCCGGCAAAGATTCAGGTTATCCCCCTCCGGTACGATGGGGTGAACAAAGACTCCCGGAGTTGTGTTGAGAGTTTTTACCTGAATCCCCATACCCGTGAGATATTCTTTATCCGCCGAAAGAGCCCGGGCACTGCCGTTTAATTCGGCGACAACCCCAATCGGGCGGGCGGAGATTTTCTCTTTGAGTTCCTTGAAAAAGGCTAACTTCTCTTCCTTGCTGTCCGTCCCTGAGGCAACTCGGGCGGAGAAGAGGACATAGGCCGCATATGAAGCCGCTTTGTGGGTTCCTTTTTCTGTCAGAACGGCTTGAAGGGCCTCCCGATTACTGTCATCCAGGAGTTTTTCCAGAGCTTCCATTTGGGCTGAATCGGAGGTGAAAATTTTATATTGGGTAATCAGGTCTGCCGACAGCTGCCCCCCTATGACCCCGCCGCCCAGGCCGAATTTGACCCCGTTGTGTCCGGGGGGATTGTGGCTGGCGGAGATGTAACAAAAGCCGTCCAGGGAGGGATTGGTTCCGGTCCAGGCCATGATTTCCGGGGCGGCGCAGATTCCGGTGTACTGTACGGTTAAACCCTTCTCCAGGTAGACCGGAATCATCGCTTCCGCCATGGCAGGGCCGGTGGGGCGGCTATCCGTTCCCAGGGCGATAGTCCGTCCCCCTTGGGCCAGGACCAAATCGGCATAAACCCAGGCCATTGCCGCCGTGAGGAGCCGGTCTGCTTCGCATATCTCTGTGCTAAGACTCTCTTCGTTACGGTCGGCGGCAAAGACCTTTCTCCAGCCCGAGGCGGAGAGGATGAGAGGGGCGAAGGCTTCTTTTAGTTTATCCCGGTTCATAAGGACTCCTGAATGATTCAATTTCAAGTCCTAATGTACCCGATTTTCCCCTCTCTGTGTAGTCGTTCCTAATCGGCATCCCTCACAAGCAGTACGTAGTTCTCAATTTGAACCAGGTCAGTGGCATTTTCCGAGGAGAGGTCGTAGTCGTCGGGGTCTCCCGATTTGGGATCGCTTCTCTGGGCTCCTGCTCCGTGCCAGTCGTAGTAGTCGGTGGCGTCCGAGTCGTCCTTGCTCCAGGCCCGTCCGAAGCACATGTAACAGCCGTACCCCGGTTGGTCCCCGTGGGTGGTGCTGGACCAGATCCAGGTGGCTGTGTCACCGTCGGTGTAAGTCGTACTGCTTGAGTCCGTATCGGCGCAGTCCAGGGTAAAGTAGTCCGTGTCGATGGCGGGCCAGGTATCGCCCGAGTCGGCGCTCTTGTCGTAGTCTATGAGGCTCTGGAGTTCTTTGATGTTAGGGAGTCGCCAGTCGTCATAACCGGCGTAGTCGCTGGATTCGGCGTAGGAAAGGGCGTCTTCCCAATTCATGGTAGTGTCCGCGTTGGAGGCCATCCACATGAGGCCTGTGGCGCTGTCGGTTACCGTGTCTTCTCCCGCACCCGTATCGTCGGTGTTGGTGCTAAAGTTGTTTACGCCGTAAACCCCTTCGGTGCCTCTGACGCAGCGAACGAAGTTTCCCGGAGCAACCAGGGTTTCGGTGCTGTCGTAGTAATAGCCCGTTTCGTAGGATTTTATATGGCCGTCTCCGAAGTTAACCCCAAAGGCCCCTTCAATTTCGTCTTCCTGCAGGGGGCCCAGTTCGTATAAGGTGCTGGTCCAGAATTGGCCTATGTAGGGATCGGAGACATATTCGTAGTAGAAGTAGTCCGTGTCGATATAGGGGATGCTGTCATTGGCATCGGTAACAATTTCTCCGGTAAAATCTATGAGGGAGTAGAGCTCTTTTACGGTGGGGAGGCGCCAGTCAGTATAGCCCCCTGTTGTGAGTTCGTCGGCATAGTCAAAGGCTTCTTCCCAGCCGTATTGGTCAAAATCCGGGGTTTGTTGCCACATCAGACCGGTATTCAGATCTGTTACGGTCCCGTCTCCGTTGTCATAGAAGGAGTTCTGCGTTCCCGTGAACTGGGCGTCCTGGCCGTAAAAGTCATCCCCTTCGGCCGGTTCATCAATTTCGTTGCCCTCGTCATCATAGAAGGTGACCTGCATTGTATCGGTGAGGGTAAAACTTATGCTGTCCGAATAATCTATGATGTCGATTGTGCTTGAATCGGAGGAGTCCGAAGAATCGGAGTCTCCCATGGAACATCCCAAAATAAATAGGCTTAACGCCAGTGCCATTAATAGTTGTTCTGATCTTTTCATGGATAATAATCTAACAAGGGGAGACAAAAAAACGTCCAAATGGCTGGGTTCGGACGTTTATTATGAGAAAGTTCACCTTGCGATCATATTTGCAGGGTGATTTAGGGAATAGCCGGTACGGGATAGCTATCTCCCACCCATATATAATGGAAATTTCTGTAGTTCGGATTTAATTCTACCAGGCGAGTATAGTAGTCGTCCCACTCCATTCGGCCTTCATATACATCTTGATAAAGACGCCAGAAAGACTGCCCTTCCTCTACTTGCCAGGTCCAGTAATTTCCTGCAGCCGGTCTAATTTCCCACTCTTCGTTTTGGAAGGCCGGGTCTGTATTCTCGCTTGTTTCGCTCATTGTTGATTCTGTTTCAGCCGGTTCGTTTGGGGGAGTCGTTTCTTCTGCTTCAGGAATATCCGGTGACAGGTCGCTTGCCACGTCTGCTGCCGGTTCTGTTATTTCTGTTACCCCTTCTCCTTCTGTTACCGGGGAAGGAGGCTGGTCAGTCGGGGAAGCCGGTGGGGCAACAGCTTCCGTTTTAAGGATATCTTCTACGGAAGCCGGTGGAGCGGATGTGCCCGGGGCAGGGGATTTTCGGCCCGATAAGGCCAGGCCAACTATCGCTATCAGGGCCGCAAGGGCTGCGGCGGGAATGAGCCATTTTTTTGTGTCGGCCTTTCCAGCCTTTCCAGCCTTTCCAGCCTTTCCAGCCTTTCCAGCCTTTCCAGCCTTTCCAGCCTTTCCAGCCTTTCCAGCCTTTCCAGCCTTTCCAGCCTTTCCAGCCTTTCCAGCCTTTCCAGCCTTTCCAGCCGATCCAGCCGATCCAGCCGATCCAGCCGATCCAGCCGATCCAGCCGATCCAGCCGATCCAGCCGATCCAGCCGATCCAGCCGATCCAGCCGATCCAGCCGATCCAGCCGATCCAGCCGATCCAGCCGAT
>JAQQAP010000032.1 GCA_028533045.1 Spirochaetales bacterium | reverse complement strand
TTTAGTAACCGTAAACCCTCTTTTTTTGTACCATTTTACATCATTCGAAGGACTTTGATGATGGGAGCAATGGGGATTAGGGCAATAGATTTCTTCTTTCATAATGGAATCTCCTCTTATTGTCTTACGAATAAGAGGGAGGGCCATTTATTTAAATAATCATCATTTTTCTAGAAAAACTCAAGGATTCGGAACATTACCAGCGTGCATCTCCCAAAACGAGCAAATGACGCTCCTCTTCCAAATAAGGAACCTTAAGAGGATGTATCTCTATTCGCCCAAAATGGTCCTTAAGCAGGGCTTTTTCTTCTTCCAGAGAGGACATTTTCCCCTTATAGGCGGCAATCACCCCTTCCGGAGCAAGACATTTTTTAAGCCCCTTGATGATTTCCGGCAGAAAGGGACGGAAGGCCCGGAAGGTAATAACATCATAGTGCTCCTTCACATTCTTCAAATCCTTCTGATGGGCGGTCACATGGTCCAGTCCCAAAGTTATAATCATGTTATTGAGAAAGTTGAACCGCTTTCCCGAACGCTCAACCAGGTCGACCTCCCACCCTTCCAGAAAAAGAGAAAGAGGAATCCCGGGAAGACCGCCACCGGTCCCCATGTCGGCAAGACGGGGTTTAAACTGATTTTTACCCAACTCGCGAATAAGGCCCAGACCGCTGAGGGAGTCAAGAATATGACGAACGATAAGATCGTCTCCGGAGGCATTGACCAGGGAGTAGAGGGGGTTCCACTTCTCCAGTTCATCTATATAGGAGATCAGTTTGTTTTGCTGTTTTTCAGTCGGCTTAAGCCCCAACTTATCCAGGCCGGTAATCAATTTACTCATCGTTATTCTCCCCGGAACCGCTTTTCCGTCCCAAAAGAACCATCAGCACCGCAATATCCGACTGACGCACCCCGGAGATCCGGGAAGCCTGCCCTACGGAGCGGGGCGAGACGGCGCGACATTTCTCCAGTGATTCGGTGGACATACCTTCTACCTGTTCCCAGTCAAAATCGGCAGGAATAAGGATGTTTTCCATCTTCTTGAAGCGCTTGATCTCACGCTCCTGACGCTGGATATACCCTTCGTATTTTATATCCAGCTCCCCGTGGCGGAAGGTAGAGAGGGGGACCTCATCCAGCTCGGCCAGATGGGGGATAAAATCCTCAATATGGAGTTCCGGATCCTTAAGAGCCGTATAAAAATCCTTCCCCAGATGAGTTTCGGTAAAACGTCCCTCCTCGGGGTTCAGCATATCCCGGGTAACGCGCTTCCGGCGGAAAACCTCCTGAATAGCGGACAAATCCTTCTCTTTTTTCTCCAGCCTTTCCCGCGCCGCCGGAGTAAGTAAACCGCAGCGCCGGGCGTGATGGGCCAGACGGATCTGGGCGGCGTCGTGTCGCAGATTCAAACGGTATTCCGCCCGGGAAGTAAACATACGGTAGGGCTCTTTGGTTCCCAGGGTTACCAAATCATCCACCAAGACCCCCGTATAGGCTTCGTCCCGTCCCAGGATAAGCGGTTCCTCCCCGGCCATGGAAAGGGCTGCGTTCAGACCGGCCAAAAGGCCCTGTCCCGCCGCTTCTTCGTATCCGGAGGTTCCGTTGGTCTGGCCGGCGAAGTAAACACCCCCATGGCGCTTGCTTTCCAGAGTCGGCTTAAGCTGAAGCGGGTCCAGATAGTCGTACTCCACGGCGTAGCCGGGCCGCATAATTTCTACGTTTTCCAACCCGGGCAAGGTGTGAAGAAAGGCTTCCTGAACCAGTTCGGGGAGGCTTGAAGAGATACCGTTCAGGTAGACCTCTTCCGTTTCCATACCCTCCGGTTCAACAAAGATCTGATGGCGCACCCGGTCGGGGAAGCGGACAACCTTGTCCTCGATGGAGGGACAGTAGCGGGGGCCAACCCCAACAATCTCTCCCGAGTAGAGGGGCGATTTATCCATATTTTCCCGGATTATCCGGTGGGTTTCCTCATTGGTAAAGGTTATGTGGCAGGGGATGGAAGGACGATCCACTGTCTCACGGGAAAAGGAGAAGGGCTGAATCTCTTCGTCTCCCGGCTGCTCTTCCATCTTGGACCAGTCTAGGGAGGAAGCGCGCACCCGGGCGGGGGTTCCCGTCTTCATCCGCCCAACCCGGTAGCCCAGGCGGCGCAGGGAGGTACCCAGGCCCACGGCGGCCGGTTCTCCCAGTCGGCCGGAAGACTGACGGAACTCGCCTATGAAGATTTTCCCTTCCATGAAAGTACCCGTGGTAATCACCGTTTTTCGAGCGGTGAATCGTCTGCCCCGTTCGGTGATGACGCCGATGCATTGGGTGCCCGATTCGTCGAGGATGAGGTCGGTCACCGTATCCTGAAAAACATGGAGGTCCTTCTGGCTTTCCAGGCTCTTCTTGGCCAGGGCGGAGTAGCGAAACTTATCCGCCTGAGCCCGGGGAGACTGAACCGCCGGCCCCCGACTCCTGTTGAGTATTCTAAACTGAATAAGAGAGTTATCGATAAGATGGGCCATTTCACCGCCCAGGGCATCAATCTCCCTTACAATATTTCCCTTGGAAAGACCTCCCACCGCCGGATTACAAGAAAGTTTACCTATACAATCCAGACTCTGGGTAATGATCATTGTTTTATATCCCAGCCGGGAAAGGGCCAGACAGGCTTCTATTCCGGCATGACCGGCGCCCACAACTATGGCATCAAAATCCATTTTATCTCCTAAGTACGGCTTGCCCCTGGGCAAACCGACATCACTCGTTATTTTCCAACACAGAAGCGGGAAAACATGGTATCCAGAATATCTTCCGTTCCCACTTCCCCGGTAATTTCTCCCAGACAGTTCAGGGCGTTTCGCAAATCCTCGGAAAGAACATCCATGGGCATTCCCTGTTCCATCCCCTCCCGGAACCGAACCAAACAATCGGCAGCCTCTTCCAAAAGCTCCTTTTGCCGGAGTGAATCGATGACAGCCCCTTCGGGGGGGAGTTTTCCCTCCAGGAGCCTTTTGGAAACGGCCTTCTCCAGAGTCTCAAAGCCCTCTGCCGTAACGGCACTCAAGGGGAGAAACCCTTTGGGAGCTTCCTTTTGAGACAGGTCAGCCTTGTTCCAGAGAGGAATAAAGAAGGGATCCTCCTTATGTTTGTCCAGGAATTCTTCGTCCTCTACGGTCATACCCCTCACTCCGTCCACCAAGTAGAGGATGATGTGGGCCTGATCAACAATTTCCCCGGCCCGGCGAATCCCTTCCTTCTCCACCGGATTATCCGCATCGCGCAGACCGGCCGTATCGAAGAGGCGCACAGGGATTCCCCCCAAGGAGATCCAGGACTCCAGATAATCCCGGGTGGTCCCGTGTACGTCGGAAACGATGGAGCGCTCCTCCCGCAGAATCAAGTTAAAAAGGGAGGATTTCCCGGCGTTAGTCTGACCGGTAAGAACGAGGCGCACCCCATCCCGATACATCTGCCCCGTTCCGTAGGTAGCCAGGAGGCGGCGAATATGATCTCCCGCCCGTTCCAGCTTCTCCGAATCGATCACGACCTTGTCGTCCACCTCATCCTCGGGATAGTCCAGGGAGATGGAGACGGCCGCAATAAGCCCCAGGAGGTCGTCCTTAATTCGGTTTATCTCCTTTTCGATAGCTCCGGAAAGGCGGTTCATGGCCAGCGACTGGGAGGCGGAGGATTTGGCGGAGACAATTTCCTGTACCGCCTCGGCCCGGGTAAGGTCCATTTTCCCGTTGAGGAAGGCGCGAAAGGTAAACTCCCCCGGGGAAGCCTGACGAATTCCCTGCTCCTGAAAGAGGGCCAGAATGGCCTGTAGACCGGGGAGGCTCCCGTGACAGGAAAATTCCACGCTGTCCTGTCCGGTATAGCTTCGGGGAGCCCGAAAAACGGAAGCCAGCACTTCATCAAGGACCCGGCCGGTTTCGGGACAAAGGATTTTCCCGTATACGATGGTATTGCCTGCAGCTTCGGCCAAGCTTTTACCGGGCTTAAAAAGGGAGGCGCACTTCTCTATGATTCCCGGTCCGGAACAGCGGATAACCGCCAATGCGCTCTCGGCCATAGGCGTGGCCAAAGCACAGATCATGTCCTCCCGGTTGTATGAGTGTTTATTCATGTTAATCCTACTAGTTCAGCTTGAAGCAGGCCTCGGCAATATTTGTCCCCAGCTGGAAAAAGGCGGAGCTGACAAGACGGGACGGATCACTGCCGGAAACGGAGCTGGAAATGTCTTCTATCACATTAATCCGGTGCTCCCACAGGTCAGCTTCATAGAGGACAGCCCCCCCGTCTACCTGGAAAAGATCTCCCTTCTGGGTAAAATTGCGGATACCCGCTTCACAAAAGAGGATTATATCATAATTGTTACCGTAATGGGAATTAAACTCACGCACCATTTCCAATTCCGAAAGCCCCCGAAGGGATTCAAGATCAAAATCGACTCGTTCCACCGCATAATTTTCTTCTTTTAGAATACCAAAAACAGATTCTTCGGTGGACTGGGAATCCAAAAGACGTCCCGCCCCATCGCGATCCTCAATGATCAATGCCGTTTTTAACTCCCGCCTGTCCCGCTTAACGGGAAGGACCTTCTCCAGAGTAAAGCGGTTCAAAGCTGACTTAAGTCCCTCTTCCGCATCGGCCTCCAGGATAGTCAGATAGTTAAACAATTCATCATAGTCCCCGGGAGTCAGGCTGAATCGAACCTTTCCTTCTCCCGAAACGGAAGGAAAGGGATAGGAGAGTTCCACCCGGCCCGAATAATCGGAAGGAAGGGATATTTCCATAGGAATATCCTCTCCCGGCAGAGTCATCTCCACCTTCCAGGGAATAACCTGATCCTCACGGGGAGAAAGGGGTATTGATATTTCGTAAGGCCAGGAGTGACGGGCCCCCAGGTAAACCGTATCGGCCCCTTCCAGTAGAGGGAGGGGAACATTATCCAGATGGGTCGTCCCCTGAGCAAAAGCCTTGCCCTTGAGATAGGGAGCCAACATTCCGCCCCTTTCATGGCCCTCCCAGGCAGCTTCCATATCGTAAAGAAAGGCGGAGAAAGAGTAATCTTCCCGGTGAAGTTCTTCTGCCCGAGCCAACAGACTGTAAAATTTGTCGCCCCCGCTTAAATAGAGACGGAGGGACTCACTGTCCTCTTCATATTGAGGACGGCCATAGCGAAACTGAGCGGCCACGGCCATCTGCTCGCCGTCGTGAAACCAGGAAGTCCGTTCCAACTCCCCCCCGGGCAAGGAACCTTCCCCTTCGGAAATGGCCCGAAACAGACGATCCAGATAGGCCCTTTCCTCGGGAAAATCGGCAAAATCCTCCTCCGAATAGCCCATGGACGTGAGAATTTTCCCCACCAGGATTTGCCCCAGATCATCAAGGGCCTCATCCCGGGTCATGCCCCGGCCCAAGGCCGTAAAAAGAAGATAATCCTCCCTGGACTTGAGTTCGTCGTTGGCCCAGAGAGGCGCACTGTTGGCCATATCGTCGCCGGCACAGGAGAAAAATAATATTAGAAGAAGCGCCCCTAAGGCGAATCGAAACTTTTGTATCATATTCCTATTAAGAATAGCCCCTTAAAGCAAACTTATCAATAATATTTCATTGTTCGCCCGAATTATGCCCAAATTGGAACATAATGTTCCCAATCCTTGAGCTTTCCCTAAAATTACGGGATTTCATAAATATCTTAGCACAGAACTTACCACTTTTATTATCATAATCCTCCAGAGGCAAGGAGCATTTGAAGAATAAAGTGTTTCAAACTCCTTGAAGTAAATAGCTCAAGAATTGGGAACATTACCAAATTGGAAAGTATAAGTTGAATTTGAAATGGCCTCGTTTATATCTAATAATTGTATCAGCGAGGAAAGCGGTTTTATGAAAAAAACTTTTTGCCCCATCTGCCTGGCTATCCTATGGGGAATTCTGGGAAATATTTATGCCATAGACAGCCTTGACTCTTTTAACCATTTTGACGAAAAAAGCGGTCTTGTTAACGCCATTGTTTCCGGAACACAGGACAAGCAGGGATTTCTTTGGTTCGGAACCGAAGGGGGGAACGGTGTTTTTCGTTATGACGGCAAAGATTTCCAACAATTTACCCATGACCCCACCAATCCGAACTCCCTTCTCCCGGGGAATGTTTATAATATCATTTGTGACCGGCAGGGGCAGCTCTGGTTTTCCACCTCCGGAGGAGGTTTAAGCCGCTATACTCCGGAAACGGAAACTTTTACCAACTTTATTCACTCCCCGGAAGACAATAACAGCATAGGGGCTAACTCGGTCTATTCCATTTTGGAGGACCGAGAGGGTCACATATGGGTGGCCACGGCGTCCTCTCTGGACCGATACACCCCGGAAACGGGGGAATTCCAGCACTACTATCCGGATCCGGAAAACGGAAGAATGCTCCAGTCCTCCATTGCCTACCATATGTATGAAAGCCGGGACGGAATGATCTGGCTGGGGACATACGGGGGCGGCTTGAATATGTACGACCCCGGGGAAAAGAGTTTTACCGTTTATCGCCACGATCCCGATAACCCTGCGACGATAGCCCACGATACCTGCGGCGCCGTAGTGGAAGATGAACTGGGCGATATCTGGGTAGGCGGCAAGGGAGGCATTAGCCGGCTTAACCGCGAAACGGGGCAGTTTACCCGATATGTCCATTATGACGATAACGAACACAGCATAGCGGACAACTATATCTGGGACATGGTATTTGACGATGAGGGCACCCTGTGGACAGGCGGATTCGGAGGAGGCCTGGGCAGACTTGATCCCTCAACAGGACTGGTGGACCGCTTTATGTACGACCCCAAAGACAGCGGAAGCCTTTCAAGTAACCTGGTCTGGTTTGTCTACAAAGACCGGGAAGACATACTCTGGGTGGGAACTCCCGACGGGGGACTGAATAAATTCGCCTATGCGGCCAAACAGTTTGCCCATTACCGCCATGTTCCCGATGATCCCGGCTCCTTTCCGGTACGTTCTCTTTTTTCTATTTACGAAGATTCCCAAGGTATCATCTGGCTGGGAGGACAGGGACACGATTCGGGCCTTACCAGATGGGATATCCCAAAGGATGACCTCACGGTCATTCCTAACGGCTCATTGGAAAAGGGAGAGCTGCCGTCCGGTGAGATCCAGGCCTTTTTGGAAGACCCTTCGGGAAATCTGCTCATTGGACAATACGGCGGTCTCACCAAGTACGAAAAGGAAGAGAACCGATTTTCCCGGCTCTTTCCCCGGGAAGAGGACAAAAAGAGATACTCCGATGTGGGTATAAGAAAAATAGCCATCGACAAAGAAGGCAACCTTTGGGTAGCCAGTGAAATAGGAGTGGTTTATTTTAACAAGGGAGAAGAAAACTACTCTCTTCTCTTTGAATCGCTCTCTATTTCCACAATTTTTGTGGACTCTGAAGGCCGGGTATGGATTGGTACCATGGGGGGAGAAATCTATAGGCATACCCCCGGTCTGGACTCCTGGTACGAATATAAACCGGACCGGGAAAGCCCCGGAACCTTGAAGGGAGGCCAAATATACAACATCATAGAGGATGAAGAGAAAAATATCTGGCTGGGATCGGCCGACGGTTTATACCTTTGGGACTGGAGCAACGACTCCTTCCAACTCTTTAACAGGGACGACGGATTATCGAGCAATGCGGTCTACAATATTAAAGAGGACTCCAACGGTTATATCTGGCTGGGAACGGCCAATGGTTTGGATCAGTTTAACAGGAGCGATTTTTCGGTGCATAACTACACCGCCAGTGACGGACTGCAGGGAAATGAATTCTCCATGCGCCGTGACGGTGCTCTGGCCGGATCGGACGGTTACTTTTACTTTGTCGGCAGAAACGGCCTCTCCCGATTCAATCCCCTAAGAGTGGCTACCATAGAAGGAGATCCGGAGATCCTCCTCACCTCCGTAAAAGTTCTCAATGAAGAGATCGATTTGGGAGTAGCTCCTTTTGCTCTGGATTCACTGGATCTCTCCTGGAAAGACTCGATGATTACCTTTGATTTCATCGCTCTGGATTTTCTGAATCCTCACATTGCCAACTACGCCTACAAGCTGGAAGGATTTGATAGGGAGTGGGTAGAATTGGGAAAAGAAGCCAAAGCGACCTACACCAATCTGGACGGTGGCAGCTATACCTTCCGTGTCAAAGTGTCCCTCCAGCCCGGTGTATGGAGCAAAAATGAATTAAGTCTGCCCGTGAACATTACCACCCCCTGGTGGAAGAGATGGTGGGCTTTCCTAAGCTATCTCTTTCTTATCGGGGCAATGATAGTTCTTTACATGAGAATCAGAATGAGGAGGATTCTGACTCTCAACAGGAAACTGGAAGAGAAGGTCGAAAGCAGAACCCGGGAGCTGGCCCGCACCAACAAGGAACTGATGAATAAAGAGAGACTGGCCTCATTGGGAAATCTTGTGGCTGGGGTGGCCCATGAAATCAATACGCCCCTTGGGGTGGCCGTAACCGCCTCAACCTTCCTGACAGAAACAAACGACAACCTGTTTAAAGCCCTACAATCGGGCTCTCTGGGTAAAAACGAACTCATTGATTATATGAAGACCATCGACGAATCGAGTGAGATTGTATCCCAGAACCTCATCCGAGCCTCCGAACTGGTACAGAGCTTTAAGCAGGTGGCGGTAAACCAGAGTTCCGAACGGGCCACCCGTTTTAACCTGACCAAATATCTGAATACCATGCTCATGACCCTTAAGCATGAGTTCAACAACACCAATATTCAGGTCTCCCTGGGTTTTACGGACGCCCTATGGATAAATAGTTTTCCCAGCGCCTTTTCTCAAATATTCACCAACCTCATAATGAACTCCCTGAATCACGCCTTTGAAGAGGGAGAAAAGGGTATGATTTTGATTAATAAGGAAGATTCGGAGAAGAGCCTGGAACTAACCTACAGGGATAGTGGGAAAGGTATAGCCAAAGAGAATATAGGAAGGATTTTTGATCCTTTTTTTACAACTAATCTACATAACGGAGGGAGCGGTCTAGGTTTGAGCGTTATCTACAATATCGTTAATGATAAGCTATCCGGTTCGATTACATGTGAGAGCGAACCGGGGCAAGGGGTATTATTCAGAATAAGTCTGCCCCTGGCAAATTCAAAAAAGAGCAAGTAATGGCAGGAGAGAAAAATGAGTAAATGGGATAATATACGGGCGGACTTTAAATTTCTCGATGATGAAACACACGAGGAAAAACCAACAAAGGGCAGGTATAAAATACTCATTGCCGACGATGATGAGGAGGTTCATAAAGTTACGACTCTGGTCCTGGGAGGCTTTTCCTTTGACGATAGGGGTATAGAGATTCTCCACGCCTATTCGGGAGAAGAAACTCGAAAGATTATGAACCGTTACGATGATATAGCCGTTCTCTTTCTTGATGTGGTAATGGAATCGAAACACTCCGGCCTGGATGCGGTAAAATATATTCGGGAGGAACTGGGAAACGAAGAGGTCCGCATCATCCTGCGCACGGGACAGCCGGGAGAAGCTCCGGAAAATGAAATTATCCGTGACTATGATATAAACGACTACCGAGTAAAAACAGAGTTTACCAATAAACGGCTCTTCACCTCCCTCTACTCGGCCATACGCAGTTATAGGGATATCCAAAAAATAAAGGAGCACAAAAAGGGCCTTGAAAAAATCATCTCCGCCAGCGCAGCCCTTTTCGAAAAAAATACTCTCGATGCCTTCCTGGTAAGCATACTGGAACAGCTTTCCACCTTTAAAACGGAAGAGAGCGACATTCTTTACGTCCAGAAACCCCATGGATATACCAAACCTACCGGATTTATCTCCCTGAGCGGAGAAGAAAAGGCCAGGATCATTGCCGCCACGGGAAGATTCAGCCTCTATATCGGTAAAGAACTGGAGGATATTGCCGAGCTGAGGGAAATAACTGAAAACCTGAATAAACCGGAGTGGAACGGGGAGAACAGAATTATTCAACAGGATAAGGGCTTTCTCATATTTACCCCGGGCCAAAACAGTTTAAAAAGCTGGGTTTATCTGGAAGGAAAAAAGGAACAATTTGACTTTGATCTGATTAATCTTTTCATGAGCAACTTTGCCATCGCCCTGGATAATTACATGATGACCTCCTACATAAACGAGGCCCAAAAAGATATCGTTTACACCCTGGCTAATGCGGTGGAATCCCACTTTACCGACACCGGGTTTCATGTAAAAAGAATCTCCGAGATGATGTATAACTTCTCCCTTGTCCTGGGCTCCGACCATGAAGAGGCGGAAACTCTCAAATTCGCCAGTACCATGCATGACCTGGGCAAAATAGTCATACCCGACAGAATTCTCAAAAAACCGGGAAAATTGACAGAAGAAGAATTCGAGGAGATGAAAACCCATACAACCCACGGATACCTGATTCTCAAACACTCCAACCTTCCCATTCTCAAGATATCTTCGGAAATATCCCTAAGGCACCACGAACGTTACGACGGAACGGGCTACCCCGATGGAATGGCCGGAGAGGCGATCCCCCGCTACGCCAGAATGATGACTCTGGTCGATGTTTTTGACGCCATGAGCCACAAACGAATCTACAAAGAACCCATTCCCCGGGAAAAGTGTCTTAAATGGATAGAAGAGAATAAGGGGAAGCAATTCGACCCGGAACTGGCCGATATCTTCATTGAGAATATTGATAAGATAACAAGATTTAGCGAAAGTGAACTAAATTATTGAACCCCTGTGCGGGAGCGATAGAAGCGGTTACGGCGCGGGGGCCCCGGCAGAGGCGACGGCGCCGGAAAAAGGCCTCCGAAGAAGCCGTTCGAGCGGATAGCGCGATGCCCGGGAGAAACTCCCGGGCACCCGCCCATAGCTTAAATATGTCGTTATTTTAGTAATTTTCGCCCAAAAGTTCGAAGAAAGACTGGGGATGCTTACAAGCGGGGCAGAGGTTGGGAGCGGTTTTGCTGTCCAGGATGTAACCGCAGTTGATACATCTCCAGGTTACGCTCTCGTCCTTCTTGAATACGCTGTCCGCTTCCAGGTTGGCGGCCAGGTCGTTGTATCTTTTTTCATGCTGTTTTTCTGCCACGGAAACCATGCGGAAAAGGGTAGCCACTTCTTTGAAACCTTCTTCTTCGGCCTTGTCGGCAAAAGCGGGGTACAGTTCGGTCCACTCTTCGTTTTCACCACCGGCTGCGGCTTTGAGGTTTTCCAGGGTGGTTCCTACCTTATCTTCACCGGCAAAACCGGCGGGGAACATGGCTGTGATTTCTACCATGCCCCCTTCGAGGAAGGAGAAAAATCTCTTGGCATGTTCTTTTTCCTGATCGGCGGTTTCCGTGAAAACCTGGCTAATCTGTACATAACCTTCTTTTTTCGCTTTGGAAGCGAAGTAGGTGTAGCGGTTGCGGGCCTGAGATTCACCGGCAAAGGCTTTAAGCAAATTTTTTTCTGTTTCCGTTCCTTTAATTCCCATTGTTTTCTCCTTGTGGATTCGTATTAATAATAGAGGGGAAAGACAGTTCCCCGTTGACTAATCATAGACTATAGAGAAAGATTTTGCCAACCCTTCTCCTTACATTGTTTACATTTACACACTTCCTTGACAAGCTGTAACTATCTCCCTAAGATGGGCCTATGAATTCTAAATCCCCCGTACAAATTAAGGCGGTCGTCTTTGACCTTTTTTCCACTCTCACCTCCCTGACCCAGCTCCCCGATGCGCCGGGCCGTTACTCCCATGAGATTTTGGGGGTGGACCCGAATAAATGGCGGGAGGCGGTGTTTAACCAGTCACGGGACCGGCTGGTGGGAAATATTACCGATCCGGTGGAAATTGTCCGGGATATTGCCTGGAAGATCGACCCCACTATTTCCGAAGAAATTCTGGAGGAAACCACCCGGGAGAGGCGCATTCGCTTTCGCTACTGCCTGGAAAAGCCGCCGGTGGGGGTGATCGATTCTATTCGTGCCATTAAGGAGGCCGGTTATCCCCTGGCCCTGGTAAGCAATGCCGATGCGGTGGAGATTGAGGCCTGGGCCGATTCGGAACTGGGCTCTCTTTTTGACGAAACGATTTTCTCATGCCACGTGGGCTATATGAAACCGGAGCCGGAGATTTTCCAGATTTGTTTAGACCGACTGGGCCTTGAGGCGGCCGACTGTCTCTATGTGGGAGACGGGGGCAACGATGAACTGATAGCCTCGGGACAGGCGGGGATGCATGCGGTTCTCACTACTCAATTCCTCTCCACTTCCTGGCCCGAGAAAATAGAAGAGCGCAAGAAAACGGTAAATTACCATATTGGGAATCTGAATGAAGTGCTCCCCCTCATAGACAGGCTGCACCAAAACTAATGGGCGCCCAACCCGACTCGGCCTCTCTCTCGGTGCACCGGTTCATCGAGTTGACCGCCCGGGAAGGGGATATGCACGGAGGTTTTTTCTCCAACCAACGGGCGGTGGACGGCACAAAGGCCCATAAAAAGGTCCAGGCCTCCCGCCCCACCCGCTATGAGAAAGAGAGAAAGGTAGAGCGGCAGTTCACCAAAAACGATCATACCCTATGCCTGGAAGGGCGCATCGACGGAATTTTTCTCACCGAACCTCTGGAATTTGAAGAGATTAAAACGGTGGAGCGGGATTTCCCCGGTTCCTGGGAGGAGTCTCCCCTTCTCCACCGAGCCCAGCTTCTGGTATACGGCGGCCTCTACCGGGTCGAACCGGAAGAATCGCTCAAGCTCACCCTCACCTACTACCACCTGCGATCGGAAAAAGAGGAGCGCTACAGCCGCACCATGACCGGGAGCGAACTTTCGGTCTACCTGGACGGTTTGCTGGACAAGTACTTTGCCCGGAAGGCCTGGCAGCGGCAGTGGCAGGAGCAAAGAAACAAGACCTGCCGGGAACTGACCTTTCCCTACGGTGATTTCCGGCCGGGTCAGCGGGACCTTTCGGCCCGGGTATACCGGGCGGTGCGGGACGAATGTCTTCTTATGGTGCAGGCGCCTACGGGGACGGGAAAGACGATGGGGACTCTCTTTCCGGCGGTCAAAGCCCTGGGCGAGGGCCACGCAGACCGGATTATCTATTTGACCGCCCGCACCACGGGACGTGCTCTGGCAGCGGAGGGGGCCCGGGACCTGGAGAAAGGGGGAGCCCGGCTTATTACGGTGATACTGACCGGTAAAGAGAAGATTTGCCGGGAACCGGAAGCAAGGCAGTGCGACCCGGCCTACTGCCCCTACGCGGAGGGCTATTACGATAAGCTTGAGCTGATTCGGGGGCGGCTGGAGGAGATCGCCTTTTTTGACCGGGAAGTCTTTAACGGACTGGCCGACGAATACGGGATTTGCCCCTTTGAACTCTCCCTGGATCTGGGCTTGGAGGCGGATATTCTGGCGGCCGACTTTAACCACCTCTTTGACCCGGTGGTCTCCCTCAAACGCTACTTCGCCCGGCCGAATGAAAGGTACACGGTGCTTATTGACGAGGCTCATAATCTCCCCGACCGGGGCCGGGACATGTACACCGCCCGGCTGGAAAAGGAGACGATACTGGAACTTAAGCGGGGTCTTAAAAAGCTCCATCCCGCCCTGGAAAAATCTCCCCTGCTCCGGTCCCTGGAGGGGCTGAACCGCTGCCTTTTGGATTTTCGCAAACAGTGGGAGGCTCTGGGGGAAAAACCGATTGTCCTCTCCGAACCGGACAAAAACCTCCTGGACAGGATAGCCCGATTCAACCAGTTAGCCGAAAGTGTCCTGCGCGAAGATCTCCCCCCCGATGCCCACGCCCTTCTCATGGGCTTTTATCTGAATACCCGTTTCTATACGAAAATCGCCGAACTATTCGGCCCGGCCTACCGCTTTGTTCTGGAAGGGCGGGGAAGAAAAGACTGTGAAGCGACCCTCCTCTGCCTCCATCCGGCCCCCTTGCTCAAGGAGGGCTTCGAGAAATCCGCTTCGGCTATCCTCTTTTCCGCCACACTCAGCCCGCCGGACTATTTTCGCACCATCCTCCTGGACACGGACCGGGAAGTACGCGAAGCGGCCCTGCCCTCCCCTTTTGATCCCCGGAACTGCCCAATCTACCTCGCAGGCCGCATAAACACCCGCTACCGGGGCCGGGACGCGAGCCTCCCCCAGCTCATTGAAGCCATTGCCCACGGTCGCCGCCTCTGCCCGGGCAATCATCTGGTCTTTTTTCCCTCCTACCGCTATTTGACATCGGCACAGGAACTTTGGGAGAAGACTTATACCGATGAGGACCTGCTGATTCAGACGGGAGCCATGAAGGAAGAGGAGCGGGAGGAATTCCTGAATCGCTTTGCCCGGGCCCGTGACGAGGGACGCTCCCTTCTGGCCTTTGCGGTGATGGGCGGGATTTTCGGGGAGGGGATCGATCTGCCCGGAGATCTTTTGACAGGGGTAACCATAGTGGGGCCGGGGATTCCCGGTATAGGAACAGAGCGGGACCTTCTTAAGGAGTATTACGAAGGCTTGGGACTGAACGGCTACGACTTTGCCTACCGTCTTCCCGGCTGGAACCGGGTCCTCCAGGCGGCGGGCCGGGTGATTCGGAAGGAAACGGACCGGGGTATCATTCAGCTGATTGACGACCGCTTTACCCAAGGGGCCTACAGAAGACTCTTCCCGCCCCATTGGCTCATAAAGAACTTGTAAGCCCCGACCTAACCGGGTATAATCATAGCGATGAATACCCTTCGTTTGCTAAATGATAATACCCCCTCTTTTGTCCTGGAAATGATTTTCCAGCTGAAGGTGAAAGATGTGATGACCCGGAATCTAACGACAGCCGGACGCAGCTCCACCCTCAAGGAGATTCAGCAGCTGATGAAAAACAAATCAGTCACGGGGATTCCCATTGAGGAAAACAAGCGACTCTTTGGAATCGTCAGTCTGGAGGATATCATCCGTGCCCTGGAAGGGAACTATATCGACGATCCGGCGATGAAACACATGACCCGGAACCTCATAGTTCTGGAAGAGGACATGCCCCTCTCCTTCGCCATTAATTACATGGACAAATACCGCTACGGGCGCTTTCCCGTTCTTAATATCCAAAAGGAGCTGGTGGGCATCATTACCAGCCGGGATATTATTAATCAACTTCTCCTTCGCATTAATGAAGAGATGATCCACCTGGAAGATACGCTGGTCAAGAAGCCGGAGAAAGCGGTAAACAGCTACCGGAAGGCCTACATCTGCCGCCGTTTTGACTTTGAAGACGCCGGACGGGCCAGTACGGAAATTAAAAAGTACCTCAAAGGCCTGGGACTGGATCGTAAGCTTATCCGACGGGTAGCCGTGGCGTCCTACGAGCTGGAAATAAATCTGGTTGTCCACTCCCAGGGGGGAACGCTCCACTTCGAAGCGGACAATGACACCATCCGCCTTACCGCCCGTGACGAAGGGCCGGGAATTGCCAATGTGGATGATGTGATGCAGGAAGGCTACTCCACGGCCAACGACTGGATTCGATCCCTGGGCTTTGGAGCCGGTATGGGGCTCCCCAACATCAAACGGGTGTCGGACAATTTTACCATTACTTCAAAAGTGGGCGAAGGTACCACGGTTATATCAGAAATTAGTTTACTACAAGGAGAGTCCGATGAAGATAAGTGATTTGGAAAAGCAACTGGGATACAGCTCCCTTTGGGAAGGATACGGAGACGGAGAGATTGCCGACGGCTATACTTCGGACCTTTTAAGCGATGTGATGGGAAATGCGCCTGATGAATCGGTTCTCATTACCATCCAGGCCCATAAGAATACCGTAGCCGTAGCCAGCCTGGCCGGAATCAACGCCATCGTGCTCTGCAATAACCGCCCCGCTCCGGAAGAGATGATCGAAGCGGCCAAAGAGGAGGGAGTCGCTGTCTTCCGCAGTTCCGACAGCCAATTCACCACCTCCTGGAAGATCCACGACATTCTGGCCGGTTAATGAAGGTCCGGGCCGATCTTCATATCCATTCCTGCCTTTCTCCCTGCGGCGACCTTTCCATGGCGCCCCGGGATATTGCCCGGACCGCCCGGGAAAGGGAACTGGATATCGTGGCCCTCACCGACCATAATTCGGCCCTTAACTGCCCCGCCTTTCGTTCGGCCTGCTCCGAATTCGGCCTATACCCCCTCTTTGGGATGGAGGTAACCACGGCGGAGGAGCTTCACTGTCTGGCCCTTTTCGGGAGGCCGGAAGAGGCGTTGCGCTTTGGGGATTTCATTGCGAAACACTATGTGGGCCCCGGTAATATCCCCGAGAAATTCGGCGATCAGGTCTACCTGGATGAAGAGGAAAATATTCTGGGTGAGGTGGAGGTCAACCTGACTCAAGGAGCCTGTGACTTAGGTCTTTCCGAGCTGGGCCGGGAAATCCACAATTACGGAGGGCTTTTTATTCCCGCCCATATAGACAGGCCCTCCTTCAGTGTGGCCAGTCAGTTGGGTTTTCTTCCTCCCGATGACTATGACGCGCTGGAGGTCACCCAGCCACAAGGGCTTCTGGACACGGGAGATTTCCCCCGCACCGCCGGTTCCGATGCCCACTACCCCGAAGATATTGGTAAAAGATGTACCGAGCTGGACGTGACCGAACTGTCCTTCCATGCCATTGGGAAAGCCCTTAAAAAGGGGAAGCCCCTATTTTCCCGGAAGAAGTGACACTTTTTTCCGCCCCTGCTGTTTAATAGTTAAATCTAATATTGTAGGAAGTGCGGGAAAAGGATTTTATCTTTTGTATTTTTCTACCACATGTCTTATAATAGATATGATTGTTATATCGCGAAAGGAGTCTGATAACAATGAAGAAATTATTTGTATTGCTGATGATGGCTATTGTAGCTTTCGGTTTCGTATCTTGCGGTTCCGAACCGGAAACAACGGAAGAAACGGTAGATAAAAAGGGTCTTGACGTACCCGACTGGTTTCTCACCCCCCCCCAGGCTGATAACATGATTTACGGTATTGGTGTTGATACAAGATCCGACATGGCCCGTGCCAAGGATATTGCCGCATCCCGTGCCAGAGCGGACATTGCCAAACAGCTCAGCGTTACCGTTGAAACCATGCTTACCGATTACTTCCAGGAAGCCGGTGAAGGTGACAACAAACAGGCTATCGAAATGATCGAATCTATCACTAAGGAAGTGGCTCAGGTAGACCTGACCAACGCCATCCTTAAGGAAACCTATCCCGTTTTGGAAAAGAACGATGAATACACCATGTACGTACTCGTTGAGTTCGATAAAAACAAGGCTGTGGAAGAAAATGTAGCGGAGATCTTTGAAAGAAACGAAAGCGCCGCTTTTGCCGAGTTCAAAGCTCAGCAGGCTCTGGAAAGATTGAATGCCGAACTGGACAACAATCCTCCCGCCTCTACTGCCAACGAAGGTTAATTAGACCGGAGACCGTTTTATGATGAAGAAATCAGCATTTGTTTTTCTGCTAACCCTTTTTCTCCTGCCCCTTTCGGCTCAAAGCTTCATGGAAGGAGAAATCATTTATCTTGAGGGAGATGTAAATGTCTCCCGTAACGGCGAATGGCTCCCCTACTACGAAGTGGATATGGGGCTTTCCGTTGAAGAAAATGACATCATTAAAACCGGTCCCGACGGTTACTTGGAAATTGAGCTGACCTATCCCGGACAGGGAGGGCTGCTCAAGGTCCAGGCCGATACGGTGTTCTATTTTGAAGGCCGTGAAACAGGCGGCGTAAGAACTGCCAAAGTCAATCTTTTGAACGGCTCCCTTGGTTTGAAAGTGGCTAAATTAGCCAGCAACGAAAAAATGAATGTGGAAACACAGACGGCAGTTATGGGGATTCGGGGAACCGAATTCATAGTGGACCGCTCTCCTACAGGGGAAGTTCTCGTTAGCTGTAACGAAGGACGAGTCTCCTGCGCCGCCTCCCGAACAGAAACCTATTCTATCCCCGGAATGGTATGCCTGCAAAACGAAAATCAGAGTTTTAAGGAAGAAGCGGTACCGGTTGAAGAGCTGGAAGAGTACCGAAGTGACTGGTGGGATTTAAGAATAGAAGCCCTGGTGAAATTAGGCCCTCTGTCGGTCGATTATTACCTGGGTCGTTATGAAAACCAGTTGCCCCAATTCAATCAAGCCTGGAGCGAACTGGCCCGACAGGAAGAGCTTTTTACCAAATACGAAGCTCTGATCCGTTCAGGAGAAACACCTGACCGCAGCAAGGCGACCAGGGATAAAATCAGCTTGACCTCGCCCATCATAAAAATGCGCTCAGCACTGCCCCTTATGGAAGAGATCTACTATACCCTCTACACCCTTGAGCAGTATCAAAGCAGAGGGTTTTTCGAAGGAAATGAACAGGCGATGAGAGATTTTGACAGGAACGAAAAACTTCTGGAAAATCAGATTATCAAAGCCCATTACTATCTGGATTTATACGGTCAGATTTCCAGCTATGCTGCGGGCGGCACAAACTCCACCCTTAACAGCATGCTTAATAACTAGACGTTAAACTTAAAGAACATCACATCCCCGTCGTTAACGAGGTAGTCCTTTCCTTCCATACGAAGCTTTCCGGCCGCCTTAATGGCCTGTTCGCTTCCCGCTTCAAAAAGATCATCACAATGATAGACATCGGCCTTGATGAACCCCTTCTCAAAGTCGGTATGGATTACTCCGGCGGTCTGGGGGGCTTTCATTCCCGCCTTGAATGTCCACGCCCTGTTCTCCTTCTCTCCTACGGTGAAAAAGGTTCTGAGCCCCAGGGTGTGATATACCTCATGAATAAGTCGAGAAAGTCCGGACTCTTCCAAACCGGCTTCTTCCAGGAATACGGCTCGCTCTTCCGGGTCATCCAATGCGGCGATATCCGCTTCAAGCTGACCGCAAAGAACGACCACATCGGCCTTTTCCGCTTCGGCTATCTTTCGTACAGCCTTAACGTAGTCGTTATCCTCTTTGAGACCTTCCTCATCCACATTACATACGAAAATCTGTTTTTTCAAAGTAATGAGGTGCATATCGTAAAGAAGTTCTTCCTCCTCATCGGACAAATCAAGGGAACGGGCGGAACGGCCTTCGCTCAACTCCTCTTTTAATCGTTCCAGAAGAGGGGCCATGGCAATGGCTTTTTCACGAACTTTTTTATCACCGCTCCGGGAAGTTCTTTCGTTGGAGGCGATACGTTTTTCAACGGTAGACAAATCGGCAAAGGCCAACTCCATGCTAATTGTTTCTATATCGTTCACAGGATCAATCTTGTTGTCCACATGAATGATATCGGGGTTTTCAAAACAACGGACCACGTGAGCAATAATTCCCGTTTCACGGATGTTTGCCAGGAACTTGTTCCCCAGCCCTTCTCCCTGGGAGGCGCCTTTTACCAAACCGGCTATGTCCACAAATTCCACGGTAGCGTAAATAGTCTTCTGAGTTTGAACAACGGTCTGGATTTTATCCAGTCGTTTATCCGGTACGTTAACGATACCCACATTGGGGTCGATGGTACAAAAGGGGTAGTTTGCCGCTTCCGCCGGGGCCGAAGTCAAAGCCGAAAAAATGGTGGATTTTCCCACATTGGGGAGTCCAACTATGCCGCAATTCAATGCCATTAAAGTCTTCCTTTATTTCTTAGGAGTAAAACTAGGACAGGGTTGACCGGTGGCCCTAAGTACTTCCTGCGAAGGATTCCCGGCGGTCTTAAAATCAAAAAGACGACAACCGCGAGGGAAATTCCTGTCCCAGGTTACATAATAATGGGAGCACTTAAGACAGTCAAATATCCTTTTCTCCATGTATTTCGTATTTAACCCTTCAAGGTGAATTGAAGGAGCTGCACAAAGTGGTAAAGCTGTTTGTAGATCTCGGTCATTAGACCTTCGATATGGTTATCACTTCTGGCATCAAGCTCTTTCCAGTTAATGATAACCTGATGGTTCGGTTGTTTATAGTCCTCAATTAACTGTTTGAGCATTTTGCCCAAAGAAATAAAACCGGCGGTGGACTTTTTAATAATGGCCATGGCCTCGTCATTGATTTCCGCAATAACAGTACTCAGACTGTTCTGCGAATTTCTATCCTGAGGGCTGGCCATGCGTAAGTACCGTTTAAGCCGTATTCCGCCGTTGGCATCATCAGCCAGTTCGTTATCAAAATTCACCACCTGATCCGCAAAATCCATAAGCTGATGATAGATTTCGGAAAACTGCTGGGAGGTAACATTGGTTGACCACTTTCCCTCAATCAGTAATATGTCGATAAGATTCCGGACCTTACTCTTGTATGTATCGAGAAAAAAGGCCTTGAGGTAGTTAATGCAATCTACCTGACTAAAGCCGTCCACCCCTTTTTTTGAAAAGTTGATGTTCGCCTTGTCTGTGTAGTTTTGTGTCCTGTGAACGGCGGTTGTACCAAAAACCAATTTAACCAGGGCTTCTACCTGACTAATCTTTTTCTCTCGCTGGAGAGTCTGCAGAACAGCTTCCACTCCGCTTTTCTTTTTATCAAGATAGGATTCCACTATCTCTTCGGAATGGCCAAAACGCATAACCTTATAATAGGGATCTTCACTTAAATGCATAATAATCAGATTAAAAACGCGATTTTTCTTTACTTCTTCACAACTTTTAAGCAGCTTTTTCCAGGTAGATGCGGGCATAAGCTCCATATCCCTGTACTGCTTCATCACTTCAAAGATCACTCCCCAGTTTACTTTGGGGTCTATCGGTTCCAGTACGGTAAGAAAATCTTTTAAATCTTCCAGAACATATTCGCCATTGATCGCTTCAAAGCGTGGCGAATAGACAAAGTCCCCTTCGGGAAGGCTGGAGTCGAACTTTTTCAGAAAGAAGTAATAATCGTATCCGGCAAAATCCATAAAAGAGAGAAAGAAGTTGTATAAGCTATTAATTAAACGTATCCGGTTGCTGTCAAAAAGACTAAAGAGTTGAACCAGATCTTGCTTGATTTCATCCCGGAGAGTTTTAAGGTCCACCTGTTTGGCTCTTTCCCGAATGGAACTCTCCGACAATCTCTCATCCAGAAGTTTATCCTCTTCCTTCATTCCCATCTGAATAAAGGCCGCCTTAAGAAGATCTGAATTCATATAGGGGGAAAAAAGGGTATATATGGGTCCCAGAGCTTTATAGAGCTCGTAAAAAAAACGGGCCATCTGGGATTGGGCCATATTTCCACCGGTCTTATAGAATTTTCCGGACCTTTTTAGTTCCTTGCGAATATCTTTGAGAAGTTTTTTCTTTTCCCTGTCACTGCCTCCCCCCATCACTCCGCCCAGGAGTTTCTGGAGCAGGCTCATGATACCGCTCGATTCTGAACTCATCGAATTAACCCCGGACTTGTCGAAGTCAAAAGCATCCCCACATCCTTAAGCTCCTTGATAGTATTAAAGAGAACCGGTCTTCGTTTTGAATCAGTCTCCTTATCAAGGGCTACTGTTTTCACATATAAATCATTGGCCAAATCGGCCATAATATTCAAATTATTGGCCATATTATCTACGGCCATTCTATCCTGTATCGCTCCGCTTCTACCCACCTGGCTTCTGGCTCGGGGCTCTGCCACAGTTCTGGCCTGATAGATGAACTGGGCCAGTCCGATGATCCCCATATAAAGCTCATCCAGTCGATAGCCATCGGTGCGGGATTGCTCGGTATAGTTAATGAGAACCTCAAAATAGTGTCTGTAGGAGTAGCCTATTTCCACCTCGTTCAAAGTATTTCGAATAAGGCGGTTACTTTCGAGAATATTATAATGGTTTGTTAAATTCTCAATAAGGTTAATAATCTCGTAACTTTTGACTATCAATGAAGCTCTCCTCGTTTTACATAGCAATTTTAATAGTATGATATCAATTTGAATTTATCAAGTCTTTTTCCCTTGATAACTCCCCCGCGACAAGAGGAGTTCGGCCACTCTGCGTGAGATCTCCGTTTTGTTCAAAAAGTTACCGGGAGTACTGTTTCTCGGAGAGGGGGTATCGGTAGTCAAGCGCATAATTATTGTTTCTTTATCTATTATTTCCAGGGCATCTGCCAGATAGGAAATATGCCGTTCAGAACCGGGAAAAGTCAACTCTCCCCTCTCATACTCCCTGTACATGGGAGAACGACTGGGAATATGAAGATTGTGTATTTTGATGCCCTCCGGCTTTAACTTGTTTACAGCCTCGACCGTTTCCATCATCATGGCCCTGTCTTCACCGGGAAGTCCGAATATGAGATGGACCGTTCTTTTTATTCCCCGTTCTTCCAGAAGTTCCATGGCACGGTAAAATTCGTCGGGACCATGGCCGCGGTTTATTCTATCAAGGGTCTCTCCATGGATCGATTGAAGCCCCAGCTCAACCCAAACCTCAAAGTCTGCCCTTGAGTATGAGGCCAATAAGTCAGCCCTTTCCTCATCGAGACAGTCCGGTCGGGTTGAGACAATCAGTTCGGAAAAATCATAAAGACCAAGCCCCCGGTCATAAAGAGCCTTAAGCTCATCCACCGGCCCGTCCGTACTGGTGTAGGCCTGGAAATAGAGCATAAAAATCTCCGCCCGGTAACGCTTTTTCATGGCAGCTATGGACTTGTGAATCTGCCCTTCCAGGTCTATCTCGGTTTCTCCCAAATAGGTTGAGCGGGAACCAAAGGGATCACAGTAGGTACAGCCCCCCCCCATGCGGTCGGCATGACGATTGGGACAGGAAAAACCGCCGTCCACCCCTACTCGGTAAGCGGCAGTTCCATACTTCTCTCTGAGATAGGACGAATAGGTACGATAGGGGAATTCCATTCGCCCATTATGGGCCGTTAAATGGGAAAGGGCAATACGTTCGCCCGGGGTAAACAACTTGAATCTGCTTTAGGAAGGAGATATACTGGGCCTATGATTAAGAAGCTTTTCCTTCTCCCCCTGCTATTACTTGCTTTATCCTGCTCACAAAAAGAGTATTCCCTTCTCACCGTCCTGACCGACCAGAAAGATATGGTCCTGATTGCGGAATATTACAATAAGATTCAGGACCACTCCCGTTTAAACCTGGTTTACGATGACTATATATCCCCCGAAGACATAACTCTCTATTCTCCCGATCTTGTCGTTGGGAAGGACTTGAATAATCGGCAGTTCCAGGAGCTCTTTATTGAAATTGAAAAACCCGAGGGGATTTATCCTGTCCTCTGGGGAGAAAACGATGAGGATTCAGCCTCTTTGCTCCCTCTGGCCTTTGATATGCCCATTATTGTCTATAAGGCGGATAAAAAGAATCTTCCCATTATTATGGATGATCAATCCCTAAAGGCTCAGGGAACGAATGGCAATCGACTGGATGAGGGTGACTTCATTCACATGGGGTTCTCTCCTCTCTGGAATCCGGACTTTCTTTACTGGTACCTCAGGGGAAAGGGAGTAACATTTCATAGCCAGGAAGACTTTGGCTATGATCAGGATAAACTCTCACTTGCCATCCAAACCATCCGGGAATGGGTAGAAACGGAGAATCAGGGTTTTGACAAAGAGAAAGCTTTTACCCAAAAGTACCGGTATATTCCCGATTACCAACTTCTAAAGCAAGGAGTCATAGACTATTCAGCCATGACCTTCACTCAGTATAGCCGACTTCCCGGGAAAGAAACCGGAGAAATGACTTTTTCCTGGTATGGGGACGGGGAGCATATAAATCCTGTCAATTGTCTATACGGAGGCATTCCCAAAGAGAGCAATCAAAACAAGAGGACCGTAGACTTTCTTTATTGGATTCTCTCTGTTGAAAATCAAAAAGAGCTTATCAAGTATAAGGGAATCGTTAGCCCGGGATTTTCACTTTTTGACAGATTCAGCACCTTGGAAGAGATTAACCGACTCCATCTCCCCATGGTATTCTCCGACAAGCTGGGCATCAGGCTTTTTCTTGAAGAACAGCTGGGTGCTCCTATGGAGGAACCGATTAACTGGAGCGCCGTAAAAAAGGATGCAATATACCCTTGGTTAGAGGAAACTCTTTGGGAAAACAATACCCTTCCTCTTTCGTCATTCTACAAGGAATGGCAGCTTCAATTTATTGATTAATTCCGGTCTTGGTTGACGTAGGGGGCTTTCTTTTTATAAGATCATCCCTATAAAAGAATGCCTCATGGTAAAGAAAATTAATGCCGATAGATCGCCCTGTCAGAAATGTCTGCCAATAGACGAACGGCTAAAGGAAATAAAATGGATGTGAATCTGGAAGAACTCAAGACCGAACTTAGGGGTAAATCTCCTACTACGATTATGGAGAAGGCTCTGAGTCTTTATGGGGAAGAGTGTGTTATCTCTTTTAGCGGGGCTGAAGATGTAGCCCTCATAGAAATGGCTGCTCAAACGGGAAAGCCCTTTTCCGTATTCTCTCTGGATACAGGTCGGCTCCACCCCGAAACATACCGCTTTATAGATAGAGTACGAAAACATTACGGTATTACTATTCGAATTATCTCCCCTGACCGAAAAGAACTGGAAGCCTTTAGCGAAGAAAAAGGCCTCTATAGTTTTATGGAAGACGGCCATAGAGAATGTTGCCAGGTGCGAAAGGTTAACCCCCTAAAGCGGGTACTGGGCGATTATAAAGCCTGGATTACAGGACAGAGAAAAGACCAGAATCCTTCAACCAGAGGAGATTTGGATCCCGTCCAGGAAGACAGTTTTACCGGACTAAACGGCGAAAAGCTTATAAAGTTCAACCCCCTGGCCGATTGGTCCCAGGAAAAGGTTTGGAAATTTATCCGCTCTTGGGATGTTCCTTACAATGAACTTCACGATAAGGGTTATATTTCCATTGGTTGTGAACCCTGTACCAGGCCGCAACAGCCCGGTGAACACGAAAGAGCCAGTCGATGGTGGTGGGAGGAAGGAACCAAAAGGGAGTGCGGATTACATAAGTAATATAAAGGGGCGGAACCGCCTAGATGCGGTTCTCGCTTAATTTAACGGAAAGAACAGCCAGTCCGCTGGAAAGATCTTCCCGCTGAACAATAATATCGTCCGGAACTCGTAAAGTTACGGGCGAGAAATTCCAGATCCCCCTTATTCCGGCTTTGATCATCCGATCCGCCGTCTCCTGACCTACCGCTTCCGGTACGGTTATAACCCCCATTGTAATCCCCATGCGTTCAACAAGGTTATCCAATTTATCCAGGGAAAATACCGTTTTACCGTGAATTGTACTGCCCACTAAGGCCGGATTAGCATCAAAGGCAGCTACGATATTAAGACCATGTTCGGCAAATCCTTTAAAACCTAAAATAGCCGATCCTAGAGCCCCCGCTCCTACAAGTATGGCATCGGTTCTATTATTCCAGCCTAAAACATCATTAATGGCCTTAATTAACAAAGAGACTTCAAAACCTAAACGAGGTTTTCCCGCCAGACCGGTAAATGCCAAATCTTTTCTCACCTGAATCGGCTTGAGTCCCAGAATCTCGGAAAAGTCCGTCGTAGAAATCCATTCCTTACCTTCTTCCAGAAAGTCCGCCGTTACCCTGAGATAGTTGGGCATTCTTCTAATTGTGGGCAGGGGTATGGTCTTTTGTATATCCTCTTTCAAAGCGGGGGGCCTCTTTCGTTATAAAAATATCTTATTCCATTATGTACCATAATGTGTAATAAAGGAAGTATTTTCTTTCTCTTTTCACTCATTTATCCAAATCTTTCTCTCAAATCATTGACATGGTTATTTATACAGGATATTTTTTTATCGATACAAAAGGTAGATAAGCTATGATAGAAATAAGATTATGTATGGGAAGCTCCTGTTTTAGCAGAGGCAACGAGGTTATACTAACAAAACTAGAAGAATATATAGAAGAAAATGAATTTCAAAAACGAATTAAACTCAAGGGAGAACACTGTATGGGGAACTGCTCAGAGGGACCCGTTCTATGTATAGGAGAAACAATATTTAAGGGAATAACCTGGAATAATCTTCTTCAGGAAATTAATCAAAGGATGAAAAATGACATCTGACTATCCCCTCTATACAGAAAAAAGAGAGTGTCAGGATTGCTATAAATGTGTCCGCCACTGCCCGGTTAAGGCCATTTCCGTTCATGAAGGATCGGCTCTGGTAACCCACGAACTCTGTATTTATTGCGGGCGCTGCTATGAGATTTGTCCGGTGGGAGCCAAAAAAATTCCCCTTCAGCTTAATAAAGCGGAACAAATTATCCGCCGAAAAAAAGAAGTATTTGTGTCCCTAAGCCCCTCCTTCTTCTCAGAATTCAGCGATAAGAAAGAAAGGGTATTTTCCTTTCTCTTTCAAAAAGGGATCAAGGGTATCTCAGAAACCGCCATAGGGGCCGAATTTATTTCCCGGGCCATAGATGAATTGCCTGCCGATGAAAATGGCATACTTATTTCTACGGCCTGCCCGGTAATCGTCAATCTTGTAAACCTTTACTATCCGGAACTTGAAAAGAACCTTACCCCCCTAGCCTCCCCCATGATCGTTCACGGTCGCTACCTCAGAGAAAAACATGGCGACCAGATTGGTGTTATATTTATTGGTCCTTGTATTGCGAAAAAAAGTGAGGCCCTGGATGAAAAATACTCTATAGATTGTGCTTTGACCTTTGAAGAGCTTCAGGAATGGATGGAAGGTGAACCCAAACCATTAGATGATACAAAGACATACCCACAAGACTTTCTGGAGATAAGGGCCCATAAGGCGTCTCTTTACCCTCTGGATGGGGGGATGATACAAAGTCTCACTCAGGAAAAGTCGGAAGTTAAATATTTTAATATTTCCGGCATAGATAGAGTCAGAGATACGCTGGAAGAATTAAAGCAGAACATAAAAGAGGAGGAAGGGACATCTTTCTTTGAACTCCTTTCCTGCTCCGGGGGATGCATTAACGGACCGGCAAGAATGAGTGATCTTTCCTATTATAGAAAAAGTTCCTCCCTCATGGATAACATGAAAAATCGTGAACCATTTAAGCTTGACGATACTCCCCCGCTGATTCAGGACTATAAAAAGGAAGCGCCCCTTCCCATTCCCCAATTCACAGAGGAGCAGATAGAAGCCGTTCTTGTCGGACTGGACAAACGGAACCCGGAAGATCGTCTCAACTGCGGAGGCTGTGGCTATAATTCCTGTTATGACTTTGCCGTGGCAAAATTGCAGGGTAAAGCAGAAAATGCCATGTGTGCCGGAAATATGCGGAAACAGGCACAAAAAAAGGTGAACGCTCTTATTAAAACAATGCCTTCCGCAGTTGTCATTGTTAATCAATCCAGGCAAATAGTGGAATGCAACAACCGCTTTTTGGAGTATTTCTCCGAACTCGATCAACTGGATGATCCCGATTTAGCCGAAAAGGCCAAGGGCTTGAATGTGGAGAATTTTGTCTCCTTTTCTCCCTATTTCATGGATGTTCTAAAATACAAGAAAGAAAAGCAAGAGCGACTCCAGATTAACGGTTCCGTTTTCAGAACGACCTTTTTTACCATAGAGAAGGATCACCTGGCGGGCGCCATCATTGAAGATGTAACTCAACCTTCAATCCGCAGGGAAACGATCATTACAAGGGCAGAAGAAGTTATACGAAAGAACTTGTCCAGCGTTCAGCAGATTGCCTCCCTCCTGGGCGAAAATGCGGCGGAAACGGAAATTATCCTTAACTCGGTAATTGAAGAGCTTAAACCGCCTGCCCATGGAAACACTAATGAAAAACTTTATTGAAATTGATTGGTCCCAGCAGATAAAAGCAGGGCAAAGAATAGGAGGAGATGCGGTTTTTCTTTCCCGTTCACAAAAGGACGAGCGAAATATCTGTATTCTTTCCGACGGACTGGGAAGCGGAGTTAAAGCAAATGTTCTGGCTACAATGACAGGGCGGATGGCCCAACGCTATGTAGAAGAAGAGAACGACCTAATTCGAGCGGCTGAAATTATAATGAATACCCTTCCCGTGTGCAGTGAGAGACGCATAAGTTATGCCACCTTTACTATCTGTGACATTTCACCGGAGGGTAAGGCACGCATTCTTGAATACGATAACCCTCCCTTTATCATGTTAAGAAATGGGAAGGTACAAAGAATTGATAAAATACAAAGAGACCTTAATCGTCCCAATGCCTTCAAGAAGGAAAAACTTCTCTACTCAGAAGTAAAACTTCAATTTGGAGACAGATTGCTTTTCTATTCCGACGGAGTGACCCAAGCAGGCCTGGGTACACCGGGCTATCCCTTGGGCTGGAGACAAAACAGGGTGGAAGATTTCATAGAAAAGGAGATGTTTAAAGACCGATTTCTTTCGGCCAGACGTATGGCACAACTCTTAACCCGACACGCCTCCCTACTGGACAGAGGGAAGGCCATGGATGATATAACCGCTCTATCCATCTATTTTCGAAGACCAAGGGAAATACTCGTTATTTCCGGTCCTCCCATGGAAAAGAAAAACGATCCTCTTATGGCAGCGAAATTGAGAAATTTTGACGGAAAAAAAATAATATCCGGCGGGACTACAGCCAATTTACTATCCAGGGAACTCAATAAAAAACTTAAGCTGGAACTTAAAACACGAACAAAAGAGGTACCACCTTACTCGACAATGGATGGGGTGGATTTAGTAACGGAAGGTATGCTTACTTTAACAAAAGTTGCGGAAATTCTGGAAAATAAAGAAGATGAAGGAAATCTGGGCATTGACGGGGCTTCTCGATTTGCCTCTATGCTAATCAATAGTGACAGCACTCACTTTCTCATTGGAACCAGAGTCAATAATGCTCACCAGGATCCCTCAATACCTTTTGAAATAGGCATACGCCGTACCATTGTCAGAAGAATAACTCAGGCATTGGAAAAAAACTATCTAAAGCAAACAAGAGTAGAATACATTTAAACAAAAAAAGCCGCAGCATAACGGAAGTATGCTGCGGCTTATTAGTTATTGGTTAGAACCGAATCCTAGAGGAAGTCCTGTCCACCGTTAACCTGAATTATTTCACCGGTCAGGAAGGAAGCCTTCTCACTAACGAGGAATTCAATAACAGTAGCTACTTCTTCGGGCTGACCCAGTCTCTTCATGAGAATGTTGTTCTTCCAAGAAGCGAATACTTCGGGCTTGGTCTTTCTGATTCCGTCATGGAAAGGAGTATCGATAGTACCGGGAGATACACCGTTTACTCTGATTCCGTACTCGGCAAGGTCCTTGGCAAGAGCTCTGGTAATTGTAGTTACAGCAGCCTTGGAAGTACCGTATACACCAGCACCGGGACCACCAGCATTCCATGCAGCGTTAGAGCTGTAAGTAATGATAGAAGCGTTGTCGCTCTTCTTGAGCATGGGAATAGCAGCTCTGGAGTGAAAGAAAACACTGTCCAGGTTAAGAGCCATAACAAAACGGTAGAAAGAAGTTTCCATTTCTTCGAAACGGCTTCTTCCACCAAGACCACCTGCGTTGTTTACAAGTACGTCAAGCTTATCATATTTGGCAGAGATCTTTTCGAATGCTGCATTTACTTCTTCTTCTTTGGTTACATCGTAGAGGTAAAAGTCAACCTTGATACCTTCTGCTTCGAGCTCAGCTACGGCTTCTTTAGCCTGTGCTTCATCAATACCGTTAAGGATGATGTCGTAACCTGCTTTACCAAGTTCCTTTGCTACTGCTCTACCAATACCACCGGTTCCACCGGTTACCATTGCGTAATTACTCATAATTTTCCTCCGTTTATCCTATGAAATTATGTTAAGAAATCCTATCTCCAAGGTAGAAAAAAACAGATAAGTTCCCGACTCAGGGTAAAACAACCTTGAGTATGACCGGAAGCCTAAATGTTTCACTAACTTAGTTCAAAAATTTTCTTTTGCTAATTAATGTCGAATCCGAACAATCGGATTCGACTTATTATTCACTAAAGAGCTTTCCAGTTATTGGTAAACTGACAACTCTTCCCTTTTTTACGTACGATAATGCTTGTTCTGTAGTTAACAACGGGATTGTCCGGGCTTTTTGCCATATACAGTTCCGCGTCTGCCACATCAATAATGCTGGAGACTTTTTTATCTCCCACAGTCCAAACAATCTCTTTTGTATCCCCGTCTACGGGAATCTTTACGACATCACTCAAATGCTGATAACCATTTGTCTCATATCCAATTTCTGCAGAAACACCGCCAAGGTCACCCTCGGGAGCTCCTTCTACATGGAAAAAGTAGTCACAAACGCTCTCTTCGGAAAGAGTTACGGTAAGTGAATCGCTAAGATCTTTATCTCCGATTTTAAGATCCCTTTCGTAGGTTGTACCGGGATATACATTTTCTGCCTTCGCATGAATTCGATCGGCTTCGTAGGTCAGGCATTCGCCCCCTTCAAAACCGTTCTGGTTTTCCCCGTTTACCATAACCGTATTATGAGAAGCGGTAACACGGTGCCATTCGTTACAGTATACATTACCATAACCAGAGTTGGAAAGGTCTCGGCTGACACATGTACCGTCAAGAATAAACTCAAGAGTCATCTTATCGGGGTGTGCGTGGCTGGGTCCGTTATGACCGTATTTGAGGAAAACACTGCTCTTGCCGCTACCGATCATACCACAGTAACTGGCGGGAAAAAGTCGGTTTTCATTAAGAACGGCTTCTTTTTTTCCATAGCGAAGAGCGGGAGTAAAAAGAAGCTCCTCAAGGGAAACGTCATTTTTAAAATAGTAAGGTCTGGAAAGGGGAATTGTACCTCTCTCACCATCTGCCGTAACAATTGAACAGAGACGCTTACCAATTTCACTATCTTCGCCAAAAACACGGGTGGCCATAGCGTAGATATAAGAATATGTCTTAAGGTTTACATCGGGCCAACCGTCGTTGGGGTTGGGAAGACGATGGTCATCAAAAGCATAATCGTAAAGGGAAAGAAGCATGTTTTTGATAATCTCCTTACCCTTGGCAAAATCGTAACCGTAAATTTCAGTAAAAAGCAGCAGGTTAACAAGACCTTCAAGAAGGAAGCTATTGTAGTGAATAGAACCTTCGTACCAGAAGAAGTCAGCAGTTACACCGTCTTCCAGCTGCTTATTAACGCTGAGTTCGCCATTAAAAGCAAAATCGACCATATCATCACGGCCCAGGAAAAGTCCCATGGCACCAATGGTACAATCCAGCCAACAGGGAATATTGTGTACCTTATGAACCTGAGGCTTAAGCATCTCAAAAGCAGGAGTAAAAAGTTTTTCTTCCAGCATTTTGATAAAATCAGCGGAAAGATCTTCCTTAACTATTTCAAGAGCATTCACAACTCTTGTAATCCAGATACCTTCATTCAGGTTCTGGGGCATAATTCGGGAAACACCCCACTTAGCCTGCTCACCTTCCTGAAAGATTAAACCATCCTTGTTATGACGGAGGAATTTGCTGTAATTCTCTGCATAATAGGTAAGGTAATCAATGAGATAATTAAGGTATTTCTTATCCCCCTCGGCCTTATATAATGTGGCTGCCTTCCAGGCATTTACAGCACCGGAGTTACGATACATGGTAATCCATGCACCATTGAGAAGTTCGTTATTATATTCCTTACCGCAAATGCTACAAACGTGCTTTTCCGGGGTCTCGGGATTATAAATAAGAAGACCGCCTTCTTCCTTACAGAAATAGTGGTGTGCCCATACGGACACGGCACTGGGGTCATCCTTAAAATTTTCAAAGTAAGTATCCGCTTCTTTAGCGGCATTTTTTAAAAAATCTTTTGTGGGGGCATGATTTTCTTTTACCATACCCAAGAGATCTTGATTCAAGTAGTTCATATGTCCTCTCTACCTCTTATATTTTGCTTTATTTTTCCTATCTGTTTTCCAATTACTGTAAATAGTAAAGTTACAAGTGAAAAGAAAAAGCCAAAAAGAATCGGTTCAACAGGCACAACCAATGCGCCCGCTTCTTTTTCCAATAATGCAACAGCAACTGTATTCAACAGAACAAAAATAGCATAAACAAAAACGACTGTGACGATTCCTAGGGAAACATCGGAAACCCGCCACAAAAACTTACGGCCGTAACTAAGTTCTTTATAATCTTTTACGGGACCGATATTATATAACATTTTAAATACCGGTCCCAGGATATAAGACTGTATAAGGCCATAGACAGTTCCCAAACCAAAAATAAGGTCTATGGAATTGTCATACTGGCCTAATGCTGTTCCCCAACCAATAAAATACATCACGGCCCCGGCTGTCCACCATCTAATAAGAAAGACAACAACCGAGGGTGATATTTTTTTCTGTTTGATCGGTTCGATCATATTACTCACTAACGACAGGAGGCCGTGTAAATACCATAATTAATCCCCCGAGGCTGTAAACACCCAAGGTGATAAACATAAATATAATTGACATTTTAGCATCTTCAAGGGAGAGATAATTACCTGTTGCAATATCCTTAAAAAGAATATTCAAGTAAAGTCCACCCATAACACAGGCCAATACACATCCGGCAATAAAGAGTATAACCTTACTTCCCGCCAGGGAAGAAGTTGTGTTAAAACCGGTTACAAGACCAAAGATAACAAACAAAAAGAGGTAAAAACCAACGTAAGGTGCAAATACTTTTGTAATAAGCTGAATATGAACCTGAGACAGGGCCAACTGAGCTATAGCTACAAAAAGTATAATGTATTTTGTGGCATTATATATTTTATCTTTCATTACTTACCAATCCTCTGCTTGCTTTCTCCGTCGAAAAAGCTGATTTTTTCTTTGTTCATTTCAAAAGAAATGGTATCGCCGATCTTAACATCGAGGAAGTCCTGTTCCAATCGGGCGCGATAAGTAGTTCCATTAATGGAAAAAAGTACAACATACTCACAACCAAGGTACTCAACAACTTCTACAGTAGCGTTAAGATCTCCCTTTCCGGGGGGCTTGAGAGAGAAAGATTCCGGACGAATTCCAAGAACAACACTTCTTCCCTCGTGGCTGGATTTAATCTCTTCCTGGAAGGCAGGCACATCCATAGACATAAATTCGCATACAAACTTACCGTTTTCAATCTTACCGTCAATAAAGTTCATGGGAGGGCTTCCAATGAAACCACCTACGAAGGTATTGGCTGGTTTAGCGTAGATTTCGGTAGGTTTACCAATCTGCTGAATCTTACCATTGTTAAGTACAACAATACGATCGGCGATGGTCATAGCTTCTACCTGGTCATGGGTTACATAGATAAATGTGGTTCCCAATTTTTCATGAAGCTGAGCCAGCTCTTTTCTCGTCTGAGCTCTAAGCTTGGCATCGAGGTTGGAAAGAGGCTCATCCATAAGGAATACCTTAGGGTGTCTTACCAGTGAACGACCAATGGCAACTCGCTGTCTCTGACCACCGGAAAGCTGATTAGGCTTTCTGTTTAGCTCGGGCCCCAGTTCAACTACACGGGTAGCTTCCATTACCTTTTCATAAATATCATCACCATTTACATGCTTAATAGAGAGGGGAAAACCCATATTCTCATAAACGGTAAGACTTCCGAAAAGGGCGTAGTTCTGGAATACCATGGCGATATCTCTATCGGAAGGAGCCAGATCGTTTATTCTTTTACCATCGAGGATAAGATCTCCGCCGGTAATACCTTCAAGACCGGCGATCATTCTAAGCATGGTAGACTTTCCGCAACCGGAAGGACCTACGAATACAATGAATTCACCGTCTTCAATTTTCATATTAAAGTCATCGACTGCTTTAACACCGCCGGGATAGACTTTTTCCATGTTGGATAATATCATCTCACCCATTAGTTATTCTCCTGTTCCATTTTCTTCTCAATAGACTGTCTTTCCTTGGTCCAGATAAAAGAAAGGACACCTCCGGCAATAGCAAAACCGGCAGAAAGAATCAGAACGATATTGAGAAAGGCCAACTGACCGCCCACTGCACCTGTCTGAACAAACAGGATTCGAACAGCCTGGTAAGCACCCAGAACGACAGCAGCTAAACACCATGCAGTGTTAGTGTAGTTCTGTACCTTAACGGCCGTGAGAAAACCAAAAAGCAATAACAGAATGGTCTGCATAGTGAAGGATCCCAAAAAGTAATCCTTTTCCATACTATTCAATGTATAAATAGAATAGACAGTATTAAGAATGATAAAAGCGAGTATCAACAGAAAACCGATTTTGTTTTTCTGAAAGATTCTCCTCTCCTTATGCTTCATTTGAACCTCCTCTCCTGGTTATGGAGAAATAGTTTATTATGCTAAGTAAAGTAAGGGAAAGGGAAACAACCATAATAAGTACAGCGAAAACACTTGCCAGAGTAAAAGGCATAGTGGAGACTCTATAATCTGCTAAGGAAGAAAAATCAATCTGATTATACATCTCATTAAATGATGAGGTCTTACCCAATATGGAGATTCCCTTTAAGCCGTTAAATAATCCTGTGAGGATGGTATATATCATGCCGAAAAATCCGGCAGCGCCTTTGTTAAGTTCAAAGGGGATATATACGAGGGAAAGAACGAGGGCTATTACGCTCCACCCAAATACCTTGTTATTGAGTTCCTGCACAGCTTTAAAAAAATTATACATTTCCTCATTGCCATCCATGAATAGGTTAAAAAAGTTAGTCATGAATCCCAAAGAAAAAAGAACGGCTGCTACGGCCAGATAGATTAGGATATAAGTGGTTATGACCTGTAATCTAATACTTACGTTTGTTTTATTCATATCATTCCTGTACTGCGTCACTATAAACCCGCCGGGCCGGAACCCGGCGGGAAAGCTAATGACGTTTTATTTTGCCATCATCCTGTCGTAAGCGGTTTTGTAAACATCGAGGTAAACATCGAGACCAGCTTCATCGAAATCAGCGATGAGGTCGGTAGCGTCTGTAATACCTGAGTCAAGACCGGTAACATACATGAAAATGGATTCAGTCTGTCCGTCTCCAACAGAAACGGTTGCCAATTTGGCGAGGTTCTGCTCGGTAAGAGAGATAAGAGGGGGCATAAGTCTCAGAGCCGCATCCTTAGATCCGTAAGAAGGAGTAAGAACACCGGCTTTGGTGTAAAGTGCCCAAGCAGCGGGACCATTGTTTTTGGTGTACTGCATTTCGAAACCAATCTCTTTCTGGTAACCGAGAGCAAGGTGAGATCCCATGAAGTCTCTCAGGAATCCGGAAACGTCGCCGTTCTTATACTGACCGGCAGCTTCGAACATCCAGGGAGAGAATTTGGGGTACTCAGTTCCATCGGGAGCAGTGAAAACTTCTCCTTCAAGTCTACCAGCGGGGATAGAGTAGTTCTGTACATCGTTACCTTCTTCGGTGAACATGTAGTTGAACAGAGTAAGAGCCGCGTTGATTTCTTCCTGAGAAGCAGCAGCAGAAATAGCCCATCCGTCCGGCTTGATTACACGGGTGTTTTCCATGTAGTGAACGAACTTCTTGATTCCTGCATCGGTAATAGTAGTTACAGGGGGAAGAACAGCAACAATCTTGTCAGATCCGGCAGTTGTAGAAGCAATCCAGTCGTAAGTCATGAAACCAAACTGTTTCTGACCTTCGATAGAATCGGCAAAATACATGCTTTTTCTGAACTCGTCTTTTACAGAAAGGTCGGCGAATTCGCTGTGAATCAGACCTTCTGCATACCACTGCTGAAGATAGTTAACCTTTTCAAGGAACTCGGGATCAGCATAGGAGTAGTGCATTTCTTTTCCATCATCGTAAAGACGTGCTTTGTAGGAGTCAGAAGCGTGAACTCTCTGTCCGTCAAAGTAGTTGAGGAGACGAAGAGCGTCTTCTCTGTACTTAGCCTTTCTTACGAAGAAGGGAGAAATTTCGGTACCGGGAACAACGCTTCCGGTAGATACTTTGGAAAGTGTGTTGGGAGAAAGTTCAACAACACGCCACAAAGCGATCATTTCATCAACGTCATACTGAGCACCTTCACCAAGGTAAAGCTCAGAAGGCTTAGCATAGCTATAGGTATCGTTGATGTACTTAACGAGAACGTTAAGTGCAGTATCTCTATCAAGAACTCCACCCTTAGCGGCAGCGTTCTGAAGATCGATAACGTTAGATGAGTTTCTGTCCCAGTATCCTTCGTAAGCTACGTTAAGAGTGTGAGTTTCAGACTCAAGAGCAGCAGAAGAATCGAGGAGAGAAGTAATCCAGTCCTCTCTTGCAGCGAAAACACGGGCGTAGTTGCCGATTTCAGCTACGTAAGGCATGTGGTAGATTCCACCATTGTAAGCAGTAATAGACTTAGCAATGTTGGGGTTTGCTTCAAGGTAAGCCTTGACAGCAGGCATCTGGTTCAGGTAGTCCTTGATGTTAACAAAGTAACCAAGGGCACCGTAGTTCATAAGATCTTCGGCAACAGAGTTACCACCGTAAATTACGGCATCTTCAAAACCAGTTGCAGCAGCGATGTCGACCATTTCAGTAGCCTTCTGGTCCTGTACAGCAACATCTACAATCTGAACACCAATCTGTTCAGAGATGTACTGCCAAGTCGGTTTCAGGTCGCCCTGAGTGATGATAGTTCCATCAGGCAGAGTCAGGGGATCTGACTTCTGGTAGGTCATTGTCCGGGCGTTGTTACCCTGACAAAAGTTGATTTCCAGTGTAGATGCCAGGTTAGCGGCAGCTGCACCCTGTTCTTCGGTACCGTTAGCGAATGCTGTTCCACACAGCATAGCCAGCAGTAGGAGTGAAAAACCGATTTTCTTCATTTAATCCTCCAATATTTTTACGACTCTAAGAGCCGCATAATCCAAAGATATCCTCTATCCTTTAACACCACCCATGTTAACACCTTTCGCAAAGTATTTCTGGATATAGGGATAGATAATAAGTACCGGGACGATAGAACAAACCAGGATAGCATAAACGTAAGAGTCGGCAGCGTAAGGCAGCAAGTCTCCCATATCGTCGATCATAGCCTGATAGTTCTCCACAAGAATTCTCATGTATACCTGAAGGGGAAGTTCCATGGGATCGGTCAGAAGGATTCGAGCCCAGAAATATCCGTTCCATCGGGTAGTAGCATAAAACAGCGTTACTGTCGCGAGGGCAGCTTTGGACATGGGCATAAAAATCTGACCGAGCATCTGAAACTCGTTTACACCGTCAACCAAGGCCGCTTCTTCAATTTCGCCGGGGATGGCGCTAAAGAAGTTTCGCAGAAGAATAATGTTATAAGCCTGTACACCGAAGGCAACAACAATACCCCAGCGGTTATTTACATGCATGTTAACATAGTTCAAGTACATGGGAATAATACCAGCATTAAACCACATGGTAAATACAACGAAAAGGTTCAACTGCTTTCTGAACAGAAGTCTGTTCTTGGTAAGGGCGTATGCACCTGTTACGGAAACAAACATACTCCAGGTAGTACCGAAAACGGTATAGAACAGAGTGTTGATATAAGAGATCCAGAATCCCTTATCGTTGTAAATCAGTTTATATACCTGAAAGTTGAGACCACGAGGAATAAGGATAACCTTACCAGTCTCGTATTCGGCCTTTCCACTCATGGAAGCGGAGATACCGTAAACTACAGGATACAAGGCCGCGAGGGCAAATACTGTAATAAAAGCATAAGAAAACGCTTTAAATATAATTTCACTTCTATTTAATCTATCAATATTCATTTTTTCCTACCACAGAGAAGTTTCCGAAACTTGTCGGCTGATAAAGTTTGCCCCCATTACCAGAGCAAAAGCGATAAGGGCGTTAAACATACCCGCCGAGGCACCAAGAGCCGAGTAGCCTCCCTCCAGACCGATTCGGAATACAAAACTGGAAAGAACGTCGGCCGTTTCATAGGTGTTTTCATTGTACAAAAGAATAATTCTTTCGTAACCGATGGAAAGCATACGTCCGATTCTCAGAATGATCATAATGATCAGCGTAGGAGCCATACCGGGGAAAGTTACGTATCGGATTTCCTGGAGCTTATTACCACCGGAAACCTTGATCGCTTCGTAAAGAACAGGTGAAATACCCATAATAGAAGCAAAATATACGATAGAACTATAACCGGATTCCTTCCACATACCAGTGATGATATAGAGAGGCCGGAAATAATCGGCTGTCTGAAATACTTTTACACCTTCGGGAACAATGCCCAAAGTATAAATAAGGTTAGCCAGAACCCCGGTATTTACCTCACCACTGTAAAACAGGGTAAGAACAAGACCGGTAATGGTTACTTCCGAAAGGAAGTGGGGCAGATAGGTAAAAGTCTGCATAACATTCCGATAAACCTTATTGGATATTTCACTAAAAAGCAGTGCCAGTATAATGGGTACGGGGAATCCGAAGATCAAGCCGTAGATACTAACAAGGAATGTACTTCTAAATGCTCTCCAAAACTGAGTAGCATAAGGTCCGGCAAGCAGAGACTTGAAGTTGGTAAATCCAATCCAGTCACTACCCATAACCCCAAGGTTCGGCTTGTAGTTCTTAAAAGCTATTAAAAGACCAGCCATGGGCTTATACATCCAAAGCACATACCAAAGAATAATAGGTATAAGCAGGGTATATAGACGCCAATCTCCCTTAATAGTCCTAAGATACTTGACCAGCTTCAACTGGGACAACTCTTTTTTATTCACAAATCAACCTCCCCGGCTAAACCGGTAAGCAATGTATTTTATAGTTCGATTTTCCGAACAATTTTCCCGTCATTAAAAGACAAAATACCAAAATTGCCTTTGACCTTTTCACCTTCATATTCCCCTTCCCCCTTGGGAAGCTGCAGGAATACTTCTTTCACAGAACCGTACTGCACGGAAACACCGAATACACCGTCCGCTTCAATTTTTTCTACCACGCGTCCGGTAAAATCATCGGGACGGGGTAAAAGAATGGTGGCGAAACGCAAACTCTTCGCTGCTTCCTTATTGCTTACAAGAACACCTCTCATGTTGGTTTCTGTAAACTTATCCGGTTCCTGAGTAGTCATAACCGCTCTTACCGTATTGGTATGGGTTGTCAACTCAACTTCTTTATCTGCAAAGGAATATAGTTCCATTTTCTTTCCGTTGATTTCATAGGCGCAAAGCGCTCCGTCCACCTTGGGGAAAACATCGGAATACATCTGCCAACTATAGATATGCTCTTCACTGCTGTCCAGCTCATCAAAAAGAACATAGAAACCCTTACCGGAGTTAAGAACGGTTCTGGTAAACTTATCAAGCTTTAAAGAAGGATCATATACGGCAGCTGTATCGGCGGAAAGATAGAAATAATCATCACCCAAATCGCAAACCTTAAAATCAGGCTTCATCTCGGGGGTATAGTTTTTCCAGATATTATTCTGACCTTCCTCAAAGTAGCCCTTGCCGTCAACAAGCACTACATTGTGATCGGAAGCTTTTACACTTCTATTGTATCCGTCATCTATGGAAAAGAACTCCCCTTCACTGTTAATAATAAAGGAGTTGTTGTCGGGATGCTGATGGGAAAGACCAAAACAGTTATAGTCTTTCTCATTTTTTAGCTTCCAAAGCCAGTCCCACTGTTTCTTACCACCGGGGACAGAACATTTAAAGGAAAGCTGAGTACTGTCTCTCTCCCAGGATGAACGATGAACAAAAAGCCCCAGATCATCAAAGAATTTGGCAGTAGGAAGATCGTCGAACTCTTTTTCTTTCAGTTCGGGATCAAAAAACATGATTTCAAAGAAAACTTCGGGAAGAATACCCGGTTTTACTTTGGAACCTTCTGCTTCTCTTTCAAGAAATTCATTTACCACAAGGTTCCCCATTTTCTGAGCATAGGGATTCTGGTAAGCGGCAGCTGTCTTATAATAAATAGCCGTAGAATGTCCGCTTCTTCTATCGTGGGCATCGCCAAAGTTAATCTGTTCTTCCAGATTCGGCGCTGCCTGATACAGTCTATAGGAAAAAGTGTTTTCCAGGAAACCACAGGAAGAAAAATAATCAATTCCTTCCCGTTCTTTTACCAGGTGGGCATAAACGAAAAGCCACATAGCTCCGTAACGCCAATAAACAACACCTTCATAGTCACTGCCGTCTTCGGGCATGACAGAATATACAAAATCAAAGTTTGTCCGGGCCTCTTCGGTCCACGACTTGAATGATTCATCTTCTTTAACAAGAGCGTAACCGACACAGGCCAGGCCGCACATATTTATCCAGTTGTGGTTCTGCCAGTAATTGGTAGACCAACCGGAACCTTCCGTATTCTTCTTAAAATCATACATTCGGGTTCCCTGAAGAATCAACTTAGCCTTGACTTCAGCTTTAAAATCCTCAGCCAAAGAGTCGCGCAACCAGTCATATCCGATTCCCAGACCAAAAAGAATCCAGGCAGCAGAAAGGTCAACATCAACCAGATGAGCATTACCCCAATGAGGATAGGAAGTTACAGCTGTCATCCAGCGTACGGCCTCATTAACATACTTGTCATCATCGGTTACAAGGGCAGCCAGAGCCAAGTTAGCAATGGCGATACCCATATATGTAGTACTCTTGGGAGGATGTTCATCGGGAAGCTCAACCGAAAAGTAAGATTCACAATGCTTAATCAGTCTATCGTAAAGAAAACGGCTCTTTCCGTTCAATTCACTTTTAAGCTGATCAATATCTTTTTCTATAAAAACGTAATCACTCATAAACAATTCCCATTTCGCATTTGCGAAACCGTTACGGAAATATTACCCGTAACGGCTAACCCTTATAGCCCAACCGGGCCGATATCCTTAAGGCCGCGTCTTTTACCATGCGACCTTCTTTATCACAATCAACCTCTTCGGAATAGAGGCCGCTAATACTAACAGCGGCGATAACATCACCATGGCTGTCAAATATGGGAGCACCGATACATAAAAGGTGATCATTCTGCTCCCTGTCATCAATGGCGTAACCCCGCTCTCCTACGAGTTTAACATCCTTGACAAGTTCGGCGTAATCCGTAATAGACCATGCCGTTCGTCCCTTGAGTTCCTTTCCTTCCAGACTGGCAAGCAATTCAGGCTTATGAGCCATGATGCATTTCCCGAGAGAAGTACAGTGCAAACTGGTTCGGCTTCCAATAGAGCATGTTGCTACCAGAGGATTTTCCGGTTCGTATTTATATATATAGGTAATACGACCGCTTACCTCTTTCCCCAGAAAGACGGTTTTACCGGTTGTGCGCCCCAGCTCTTCGATAACACTTTTAGTCTTATCTATAAGCGAGGTATTCACAATGAAAGCATTCCCGATAGAATAGGCTTTTACACCAATCCCGTAAACCTTGCTTCGCTCATCAATCAACTCAATCATTTCGGTCTCTCTGAGAGCCTTAACGATGTCGTTCACACTGGTGATTGGAATCTCAAGTTCCTGAGATATTTCTGAAAGAGTCAGCCCTTTGGACTCACGGGCAATCAATTCAAGAATATGTATTGTCCTAACGGCGGTTCGACTCATTTTCACAACCATTACATTATACCGTAAGTATTACGTATATGCAAATAGTTTTTACAGATTTTTTTATTTCCCCTTCCTGCAATGATTTAAACATTTTAAAACTTACAGAAGATCATTGAACAAATAAAATCCTTCCAAAAAACACCGTTGAAACACTATCCTATTTCAAAAATTTAATCCAGCGAATTTCGCTCTTTTTTCACTCATTTTTAACACTATTTTATTGCATGCAACTATTTGACAGAATTCCAATAAAACTTTAAACTTGTATGTAGATTTTACCTATACAATTCACCATATTGTATAAATTAGGAAGGAACCTTTATGACAGGAATCGGGATAATAGGAATAGGCGGATTTGCCCTTAATCACCTGGCGTCTATCAAAGAATGCGCTCAAAAAAAACTATGCACACTGGAAGCGGCTGTAATCCGTAATCCGCAAAAATATGAAACAGCCCTAAAGGAGCTAAAAAACGATTGGCCCAACCTTCGCATCTATCCGACTCTGGAAGATCTTCTTTCAAAGGAAAAGGAGAAAATCGGCCTTGTGGCCATCCCTTCCGGCATACCTTCCCATCGTAGCTATTCGGAAATCAGCCTCAAGGCGGGAAAAAACGTTCTTTGTGAAAAACCTGCCGCCGGGACCATAGAGGACGCCCTGGCCATGAAAGCGGCTCAAGAGGAGTCGGGAAAGAGTCTGGCGATCGGTTTCCAGTATATGTTCTGCCCCTCCATTCAGAAAATCAAGGAGATCATCATAGATCAGTCTCTGGGCAAGCTGATTTCCCTCAAGGCCACATCCCGCTGGAAAAGGACCAGCATCTATTACAATAGAAATCGCTGGGCCGGCTGCCTGAAGGACGGAGAGGACTTTATATTCGACTCCCCCATTCAGAACGCCAACGCCCATTACCTGCAAAACCTCCTTTACCTGGCCGGTCCCAGCCGTTACGAATCGGCCCTCCCCCTCACTCTGTACGGAGAAAATTATCACGCCCAGGATATAGAGTCGGCGGACACCCAATATATTAAATGCACCACCGCAGAAGGAGTCACCCTAAGCTTCGCCGTCACCCATGCCACGGAAGAGGTAGACGGCCCTCACATGGAATGCCTCCTGGAACAGGGAAGAATCTGCTGGACCATGAAGGATGGGGCGACCAGAGTGTATAATAAAGAGGACAAGCTGATTGAAGCCTTCGATAACGGAGAGAGCCCCCTCTTCACATCAGTCTTTGAGGACACCCTTAAGGCGATACAGGAAAATCGGCCTCCCCTCTGCCACATCGGCAACGCCTACCAGCATACGGTCTGCATCAACCATCTTTATAAGGCTACTGGCGGCATTTGGGACATTCCGGAAGAGGCGAAGAGCCACAATAAAGTCACCGAAGATCCCTACCTGGAATACAGTACCAACCTGCAATACTCGGACAACGACATTAATACCGTTATAAAGGGAATAGATCACACCATGAAGGATATGTTCGACCAAGGAGGAATCGGCTACTACGAAGCGGGGCTCCCCTGGGCGCGAAAAGGCAAGACACTGGATATTTCCCTCCAATAGGATTACCATGGGGGCATGAAAAAGATTCGCGCCTGTTTTTTTGACCTGGACGGCACCCTTATCCGTACGGACCATACCGTTTCGCCCGCTGTCATCCGCCTTATCCGCCGCCTGGAAACAGAAGGAATAGAGACCATCATCTCCACCGGCAGAAGTTACGAGGCCCTTTTGCCTATTAAGGAAGAATTGGGTATTCACAGCCCGGTTATCAGCTACAACGGGGCCATGATCTCCAACGGCAAGGACGGATCGATTATGGCCAGCCACGCCGTTCCCGACGAAGAGGCTCGAAAAGTTATAGATATTGCCCGTAAAGGGGACTTTCATATCCTGGCCTATCGCGACGGGAATCTCATCTATGAAAAGGAGAGAGCCGAAGCCCGGGAGTATGCCGTTCATATACTCTTAAAGGGCAAGGTGATTAATTATGATGACTTTGACTCCCTTAACCTTATGAAATGCCTCATCATTGGAGATCACGAAGACCTAATTCCCGTACAGGAAGAGATCCGCTCCGTTTGCGGCGACCGAATCAACGTCTTCTTCTCCAACCCCCGATACCTGGAAATCGTCAATAAGAATGTAGACAAGGGACGGGCTGTGGCGGAAGTTATGTCACTCCTGGGTAGCAGCACCGACGAAGCCCTGGCCCTGGGAGACGGATTCAACGACCTCCCCATGCTTCAGGCAGCCGGCCACGGGGTCGTCATGGGAAACGCCCTCCCCGCCCTAAAAGAGCTATTCCCCCCGGAACGAACCGCCGGACATGTAGACGAAGACGGAGCGGTAAACTATTTAAAGGAGTTTTTCCAATGGACCGATTTTTCCTAAAAGAGGAGACCGACTCCACCCAGAATGACGCCCGCCAAAGGATAGAAGCCGGAGAAGCCCAACACGGTGACATCTGTTGCGCCCTTTACCAAAGCGCCGGACGAGGAAGAATTGCCGGACGCAACTGGGAAGGAGAAAAAGAGGCCGCCCTCATGTGCACCTTCATCCTGGAAAAGAAAAAAGCTCCCCTTAGCCCTCCCCTTTCGCTCATCCTGGGACTTGCCGCCGCCCTTAGCATAGAAGAAGACTACAACCTAACCCCAAAAATTAAATGGCCCAACGATATTTACCTGGAAGAGAAAAAGTGCGGCGGAATACTGTGTGAGTCGGCCGGGCGATTCTGGCTCTGCGGCATGGGAATAAACCTGAACCAAAACACCTTCCCCAAGGAACTGGAAGAAAAAGCCATATCCCTCAAACAGATTCTCAAACGTCCCGTGAACCGGGACTCCTTCCTTACAACACTAAGAAACCATATAAACCAACTTCTCACATTATCCCCGGAAAAGACTCTATCCAAAATAGAAGAACGCCTTCTTTGGAAGGGAGAAAACAAGACCCTTTTACTGGGAGACCCCGCCAACAAAGAGGAAGTTCAAGGCCGAATCGAAGGCCTTCACCATGACGGGGCTCTTCTCTTTGGAAGCGCCAAAGGGCTCGAGAAAATCTACTCCGCCGAATTCACAGGTTAAGCGAACACTAGATATATTTTTCTTAATGTTGACAAATATTTACATCGTGGACACAGGATTATCACAGAGCTGTCTAGAACGAGGAAAAACCAACCTCCAAACATACCGCATTTTTCTAAAAAAACAACATAAAAAACAACAAACACCAAAACCACACATTGCTCAAATAATTTACACTCCTTTATTAATTATTTTTCCAAAATTTATCGTTTTTTTATTGTTAATTGAAGTATATTCTTGATCGCAGCCACACCGGCTGACAACAATAACAATCTATTTTTAGGAGATGAACACAACATGAAGAAAAGTTCAATTTTTTCTGTACTTGTTCTGCTGGCAGCACTGCTGATGTTTGCCGGATGTGACGGACTTGGAGAAACAACAACCTATGTTACCGTTGAAGCGGAAGACGGATTTACTTTGGAAGAATCCAATATCTCTTTCAACGCCAGCACCAGCGTATCCAGCAGTTCTACAGTAGACGAC
>JAQQAP010000031.1 GCA_028533045.1 Spirochaetales bacterium | reverse complement strand
CCATGCCCTACCATTCTACCCGAAATCCTTACCCCGGTCAAAAGGTTCCTTTTCCATCAAAGGAGTCCTCATGGACCAACTATCCACCTGTGACCTGTACGAGGCAGGTTATTACCTTCTAAACGAATGCACCCTTGAGGGCGTAGTGGCGACTTATTATAAGAAAGCCATTTTACACCAAAAAATTGAAAACTAGTACATTTCCACTAAAGGAAAAAGCTAGTTTTCAAACATAAAAAACAACCAAAATCAACGATTTTTCCATGATTTTGGCAAAAATAACAAATAACGGACCTACCGGTCCCATAGAGAAGGAAAGAGAATAATTTAGTTGTCAAAATCCTAGGAAGCGGAGCGATAGTAATGATGATGCAGCCCAAATAAAAAGGACTGCTTCTTAATCTTGCCAACTCCATCTATCGGTTTACCACAAGGGATTCTACCAATACCCTGATGAGGTCTAAAGTTATTATAGTAATACATATATTCCTTAAGTAAAACCCTGAGATGCTTTCCATTGAAAATGATAAACCAGTCCAAACACTCTGCTCGAATGGAACGAATAAAACGCTCGGCAAAAGCGTTCATATTGGGAGAATAGGGAACAGTAGCCTGATCCCTGATCTCATACTCCTCATAGGGAAACCATTTAAGTTCTCCTGAATTATCATGAATAAGAACCGCACCGGGATATTTCTCTTCAAAATGACTAATCTGACGACGCAGAAAAGCTATATTGGGACTTTGCGTAATATTCCAATGAACGATTTCTCTCGTTTCTATCTTGATAATAAAGAAAACATAGAAACGCTTCGAGCCCAGAAGATCTACCGTAAAGAAATCACAGGAATGGAGAAACGTCATATGGGAAAGAAGAAACTGTTTCCATAAACCAACGGTTAGAATAAGCCCTTCCTTCCTACCATTCTGAATAACCTTGGCAATAGTCTTTTTACATACGGAAATATCAAGCTTCTCCAGTTCATCGCTGATTCGTTTATATCCCCACAATCTGTTAAGGATTTTCATATTCAAAATCAAATCCTTAACCCTTTTTTCAAGGTGAGGCCTTCCGGGCTTTCGTTTCTTAGCAACCCAACGCTTATTACAAAGATATTTCCAACCGTGGATAACCGTTTTAGGTGTAACACAGCTTATGTACTGTGTGACATTTTTATCAATGAGTGCCAAGAAACGGAAGAACCGTTTATCCTTTGTATCATAGGGGCGTTTGATCTCGTGGTTATCCAAAGCCCTTTTAAGACACTCATTTTCTTTCTGAATAACAGCACATCTAAGAAGCAAACGGTTATTGTCCAGAACAGAAATAATAAACAAAGACAACAAAGAGAATAGATTTTGAATGGTAAACACAGTGATAAATATAACACGAGCTTACCGATTTAACATAAAAGGAAAAGGGCGGAATAAAAAAGATGTTTGAACCAAGACTGATTACCAATAGATTATTCGTTAGAGTTAAAATAAAAAAAGCCTATTATGAATGGTTAAAAAATTATGGAGATGACCCGGGACTTCCTGATAAAATGATCGGTGAAGAAATACTTGTGGCTATGCCCTCTTTCATGGGTGTTAAAAAATTAGAAAGTAATATGAATGAAGGTTATTTGGCAATTTTGGGAATTGTTACAGCCGGATACTATAGCGATTTCTGCCACGAAGAAGCTCTGAATAATGTAGGCTACAAAGATTTTAAACGTTTCTTTGACATTAAAATAATAGATACTTGTATAGACATGGGCAGAACACCTTTTAACAAACAAATTAAATCTATGAAGTACCTATAGAGAAAATAATTAGAAGAAAAGCAATCTTTACTTTTCTCCAGTTTCCTGCTATAAAATAACCAGATACCCAACGGAGAGCCCGGACAAAGCAAGATAGTTCAAAAGCTGAGCTTCATGATTCCTACCAAGTTTTACCACCGATTTAAGCTCCAGGACAATTTTTCCGTCCACGACCAAATCCGCCGTATAGTAACCAATAAGCTTAAAGCGATAAAACACGGGAAAGTCCTGCTGGCGGGTAAAAGGAATACCAAGATGTTCCAATTCTACAGCCATAGCCTCTTCGTAACAATTTTCCAAGAGGCCGGGACCAAGTGCCTTGTGAACACGATAAAGAGCGGGAACCAAACGATTAGATAACGATTCATACTGTAACATGAGTTACCTCCTATTTTTGAACCCTACCCCACCACTCGTCACCTTCTTTTTAGTCAAGGCCAAAGAGTGGCAACGTGCCTTTACAAAAAAGAAGTGACCGGTACAATGAAAGAAAAACAGGAGAAACTCCTTAGCGTAAGATTTCCCCAAAAAACAGTGCAGCCCCAGGGTTATTCTCCAAAGCCCAAAAAGCCACAGAGCCTAAGGCCCCCTATCCCGTGTTCCCCAGAGCTCTAGCTCCAAAGCCCCCGTGGTTAACGAAGCACAGCTTAACAATTCCACCGCCACTACGGACAAGGGATTGAAAGGGCGCGAAGCGGTCTGACCGCAGGGAAGACGAAACCCCTGCAAAGCCCGGTGGCGAAGCCATGGCCCCAAAAAAAAGTGACCCCGGCAAACCATTTTTTGACAAAAATCCCGAATCCGTATATAATGTTTGAGTTATTAAAAATACGGGAGATATTATGGATTACAAACCGCTATTCACATTCAGCGATTCCTGGGATTATCTGGACCAGTTTCGTCCGGACAAGGTTAAGGGCGAATGGCCCACTTTTCCGGAGATTTTTCATATAACCGCCGAGCGTTACCCCAACAAGAAGGGTTTCGTGGCTCACCACAAGGATCATGAGGAAGCCTACACTTTTTCCGAGATGGAAGAGCATGTGCATAGGATTAGTCAGCACTTCTTGATGAAGGGTGTGAAGAAGGGCGACCGGATTGTCATTACCGGTAAAAACAGTCCCCGCTGGGGTTTAGCCTATTTGGCGACTGTGGAGATCGGCGCGGTGGCGGTTCCCATTGACTACCAGCTGGATGTGCCTACCATGACCAGGCTGATTGAGTTCGCCGAAGCGGAGTTCCTCTTTATTGACAGTGAAAAGTACGACCAGATCGATAAAAAGAAGGCCAAGGTGAAGGAGATTGTCGCTCTGGAGAGCAGCAAGCCCAACTACATTATGGACCTGGCCTTTAAGAAGGAGAAGGAATTCGAGGCTCCTGTCTATACGGACTTGATGGGGATTCTCTACACTTCCGGAACGACGGGCAACGAAAAGGGAGTTATGCTGACCCATGAGAACTTCATGAGTGACGCGATTCAGGCGACCCATCCGGCCTATCTGGGGCCCGACGAGGACGACATTTGGTACGCCCTCCTGCCTCTTCACCACAGCTACTGCTTTACCTCCGTTTTTATTGAGTCAATCCTCAACTGCGGAACCTGTATTTTTGCGGCGACCCTTTCGGTAAGCGCCATGATGAAGGACCTCCACGACGGGGGTGTGACGATTATCAGCGGAATTCCCCTTCTTTACAACAAGATCCTCAAGGGTCTAATGAAGCAGGTTCGGAGCAAGGGTCTGGCGGTTCATCTCTATATTGGGATGATGATGCGCTTTTCCGGTTTCTGTAAGCGCGTGTTAGGGCTGAATGTGGGCCGGGCCCTCTTCAAGACCCTTTTGACCAAGGCTAACCTTGTCAATGTGAAGTTCCTGATTTGCGGGGCCGGACCTCTGGCGCCGGAAACTTTCCGCCGCTACCAGGAGTTGGGTCTGGACTTTGTTCAGGGCTACGGTATGACGGAGACCGCTCCCATTAGTACTCTGAACCCCAAGGACCACTTTAAGCTGAAGTCGGTGGGAAAGGTTTTCCCTCTGGTGGATATGAAGATTCTTAATCCCGATGATGACGGTATTGGAGAAATTGCTCTTAAGGGTAATATCTGCTGCCAGGGCTACTTTAAGAACGAAGAGGCCACAAAGGAACTTTTTACAGAAGACTGCTACCTTAAAACGGGAGATATGGGTTACCTGGACAAGGAGAATTATCTCTACCTGACCGGCCGGGCCAAGTCTCTCATCGTTACCGAGGGAGGCAAGAATGTCTTCCCCGAAGAGATTGAGGACCACTTCCAGCTCTTCCCCCAAATTGAGCAGATTATGATTCGCGGCTACATCATGGATGAGGCGACCCGTTCGGAAGGTATCGAGATGGTAGTCTTCCCCTCGGAAGAGCACTACCGCACCCTGGGTATGTTTGATGATGAGAAAATCAAACACGACATTGTCCACGCTGTAAAAGAGGTGAATCGGGAACTTCTGGCTTACAAGAGAATCAGCCGCATTCGTATTGTGGAAGAGGCTCTGGCCATGACCACGACACAGAAAATTAAGCGTCCTGCCGTGGAGCAGTGGCTTAAAACGATTGAGGATAAGAGCTTTTCCCTTTAGGAGAAGTTTTGAACCGTAGTTCAGGGGATTTGAGGGTTTGACCTTTGAATCCCCTTTGTTTTTATAAGGGGAAGGAGAATTTTTCATGATAAGATTTATACAGGAAGAAGATACGCCGGCTGTAATGGAACTTCTAAAGACACTTAAACCTTCACAAGAAGTTGTTGGCAAGAAACTAAGTGATGAGATAGGAAGACTGACTGCAATAGACCATATGAGGCTGATAGGCTTTGAATCGGATGATAAAATTGTAGGAATGTGCACCTTAATCCGTAATGAGGGGCTTTCCTATGGGGGAAGACCTTTTGCGGTGATAGAAAATGTGGTTGTGAACGAGGACTATCAGGGAAAGGGTATCGGTAAGAAGGTGGTAAGTCACGCCATAGAACTGGCAAAAGAGTGGAACTGCTATAAGGTTATTCTGGAGACCGGCTCAAAAGAGGAGTGGAAGCTGCAGTTCTATGAGAGCTGCGGATTGGAGCGGGGGTTTAAAACAGCTTTTATCAGGACCTTTGAATAGGAGGGATTCCCATTGAAATACGATAGAACACTTTTAAAAACGGGATTGCTCCTTTTGGTTATTCTGCTCTTCATGGGGTGTAGACGGGACAATAAAGAAATTAATTTTGAACTTTCCAGTTCTAACCAACCTATCGTGACGTTTAAAACAGGGAATAATAAGGAATATCATTTGATGTTCGATACGGGCTGGACTCCTCCCTGTCTGTATGAAAAAGGTATGGAGAAGGTATATAGCACCCATAAACGCTTTAAATTTATTGATAATTATCTAATAAAACTGGTGATAGAAAAAAAATACCCCGAGATGTATAGGAAAGAAATGGATCACCGTGAATTTTTCTATGGAAAAAACCATTATCTTCCTGTAAATTTCAGATATTTCAAAACCGGAAAATCCATCTTTACTAAAAAAAAGTTCTATTATACTCCCCTACAACTTTCAGGCTATAGTCAGAATTCCAAAGATGGGGTCTTTGGAATAGATTTTCTTGGAGAAGTAAGAAACATAACCATTGACTATAATAATGGAAAAATCATTCTCAATGATGACAGACTTGATACCACCTACTGCGATATGTACGAAATGCAAGTGCCCTACCATTATGCCATTTCAATCAACATAGACGGAAAAGAGGAACTCGCCGAAATAGATACGGGCTGTAACGCCTTCATTATCAGTCAAAGATTTGTAGACCAAAACATCAACATTTATTCTGGCGAGCACAATGGTAAAGCCAGGGAAAAAGACTATTTATTCAATAAAATAGAAATTTGCGGTATTTCTTTTGAGAATATAACAGGCTACCTATCTACAGACCCAAGAAATCATACAAGTGAAGCATCTATAGAACGAACACAGGAAATCAGTTTACTCGGTTATTCCTTCTTCCGTGATAGGGTTATCCAGCTGGATTTTGAGAATGGGGAATTCTGTATAAAATAAATTCCTATAAAAAGCATTCGCCAATTCACGCCCCCAATGATACAATTCCCTTGTTATTATTTAGGAGAATACACATTGAAAAAAATCTTATACCTGTTAATCCTGTTATCTGCTTTTAGTTGTACAAGTGATCAATCTGCCGGAAAGAGTTCCGAGAAAACGGTTGATAATTCATTGGTCAGAATTGAAACAAGTATCATTGATGAAATGAGCGAGGGCAACACCTTACAGAAAACGGTGGCCTATAAAATCCTTGAAAACAGAAAGTTACAGGTACTCATGTACATTCCGGGAGATTTAAAACCCGGGGAAAAGCGCCCCTCTGTTACCATATTTCACAGCGGCGGATGGTTTAGCGGCGATTATAAAAACATGAAGCCCTATGCCCAGGAGTTTGTAGATAGAGGTTACATTACTTTTTCCGTGCAGTATCGCTTAGCCAGGACGGATAAACTCATTACCATAGAGGAGTGTGTAAAGGATGCCAAATCTTTCCTAAAATGGCTCTATATCAATGAGGAAGCCCTACAGTTAGACCGGGAAAAAATCATCTTTTCCGGGTTCTCCGCAGGGGGTCATCTGGCGGCAGCCACCCTCTTTATTGATGAATTTAATGATGAGGCCGGTCTGGAAGATATCAAACCGAACGGATTGATTCTTTTCTCTTCCGCCTTGAACCTGGATTTGGATGACTGGGCTAAAGGTTTAATAAGGGAAGATCAGGATATTATAGCTCTTTCTCCCTCTCACAGAATTAAGCCGACAGAAGCGCCTACCCTCATTCTCCACGGAGAACAGGATGAAATTGCCTCCATCGATTCCATTTACGACTTCCAGGAAGAAATGGAAAAGGCGGGAAATATTTGCGAATTAAAGACCTATGATGTGAACCACGGGGATCTCTATAAAAACAAAGAGATTTTCCAGGACAGCATAAGCGAATCGGAACAGTTTCTTATTAGACACGGCTTTAATTGGCAAGAGTAGAGAGCGATATCTTGTCAAAAAAAAATGATAAAAAATGTTCACAGGGGAATAATAGGATTAACATCTTCCGGTAAAATATTGACTTTGTAGACAATTGGGTGACATAGAGCTATAATAATAATTGAGGTGCTAACCATGAAATTCATTACAGTAAGAGACTTAAGAACAACTCCTGCCCAAATATGGAAATCCTTACCGCAGGAACAGGAATTAATAATAACAAATAACGGCAAGCCCATTGCTTTAATGACCCCCATCGGTGAATCGGATCTTGAAGAAACAATTGCTTCCGTGAGAAAGGCTCGAGCTGCCGCAGCAATTCAAAACATGCAGCTTCTCTCTGCTCAGAATAGTAACAATAAATTATCACTCGATGAAATTAATGCAGAAATAGACAAGTCCCGCAATGAGAAATAATGAAAATTGTTCTTGATACAAATGTACTTATTTCAGCGCTCCTCTCTCCTTCTGGGCCCCCGGCACAAATACTAAATTTGGTTATTGAAGGAAAGGTTAAACTCATTATTGATAATCGGATTTATCTTGAGTATTCAAATGTACTTCACAGAAAAAAGTTTAACTTTAAACAGGAATCAATAAATCCTCTACTGGATTTCATAAGAATGGAAAGCGAAACGATTATGGCAGAACCGCTGAACATTGAATTCAATGATGAGGATGACCTTGTATTCTATGAAGTGGCAAAGTCAGGTAATGCCTTATATATTGTTACGGGAAACACAAAGCATTTTCCAAATGAAAAAATGATTATAACCCCAAGTGAATTTCTCAAGATTTACTTATCTCAAAAAGATCAGAAATAACTCCCCAAATACCCCTGTTCCACCTCACTTACTTCTGTACAGAAAAGGTCCTACTCTTCCTTCTTCCTAAAACTGGGCGGCATAACCCTCTGCAAATCCACCATCTGATCCGTAAGGCCTTTGATTTTGTCGCGCAGCATAAAAACGCAGCCGTTAATATCCGCCCGGCCGGTAACAATGTCTTCCGCAAAAGCCTGGCAGGTGGGGGCGCCGCAGGCGCCGCAGTCTATACCGGGCAGCCCGGCGAGGATTTCCTCCATTTTTTCCATGAGAACCACCGCTTTGCTAAAATCCTCGTCCAGTTGGTAGACCGAGAGGGGCTCGGGAGCCTTTTCCCAACGGATTTCGCCCGGCGGCGTAGGCAATTTACGCAGCCGGGCCGGGTCGGGATCGTTTAGCCCCTCCCGCTCTTTCATATTGGCCGCCCCTTCGTAGGGGTTTGTCACCGTAAGCGGTCCTCCCAGGCAACCGCCGGGGCAGCACATAAACTCAACAAGATCAAAGCGATCCCAGTTTCCATTCTCAATCTGTTCCAGCCCTTCCGCCACCCGGTCAATGCCGTCAATGGAGATAAAATGGGTAGACGAATCCTCCCCCTCCCCGCCCACACGGGCCCAACGACGTCCCGATGGAGGAGCGGAGGCCAGTTGTTCCACCTCCCCCTCTCTGTTACGGGCCATTTCCACCTTAAGGTTCACGTAGATATCCCTGAATCCTATTACCCCGTCCAAAGCGCTCTCTTCCAATCCCCGGGGATGACGAACAGCGGTGAGCTTGGCCGAACAGGGGGAGATAAAAAAAACGCCCACCTCCTCTCCGGGGTACAGTTCCCTTGCAATACGGGCACTAATCTCCATGGGAGAAATAACAGGAACAAGGTTATCCAAAAGTGAGGGAAAGCGATTTTGAATCAGCCTGACCACAACGGGACAGGAGGAGGTTATGTAGGGATAGGGCCTCTCCTTTTGAGCCAGAAACTCTTCCGTTGCCCGGGCAGCCAAATCAGCCCCCTGGGCCACTTCAATCACATCGGCAAAGCCCAGCCTTTTAAGGGCGGTAAGAATCGTGTTAATACCGATATTTCCGGGGAATTGCCCGTAAAAGGAGGGAGCCACAAGAGCGATAGGGGTCGCAAATTTCTTAAGAACCCCAAGAGAGTCCGACTCGGCCTGCTTCGCATGGGAAGGACAGATACGAACACATTGGCCGCAGTCAATGCAGCGCTCATCCAGAATATAGGCCCGCCCGTTACTTACCCGAATCGCTTCGGCGGGGCAGTGTTTAATGCAGTTCGTACAACCCTGGCATTTGTCCGGATCCAGATAAATGGAATGGTGCTTCTCTTCCTTCCCCACGGCCGCTCCTATTTAATATGCAAAACGAATCGGACCGTCGTACCCACCCCGGGAGTACTCTCAAGGGAGAACTCATCGGAATTTCGCTTCATATTGGGCAGCCCCAGTCCGGCCCCGAATCCCAGCTCCCGAGCCTCGTTACTGGCGGTAGACCAGCCTTCCTTCATGGCCAGGTCCAAATCCTCTATTCCCGGCCCGTCGTCACTCATAACCACTTCGATCCGATCGGGGAAAATCTCCACCTCCGCCGTACCGCCATTGGCATGAATAACCATATTGATTTCCGCTTCGTACATGGCCACGGCTGTCCTTTTGACAACCGGAGTGGGCACGTTAAGCTTTTTAAGTTTCTTTTTGATGTCACTGGAAGCAAATCCGGCCTGGGAAAAGTCGTCTCCCGGCACTTCGTATGTAAATTTCAATTCCCCTTCCTTCTAGGATTAATCATACCCTCTATACTCAGGATGTCAAGAAAAATCCTTGCCCCCACAAGAGAAATAAGGGCGTGCCCCCGGCCTTCGGCCGGGGCCAGGCTTTGCGCGGGTCCCGTCCAGCCGGGCTTCCCCCGCCCGGACCGCTTCGCGCCGCTCCAATCCTTCACGCAGTTGGCTTAAGTCTCATCATCGGGCCGAATACACAAGGAGGGGGACATCCATCTCCTCCCGGGTCATCCCCGCATGGTGGGCCTTAAAAAGAGGAGAAGACTTACCCCCCTCCTTCGCTTCATACTTAATCCCCTTCCGCCCCTTGGCAACGGCCATATAGTCGCCAATCAGCTTATCCAGCCGCCCATGAGACTGCCCCCCGACGACATCGGGTCCCAGCCAGCCCTCCCTTATAAAGGCCTCCCCTTCGATCAGCGTAAAATCCTCTCCCAATAGCTCATGGAAACGTTTCCGAAACCGCTCCTTATCCCCCTCCTTCACATGAAAAGAGAGCATACGCGATTCGGGAAAAGGGGGACGCTTAAGAAGGGAGAAAAGTTCCTCCCCCTCCTTCATTTTGTAATAATCCTCCATGCCTGTCATACCGTGATCGGCCGTAACGAGCAGGAGGGTGTTGCTCCCCTCAATGCGGGAGATAAGTTTACGCAGCTGCTCCCCCAAAAGGGTCATGAAATCGCGGAGACGGAGGGTGTCCACTCCCTCGGGATGGAGAAATTTGTCCGGGTCCACATTGTAAACCATGGTGTAGGACCGGCCGGAACTGTTCTTCTTTACCGATGCCGCCGCAGCCCGGGTCATATCTTTAAAACGGCGGTAGGGAACCATTTTAGCAGGCCCGCAGGCAGCCTTGGTATAGCGACTCTCTTTAAAGGCTTTGGGTGTGATAAAATAGAGAGGCAAGTCGGGCTGGACGTCCCTAAGCTTTTGGCTAAAAGGATGGAGAGGCATAATGTCGTAAATATCCCGGGGCTCCCCAAAGTAAGCCCGATTCTTACCACTCTCCGTACCGGGAAGAATGTTAATGTAACGGTCCTCAAACTCTTCAAACCAGAGGCTCCAGCCCAAATAGCCGTGCTCCCGGGGAGAATCGCCCGTATAAAGAGAGGTCATGGCCGCCGCCGTGGTGGGAGGGAAAACGGTTTTTAGGGGAATGTTCTGCATTTTGGGAGGCAGATTCAACTCTCTGGCATAACGCTCCACAAAGGACTGGCCCATCCCGTCAAAAACCATAAGAATCACGTGATCGTAGGGCTCTCTAGTCAATTCGTCCAGTGCCGGCAGAGAAAGATGCGGGCTCTTCCCTCCAAAATTTCCCAGAATGGACGACATCATATTCAGTGTTGAACGATTATAATCAAATACCATTTTTCCCCCGTTCCGCCATGGTAACACATTTTTTTCCCCTTGCCATGGAATTTAGACGGGAAAAAATCTACTATGATTCTATGAAGCAGACCCATTATCTCTCGGCGGAAGAAAAGGAAACCGGTTTTCACTACCTCAAAAAACACACCATCTGGAACGGAGTGGGATTCAGTTTTCTCACGGAAACGATTATCTACCTCATGGCCCTCCATTTTGGAGCTTCCAACATGCAGCTGGGCTACATTTCGTCCACCCTCTTCCTGTCCGGCCTGATTCTTTTGGTCGTCCCCCACCTGCTCGGCGGAGCACTAATGAAAAATATCTACTTCTGGGGATGGCTTTTCCGGGGACTGGTCTGCCTCTCCTACCTCTCCCTCTTTTTCTTGAAAGAGCAGGCCGCCGTCTGGGTTATTCTTATTACCTACACCCTTTTCTGCGTCAGTCGCCATCTGGGTGTGGCCGCCGCCCAGCCGGTAAACAAAACCCTTATGACCTCCTCCAACGAGGGGAGCCGTCTCATCCAGCTAAGCACCCTCTTCAACCGCTCCTCCCTCATCTCCCGGAGCCTCAGCTTCGCCTTTCTCTCCCTCTCCCTTTTTTCAGGCATAGAGGGGCTTATCATCCTTACCTTCCTAGGAGTCCTGGTAAACACCATTTCCAGCCTCTATCTGCGAAAAATCCCCTCCCGGGAGCGGGTGGAAAAAACAACGGGCTCCCAGGGAATCTTTCACGCCCTCTCCGATTCCCTCAAGGACAAGCACACCCGCCTCTATCTGGCCGTACTTTGGCTGTTTATGATTATCAATGTTCTCAACGGATTTGTGGTTCCCTTTCTCCGCAAAGAAGGGGGGCTCGCTCCCAATCTGGTATTCCTCTATTCCGTACTCGCCGTGGCCGGGGGACTTCTTTCCAATATATTCATCAAACCCTACATTGACAAAACCGGGTCCAAACCGCTTCTCATATTAACAAGCCTGATTCAAGGGGCTCTCTTTTTTACCTGGGCTCTCATAGCCCCTACCGCAGGGCTCTTCATCTTCCTGCCCCTGGGTATCATTCACAGCTTCTTTATGACCCTGGGCTTCAATCTGACAAACCGGCTTTTCTACAAAGTGCTCCCCAAGGACAGGAACCGGCTTACCTTCTCTTCCATGAACAGCTTCACCGGAGCCATCATAGCCCTTCTCACCGGATTGGGGGCCGGTAAAATCGCAGACTTTACCCAGGCCGGCGGGGTAGACTTCACACATACCTACGGAATCGTCTTCCTCATCGCAGGATCGGTCTCTCTCATAGTGGCTCTTACGGCCCTATTTTTAAATGACCAGGGAAGCATCACAGTAAGGGAAGCTTCCGAACTGATTTTCCTCAGCCGAAACCGAAGGGCCTTCCTCTGGACCTATCAACTGGCTACCACAGAGGATCCGAAAAAACGGGAATCCACCCTTCTCTCCCTGGAAAAAAGCCGCTCCAATCTGGCCGACAGGGAGATGGAAAATCAGCTTAACAGTCCCTACAGCTGGGAAAAGGAGAGAATACTCCGTTCCCTCTACAACTATCCCCGCCCCTCTCTGGCGCCCATGGTAAAAGCGGAAGCTTCGGACCGGCACTCTTACAACCGGACCGATGCCCTTTTTGCCCTGGCCAGCTACCCCGGAGAGGATACGGAAGCTATTCTACAGGATGCCTTGAAGGAAGAGGATCCGCTTATTGCCAGTAACGCCCTAAAAAGCCTCATCCGTTTGGATAAAGAGAAATACGCCCCCCTTACAGCGGAAGTCTACCCCAGAATAAGCTGCTCCAGCCGAGCCATGGGCAACTGGTTTATCGCCTGTTGCGAGGGAGACGAAAGAGGCCGCCACCTGGCACAGCTCTTTACCCTGGCCTCACCGGATAAAGGCTACCGCTACCAGCAGCTTCTCTTTTGCCTCGCCGCCCGTTACTATGGACGGGAACTGCTTCTGGCCCCCTTCTATAAACAGTCCAACGCTCGGCCCGGAGAAGGTTTGGCCGCCTTTCTCGAAGAGATGAGAGATCAGGAACTGTTTCACAGATGGGAGTGGGAAATTACCAAATGGTTTGAAGGGGAAGAGGGAGATAAACTTCTTAAACTGATGCAGGAAAACCTGCCCTGGCCTAAAGAGGACACACCCGCCCGTTACCTAAGAGATGCGGTAAAAGACCTTAAACCGGAGCTCATAAACCGTTCCTCCTTCCTGGCCCTTCTCTACTTTTCCTACCAGATTTTGCGCTCTGTCAGAAAGGAAGAGGAAAAGCCGGGCTAATTCTCTTTTTTCCAGGTCAAAACGGGATGCCTCGCCGCATTAACCTCATCCAGCCTTCGCACCGGCGTCGAATGGGGCGCCTCCCGCAGCATATCCGGGTTTGTCCGGGCTTCCCGGGCAATTGTCTTCATCACCTCCACAAAACCGTCCAGGGTCTCCTTCGACTCCGTTTCGGTCGGTTCCACCATAATCGCTTCCTCAATGGTAAGGGGGAAATAAATGGTGGGAGGATGATAGCCAAAGTCCAGCAGCCTTTTGGCGATATCAATGGTATGGATACCGTCAAACCCCCGATTATTCAGGACGAATTCGTGCATGCAGACCCGATCGATAGGCAAATGAAAATACTCTTTTAATCGACTCTGAAGGTAATTGGCATTAAGAACTGCCGTTTCCCCGGCCAGTTTAAGCCCGTTAGCCCCCATCATCAGTATATAAACATAGGCCCGGACCAGTACGGCAAAATTGCCGTACCAACGGCCCATAGACCCGATGGAAAGAGGTCTTTCCCTGTCAAAATGGTAGGCGCCGTCTTTTTTAACAACCACAGGAACGGGCAGAAACCTTTCCAGAGGGGCTTTCACCCCAACCGGCCCGCTTCCCGGCCCACCCCCTCCGTGGGGAGTGGAAAAGGTTTTATGCAGATTCAAATGAACCACATCAAATCCCATATCTCCCGGACGGCAATGGCCCAGGATGGGGTTCAGATTAGCCCCGTCGTAATAGAGGAGCCCCCCCGCCTCGTGAACCAGGGCCGCCACTTCCAAAACATCATCTTCAAAGAGGCCAAAGGTGGTTGGATTCGTCAACATGAGACCGGCCGTTTCCCCATCCAGGGCCTCTTCTAGCCCGTCCAAATCGACCATTCCCTCCGCTGTCGATGGAATTTCCACCACCTCAAAACCGCAGACCGCCGCACTGGCCGGATTGGTGCCGTGGGCCGAATCGGGCACAATGATTTTCCTCCGCTTTTCCCCCCGGTGCTCATGGTAGGCTTTAATGATCATCAACCCGGTCAACTCACCGTGGGCCCCGGCAAAGGGAGCCGGCGAAACCCCATCCATACCGGTAATCTCGCAAAGAGAAGCACAGAGACTATGAATCAACTCTAAAGCCCCCTGGACATCCTCTTCATCGGCACCGGGATGGAGGCGGGAAAAACCGGGCAGCCGGGCGAGTACTTCATTAATTTTGGGATTATATTTCATGGTGCACGACCCCAGAGGGTAAAAGCCCGTGTCCACCCCAAAATTTTTATTGGACAGATTGGTGTAATGGCGGATAAGGTCTATTTCGGAAACTTCCGGAAGTTCCGCCTCCCCTTCCCGTTCCGTCCCGGCGGGCAGCATGTCCTCCCAGCTCTCCTCCGGAATATCACAAGGAGGCAGGGTATAGCCCTTTCTCCCCGGCCGGGACAACTCATTAAGCAGCAAATTGTACTCTTTCATGAGTTCTCCCCCATTATTCTTACAAAAGTTTCGATCTCTTCCCGGCTCCGTTTCTCCGTTACGGCAATGAGCCGTGCGGGACCGTCAAATTCCTCCGGTTCAATTCCTCCCATAAAACCGGCTTCCTTAAGCCGAAAATCCAAGGTGGAGAGCGAAGAATTATGAGACGGAACAGGGCGTACCAGAAACTCCCGGAAAAAAGGTCCCTCAAAGGGGAATTCCCACTTTCCCGTTTCCCGGAGAAGCTTCCCAGCATAACGGGCCTTGCGCAGACACTGCTCTGCCGCTTCGCGGAGCCCCTTTTTCCCCAAAGAGGCCATATATACGGCGGCGGCCAAAGAACAGAGACTCTGGTTAGAGCAGATATTACTTGTCGCTTTTTCCCGGCGGATATGCTGTTCCCGGGCCTGAAGGGTCAGGACAAAGGCCCGCTTTCCCTCCCGGTCCACGGTCTGCCCGCAAATCCGGCCGGGCAGTTTGCGCATCAGTTTTTTTGTTGTTCCAATAAATCCCAAATAGGGACCGCCGAAATTAAGAGACAGTCCCAGGCTCTGGGCTTCTCCCACGGCAATGTCCGCCCCCGATTCCCCGGGTGTCTTTAGGAGGGCCAGAGAGAGGGGATCGGCTATCTGTACGAAAAGTCCCTTAACCCGGTGTGCCCCAACGGCGGCGGCGGTACAATCTTCCAGGAGTCCAAAACGGTTGGGACTCTGCACGATCAGGGCCGCCGTGTCACCATCCATAGCCGATTCGGCCGCCTCTAAATCGGTTAGCCCCTCCTTATATGGTAACGTTTCCAACTGGATTCCCTGAAAGCGGGCGTAGGTTTCCAGAACACGACGAACACCGCCGTTCACCGTGGAAGAGACAAAGACCTTGTCCCGGCGGACCGAACGGACCGCCATCATCATGGCCTCCGCCGCCGCAGTCGCCCCGTCATAGAGAGAGGCGTTCACCGCCTCCATGCCGGTCAATTCGGCTATCATACTCTGGTATTCAAAAATGTATTGCAAGGTTCCCTGGCTGATTTCCGGCTGATAGGGAGTGTAAGCGGTGTAAAATTCCGACCGGGAGACAACGCTGTCCACCAGGGCGGGCACATAATGGTCATAGGCCCCGTCCCCGCGAAAACAGATCAGTCCGGCGGCATGGTTAGGGGAAGCCAGTTTTTCAAGACGCCGAATCGTTTCCCATTCGGAAAGACCGTCGGGCAGGGACGAACTATTCTGCAGCGCTTCGGGGGGGATATCTTTGTAAAGTTCTTCCACCCGGGAAAGTCCCAACCGGGCCAACATCTCCTCCCTGTCCTTCCCGGTGTGGGGAATATAGGGATGAGTCATTTTACTTCTCTTCCTTTTGGCAGAACTCTTTGTATTCTTCCGCCGACATCAACTCATTCAGCCCTGCCTCATCATCCACTTTAACCTTCACGATCCAGCTGCCGTAGGGGTCTTCATTGATATAGGCCGAGTTATCTTCCAAATCTTCGTTAACTTCAACGATCGTTCCGCTTACGGGCATGAAAATATCACTGGCCGTTTTAACCGATTCAATGGTGGAAAAAGCTTCCTCCCTTTTAAGAACCTCATCGGTCTCGGGCAGTTCCACATAGACAATATCGCCCAATTCTTTCTGTGCGAAGTCGGTTATCCCAATCGTCAGGATATCCTCTTCCACTTTGACCCACTCATGTTCCCTGGTGTACTTCAGTTCGCCGGGTATATTCATGATCATCCTCCCCATTCTTAAGATTTCCCACTTTAATTATAGAATAAGATTATACACCGATCCAGCTTTAAAAGGAGATTTACCTCTTATACTTCTTCCTGTAAAACCTTTTCCCGCATACTTCTGCTTCGGCTTGTTTATTTCGGATAACCACAGAGATTTTCGTACCCGGTTCGGTATAGGCCGCTTCGACAAGAGCCAGAGCCAGCCTCTTCCCTACGGTAGGAGCGGCATAACCGGTAGTAACCCGCCCTATCTCCCGGCCTTCCGAATCAAAAAGGGAATAACCGTGGCGGGGAATCCCTTTGCCAATCATCTCCAAACCAACCAGCTTCCGGGTCAAGCCGGCCTTCTTTTGCTCCCCAAGAGCCTCCCGGCCGATAAAATCCTCCCCGTCCAGCTTAACAAATGTCGCCAACCCCGCTTCCAGGGGGGAAATATCCTCGTCCAGTTCATTCCCATATAAGGGAAGAGCCGCTTCAAAACGGAGCGTATCCCGTGCCCCCAATCCGCAGGGAAGAAGACCTTCCGAACTTCCGGCTCCTAAAATTTCTGTCCAGAGATCACAAAGGGCTTCGGCGGAACAGTAGATCTCAAAGCCGTCCTCACCGGTATAACCGGAACGGGAAATGATGACCTCCTGCCCGGAAATACGGGCGGGGCGAAAGGTAAAAAAAGCCAGTTCCGCCGGATTAAGCACCCCTAATGCCTCAAGGATAAAGGGGGAACGGGGCCCCTGAAGCGCCAGCTGCCCCCAGCGGTCCGATTCATCACAGACAGTCACATCAAAACCGGCCGTATGCTTAGTAATCCAGGCCAGATCCTTCTCTCTGTTGGAAGCATTAATAATCAGAAGAAAATCCTCCGGTCCAAAGCGATAGACAATCAGATCATCTACGGTACCGCCTTTCTCGTTGCACATGGGACTGTACAGAATCTGCCCGACCGCCATAGAAGAGGAGTCGTTGGTAATTAGTCTATTAACAACCGAAGCACTTTCCGGTCCGGTCAGACGGCACTCCCCCATATGGGACACATCAAAAAGACCGGCCCTTTCCCGCACGGCCCGATGTTCCTCAACCAGAGAACTGTACTGAACGGGCATCTCCCATCCGCCAAATTCAATCATACGGGCACCGGACTCACGGTGAATCCGGTTAAGAGGAGTTTTTTTCAATTCCCTATCCAACTATCTCCTCCTTCCCGGCTTAAAGCCGACTTCTTTCATCTTTGAGATAAATCGTATCAATCCCGTTTTCATCGGCAATTTTTATAAGTCCATCGTACTCATGCTTCGTTAAGGAAACCGGTTCCTCCAGGCGCAGACGCTGCACCGCTTTCAATATAAGAGTGTAGTCCGTACAGGTGGTGTAAAGATCAAAATCCTTCACCATTTCATCTACGATATTGGTCATGGAGTAATCATTGTCCGGATCCACATAGTATTTTATATTTTTATCAAGGACCGAAAAAATGGCCCCCCAGAGTTCATCGGCCAGATCTTCCTCCTTCAGACGCATCTCATCCACCTTCAAATGCCCCAGGATCTCACTCTTGAAAATCCAATAGGGTATGCAATAGCGCGATACAAAACTCCGTACAATGGAAAATTCGCTTTTATCGGGGTTTTCCCTGAGCCATTCGTCCACAACCTCCAGAATATCCTTTCCCTTTAAATCCATACTATTCTCCCTTTTATTTAATATTTTTTTGTATACTGTATTCTATTTCATTAAGATATACATGTAAATATTAAACTACGCCTAAATTTCCCATTAACTGTAAATACCTTCCCTTCCCCCATCTCTCTTTTCTTTCTATAAATAGAATTAATTATGAAAAGGCCTCTCATTTTATTATTTTCTATTTTTACAGGAATGCAAGCTTTTCCCTCTCCCCAAACTTTGATGAACGACATGGCCTATCTCCCGGGAGACAACAGCTGGCTCATTAACGGAAACGACACCTTTGGCATAGATTACGCCGACGAATGGGACGACGGCACCACCGCCTCTTTTTTCACCGGCCTCAAAAGCAATCTCTACTTTGGCGGAATGGACCTGTACGGTTTCACCTATCGGGGCGACGAAGATTCGGACGCCTCCCGACTGGATCAACTGAATCTCTACGGCGGTTATGAGTACAGAGTAAACGGAAGGCTGACTTTGCTTCCCGGAGCGGGCCTGAATCTCTTTGGCGACTTCGGAGGCTATGACATTCAGGTACTCATACACGAATCAATGGGTGTGGACAGGGAAATCCCCGATGAAACAACCTACTACAGCGACTTGAATTACGCCGATCCCTACCTTGCCCTGAGCGGATACTACGAGGAGACTCTCCTGTCCCTTCCCTTTCTCCTGCTCACCAAAGCTCAGTACTCTCCGGTGCGGGGCCAAATCGGCCTCTACACAGAGCTAAGCAGCACCCTAAAAAGCGAGAACAGCCTGGTCTATTTTGGGGTGGGTTATGCGGCCGCCTTTTTTGAAGAAGATTCGGAACTTCTCTCCTATGTGCTGGAAAATGAAGAGGGGGTCTGGATTGATCTGGATTTTCATGTGGGAGGAATGTATGTCAATAAATCGATAAACCTCACCACGGGAACCCCCTCGGGGGGAATCGGCTTTATGCTTATACAGCCCGAAGGAGAGAAAGAAATAAATCTGCACAGCCCCCACAAGCTCTCCGCCGTATCCAACATAGGCTACCAATCCTGGGATCTGGCCTTTCTGATTCAACCTAACTACAGAAGGATTCCCCCCGGCCTGAAAGAACGGAGCTACCTTCTGATGAGCCTTAAAAGCGGATGGTATCCGGAGGAAGAGGACAACGATCTCTACCGCTTCAGTTCCCTCTCCGGGGGAGGCCGACTATACCTGCTCCCTCAAACCGACGGCTTCCAGATAAACCCTCACCTATCCCTAATAGCGGGCTGGCAGCAGGTACGACAATACGAAAATACCTCCTATGTGAACAGCGCGGACAGCCGGGACAATCGACTCCATACGGACCTGACCATGGGGGTGGATTTTAACCTTCCCAGCCAGGGCAGCAACTACGGTCTGACCCTGCTCTATACGGCGGAAACCTACCCTACCGATCTCTCCGAAGGAGTAAAGAACTATTTTGGCATAGGGATAACCGCTTCCGGGGGTTGAGAATAGGCCCAATCCCTACGATACTTATTGTATGGAACTGATAAATCCGGATAATCCCAAGAAAATTTACTGGGAGTTGGTAATACTCTTTCTCACAGTGATCTGTACATTCATTTACCCTTTGGTCGTTATTTTCGAAAGAAAAACAACCACGCCCATGATCATCTTCGATGTGGGGGTAACGATATTTTTCGCTGTGGATATTTTTCTGAATTTTCACACCGCCTACGAAGAGAAGCGAAAACTCGTAACAGATAAAAAACGCATAGCCAGGCGCTACCTGAGGACCTGGTTCCCCTGGGACCTTATAGCCACCCTTCCCCTGGCCCTTCTTTTCTCCGGTTTTTCCGGGCTCATTCTCTCCCGGCTCTTCCGCCTCTTTCGCTTAACACGTCTTTTTAAGCTTTTTTCCTCAAATAAAACACTCCGACGGCTTAACGAGATGAATAATGCCATTAATCCCAGTGTGATTCGCATGATTATCATGGTATTCTGGATTCTCGTCGCAGCCCATCTGGTATCCTGCGGTTGGATAGCCCTGGGAGGAATAGCTCCGGATCAGACAAAGGGAGACACCTACCTCCAGGCCTTCTACTGGACCATAACCACCCTAACCACCATTGGTTACGGTGACATTTCCCCGGACCTGTCACACAAGTCGCAAATCATTTTTACCATTATCACACAGCTCTTGGGAGCCGGTATGTACGGTTTCATCATCGGTAACATTTCCAACCTTATAGCCAATATGGACGTGGCCAAGAGTAATCACAAGGAGAAGGTTGAGCGGATTAACGACTTTCTTAAATACAAAAATATCCCCGCACCCCTGCAAAGACGGGTAAGTAACTACTACGATTACCTTTGGGAGAGCCGACGGGGCTACAACGAGGCGGCGGTTATTGAAGAGCTGCCCCATTCTCTTAAAATGCAGATTACCATTCAGATGAACAAGGAGCTGATTCAGAAAGTCCCCCTTTTCGAACACGCCCCGGACTCCTTCCTTAAGGAGGTTATCCTGAACCTGGAACCGGTTATTTTTACCCCGGGCGACTACATAATGGAAGCGGGAGAAATGGGATACGAAATGTACTTTATCTCCTCCGGGAAGGTGGACGTTCTCTCCGCCGACGAAAACATCACATACGCAACTCTGACCGGAGGAGCCTTTATCGGGGAAATGGCCCTGCTCCTCAGCACCCCCCGAACGGCCACGGTCAAAGCTGTGGAGTATTGCGACCTCTACCGGCTCACCAAGGATATGGTGGACTCCATTCTGCCCCGCTATCCGGAAATTGAACAGACCATGTCCCGGGAAGCGGAACGGCGCCGTCTGGAAAATGAAGCAAAAATAGATCACAGCCATGAAGAGGAAAGCGAGCAGGAAGAGGCCCTTGAAGAGAAAGTCCCGTCCCCGGCAGATCAAAAGATTCTCCCCTCCATAGACGAGGCCGAATTCAGCCTAATAGAAGGGGAAGACATTGTTAAAATCCGCTGGAAAGAGATGGACAATGTAAACTACTATCAGGTCCTCAAAAAGAATCCTTCCAAAGAGAAGTGGAGCTTTGCCGCCTCTCAACTCTATACGCCGGAGTTTATTGATCTCCATCCCTTGAAGTCGGGAAGAAACATCTATAAACTAAGGGCGGTAAATGAAAACGGCCCGGGCCCCTGGAGCAAACGCTTCTACTTCTCCTTCGAAGAGGGGGCCGGCGCAGAATAAGGATAGATAATGACACATTCAATCTGGCAATACATAGCCGATGAGGAGCTCCTGTCCGAGCTTATTTCGACTTTTCCCACCTGGTCCCTGCTGATTATCATCGCCGTGGGTGTTTTCCTCCTCTCCAAAGGGGCGGACCTCATGATAGACGGCGTAGTTGATCTGGCCGAGCGTACCGGAATGCCCAAGGTAGTTATCGGGGCAACCATTGTTTCTTTGGGAACCACCATGCCCGAGGCTTTTGTTTCCGTACTGGCCGCCTTCCAGGGCGATCCGGGTCTGGCATTGGGAAACGGAGTCGGTTCCATTATTGCCGATACGGGTCTTATATTTGGTCTGACAGCCCTTATTTCCACGGTTCCCCTTAACCGCTACATCCTTAACCGGAACGGCTGGTGGCAGGTAGGGTCGGCAACCCTTTTAGCGGTCCTCTCCGCCTTTCTCCTTTTGTTGCCCGCCGAAAGACGGTTTATCGGTCGGCCCATGGGAATCGGGCTCCTTATTCTCCTTGCGGTCTATATGTATATGAATTTCCGCTGGTCCAAGGGCCATACGGAAGAAGAGATGGATACAAACGCTTCCGAATACGAATCGGACGCTCCTTCCTGGCTCTGCTGGATTATGATAATCGGGGGGATCGCCATGGTTATCGCCGGCGCCCGCCTTCTCATCCCCGCCGCCAGCGAACTGGCCCTGCGGCTGGGTGTTCCTCAGGACGTTATCGCCGCCACCATGGTTGCCTTTGGTACCTCCCTGCCCGAACTTATGACAGCCATCACGGCCGTCCGAAAGGGGCATCCGGAAATTACCGTAGGTAATGTTGTGGGAGCTGACGTTCTTAACTGTCTCTTTGTTATCGGTGCGGCTTCCGTGGCCCGTCCCCTTTCGGTACCGGTCAACTTCTACCTCATCCATTTCCCCGTTATGCTCCTGGTTCTCTGGTCATTCCGAATTTTCGTAAGTGCCAACAAGGGCAAAACGTTCCCCCGCTGGCAGGGTGTGTGGCTCCTGAGCCTCTACCTGATTTACGTCATTTTCCAGTATACCGTACTGGCCTAGTCTTCGGACCTGTCCATTTCCAGGTAGGCCATGTAATTGGTCAAATCCTGGGGAATATCAACGCCCGCCTTGTCCAGTTTGATGAGGCGGGCTTTAATTTTTAAGGCCTCCTTATAGCGGCGACTCTGGAGCTTCCCTTCATAGGATTGAAAGAGGGGCATGGCCGCCAGGACCTCTCTTTTCTCACGGGCGAAGGGGCAAAAGCGGTAGAATATCTCGCGGGAAACACTGTTCAACCGAGGTCTTCCCTCATATTCGTAATAGAGCCAGTTTCTATAATCCTCAATAAAGCGTTCCTTGTCGGACTTGGTTTTCTTGATGAAATCGCCTATACGCTTTTTGGCTTCCAGGCTAAGGTTCGGGTTCTTCCTATAGTATTGAATATAATCAAAATAGGCGCCCACCAGTCCTCCTTCCACCGGATCGGCCCATTGAAACCCGGCAATGGCTTTCTGAAGTTCCCAGCGAAAGGCTCCCATAAGGGAGGAAAGAGTACGGCTTCTGTCTCCTTCGAAAAGAAGGGGTAATATGAAACGCCCGGGAGTGTCTTTTTTTACCCCGTCCATTTCCTGCCATAGCAATGAACGACTGCCCGTCTGGGGATAAAAAACAAAGTAGGGAATGACCTCTTTCTGAATCAGATCTGAGGAATTGTCATATTTTAAGAGACATTCCCGGAAAAACAGGCTGTAATCCCTCCCCCGTATCTCATCCAATTGGGTTGTAAGAGTATCGGCACTCCAAAAAAGACGGGAAAGGTCACCGGAAACTTCTTTTCCATAGAGAAAAGGAAGAGTTTTAACTTTGTTCCGTCCCAGCATCCGCCCCAGATCGGAAGAAACCATAGAAATTTCATAACGGACGCGATCCTCCGGGGTATTTTCAAACAGGGGCGTCTCGTTTTTCTTTTGAGATTTCTGCTTTTTGATATGGCGGTTAAAACTTTCCCCCATTTCCGTTAGGGAGGGATGGATGTCTCCATGATAGATTTTTTCCAGAAAATAGGGCAGAGTCATAATCGGATAGGGCTCCTCCCTATACAAATTGGAAGTATAAATCCGGTCCGCATCCCACAGCTGTTCTTCCGACAGGAGCCGTTCATCCACAATTCCCAAGTGAAGCATAATTCCCGGAATGAATCCCTTTAAATCGGAACCGATAATTTTCAGATAGCAGCTTTCGTACAATTTCCAATATTGCCTGTTCAGGTTTTCTAAAAAAGTCCGATCTTCCAGAACAGCCGAATCCTTTAGCATGCGATCTATAAATGAACGAAATTCCTCTGTGAATTCCGTAGGCAAACCGGAAAACGCCAGGATTTTATCCAAAAGGCCCTCATATTTTCGAAGTTTCTTTGCATCACCCTTTCCTTCCGATGAAGCGGATTGCTCCGAAATCACAGGAGCCGTATAATCCTGAAACGGCTTTAGTTCGGAATAAACCGGGTAGAGACGCCCCGGATCCTTTCCCAAAAGATTAATCGTATCCTTCCGCCCTCGAACAATATACACCGCAAGATATCTAAGAAAATTATCAAGGGGAGAGTCTTCCCCTTTTCTCATGTTTAAAATATCACTGACCCATCCCCGGGGAGTGAATATCTGCTCCATAAGATGGACGATCTCCCGGGAAAGGTCCCGGGTCGTTGAAAGGATTTCCTCCTGAACACGGGCGAGAAATGTGAAAATGTAGGAATTGAGAGGCTCGTCATTATGAAGCAGGGCAGACAGAATATTACTCTTTTTCTCCACTATCCTTTTTATAAAGAGATACTGCCGGTGATCAATTCGGTCTTCCAGCCAAAGACTGTCATGGTCGCCGTACAAGTCCAGGGCATCCTGAATCTCTCCCTGAAACAGATTGACATCCCACTGTGAAGGCTTGGGGCCGTCCCACTCCCGGGCGATTCGTCCCGCCAAATATTGGGCATAATCGTCCAGCGAGCCCCCTTCTCTGGCAACCGTCTCCGCCCCCTCTCCTCTTCCCCCTTTCCCCAGGGCTAAAACATCGGCGATAAAGGCATATTTATGCCAGAGATACCGGTAGTTACGAAAGAGATAAAACCCCGCTTCCACCTGGGAAACCATGTCTTTTAGAATTCTTAGATTCAAGAACATATCCCTTTCGATACGTGCCGCCATCTCCGAAGATTCAATAGGAGTGGCGCTCACCACACACTCGGAAACAGTTCTTATCGAATAGGGAGCTTTTTTGTCTTTCCCCAAAAGACTGGCCACATCCAAAAGGGCTTCCCCCTTTACCATACCAACCCGATAGCTCTTAAGACACAGGGCCTCGTCCCATTCATCTGTCCGGGGCTCATCGCAATAAAGCAGTTCAACCAGCCCCGTATGAACGACATAAAAGACATCCCTCTGGCCGCCCTGACGAGTAAGCAGAGTGCCTTTGGCCAGTTTTTTTTTCACAAATCCCCCGGTATCCCCAATATTATCCATAAAATGCCCCTTTTAAATTACCACATTCGCTTTTTACTCGATTATGTATTCATAAGTATAGTTCCCCTGGCGAGCCGGTTCAAATTCCCGCTTGACCTCGGGGAGGCTTCTTTTCTATACTCCCATAAACAGCCTATGAATGATAAAACACCTCTCCCCTACATCTCTCCGGAAATACTCAGCAGGAACGGTTATCTGGAGGAAACGGTCTATCCGGCCCAAGACATTAACTATTACTGGTCCGACCGCTGGGATCCGGCTTTTTATATTCATCTGGCCCGGGCAGGGTTCATAACAGTAGCCATGGACCATGAACAGTTGGGCCCCTTGCTTCTTCCCGAGCTTCAAACGGAGTATGCCGTTCTGGACTGGAAGAATCTCCACATTTCGCAGCATGTCCAAAAGATTATAAACCGGGGGTCCCTGGAAGATCAGGGCTTTGTTCTGGCCGTAGGTAATGATCCGGTCCGGGTCGTACCGGCGATTCGGGAACAGTTTGGCGAAGATAACTGGCTTACGAAAGATTATGAGAAAATGCTCTATTCACTCTGTTTCTTCCCCTGTGAGGAGTCCTACTTCCGACTAAGGGTTGTCGAGCTTTATGAACAGGGGGAACTGGTGGCCGGAGAAATCGGTTATACCATGGGAAAGGTCTATACCAGTTTGACCGGCTTTTCTTCCCGAGAACGGGAACATCGTAACAGAGGAACACTCCAGCTCGTACTTCTGGCCCGGTATCTGAAGAAAGAAGGCTATGCTTTCTGGAACCTGGGCCATCCTTTTATGGAATATAAAACAAGGATTGGAGCGAAAATTATATCCCGAAATAACTTTATTGAGCGCTGGAGTTCTTCTCTTTCCCAATAACAAATTCTTTTCTTCGTGACATTTTCACAATATGACTATATATTGATCACATATAAAGAAGAATTAGGAGTTCTCAGTGAAAAGATTAAGTATTCTAGCAATTTTTACGATTGTTTCTCTCTCCCTCTCTGCCCAGGCAGCTCTTTACTTTGATGTAGGCGGAGGGCTTGGGACGGCCACCACAAAGATTGATGGTGAAGATATTTCAGACTCATTGGATTCAGATATTGAATTCGCCGTTGATATTAATGCTAAAGTAGGTGTTGGACCTATTGCCAACATTCCTGTATATCTAGTGGCTGATTTAGGAGTCTGCAGACACAATTATTATGCCCTAATTGACTATAACTTGGTTTCCTATCTCATCGGCCCGGGTCTTGTGGTATATCCCTTCCCCGCGCTTCAAATTTCCGGTTCAGCCGGATACTCCTGGACAGCCAATGAAACAAGTGCAACCTACTTAACTATGTATGACAGCGAAAGCGGCTATGCCTATAATGTTTCGGCAGCGTTTGATTTTGGGAAAAGAAATAACGGATTTCTTTTAGGTGCAAGATACTTCTACTCAAACAATACCCTGGAAACATCAAAGGCGGAACAGGAAACATCAATGATAAGTATTTTTGCCAAATACGCTTATCGTCATAAAAAGTAATAAAGAACTACATCATCCGACAAGTCGGCCGCTGTCTGATTCTTAGTACGGTGGCCGCCCCGTCGCCAAAGTAGGCTTCAATAAAAGAAATATATTCATCAACCCGTCTATTGGGAACATAAAGTTGTATGGTCCCGGCGAATCCGCCTCCGTGAACACGGCTGGCCCCTTCCCCATTCAGAAACCCTTCAGAAAGAGCCAATGCTAAAGAGATGCCCTGTTCTTCCGGATGAGTTGAAGCAAAAACGTTCTGTAGATATTTGTAAGAGGAGTTGCCCGAAGCGATCACCTGCTCCAGGTAAGCTTCTATAGAGTCAGACTGGAGAGCCTCCTCCATGGCTCGGACCCGCTCATTTTCCCTAAAAAAATGAATGACTCTTAACAAAGCCCGGTCCCCCGCTTTTTCTCGTATATCCTCAAAGGCGGCGAGAAAATCGGCCTCCGATTTTTCCCGGCAGACAGAAGCGCCCATTAAGGCGGCGGCCTTTTTCATCTCTTCCGGCACGGCGGCATATTCCGGGGTGAGATCCGCGTGATTCCCCCCGGTGTCCACCACCATAAGAGTGTAACCCTTATCCCGAAAATTGTAACTTAAAGGATCTATGACCGGCTTATCCGGGTCGGCAAAGTCAATCATAACAATCCCCCCATTGGCACAGGCCACCTGATCCATAAGTCCGCAGGGTTTATTAAAATAGACATTTTCTGCATACTGACCAATCTGGGCCAGTTCGGTTGTCGTAAATTCTCCCTTGCAATAGAGGTCGTTAATAATGGTACCGGCCAGTACTTCCAATGCAGCCGATGAGGAAAGACCCGATCCTTTGAGAACCGTACTGGTAATGCTGGCCTGAAATCCTTTTACGGGATACCCTTTTTTTGCCATGGCCGCAGCGATACCGCGAAACAGGGCGGGAGCGGTGTTTTCTTCACTTTTCACCGGTTCCAGGCTGGAAATATCCACCGTAAACGGGTCATATCCTTCGGAATGGATTTCAATAAGAGCTTTATCACAGGGGGTTACGGCGGCAATGGTGTCGAGCTGAATGGACGCAGCGAGAACCAAACCGCAGTTGTGATCCGTATGGTTCCCGGCCAGTTCGGTTCGCCCGGAGGTGGAGAAGACTCGAACATCCTCTCCTCCGAAAGCTGCTTCATGACGCTCCAAAAGGGCTTCATATCGAAGCTGCTGGTCAGCCACTTCTTTCTCCCCGTAGATCTCCCCAAGAAGCCGGTTATATGTACCATTTTCCAGTTTATCCCGAATCTCTTTACAAGTCATTTCCATCTCCTTCATAAAGGACCCGTATGCCCCCCTCCCGTAATTTTTTGGCCTGCTTCACCTTATACATACGTGAGTCGGCTTCTTCCAGGAGATAATCCACGGTTAATTCTTCGCTTCCGTCCACTTCCAGATACCCCATACTGAATGAGACACAATAGGGCCGATCCCGCTTGCTATTAAACGTTTCAAGTTCACCAACAATTCTATCTTCGATAAAGGAAAAATCCTCCGCAGAGGTCTTGGGGCAAAGCAAAAGAAATTCATCCCCCCCGATTCTCCCCAGAATATCCTCATCACGAATTCCCCTATTAATAATCTCAACAATATCCAAAAGGTATCGATCCCCCAGCTTATGGCCCAGGACGTCGTTTACCTTCTTGAGGGAATCGGCATCCACAAAGGCAACGGCCATGGGAAAATCGCCTTTTCTCTTTTCAAACAGGACATTTTCCAAATAGGAATAGCAATAGTGACGATTTACCATACGGGTCAGGGCATCATAATTAGCCTTACGATAGAGTTCTTCGCTGCGGATCTTCTCCTGATGGATCATCTGTCCCAGAATTACCAGCTCATTGGGGGCCGCTTCATTCCGTCGGCAGAAAAAACGGAACCAGAGCCAACGCCCATCGTGATAAATACGCAACTCTATGGTCTTTTCATCTATTCCCTCATGCATGAATTCATGGAGGGCATCCTTAATAACATGATGTCCGTTGGGGTGAATATATTCCAAAAAGAAACCTTCAAAGCTCACCGGGTCTTCGATACGCTCAGGCTCTTCCCCTTCATAGGTAAAATTGGTTTCCTGAACAATGGTCATGCTCTCCATATCGAGCATAACAAGAGTGAGGTTACTGGCTTCCAGAGCGGCAAGGAGGCGATGATTCAGACGGTCATACCTGTCGGAGCGGACTTTACTCTCCTGGCTTCGTTCATAACTAACCCGCTCCAGTTCTTTCCGATGAGTCGACGCTTCATGACGTACAAGGTACAGCTCTGCGTTCCTCTTTTTCAGAAAGAGAAAATAGGCCTCACCAAAAAAAGCCACCATAAGTATAAGAAACAGTTCAACTCCCCGGGTAGACAATCCCCTTCGGATAAGCTGTTCAACGGTAAGATCCACACAGCTTAAATAAACCTGACCTCCCGGACTCTCAAGGGGAAGAAGAAATGTACAAATTCGGCCTCTCTCATCTCTGTGACAAAAGAAAAAAGGGTTCATTTCTTTCAAAGCCAAAAGAAACTCTCCCGGTATATTGGCATATGGCTCCGGGAGAGGGGCAACTAGAAAGTGAAGGCCTTCCCGCTCCATAACCGTATAAACCCGGTCCAGAACAAATTTTTCCCGAATTCCCTTCATAAGCTGGCAATTCCGTTCCTGTTCTTCCCCACTGATAGAGCCGGGAGTACTCACTCGGTCATGAAAATCTTCTTCAAGCAATAAGGGCAGAGTCGAAGCGGCGCAACTCATAAACTTCCGAATCCCCACAATCTCAAAAAGGATAAGCGAGGCAAGGAGAAAAAAAGTAAGAAGAGGAAAAAGAATTGTTACAGAAAGGAGCCTGATTTCAGCCCCGGAGGTTTTCTTCATTTTGATACTATCCCGACTGAAAAGCAGTATAACCCGAACAGTTCGATTAAACAACATTTTTCCATGAAAATATCCCCTTTGAGCTCATAATTTTCTTACAAGATTTTCGTTGACACCAATTTACAATTGGCTTTATCATGAAACATGGATATACAGAATGTTTTAGATCAAGTCATTGAGATGGCAGTCTTCTACGGCCCCAAATTATTAGGGGCATTAGTGGTATGGATTATCGGTTCCTGGATTATCAAAATGCTCTCAAAGGGGCTTATGAAAATCCTCGAAGCCAGCAAAATGGACGAGACCCTTCGCCCCTTCCTCGCCGGACTGGTAAATACGGGACTCAAAATTCTCCTTGTCATCAGTGTAATGGGCATGGTGGGCATACAGATGACCTCCTTTATCGCCATTCTCGGTGCAGCCGGTCTTGCCGTTGGTATGGCCCTTTCCGGGACCCTGCAGAACTTTGCCGGCGGTGTAATGATTCTAATTTTTCGTCCCTATAAGATAGGGGACTACATCGACGCCCTGGGATTCGCCGGAACGGTAAAGGAGATTCAGATCTTCAATACCATCCTTACCACGGTGGATAACAAAACCATCATCCTCCCCAACGGGGACATCTCCGGCTCTTCTTTTACCAACTACTCCACCGAACCCACCCGAAGGGTTGACTGGACCTTTGGCATTGGCTACGGAGACGATGTGGACAAGGCCAAACAGGTTCTGAAAAAACTGGCCGACCGGGATGAAAGAATCCTCAAAGATCCGGAAGTGTTCATTGCCGTATCGGAACTGGCCGACAGCTCTGTTAACTTAACCATGCGGGCCTGGGTTAACGCCGCCGACTACTGGGGCGTCTTCTTCGCTATGAATGAGAACGTGTACAAATCCTTTAGCCAGGTGGGACTCAACATCCCCTTTCCCCAAATGGATATTCACCTTATTAAGGATGAAGAGGAAGAATAAATATCTTGCCATTTATAAATCTATTTAAAACTGGTATCCTTTTTTCAACCGCCGTCTCATTCGCTCTGGCCCTTTATGTAAGCACCAGAAAGAATCAGTCATCTCACCTGTTTTACTTCTCCGGACTTATGTTTGCCACAGCAGTCTACGGGCTTAGCTATTTTATTGAACTATCCATGCCCAGTCTGGAGTTAGCCGTACTCCTTTTGCAATTTGAATACTGCGGACTAACGTTCATTCCCTTTTTCTGGTTTCTTCTGGTCCATTCCTACGGTCTACAGGAGAAGCATGAGAAACGAGAAAAAGCCCTTCACCTGATTTTTATTATACCAATCATATTTATTATTTTAGTCTGGACCAATTCCTATCATAATCTGATTTATAAAAGGATCTACCTCCTGGAAGGTGTTCCCCTCACGATTCTCAAAGCAGAACGGGGTATCCTTTTCCTACCTCTTAATCTGACTCTCAACCTCCTATCACTAGCAGCGACTTTTATGATGGTGATTAAGCTGATTAAAAGCCGAGGGCGCTTCAAGGGTCAGTTTACCCTTATGACAGTGGCGGCCCTTTTTCCTCTTAGCGCCCATTTTCTCCTTCTAAAGAAAATGATTCCCTACAATTTGGATGTGATTCCCATAGCCTTTGCCGTTACCGGACTCCTTACCTTCTGGGGGATGATTAGAATCCAACTTTTTGACCTGATCCCCATAGCCCAAGACATGGTCCTCAATGCTCTGGAAGACGGTATTATAGTTGTGGATCTTAAAAGCCGGATTATAGAAAGCAATCAGGCAGCCAGGAACCGCTTTTTTCCCGGGGAGGAGAGAGGTATTGGGAAAACCATAAAAGAGATAAACCCCCTTCTGGCCAAACGGATAAATGAGATCCCTAATCACGGGGAATTTATGCTTAAAACAGCCAATAAGTCTACCTGTATCTTCAAATTGACCTGTTCCGAAATAAAACATCGCAGTTTTGGCGTGATGGGCCATCTCTACATCCTCCGGGATAATACGGAAATGCGCTCCTACGTAAATAACCTCAAGCAGCTGGCTACCTTTGATACGCTCACCGGTATTTTTAACCGGCGCCAGTTCCTGGATATAGCCCCGGTAGAACTCAACAGGGCGGAGAAAAAAGGTCGCCCCTTTTCTCTGGTACTCTTTGACCTGGACCACTTCAAACTAGTAAACGACAGCTTTGGCCACGATGCGGGAGATCTTGTACTACAGCAGACAAGCCGGCTGATTGGAGAACATATGCGTTCCGGAAGCCTCTACGCCAGATACGGAGGAGAGGAGTTTGTAGTTCTTATTCCCGAAGCAGACGGAGAACAGGCCGTTGCCATTATAGAGCGCTTACGCCTTGCCCTGGAAAAGGCCATTGTAGTTTATGGAGAAAAAGCGATAGAGATAACCGCCAGCTTTGGAATTTCCACTTATCAATTCAACAAGGATTTAACTCTGGACGACTACCTCAAACAAGCGGACGAAGCCATGTACGCCGCCAAAGAACAGGGCCGCAATAGCATTGTTCATCACGACACGATGAAAACCATTCCTATCGCTTTAACTGACTAATAGCCGAATAGATCTGGGAGCTTCCCTCCGAAGCTTCTGAAAGCTGTCCCACAATATTCTCCGTAGCCTGCAAATGGGCCTCTATTTTTTCATTAATGCTTTCGGTCAAATCGTTAATCATACGTATTATGGAATGAATCTGAGACATGGAAGCGGAAGTATTGGAGGAGCCCGACTGCATCTCCCGAATCATCTCACTAATCCTTTGGGTCGACTCATCAGTCTGATGGCTCAGGTCGCTTATTTCCGTAGCTACCACGGCAAAGCCCTTGCCGCTCACCCCGGCCCGGGCCGCTTCAATTCGGGCGTTTATGGAAAGAACCTTTGTCTTTTCCGTAATATCCCCGATCAGTTTGGTTACCTCGTTTATCTCTTTCGCATGACCATTCAGTTCATTGACAAAACGGTTTGCCTCGTCGGTAACCTTTACCACCGTTCGGCTTTCATCGCTTACCCGGGTAATATCATGGGAAATGGATTTTACGCTCTGTGAAATATCATTCATAGCAGAATTAATAGCCTGAATCAGACTATTAATACTCTCCGTACTGTGGGTAATCACTTCCGCCTTCTGCTGTAGATTCACCAGAGCCTTACTGCTTCTCTCCATATCGTCCTGATGCTCCTTAAGAAGAATCGAACTCTGAAGAGTGTTGGCCAACTGTTCCCTCACAGCCGCATAAAGAACACGGTCATCCGGGCCATTAAGAAAACAGACGTATCCTATATGCTGATGATTGGATACGAGTGGCATAATCACCATATTGGTTAAATCAAGCCGTTCCATAATAAAGGATGGCAAAATTTCCTGAGGATTGAACCAACGGTTATTCTCATTCAAGACAATTCTTTTTTCATGATTCACCCCAAAGAGCACCTGCGCTTTCTGAGGGAGAGGGTCAAGAAAAGTGTAGGTTTGGGGCTCATCGTAGAGTACGGCATAAACTTCCGAAATCCGAACAAGGTGGGCCCACTCCTCAAACACCTGAATCGTATCATCAAAGGTGTATTTACTGGCCAGGATGCGAAGGAACTCATTCAGATTACTGCTATTCCTCTCCTGGGCGGCCGTTTTTTTTCCTTCGTAATAGGAAACCATATTACTAATCTTTGTTCTTAACTGGTGGAAGATATTCTCCAATTTGTTAAGAGTTCCCATGTCCGAAATATGAGGAATATATAGCTCTCTGGCCAGGGAAAGAAAATTCTGAAGGGTCTGAAAGGGCACCATATTATCCGCATAAAAATGGATAAGTTCTTCCAGTAGATGCAGTGCCCTATCCCGTTTATCCGATGTGATTTCTTCAACAATGGCACTTAGAACATCCCCTGTGCGAGTCCCGATTGTGTTCATGATAACATCGGAATTCTTGCTGGCCTGATCCAGTTCTTCCAACAGGGAGTTAATAATCCCCCGATTCACCTCATCATAGGAAAAATCATCGGCGACACCTTTTTTAGCTTTTTTCCCTTCCTCAAAGGCATAATGCTTTGTGGAATAGGCCAGTTCCAGGGACTTTTCCTTACAGCCGCAGCTCATGTTTATTTCCAAAGTCCCCGGCAGGGCATTTTCTATTTGAACTTGCTTCCCCGCAATACGATCCATGAGAAGATCAAAACCATAGGAGGACTGGCCTTCAAAGGGAAGAATCATGGCGGTGGGCTTGGGGTTTTCAAAACGGCCCACACTTGAATTGTCATAACTTATAATGGCCACATCTTCGGGCACACGGATCCCCTTTTCCTTAAAATACTCAAAAATATAGAGAGTGGTTGATTCGGTAACCGATATGATAGCCTGAAAATCCTTTCCCGGAACCAATTTCCGTTCATCTATCAAAAGAGATAGTCCCTTTCTCGTATTCTTCCGGTCAAAAATGGCCGAACTGAACTCAATAGGACCGGCCACAAGACGCTCATCAAAGGAGATACCATTCTCCTTAAGCCCGTCCACATACCCCTTATAACGATCAATGAAATAATTATTATCCACATTTCCCCGAATAAATGCTATTTTGGAAATGCCATGAACCTTATTAAGGTGGGTAATGGCCAACTTCAAACTCGTATAGGAATCAATCTTAACAACCGGGTATGGCTTGATGGGCAAAGTCAGAGTTACGATAGGAATATCTTTTAGGCCGAATTTCGAGTTTATACCAATAAGAGCTTCTCTTTAAAAAGAGATTTAAAGCACCATGCTGAGATTGAGTAAATGTAATGCCTGAAGAAGCCAGTAATGCTTCTCGGGAGATTGGTTTCTAAAAGGAATCGTT
>JAQQAP010000030.1 GCA_028533045.1 Spirochaetales bacterium | reverse complement strand
TAGCAAAAAACTTTTAAAAAAACAAAAGCTATTGTATCTCCCCCAAAGCTTTAAAGCGCCAAAACTGAAACCCAAATCTCAAAGGCAAAGCTCCAGGCATTAAAAAAGCTTCAAGCAGCTCATTTCACTTAACGTTTCGCGTTTATATGAAGTTTAAATCAAAAACACGTGCTTGCATATGCTGATTTCTATACAACGCCAAAATCTGCGGCATGGCGCAAAGTTGGCGCGGTTTTTGCGCAAGCAGAAACCGTGACGATAGCCATGGCCGTAGCATTTTATTGTTGTATAGAATCTATTATAGCGTACAATTTCTCATTTATGCTGTAATTCTTTTTGATTTAAATTTGGCGAAGCCCGGAGCGAAGCGGAGCATATAGACGCCGTTAGAAGAATTAAGCGTCGGATTGTCATTATTGAGTGAGCCAAGGATGGCGAACGGAAATCTATTCAATTAGATTCTTTTTCTGCTCCAATAACCATTCATATAAGTCCAAATCCTCATAAGCCATGGTACAAACTTCATGTCCATTTACCTCATAAACTGAAAATTTTAAGTTAGGGTTCAGTGGACTTAATATATCAACGATTTTTTGAGTTTCCTCAAAAGGGATTGCTTGATCCTTTTTACCATGAAAAGTCCAAATTGGAACTTTACTTAATTTTTTACAAGTGTTCGGGCTTGCAATACAACCACAAACTGGTGCAATTGCAGCAAATCGAGATGGGTTATAAATCGCAAAGTTCCAAGTAGCTTGTCCTCCCATACTCATCCCTGTAAGATAAATCCGGTTAGAGTCTATAGAATAATCTGTTTGAATCTGATCAAGCAAATTCATTATATTTTTATACTGAAAATCCCAGACTTCTCCCTTAGGACATAAAGGAGCTAATACTACAAAAGGGAAATCAGCTTTCGATTCAATAAATGGGAATAGTCCATATTTTCTTAGTTTTATTTGGTCAGTCCCACGTTCACCTGCGCCATGTAAATACAAAATAAGCGGCCATTTTGATTCCTCATTATCCTGATATGATTTGGGTAAGAACAATCTATAGTTAACTTTTTCTTTTGATGTAACTTCAATTGAATTATCATGGATACTCATTAAATCTTTTTCCTATTATGAGCCATGGACGGCTCATTCTTTCAAATAAGTAATTGATAGACGCTTGTTTCTTCTAACGTCTCGCGGTTATATGTAGTTTACCACGAAGTGGTAAATTAGGCGAAGCCCGGAGCTTGTGTAACAAGCGGAGCATATAGCCGCTGTTAAGTGAAGTGAGCTGAATAGAGCTTTATGCCCCCCCACCCCACAATAGAACAGCTTTATTGCTCAAAGCTTTCCTTTAAAGGTTCGCTACAGGATTTGAAGTAATTTTTTGTGAATCTAAACGCCACAAAAACATTGTTCATTCCCGTTTTAGCAAAAAGTCCCGGACTTCTTTGCGACACCATGGGAAACCCCAAGTGCACCACAGAAAAAAGCTAAAGAAAATTACTACAACAAAATGATTCAACCTTTAAAGCTTAAACAGTGATCCTTCTCATAGGATTAAGAAAGCGACATGCAGCTCATTTCACTTAACGTTCCGACAATATATGAAGTCTACCACGAAGTGGGAGATTTGGCGAAGCCCGGAGTGAAACGGAGCATATATTGTCTGTTAGATGTCGAAAAAATTGCGTAAATTAATCCCCTCTTAAGAACTCAATCTTATCGATTTTATTATTAGCAAAATAGAAGAAAATATGTATGTCTTCATATGATGTTGAAATAATATATTCATTCTCTGAAATATCTTCGTCTTTAAGGATTTCTCGTAGATAGCCAACATCCATACCAATACTAATATCATATTTAAGATTTAGTTCTTCAGCGTCAAAAACTATTCTCTCTCGATAATAAGTACCACCACTCCCTTGAACATATTCAACTGTGTATTTAGATGACTTATATATTATTCCAACATTTTCTGTTCTGAAAAAAATATTTTTTACAATCCCATCTTGCTTAGAGTAAAGTTGGAAAATATTGTGTTCAATTGCTTCAAGTGAGTCAGTAAAAACAGGAGGAATAGTTATAGACTTATCAATAAATGGTTTGTAATAAAATTCCATGAAATCAAATGACTGTGAAAAAAGAGATACAGGTATAATACAGATTAAGATAAAGTATAAAAAATATTTTTTCATATCAACCTCAATTTTTTTGACATCTAACGTTCCGCGAATATGTGTAGTTTACCACGAAGTGGTAAATTAGGCGAAGCCCGTAGCGAAGCGGAGCACATGATTCGCTGTTAGATTTAGTTTTGATTTCAATCAGTTAGAAAATCAAGCTGTGTTTCAAGAATTCCTTGTGACTTCCCATATTCAATTGCATCCTTCCATGTTTCCTTATCGTTTTTATTTAATGTGAAAACTGCGCCTTCAAAAATGGCAATGATTTCGTTTTCCTTCCAAAAATGTCCATACCAGTTATAGAGCATATTTCCCTTAAATAATTCGATAGGAGGATTTGGTGTTTCAATCCAGTACATATGCCACCGTCCTAAAGTACCTTTTTCATCAATTGGAAGATTAGGTCCTGTTATCTTAATTTTATAGCATGATAACTCATTCAATATTTTTGGATTTTTCAATGATTCAGAAACAAAGCATCCTTTCCAGTTTTCACACAGCATAAAATTTCCTTGAACACGGTTTATATTTTTGAAATCAAAATTAGATCTAACGTTTCGCGAATATGCGAAGTTGCCAGCTACCCCGCAGGGGTTGATAAATAATGGAAAAAGTATAACATACTTTTTGCTGGATTTGTCACTGGCAATTTGGGTGAAGCCGAAGGCGGAACCGCATATTTGCTGTTACCCGTTGTTATTTGGCGGCAGCGTTTATCTCCTTAAAAAGTACACGGAAGTACTTTTTAACAATACTTATATTAAGTCTTTTTTAATATCTTTTATCCTATTATCACTAAGAATATCACCTTTCAGGATCAGAATGTGAGCGTTGACATGCTCTCTATAATTAGCGTATTCATGGATTATTTCCTGAGGAATCATTTTGGCTTCGATTACATTATAATCTTCATCAAAAATAACTGCGGCGAGAATATCAAAATCCTTTGAGCTTAAATTTCTAATCGCACTTAATTGCCGAGAATTGTTAGTTGGCGTTACTCTTCTACCCTTGATCTGAATTCTTTCTCCAGTTTTGGAGGTTGCATCGAAACCAGCCTTGGAATTATTTTCAAGCGTATAATCTAACCGCGTTGAAACAAGCCACTCCGTATAATCACCTAAAGGATTATTAAATGTTCTAATAATTCCTCTTGATTTTAATTCCTTCAGAATCCTAGAATTTAATCTCAATAAATCTTTATCATCATATTCAGATAAGTTCAAAATCCCTCCCAATGAGCCAAGGATGGCGAATGATCAAAATAAATATTATAAGCCAAATGATAACGGGTAACTCATATTACATGAATTTCGTAATCCCTTAAAAATTATACCATCATTTTCTGTTTTTTTGCATGAAATGGCAAAAAAACTGCGCCTTTATAGTAAAGGAGAAAAATAATGACCTATTACTATGAACGTTTTAGAACGGAATTAAAGATTCGGAATTACAGTCCCAAAACGATTAAGGCCTACCTTTATTACTTCGAGAAGTTTGAAAAATTCACAACGGAAACCAGTTATGATAAAGGGGAAAGGATTTTCCAGTTTTTAAAACGACATGAAAATCATCCTGCTACGGTTAGAATCTGTTATGCTTCTATCAAAACTTTTTACCGTTTGGTTATTAGAAGAGAATGTCCCTATTCCCTGGATAACTCAAGGAAATTGTCCGGTTTACCACGAGTCCTTTGTAAAAATGATATTATGAAGATTCTTGGAGCCATTAGAAATGTTCAGCACCGGACAATGATTGCTATGCTTTATGGTTCGGGACTTAGGGTCAGTGAGGTTGTGAACCTTCGTATACGCGATTTGGACTTTGACTCTTTTACGCTTACCGTAAGGGGCGGAAAGGGAGGGAAAGACCGAATTACTTTGCTTTCTCCTTCTCTTAAGGATAATTTGGAATATTTGATTGGGGAAAGGTCACCTAGGGAATATCTATTTAAGGGCTATACAGGAAGAAAATTAACCGTTAGAACCTTACAGATTGTATTTGAAAAGGCATGCTTAAAGACGGGTCTGGATGGTAAGGCCACCTGCCATACATTACGTCATTCCTTTGCCACACATCTTATGGAAAATGGGACAGATGTAAAATCGATTAAGAACTTTCTAGGCCACTCATCAGTTAACACAACTATGATTTATCTACATGTGGCAGAAAGCAGATTGAATAGTATTAAAAGTCCTTTATGAATTCATTATAACTCCTCAAACAGGAGTTATAATGAATCGCCTAATTATTTCAACTTATAACTAGCTAACAAAGCCTTTTTCTCGTAATGAATTAGCCCCCAGAAGCCCGACAAACGGTTGCGGTGTCGAGCTTTAAGAGCGCTTTTATAGCCTATAAAGTCTAATTGATTAGTCTATATAATGAGATTTATTAGTCTATAAAATGGAATTATTCAGCCTGGGAAATCAGAACCGTTTCCGGGTATTCACCAACGATTCGGTATAAAGGCTCATCACGGGCAACTAACATTCGGTATGAACCGGGCAATATATCGGTAGGAATGTAGCATAGAACCGTTTTCTCATATTCCCGAACCACTTCCATAGGATATCGATTGTCCCCATCGGACAGGAAGAATTCAGCCACTCCCTTATCATGCTTTAAATCATGACCACGAAGCTCTACTAAATCTCCCGGAGACATTTCTTTTCCAAAAGACTTTTCCTTAAAGCGATAAATCTCCATTATAACGGGATTAGGACTGTTACGATAGTTCTTGATTTTTTTCAACTTTGCCCTTTTTCGTACGTCTTTTTGAAAATCCAGGGCCGCTTTAAAGTTAACGGCAACCTTGTGTTTGTCCCGGTCAAACCTATCGTCGTGATTAGTAAAATCACCCTTTATACTCGTATCGACTCGAAAAATATCGGTGTATACCGAATTGCCGTCCAAAATCTGTTCCATGATGGTTTCCCTCATAAGGGAGAACACCCCCATAAGAACCTGGCGAGGGAAGAGGGCTCTCTTCTTGATCATGGCCTCAATCAAGTCTTCCTGATCCAGGATACCATCCTTTTTGACCCTGGCCACAAGACGTTCCTCCCCCGGTGAATTAAAAGGGTTATCGGTGAGGTAATATTTGATACTAAACATAACCAACCTCTTTTTCCGGGATCACGTTGGTATCAATATACAACAACTCAGGTATTAATCAAGGAAAAGGAGGCTAAAATGAATAATTATTTTTTGGGAAACTTAAAGCTCATCCTCGCTCTTAAGGACCTCGAGAATACGATCCAGGTCATCGGAGGAGTAATAATCAATCTCTATCTTCCCCTTCTTCAAGGAGCCTTTAAGCTGAACTTTTGTCCCAAAGTGGTCAATAAAGCGCTGTTCAATATGGAGCATATGGGGATCTTTTCCCGCAGAAGAAGATCCGCCGTCAGCCTTCTCGCCGGTCGACTTAAGCCCCTTATTCAGCTCGCCCGCCTGTCTTTCCGCCTCACGCACACTGTAGCCGTTCTCTTTAATCCGGTTAAAAAGCAGAGTCTGATCCGCCGGATTCACAACGGACAGAATAGAACGGGCATGACCGGCTGTAATATCGCCGGCATCCACCGCATCCTGCATTTCCACAGAAAGGTTCAAAAGACGCAGACTATTCGCCACGGTGGCCCGCTTTTTCCCAACCAATTCGGCCACTTCCTGCTGGGTCAGGTCCAGGGCTTCCATCATCTCACGATAGGCTTTGGCCTCTTCTATGGCGGTCAAATCTTCCCGCTGGATATTCTCTATAAGGGCAATGCCCAGTTTATTCTCTTCGCTTAGGTCCTCCCGAACAATTACGGGAACCTGCTCAAGCCCGGCAATCCCGGAAGCCCGGAACCGTCTCTCCCCGGCGATAATTTCGTAACCGCCCACGGCTTTGGGGGCCACAATAAGGGGAGAAATAACCCCCTGGGTCTTGATGGAATCGGCCAGTTCCCGCAGGGAATCCTCGTTAAAATGCTTACGGGGCTGGTGGGGATTGGCGGTAATCTCGCCCAGAGCGATCTCACGAACACCGGCCCCCTGGGAAGCGGACGTATCGCCCCCGTTTAAAACATCAAAATCTTCATCCTGGAGAAGAGCCCCCAGGCCTTTACCCAAAGCGGATTTCTTAGTTGACACGATCCAGTACCTCTTTTGCTAACTTTTCATAACTTTTTGCCCCCACACAGCTTGCGTCGTATTCGCAAACGGGAACACCATGGGAAGGAGCCTCGGACAATCGGATATTCCGGGGAATCACCGTTTTGAAGATGATCTCCGGATGGGATTTAAAAGTCGCCTTGACCTGGGAAATAACCTCGTTGGCCAGACGGGTACGGGAATCGTACATGGTAAAGAAAATCCCCCCGATTTTAAGAGACTTGTTGTAACCCTTCTGGATTCGCTTAACCGTCTGAAAAAGCATATTAAAGAACCCTTCCAAAGCAAAGAACTCACACTGGAGCGGAATCATAACATAGTCGGAAGCGACAAAACCATTAATCGTCAAAACCCCCAGAGAAGGAGGACAATCTATCAGAATATAGTCGTAAATCTTTTTGGCCGGATCAAGGGCCTTCTTAAGGTAGGTCTCCCAGCCGTCCACATCGGCTAACTCCACCGTAGCCCCGGAGAGATGCAAATTAGAGGAAACAAGAAAAAGATTCTCCACCGGTGTCTCCAGAGTCGCCTCGTCAAGAGACTTCTGGCCCGTAATCACCTCGTAGATACCTTCCTGCTTGGCATCATGCCCCACACTGCTTGTCAGATTCCCCTGGGGATCAAAATCCACCAAAAGCACCTTCTTCCCCGCCCGTGCCAGGTAAGCACCGATATTACAAACGGACGTAGTCTTCCCTACGCCTCCTTTCTGATTGGCAAAAACAACAACATTTCCCATGGTCACGAATTATATCCTCTTTTCCCATTCCTGTCACCGGTGAAATCCCTATTTCCTCTCCCATTGCTTTTCTCCCCCCCATCGTCTAAACTGAATCCATGATGAAATCAGCCTTCGTAGCCATAGTCGGACGGCCCTCAGCCGGTAAATCGACCCTGTTAAACGCCCTTTGCGGCGAAAAAGTCTCCATTACCTCTCCCGTACCTCAAACCACAAGAAACAAGGTTCGCGGTATTCTTAATGAAGAGGAGGGACAGCTCGTATTTATCGACACTCCGGGATACCACAATTCGGAGAGAAAGTTTAATCAACACCTTACCGATATTGTCTACTCCGCCCTGGAAGAGTCGGAGGTTCTTCTTTATGTGGTTGACGCCACTCGCCCCCTGGGTAAGGAAGAGGAAGAGATCATCGCCCTTTTGCACAAGGAAAAAAAACCGGTTGTACTGGCTCTGAATAAATGCGACTCCCCCAATGAACACCGGAACGAACTGCGGGCCTTCCTGCGGCTCAATGCCAATCTGGAACGGGTTTATGAAATTTCCGCCACGGAAAAAACAGGCCTGGAAGAGCTAAAAAAAGCCCTCCTCGACGCCTCCCCCGAAGGCCCTGCCATGTACCCGGAGGGCTACTACACGGACCAAACCCCGGAATTCCGCATTGCCGAAGTTATCCGGGAGAAGGCCATTGCCCGCACCAGCGAGGAGATTCCCCACTGTCTCTACGTGGAAATGTCCGATATGGAGTGGCGCAACGACGGCAAGGAACTTTGGGTTCGCGCCTTTCTTACGGTGGAGCGGGAAAGCCAGAAGGGCATTGTGATTGGGAAAGGGGGCCAGGTGATTAAGGCTATCCGCATAGACGCCCTTAAGGAATTAAAGAAGCTTTTTGACTATAAAATCAGCCTGGACCTTCGAGTTAAGGTCAACCCCAAATGGCGCAAGAAGGACTACCTGATTAAGGGTATGTTCACCTAGAAAGGGACCTCAGAACTAAAAGTAACTCTCTCCCCCGTCCCGGGATGGATAAACTCTATAAAAGCGGCATGGAGCATAAGACGGGGAAATTCCTCGTTCACTCCCTGCCCGTAAAGGGCATCCCCGGCTATGGGGGCGCCCAACTCCCGGGCATGGAGCCGCAGCTGATGGGTCCGGCCGGTACGGGGGAAAAATCGTACCCGGCTAAGGGGGCCGCTCCCCTTCTGATTTTCTTCCAGCACTTTCCATTCGGTAATACCCGACTTTCCTTGAAGGGGGTCGATTATCTGATGAGGCCGATTATCCGGGTCCAGGCGCTGGAAGTACTCCACCAGTCCCTCTCTCTTCGCTAGTTTGCCTAAAAGAAGAGCTTCATACTCCTTTCTTACCCGTTTCTCTTCAAACTGCCTGCCCAAGAGGCGCTGGCACTCCTTGTCCCGGGCAAATAAAACCAGTCCCGATGTCCCCTGGTCCAGACGATGTACCACCAGGGCTTCCGGGTAATCGGCCTGGACACGGCTAATGAGGCAGTCCTGCTTATCCGGCCCCCGACCGGGTACGGAGAGCAGCCCGGATGGTTTGAGGGCCACCAAAAGGCGGGAGTCCTCGTAGCTAATCAGCTTGGGCAAATCAGTCTTTCCCAAATGAAGCCTCCCCAGAACAGGAGAGAAAGGGTCAATAAGTAGAGCTTCCCCTTCCGGTCAAAATCGCTCTCCCCTTCCGCTTCATGACCAGAGGCATAGACTTCTTCCATTATAAGATCCATCTCTCCCGCCAGGCCTTTTGCGGCAATCTTCCCTTTAATTCGGTCCCGCATATCCATGAACTGACCAAAGTAAAAAAGGGTGCGCGCCAGCAAGGCTCCTCCCTCTCCGGGGAGCTTTATACCGGGACGAATAGAGATAAGGGAAAGGTTCACCAGTCCCAAAAGGGTCATTCCCCTTAGAAGCCCCTCCTCCAGAGCCCCCTTTGTTAGCAGGAAAGGTCCTCCTTCCCAAAGAACTTCTCCCCGAGGGGAAAGGAGCTGAAAAAAGAGAACCGACGCAAAAAGAAGCCCCCCCGTAAGGAAGCGGATTCTTTTGCCCGAAAGGGGCAGAAGCAGGTAGAGAAGAAGAAAAAGAGCTCCCTTAACAGGAAGGCTATGGATGAGCAGGAAGGGAATAGTAACGGAGAGGGCCGTAAAAAAACGGTAATGGAGTCCTGTAAAACGGGCCAGCCTATCCTTCACGGTGTACCTTCTTTGGTATCGACAGACACCATACGATACCAGCGGGAACGTGAGATGAAGTACTGGGTCAGCCCGCCCAAAAGGGAACCGCTAACCAGTCCGGTTATGAGAAAAAGAGGGGCCAGCATAATCGATTCGGGACCAAAGAGAAAGAAGATTCCCAGAAGCAACTGGCTTATGTTGCTGGCCAGAGCCCCCGCCGTTCCCAATCCTATGAGAGAGACATGTTTCCCGGCCAGCTTTTTTATTCCCCCCATTATGAAAACGGAAGAAAAAGTCCCGGCCAGGGAAAAAAGAAAAACATAGGAGAGAAGGGTTCCTCCCACAAGGGCTTGTCCCAGGGATTTAAGAAGCGCCAGAAGGACTAACTCAAGGGGATTTAAAAGAAGAAGGCCCATCAGGAGGGGTATATTAGCCAGTCCCAGACGCAAAAAGGGAACCGGTTTGGGAATTAAGTACTCCACCAGAGAGAGAAACAGGGAGAGACCGGCTAAAAAAGCGATGAGATCTTTCCGTTCCGAAGTCAGCCTGAATCTACCAGCTTTCTGTATCGACAAGCTCGTCCTCCTCTCCGGTAATGGTGACAAAAAGGCGGTGGGGCAAACAGGCCATGTACTGGCCGGTCCGCGTAATAGGCCCCATGGTCATGCAAAGCTGGTCTTCGCAGTCGGCCTCGATGATTGTTACCGAACCTTCCCCGTTGATATAGACCACATTCCGTCCCAATTCGTTCTCAAAAAGCAGAGTTTCCTCTTCGTCCAGGGGATAAACCAGGGTTTTATCTCCCCAGTCTATGCGAACGAGAGAGGGATCCCCTCCCCGGGAGATGAGAATAAAACTGAGAATGACGAGAAGGATGCCAAGAAGAATCAGCCCTATGTCTACGGGCTTAATCACTCAGCTCCGGCAAAAACGAAGATTTCCGAAAGAACCCAGAGGAAGTTTCCGTTTTCCGTAGGTACCAGGAAGCGGGCGGAGTCCACATTGGTGTCATTTTCACCAACCAAAGTTACGCTTTCCACTGAAAGGACGGGGTATTTTTTGTCTTTCTTGAAATTCCTGGCGATATTTTTGTATTCAGGAGCCAGATAGGGAAAAAATTCCTTAAGGCTCTCTTCATAATTCTCCCGGATTGTGACATAAAAAATAGAACGTTCCATCAATAAACTCCTTATCAACCTAATTTATTATTACCTTTTTCTCTTCAAAAATGCAAATACTTTTTGCCCTTTTCTTGCCCCCTCCCATTATTGACTCTCCCCCTTTTATGATTATACTGATGGTATGGCTTCAGATGACTTTTCTCAGGAACTTGACCCGGATATAGCCAGTCTTCTTGATGACAGCCTGGCTCCCTCTCCCTCTGTACCGGACTTTAATGCTCTTATGAGCGGAGAGGTCGCTCCCGATTCGGAGGTAAGCGAACTAACCATCCTCAAAGAGGAATTCGATAAGGTGGAGAAGTTTGAACAGCCGCCGCAGAAATATTTCTATAACCCCAACTATTATAAAATAGCTCTGGCCGGCGAAGGGGAAGCGGCAGAGTTACTTCACAAGAATATTGCAGCCTATCTTAAAGCCGCCGATTCCCAGGAAAAGACCACTTTCCGCATGAGACTCATTACCAACTATTGGGACTACCTTCGTTCTATGGCCCGTAAGGTGGGGCCGGAACTTAAGCTTCCCAAACGGCTGACTCTGCGTTACGGAGCCCTTATTCCTACCACAACTTCTCCGGAACAGAGGGATATGCTCTCCCGGATTATTTTCAAGAGTACCATAAACGATCCCATCCACTACCAGGATGAATGGATTTTCAAAGTAGGTATGGGAGACGTAAATCCCCTGGCTACGGACGAAGTGATGCTCTCCCAGCAATCATCGGCTCAAAAACTCAAAAACCAGCTGGAAAAGGCCAAGGGCTCCCACTCAACCAACGTCATGTTCCTCCAAAAACTCCAAAGCCAGCGGAAGCAGAAAGAAGAAACCATAGAGAGCCGAATCAAACAGGTCTTTGAACACCGGCGCCACTCGATCTTCACCGAATTAGAAACGCCCTATACGGAGGCCCAGAAGAACCAGCTGAACCAAATGCAGGAACTCATGAGAGACCTGAGTAAGCTGGACCGGGAAATCAGTGTAAACTATGCCAAACTGAATGATTCCTCCAAAGATCTGGATATTCTCAAAAGAAAAATTGACGATTTAGGCGGCGGAGTCGCTGAGATTGATAAAAACGCTCTGGCCACCGAAGTGGATAGCCTCCGCCAAGCCCATAAGCTCTGCGTAGGCAAGCAGGGAAACCACTTCCCCTTCCTTATGAAAAGCTACTTCTACTCCAGCGTCCAGCTTGTGGGTACCAAGGAAAATGTGATTACCATCATGGATGAAGTGGAAAAGGTAGACCCGGGACTCTTCCGCCGGACTTTCCGACAGCAGAGCAACAGGATCGTGCCCCACACCATACTTGTTCCCTGCTTTGGGGACAAGGGTATCTGCTGGGAGCCCTTCGAACGTTACAACAGAAGTACCAGCCGGGGGCGGATTGTCATTCCCATGTTCCCCAAGGATCTTAAAATTGCCGTTATCTATGCCCTGGCCGCCCTCCGTTGGGAAGTGGCCAAGGAAAAATCCTCCCACTACTGGATGGAAGAGGGCTTAACCGGCCACTACTACCAGTGGTTTTCGGGAAATAAAATGCGCGGTGATGTAAAGGCCCGCTTCCAGGACGACTATTTTCTCTGGGTGACGAAAGAGAGTGAGGCCATGCAGAAGCTTAACCGGGAAGTGCGGGAGATTTTCTGGCGCATGATTCCCTTCCCCCAGGAAATCAAAAACCGTCTCAAGACCCGGGGTTATGTTTACAGCGAATTAAGCAAAAAAGATATTAACCGGGCCATGTCCGACGGCTATTAGGATTCTCTCCGGGCAAGGGCCTCTTCAATCCGGCCCTTTGTCTCTTTGTTCAGATCTTTAAATCGTTCCCCAAAATCCCAGGGCACCGGCTCCAGAATTTCAATTGTCATATGATGCTTTTTCTTAAAGGGGAAGCCCTTAGTTACTCCTTCCGTCCCGCTTAAGGCTACGGGGACCACATCACATTCGGTCTTCCGGGCTAGCATAAAAGCCCCGTCCCGGAACTTTCCCATGGTCTTTCCATCTTTGGAACGGGTCCCTTCGGGAAATATAATAAGAGAATTCCCTTTAAGAAGATTCTCTTCGCTGTCTTTAAGCATTTTCATCTGACTGGAAGGCTTATCCCTGTCCAGAGCTATATAGCCGTTTAAAAACATATTCCAGCCAAAGAAAGGAAGGCGGAAGGCCTCTCTTTTGGCAACCCACTTAAAATGAAAAAAGAGACCGTAGAGGGCGAGTATATCCATAATGGATCGGTGGTTAGGACAAATAACATAGGTTTTACCCTTTTCCAGTCTCTCACGACCGATAATTTCCTCTGTCACAAAGGGGTTGAGCCACACATAAAGGGACGCCCAAAAACAGGAAAATCGGTGAAGGATTACCCCTTTCCGGTCAAATAAGCCGGTTAAACACTTTAATACAAGGACTATGGTAAAACAAATTACCGTGATAAGGGCCACTAAAAAAAGATAGAAAATACTGCCTAAAAAATAAAACACCATGGAAGAAATTGTATCTTTTCCTCTTTTTTTTTACAATACAGCCCATGTCCCAAACAGAATTAACAATACATAAACTCTCGGTACTCATATTCGGGGAAATTCTGGCGGTAACTTCCATCTATTTTGTTAAAAGTTCCACCATGAATCCCATGATTCTCTCCGGGGCCCGCCTCTTGCTGGCCTCCCTCCTTCTCCTTCCCCTGGCGATGAGAGAATACAGGGACTCGGGAGAACCCTTCCGGTTTAAAGATGTGATTCCTTCTCTCTTTCCGGGACTCCTTCTGGGATTTCACTTTATTACATGGATTACCGGCGGACGTATGATACCCAGCGCCAACGCCACCCTCATAGTCAACCTGACTCCGGCGGCTATGCCCTTTTTCCTCTTCCTCCTGACCCATGAAAGAATTAACCGCTCCGAAGCTCTGGGGACAGGCCTCGTACTTATGGGGAGCTTTATCCTGGCCTATACGGACTTGCAACTGGGGGGAGATTACTTCAAAGGTGATATGATTCTCTTTGTTTCCATGCTGGCCATGGCGGCCTATCCGGTCTTTTCCAAGCGCTCCATGAAGGGAACTTTTTCCTATCTGGTTCCCCTCTACTTAACAGGAAGCCTTCTCTGTTTTCTTACCGCCCTTTTGACGGGAGTTGATTTTACGGCCCCCATGACTGTGAATGACTGGATTGCTCTCTTTGGACTGGGAGTGGTTTGCACCGTGGGGGGCCACTCCATTATGAACTGGTCCATGAAGCATATGCGAGGCCAGATAGTGTCTCTTTTTCACACGACCCAGTTCTTTTTTGCCGGGATAATCGGTTACATTGCCTTTAAGGAGATACCGGGACGGAACTTTTTCATTTCCACCGTGGTTATTTTGTGCGGACTGATCATTAGCATTACCGCGAGAAGCCGGAGGAAGCTGACTTAACGGCGGGCTTCGTAAAGGAGAATCCCCGTTGCCACCGAGACGTTTAGCGAATCAATGTGGCCCGCCATGGGAATAGAAATAATTCCGTCACAGGCCTCTTTGACTAAACGGGAGAGGCCGGAGCCTTCGCTGCCCATAACGATAGCCGTAGGTCCGCTTAGGTTCAAATCCTTTGCCGCAGTACCGCCCATGTCGGCCCCGTAAATCCAGAATCCCCCCTGCTTCAGTTCATCCAGAACCCGCTTGAGGTTGCTTACCGTAAGAAGAGGAACCCACTCCAGGGCTCCGGCGGAAGTACGGGCGACCGTGTCGCTTTCGCCTGCGGAACGGCGATTGGGAATAACAACAAGATCCACGGCAAACTGGTCGGAGGAGCGGAGAATCGCCCCTAGATTGTGAGGGTCCGTAATGCCGTCCAGTATTAGAACGAGAGGATTTTCCTTCCCTTTGATTTTACGCAGGAAGGAAGAAACAGAATCATAGCGATCTTTAAACTGCTCCTTCTCCCCCTTACCCCCGGCACCCTTCTCTGCCTGAAAGGCAAAGCCCCGGTGTTTATCGGACCCGCATTTCTTGTCAAGGAAATCCTTTTTCACATGTTTGATGGGAAGACCGGCTTTGCGGCAGCGCTTAATGAGCTCCTCTGCCCTGGGACTCTTCCGGCTAATATAGAGAACTCCCCTTTTACCGGAGTTAATCAGTTCCTCAATTCCATGAAATCCGGAAATATAATCCATACAGCCTCCCCGGGGTAGGACACCCCTTATTCGATCAGAAACATAAACTATTCTGAGCCCCATGGCAAGGGAACTGTCCCTGTTCTTTTCCCAATAGCTATGATATTATTATATTATGAAAATTATATCCTGGAATGTTAACGGAATAAGGGCCGCCGAAAAAAAAGGGCTCTTTACCTGGCTCGAAGAGTGCGGAGCCGATATTGTCTGTCTTCAGGAGACCAAGGCCCAGCCCCAGCAGCTGGACGAAAAGTTTACCCCCGAAGGCTGGAATGTGACCTGGGCTTCGGCAGAGCGGAAAGGCTACAGCGGCACGGTAATCTACTCACGCCGCCAGCCGGACTCCACGGGAATCCTGGACGTCCCCGAATTTGACGCAGAAGGGCGGACGGTTATTCATAAATACGGAAAAACCAATCTGATTAACTGCTACTTTCCCAACTCCCAGTCCGAAGGGGCCCGGCTGGACTACAAACTCGGCTTCAACAGAGCCCTCCACGAAAAGGCAAACTCTCTCGTTGAACAGGGAGAAGACGTAATTATCTGCGGAGATTTCAATGTGGCCCATAAGCCCATTGACCTGACCCACCCCAAAAATAACGAGAAAAACCCCGGTTATTTGCCGGAAGAGCGGGAATGGATGAGCCAATTCCTCGACTCGGGGTATAAGGATACCTTTCGCATGTTCCACTCCGAGCCGGAGAACTACACCTGGTGGTCCTACCGTATGAACGCCCGGGCTAAGAACGTGGGATGGCGTATCGACTACTTTTGTGTGAACGATAACTATTCGGACAAGGTGACCGAAGCCCTCATCCAGCCGGAAGTGATGGGAAGCGACCACTGCCCGATTCTTTTAGAAGTAAAGGATTTATAAAAGTCCTAACCGTCTTTCATGGAGAGGGATATCTTTTCGAACTCCTTCTCCACCGCAAGAAAGGCCTCTACAATTTGAGGGTCAAAATGTGCCCCCTCCTGGGAGCGAATGATTTCGACACATTTTGAGTGAGGGAAGGCTGATTTATACACCCGTTCTGAACTTAGGGCGTCGTATACATCGGCCAAAGCCATCAAACGGCCGGAGAGAGGAATAGTCTGCCCCTTCAAACCATAGGGATAGCCCGTCCCGTCCCACTTCTCATGGTGCGATTCAATCAACTCTATGGCCAGTTCCAAAAAGGAACTAAACCCCAGGGACGCTTCTACCCGGCGAAGAGATTTGGCTCCCAACAGGGGGTGAGTCTTCATTATCTCAAACTCTTCATCGCTCAAAGGGCCCGGTTTTAATAGAATATTATCGGAAATCCCCACCTTTCCAATATCATGGAGAGGGGCCGATATTTTTAAGTCCGAAATATATTCCTCTCCCAGATAATTGGCATATTCGGAATATTTTGCCATTTCCCGAGCCAGAAGCTCTATGTAGAGAGCGGTACGTTCAATATGCTTCCCCGTCTCATCGTCGCGCAATTCCGCCTGATAGGCCAGAGCATTAATCGTGGCGTCCCGGGCTTCAAGACGCTTGGAATCCAAATCGGCTTGAACATGACTCATTCTATTGGTAATTAAGAGAAGAGAAAGGATAAGAACCAATACACTAAGGAAAACCGTGGCCACCGTAATTCTATTAAAAAGTAATAGAGCTTTTCTGCTGTTCACAATAAAGCTCTCATATAAAGAGTTAAGCTGCCGCTCAAAGGAGTTACTCATGATAACATAGAGATTGTTAACAGCCAGATGATACTCCTCCCCGGCAGAAAATATTTGAGAATCGACTTCCCCCATTTTTCGATTCATAAGCTCCCAATTAGTTCGAATCGACGGGAGTATATCGGAACTCCCATAGCGCTCAAGTTCAAGGGCCAATTGAGGATCATCCATTGTTGCCATAAGAGCTTGGGAGAATTTCTCACGAAAATAGAGCCACATCTGGTAATCCACAATGGGCGAATCGGAGTGGCGCAAATCATTTGTCATTATCTTTAATCGGTTAAAGGATGTTACCGTTTCAAAGATTTTCTCATTGAGAACGGTTGCTTCATAGTGCCTCTGGCTGTTTAGTAACATTATACCAAAAATAGACACCAAACTTATAAGAAGTATAAAAACGAGAAATAATATTTCCTTGCTGTTATATAATCTCTTAATAGCCCCATTCTCCATATTCTTTTAGTATAAAGCTTATTTCATAAAAATAAACAACAAAATTATTTTTTTCTTAGCACATTCAGGGCGGAACCGGCCTTGAACCAGCCAATTTGCTCCTCATTGTAACTGTGTTCAACGGGAAAACGTTCTTCCCGGCCATCGCTGTGGTTAAGAATGATCTCCAAAGATTTCCCGGGAGCAAAGTCTTCCAGCCCGGCCAGAGCCAGACGGTCCTCTTCGCCGATTCGCTCATAGTCATCCTTATGGGCAAAGGTCAGCGCCAAAACCCCCTGTTTCTTTAGATTGGTTTCATGAATTCGGGCAAAGCTCTTTACCAGCACCACGGCGCAGCCCAAAAAGCGGGGGCTCATGGCCGCATGTTCACGACTGCTTCCTTCTCCGTAGTTTTCATCGCCAATGATAATCCAGGAGAGCTTTTCCTCTTTGTACTGGCGGGCAATTTTTGAAAAGCCCAATCCCTGTTCCCCGCTCACCACATTCTTTCCCTTTCCCGTCTCTCCGGTAAAGGCATTAACCGCACCAATGAGCATGTTGTCGGAAATGTTATCCAGATGGCCCCGGTACTTGAGCCAGACACCGGCGGGGCTTATGTGATCGGTGGTACACTTTCCCCTGGCTTTACAGAGGACGGGCATATTGGCATAATTCGTTCCGTCCCAGGCGCTAAAAGGGGTTAATAACTGAAGCCTGTCCGAAGCGGGGGAAACCCTAACGTCCACCCGGGCTCCCTTAGGTTCAATATAACCCTTTCCCATACTAAGAAAGTCCTTTTCCGGCAGTTCCAGCCCACGGGGAGGCTCCAGAAGGATTTCCTCACCGGAGGGAGTGGTAATCTTATCTTTATAGGGGTCAAAGTCCAGTTTGCCCGCAATCCCCATGGCGGTAACCATCTCCGGACTGGCGATAAAGGAGAGGGTTTCCGGGTTTCCGTCGTTACGGGCCCGGAAGTTCCGGTTAAAACTGTTCACAATACTGTTCCGATCGCCCTTGGCAATATCATCTCTCTTCCATTGACCGATGCAGGGGCCGCAGGAGTTGGAAAGAACAATGGCCCCGCCCTCTTCCAAAATGTCCATCTGCCCGTCCCGCTTGAGGGTATCCTTAACCAAAAGGGAACCGGGTGAGACCATCAAAGGCAGGGCCGGTTTGATTCCATGGGCCAGGGCCTGTTTCATAAGGGAAGTTGCCCGGTCAATATCCTCATAGGAGGAGTTGGTACAACTGCCTATAAGGGCGGCCGTCAGGTTGTTGGGCCACCCTTCTCTCTTGCCCTTCTCCTTCATTTCAGAAAGGGGGGTTACCGCGTCGGGAGAGTGGGGACCGGCAATCTGCGGTTCCAGTGCGGTCAGGTCGATTTCTATCACCCGGTCATAATAGGCTTCCGGACTGGCCATGGCTTCATCATCAGCCTTAAGCAGTTCCCCGTTTTCATCGGCCAGAGAAGCCAGTTCTTCCCGGCCGGTTTTTCTCAAATAGTCGGCCATCCGTCCGTCATAGGGGAACAGGGAACAGGTGGCCCCCAATTCGGCCCCCATATTGGTAATGGTTCCCTTACCGGTGCAGCTGATGCTCTCGCAGCCCTCTCCAAAGTACTCGATAATACAGTTGGTACCGCCTTTTACCGTCAGAATAGACAGGAGCTTGATAATAACATCCTTGGGAGAGGTCCAACCGGACATAGTACCGGTCAGCTTCACTCCTATGATGTTGGGATTCTTTACTTCCCAGGCCAGACCGGCCATAACGTCCGACGCATCGGCGCCGCCCACTCCACAGGCGGTCATTCCCAGGCCTCCGGCGTTGGGAGTATGGGAGTCGGTTCCTATCATAAGACCGCCGGGGAAGGCGTAATTTTCCAAAATAATCTGGTGGATAATACCGGCGCCGGGCTCCCAAAAGCCAATATTGTAACGGCTGGCGGCGGATGAGAGAAAGTCGTAAATTTCACTGTTAGTTTCCCGGGCCGCAGCCAGGTCCTTTTCATTCCCCTGGTAGGCCCGGATTAAATGATCGCAGTGAACCGTAGCAGGTACGGCCGACTCATTCCGCCCGGACAGCATGAACTGAAGAAGAGCCATCTGGGCTGTGGCATCCTGCATGGCCACCCGGTCCGGCTGGAGGTTCAAAAAGCTCACCCCCCGTTCCAGATCCTGCCCTTCCGGGTCAATCAGATGGGAGAAGAGCACTTTTTCCGCCAATCCCATGGGCCGATTCAGTCTTTTGCGAATAATATCCAAGTTCTCTCTGGATTTATTATATACGCCTCTTACTAATTCCGGTGTTGTGGCAACTTCTTTCATTTTTCTCCCCATCCTTATGCTCTATATTTAATATAATCAATTTAGATGGATTTGTCTTGCCTAATTTCTAATCGATATGCCCCGTATAGCCCCCCTCTCCATGGGGTACTAAAGCCAGATGTTTTGTCAAACAATTGGGAGTATTGGACGGAGAATGACTCACATAGAGCATGGTCAACTCCTCCAGAGAACCCAAACGGGCACAGAGGGCCAGAACCTGATCCCTATGAAAGTCGTCCAGTCCCTGGCAGGGTTCATCCAGAATAAGCAGCTCCGGCGATTTAATCATGGCCCGGGCAATAAGCAGCATGCGCTGTTCCCCAAAGGAGAGGTCCCGGAAGGATTTTTCCCCCTTCTCCTCCAGACCGCAGTAGCGAAGCCACCGGCGGGCCTCCTCTTTTTGCTGCTCCGTGGCCCGGTTATAGAGTCCCACCGAATCGAAGTAGCCCGAAAGAACAACGGCCAGGGCGGAACTGCGCACCCGGTAGTCTATCTGAAAGCCCCCGGAAATGTGGCCTATGCGCTTTTTTATCTCCCAGATCGATTCGCCCGAACCTTTTTTACTGCCAAAGAGGGTTATATCGCAGCCGTAGGCCTTGGGGTTGTCCCCGTTAATCAGGCTAAGAATGGTGGACTTCCCCGCGCCGTTCTGCCCGGTCAGAAGCCATTTATCTCCCCGGTTAACCTGCCAGTTCAGGTCGTTGAGGATTTTTTTCTCCCCATAATTCAGACTGACGCCCTTCATGACAATGGGGGCGGGAGAGTCTTTCTCGACTTCAAGCTGATAGGGGATATCTTCGGAAGAGAAAGACTTCTTTGAGGCCAATGTCTCCCGGAACTCCTTCCCCTCTTTCTCTGTTCCGGCAAAAATCAGTTTCCCCTCCTCCATGATAAGCAGGTGGCTTGTCTTGGCGGAGAAATCCTCCTCCCGGCCGGACACAATAAGAACCGTTTTTCCTCCCTCGATGAGGGAATCGGTAAGGGTACGAAGATTCTCCCGGCTCTCATGGTCCAGGCCGTCGTAGGGGTCGTCCATAATAAGGAAGTCCGCCCCTTCCAGAAGAGCCCGGCAAATCATGGTTTTACGGAATTCCCCGGTGGAAAGGTAGCGCAGGCCCCGATCCGCCGCCCGCTCCAGCCCCAGAAGGGCAATGGTTTCTCCTACCCTGCTCCGGGCCTCGGGGGAAAGGTCTTCTCCAATCCACTCGGTCACAGTACGTCCGGGGTTTTCCGCCCCGTCCAGGTCCAGAAAACGACTGTCGTCCCGCTGTCTCTCCTCCTCCAAAAGGGCGGACTGCTTTTCAAAGGAGACATAGGCCGGCGTCCCGGCTCCCAGGATCTCCCCGGAACTTGGCTCAAGGTCTCCCGCAATCAGCCTTCCCAAAAGAGTTTTACCGCTGCCGTTTGCCCCGGTCAAAGCCCAGCACTCTCCCTTTTTAATAGAAAGGGAAAGGGGGGGAATAAGCTCCTTCCGACCTATTTTATAGCTGACATTCTTAAGTTCTACCATGTTAATTCCTCCTTTTCCTTCTCTACCAAATTCCAGAAGGCCCTTACCAGGGGATTGATTTTTCGTTTTTTCTGAAGGCAGAGGCCCACCTCGTAGGGGGGCAGGGGCGGTGTGAAATCAAGGACCTGCAAATGGGAGTGAAAGGGGCTCCGCTCCAGAACCAGACGGGGCACGACCCCAATCCCGCAGCCCAGATTTACAAGGGCCAGAACCGCTTCGTTACTGTTCACCCGGGAATAGATGTGGGGAGTCAGGCCCTTCTCCCGAAACCACTCCTCCGTCCGCTCCTTGGCCAGTCCCGCCGAATGCTGAACCAGGGGCACTTCGCCCAGACGGGCTTCTTCCAAACCTACCAGATCGGGGGGAGCAATAAAAACCAGCGGAGTAGTCATGATGGGTAGGAAATCCATTGATTCGGGGAGCTCGGCAGGCTTCATAATTACCGCCAGGTCCACCTCATCCTGGACCACCATATTAATGGCGTCCCCCGCCTCCCCCGTTTCCAGGCGAATATGAATATCACTGAATTTATCACGGAACTTATCTATGAAGGGAGGCAATATGCTGTAGCAGGCCGTTACCGAACCGTAGAGGGAAATCTCCCCCTCCAGAGTGTCCATACCGCCGGCAGCCCGATGCTCAAATTCCCCCATCCGGTCCAGAATATCCCGGGCGTACTCCTTAAAGAGATTCCCCCCGTAGGTCAGGCGGACCGACCGGTTATCCCGCTCAAAGAGATCAAAGCCAAAGTTCTCTTCCAATCTCTTGATGCTTCGCGTAAAAGCGGAAGGGCTCAAACCGCATTTCTGGGCGGCCCGGGCAAAATGCTCCGTTTCCACCAGGGTCAAAAACTGCCTAAGCTGTTCAAATTCCATTTTATGCGCCCTCCCGTTGCAATATTTTCAATGTTATTCCCGGCACAAGGTGTTTCACACAACGAGTATATATGTTATATTGCTTTTTGTACAACAGTATGTGATTTTAATTTAATGATAAGCCGTTTTCAAAATACTAGATTGTGCCGCATGCTAGGCAGAGAAAGGTTCTGAAACCGCAGTGTACAAAAAGTACATGAGGACTTCAGGTTCGTTCTCTAACAACGCATCCGGTGCTAGATGGTATTTTGAAAACGGCTTACCCAAGGAGATAATGATGAATTACTTTAATACCCTCCCCCTTAGAACTCAGCTGGAAGAGCTGGGTCAGTGCCGTTTTATGGACAAGTCCGAATTCAACGGCGTAGAAAAACTTAAAGGCAAGAAGGTCGTCATCGTAGGTTGTGGAGCCCAGGGTCTTAACCAGGGTCTTAACATGAGAGACAGCGGCCTTGACGTATCCTATGCTCTCAGAGCGGCGGCCATCAAGGAAAAGAGACAGTCCTGGAAGAACGCTACTGAGAACAACTTTACCGTAGACACCCAGGAAGTACTGGTTCCCCAGGCGGACCTGGTTCTGAACCTGACTCCGGACAAACAGCACTCCAAAGTAATCGACTCCATCATGCCTCTTATGAAAAAAGGCGCTGCCCTGGCCTACTCCCACGGTTTTAACATCGTAGAAGAGGGTAAGCAGATCCGAGATGACATTACCGTTGTTATGGTAGCCCCCAAGTCTCCCGGAACCGAGGTTCGCGAAGAGTACAAGAGAGGATTCGGTGTTCCCACCCTCATCGCCGTACATAGAGAAAACGACCCCAACGGTGACGGTTTCGAAATCGCCAAAGCCTACGCTGCCGCAACCGGCGGTGACAGAGCCGGTGTACTTCACTCCTCCTTCGTAGCAGAAGTTAAGTCGGACCTCATGGGTGAGCAGACCATCCTCTGCGGTATGCTCCAGACCGGTTCCATCCTCTGCTTTAACAAGATGGTAGAGAAGGGAATCGACGCCGGTTTCGCTTCCAAGCTGATCCAGTACGGTTGGGAAACCATCACCGAAGCTCTTAAGCACGGTGGTGTGACCAACATGATGGACCGACTCTCCAACCCCGCCAAGATCGTAGCTAACGAACTGGCCGAAGAGCTCTACGAAATCATGACTCCCCTCTTCCAGAAGCACATGGACGATATCATCACCGGTGAGTTCTCCTCTACCATGATGGTTGACTGGGCCAATGACGATGCCAACCTCCTTAAGTGGAGAGCGGAAACCAACGAAACCGCCTTCGAAAAAACTCCCGCCGGCGATGTTGAAATTACCGAACAGGAGTACTTTGATAAGGCCATTCTTATGGTAGCCATGGTTAAGGCCGGTGTTGAACTCGCTTTCGACACCATGGTTTCCTCCGGCATCAAGCCCGAGTCCGCCTACTACGAGTCCCTCCACGAAACTCCCCTTATCGCCAACACCATTGCCCGTAAGAAGCTTTACGAAATGAACGTGGTTATCTCCGATACGGCCGAGTACGGTAACTACCTCTTTGCCAACGCCTGCGTTCCCCTTCTTAAGGACTTCATGGCCAAGATCGACACCGATGTAATCGGTAAGGGTCTTGAACTGGCCGATGCTTCCGTGGACAACATGAAGCTTGTAGAAGTAAATGACGCCATTAGAAACACCGGTGTAGAAAAAATCGGTAAGGTTCTGAGAGGTTATATGACTGCTATGAAGGCTATTATCTAATCCATTGGCATATAGTTCCGTAGAAATTGTCTAGTCTGCGGAACTATATGCTTAAGGGAGTACGCTTTTGTTTCATCCTTTTAGTTAAACGATTTCCCAAACTCCTGATTCTTTTCACCCTGGCCTATGCCCTTAGCCCGATAGATTTAATTCCCGATTTCATTCTGGTATTAGGTTTATTGGATGATTTAATAATACTCCCTACCCTAATAACATTATCAATTAAGTCTATTCCGAAGGACCTCTTAGAAGAATCCAAAAAAAAGGCGTTTCTAGAACCTGTTTCCTTAAAGAAAAATTGGTTCTTTGCGGTCCTGTTCATTCTGATTTGGATTATTTTGATTACAGCACTTGTTTTATCCATCGTAAAATATATAACATAGTACTTATGGACGCAGTAAGTTACACAGACCTAAGACTAAATCTCAAATTACATATGGATAAAGTCTATCAGGATCACGAGCCTCTGATTGTTACCAGAAAAAACAATCAGAATGTCGTAATGATATCTTTGGATGATTATAATAGTCTCACAGAAACTCAATATCTACTTTCATCTGAAAATAATGCGGTTCGCCTTAAAAGATCTCTTCAAGATGCAAGAAGAGGAAACTCTACGATCAAGGAGAATCCATGAAAATAACCATATGCTCAACCATGAAAAATGCATCCCTCATGGGTGATCTTATGATGACCTTCAAACAAAATCAGATTGAGGCACTTTTCCCTGATCTTGATTTCAAGATTCCCGATTCAGGCATGACACCCGAAATCAGACTAGAACTACAGAACAATCATTTCTCCAAAATTCGTTCTTCAGAAATGGTATATATTCTCACTCCCGACAAGCATATAGGACAAATGGTCACCTTAGAGATTGGGTATGCCAAAGCACTTGGCAAGAATATCATTTTTTCACAAAGAACCGACCAACTAGATTTGGACATGTTTGCCGATGATTTCCTCGATGTAAATGCTCTCATAAATCTGATTAAACTATCCCCCTAACCCCTGTTATTATTAAACTCTATTTTATTTACTGGTAGAATGAGATATTCTGAATCTATGAATAGTATAATCCAAAAAGAAAAATTTGGTTTTATAGGCTGTGGTCATTTAGGCTTTGCCTTTGTTCAAGCCTTTCTTAATAGTGGTTTTCCCAGAGAAAATATCCATATATCCTACAGTGGAAGAAAAAGTACCCATGAAAAACTAACTCAAGCGGGACTGAAAGATTGTTTATCCACAAACGATGCTATCTTAATAAACTGCGATTATATCTTCCTATTTGTTCGCCCCGATCAACTGGGGAATATAGATACATCCCATACCAAAAAAGACGCTCTCATCATTTCATCCCTTGCCGGTGTTTCAATAGGGGAATTATCAAATAAATTCCAGAAAGACATAATCCGCCTCATGCCGACAAATCCCGATTCGATTGTTTCCGGCAGCGGGATATGTGCCCTTTATCCGGAAGCAACAAAAATTAAAGCACTTCTCCACAAACTAAAGATAGGGCTCATCCCTATTAATAAAGAAAGCGGATTCCATTGCTTTACTGCTTTGAGCGTTCTTCCCGCTATTATTCTCCAATCCGAATTACTATCAGTTCCCGTTGATAAAAAGAAGATACTATCGGAGTACCCCGGTTATACATCAATAATTGAATGGGCTTTTTCTCATGTTCCAAGTGCGCTTACCAAGAATGAAAAGATAAGCTGTATCTCTAAAACGGCTACTCCGGGGGGAATAACGGAAGCTATGATCTTTAGTTTTAAAAACAAAAAGTCTATTATGGATGCCATTCGAGACGGAATAAAAAGAAGTCAGCAAATTGAAGAGGGCCTTTCATGACTAAAGAAGAATTAGGGAAACTTTATCCCATTATTGTCAAACCCTATAATCCAGGATTATGGGACAGAATCTATTTCCGTAATTCTCTAAATCAAAATGAAAACTACAGAAAGGAATATGAGAAACTCAAGCAATCGCTTGCCCAAAAATATAAGTATGACAGGGAAGCCTATACAAACTTGAAAGCCGATTTTATTATGAAAGTAACGAATGAAGCTACAAAACACGAACTAAGTAAGTGATAGCGTTTTACCCCGGGCGGGACACTCCCAAACCTTACAGTTTTGTAATGGTCTTGCAAGGATTTTGACAGGGGAAGGTACTATGATGGGTGTAATGAAAGAGAATAAACATACGGAAGTTGAGTCCAAGGCTTTAACCGTGAGATCGTCCGAGAACAATCGCATGACGATTCTTTTCTATTCCCTGCTCATCCTGCTTTTTCCCGAGCGGGACGAGATCATGTCTAAACTATTTAAAATCAAGAAAAAATGAAACTAAAGGTCCCTTCTATTCTGCTTCTGACACTACTAGCCTATCCCCTTATTTCCCAGGAGCAGAATGGGAGGAGTACCGTTATAGAACTGCAGCAGGCTTTCCGGGATATTTCCGGGCGGGTTCTGCCGGTGGTTGTGGAAATCAATGTTCCCTACAGGATCGGCTCGGGCGTGATTATTCGCCAGGAGGGCAAGACGGTCTATGTTGTTACCAATTATCATGTGATAGGAGGAGCGGAGGATATTTCCCTTTCCCTTTATGAGGGCTCCACCCATGAGGCAACTCTGGTGGGCTTTGACAAGGAAAAGGACCTGGCCCTCCTCTGTTATGATTCGGACATACCCGTTCCTACGGCGATACTGGGCGATTCAGAAACTCTCATCGTGGGCGATTGGGTTCTGGCTGTGGGGAACCCCTACGGTTTTGAATCGACCGTGACCCGGGGTATCATTAGCGCGACAAACCGGGAAGGGGATTATATCCAGACCGATGCGGCGATCAATTCGGGGAACTCCGGGGGGCCTCTGGTCAACCTGAAGGGCGAGGTGATTGGTATTAACAGCTGGATTGCTTCCCGGAACGGGGGCAATATGGGGCTGGCCTTTACGATTCCCATTAATACGATTAAAGAAGATATGGACCGGCTCATTTCCGACGGGAGAGCCAACAAGGGTTGGCTTGGTGTGAATGCCGACAGGGCCCCCTCGTTCCTAAAAGAACAGATGGGACTGGAAGAGTGGCGGGGGCTCTTTGTTTACAATATTTATCCCGATTCTCCTGCCGGGGCGGAAGGAATTCGTCCGGGCGATTTCCTGATTGCCCTGAATGGTCAATCTCTGGAAGCAGAGGATGATGTGGAAGCTCTCATATCCCGTTTTGTACCGGGAGAGACGGTGAAGGTAACTTTTGTCCGAGAGGGAAGAGAGTTAACCAGAAACATTGAATTGTCCCGCCGGGAAGAGGAACATTTTGCCGAAGGGTCCAGCCCCATGTGGCCCGGTTTTATAGTAACCGGATTGACCGAAGAGCAGCGCGAACAGATGGGAATTTCCCGTTATGAAAGCGGCCTGATTATCACCCGGGTTTTTCCCAATAGTCCCGCCGCAGAAAGGGGTCTGAGGAACGGGGATATTGTCAAAGAATTAAACGGGGAAACGCCCCGGGATGTTCAGGAATTTTACCGGATTCTCAACAGCGAAAACCGCCTGAGTCTCTCGGTAAAACGGCGGGGATTCGCCTTCCATTACAGTTTAAAGATCCATTAGACTCTGTAGGGACGGAGCTATTCCGGCCAGGTTCTCCCGGGTCATGGCATAGACCATCTCTTCCCCTTCAACCCGGGCCAGATAGTATTCACTCCCTTCCCATTCAATCCTTTCTCCCACTTCCAATACGAGTCGATTACCCCGGTAATCCCGCACTTCTACCCGGAACCGGAGCTGGGACCGGTCAAAATCCCTTTCGAGGAAGAGCAGGTCCCCTTCCAGGTCGGCAAGACGATGGAGAAGCAGGTGTACCGCTTCTTCCTTCAGAGCTCCCACGGGCAATTCACTCTCACAAGACCAAAGGCCCCCGTCCTGAATCAGCTTATATTGATAGAGAACAGCTTCCGCTCCCTCCCTTGCCGTATCGAGGCTGTAGTAGATAATACTATCCCCCTCCATTTCCCTGGGAAGGATGCCCTGGTAGGAGAGATATTCCCCTTTAACGAGGGAAAGATCACCATTGGGAAGAAGGTAGGCCTTAATAGCATCGGGGCTAAAAAGGAGCCGACCGGCCCAAAGGGAGTCATAGTAGAAAGTCAGGGAGAGTTCTTTGCCCTTATTGTCTGTATAGACAAGACCGGTTGATTCTCCGGGAAACCAGTCGGAATCAACTAAACCGACCTCATGGCGCTTCGCCTCTTTGGGAATACGCAAAAGTCGATTCAGCTCCTCCTCTTCCACAGGAAGGTCCACAGCTCCATAGCTGTATAACCAAGCGTCAGGGCCTTTAACAACCTTCCAGCCCTCTTCGGGGCAGGCTATGGTCGTAATGTTTTCCTCCTCGTAACGGGGAAACAGGGATCGCCGGTTAAGGGGGCCGGAGGCAAAGCGCAGGACAAAGAGGAGAAGAATCCCCAGGGCCGCGGAAAGGGTTATGAGGCTGATTTTCTTCACGATCGTCTCCCCAGACTTTTCTGTCTCAGTTCGAGCAGCTCTTCGTTCCCGGAAAGAAAGAAGGCTACCGTTTGTATCCAGGCGCTGTTGGAGAGCTGTTCATCGGCCAGGGCCATCAGGTTGGACAGGGCTTCCTCTCCGGAAAGTACAGTTAGAATCCCCTCTCCCAGGGGGAGGGCCAAACAGGTGGTGTAGGAGGCTTCCCCGCCCTGTCCTGTCTGATAGAGCGAAGCGGGTGTGATATCGGAAAGTCCCGTCGCCAGGAAGGAGGTGGGGGAACTATCCACCTGCCAAAGGATCTCCTCTTCCCCGGTATAATGAAGGGGGACGCTCCAGAGGGCCTGGTAGTCGTAAAGACTTTTGTCCCCCGTGGAGAACCAGAGGGGGTAGAAATCGGGGGGTGTCTCTTCTCCGGAAGGAAGATAAAGGCCCCGGTTAGGATCAACGATGAAAGAATCGCCGGGAAAGATTCCCAGACGGCCCAGGTCTCGCAAAAGCGGAGTTTCCGGGCTTGGTTCGATCCGGTCCGTTTGTACCGGGTCCAGGATGTAGGAGGAGAGGGTCAGGAGTACCGAACCGCCCTCTTCCCCGTAGGAGAGAATTCGGGAGACCTCCCAATCACTTAGATCTGTCCCGCCCAGAACGAAGAGACAGTCGGGCTGTTCCGCCTCCAGCGCATCGGCCCGGCCGGTATAATCGACCACATCAAAATATTCCGCCAGAGCCCCTTGAAGAACGGACCAAAATTCCCCGTCCGCCCGGTCGGCCCGGCCAATGAGGATTCCCGCCCGGGGAAGGGCCGCAGCTTCGTGTCTCTGCAAGGCGGCCAGGAGCTGTTCTTCCCCTATAATGGGGTTATATAAAAGGGTCAAAGTTTCGGTAAGCCCGTGGTATTCCACTTCCAAAACGGAATAGAAAGGTTCATAGTTTCCCCCTTGGGCGACGCTCTGTACAGTCCAGCCCTTCTCTTCTCCCATAAGAATGATCTCTTCATCGGAGAGGCGGGGCCGTTCGTAGCGGATATGACTGCCGCTTTTGAAGCGAAGGGAGAAAAGGAAAGCTTCCACCCCGTCCATGGCGCTGTTGTAGGAGCGGTAGTTGGAGGTGCGGTACCAGCGAATATAGACAGGGTCTTCGAGGCTGCGTATCTGCTTTGCCGTTACCCGGTTCAGTCTCATTTGCCCGGAAAAGGTAAGGTCCGTGCCTCCGGGGAAAAAGAAAAAAGCGGCCATAAGGGGAAGGAGTAAAAGAATAGGCCGAGTCTTAGCTTTTCTTTCCCTTTCTTCCCTTAGATGGGCCAGGCGGGCCAGGAATAGTCCCCCGGAAAGAACGAGTACCAGCCCGGCCAAAAAGGGGACGGCCAGGGGCAGATAGCCCGAAAAGAGGGGGTCCGTCCAGCGGGGAAAGGCAAAGGGGAGGAAATTCAGGGGCAGAAGCACGGCATAACTTAGGAGCCAGGCGGTAACAATTCGACTGGTAAAAGCAGAAAGGGCCAGGCCTATTCCGGTAAAGATTAAAACCCCGACGCCCATGGTCAGGAGGGAGAGGAGGATGCGCCCTCCGTCCACGGAAAAGCCCAAAAGGATGAGACAAGCGGTAAGGGAGGGAATCAGCATAAAGGAGAGGAAGGAGCTTGCCCCTTTGCGGAAGAGCCGGAACAGTAGTTCTTCATCTGTGTAGGGTCCGGTAAAGAGGAGAAGGTCCGTCCCCCCGGCCCTTTCCCCGGCTACGAGGGGTGCTGTAAAAAGAGGACTGAGCAGGAGGGCTGTGAGCCAAAGCAGTGGAAAGACCAGTCCCCCTTCTCCGGAGAACAAAGCCAGCAGATGAACAGGCAAAATGAGAAGGGAGAGAAGAAGATTCCGTTTATTCATGGCTCGCCTCCCCGGTTAGACTGCTATAGAGATCGTCCAGCTCTTCCCAGCTACTAAAATCGCTCTTTTTCACGGTGGCCCGCAGGGTTCCTTCATGAAGAATAACGATGGTATCGCAAAGGGCGTGAATCTCCTGGAGGATGTGGGAAGAAAAAAGGGTAATGCGCCCTTTTCGGCCTTCCTTGAGATTAGTTCTTAATTGGCGAACCAGGGTGGGGTCCAGCCCGGAAAAGGGCTCGTCCAAAAGAAGGAGAGCCGGTTCTCCTATTTCGGCCAGGGCCAGGCCGGTTCGCTGACGGTAGCCTCGCGAGAGCGCTTTTACCGGCTTCTGCCCCATCTCGCCGTCCAGGCCGTAACGCTCCATAAAGGAAGCGAGGACCTCCTCTTCGGGTAGATCGTCCCGGTAAAGCCGGTATCCTTCCCGCAGGAGTTCACAGGCACTCTTCCGGGAAGGCAGGGGAGCTCCCTCGGGCAAATATCCGCAGATACGACGCCATTCACCGGGAGAGTCCTGTAGATCCAGCTTTCCTAAGCGAACCGTGCCGGCGGAAGGAAAAAAATAGCCCGCCAGTATCTTCAGGAGGGTACTTTTTCCCGCCCCGTTGGCTCCCAGGATTCCGGTGATCTCACCTTTTTTGAGAGTCAGTGTAAGATCGGCCAGAGCCTGCCGATTGCCGTAGTTCTTACCAAGCCCCTGGAGTTTTAGTTCACTCATTCTTCGTTGGGGATGGTGATTTCCATCTGGTCCCGGCACAAAAAGGCCTCGGGGAACACAGCCCGGGCTTCCTCTTTAATGACGGAAAGCTCCCGGTTGGTGTAACGGGGACTAAAATGGATGAGCCCCATTCTTTTTACCCCTCCCGCTTCCCTGGCAATCTTACCGGCCTGTTCGGCGGTGAGATGTTTCTTTTCCTTAGCCGAATCGGCCAGGGAGGAGTCGAACATGGCCTCACAGATGAGAAGATCCGAACCGCTTACCTGGGGAGGAATCGAGTCGTGATAGCTGGTATCGGTGACAAAGGAGAATTTCCGCCCCCTTCGAGCAGTCCCCATAACCTGTACGGGCTCTACCGTTGTGCCGTCTTCCAACTCTACGGTCTTTCCCTTCTGAAGCTGGGACCACATGGGTCCCACGGGAACACCCAGCTCTTTAGCTTTCTCCGGGAAAAAGACCCCGGGCCGGTCATTTTCTTCCAGGGTATATCCTACGCAGACCCGAGAGTGGCGCAGGGGAAAGGAACGGACACGAAATCCCTCCCCTTCCATAACCACCTGTTCCGTATAGGGGTCCTCTATCTCAATCACCTTGATTTCATAGTTTATATACATCTCCAGAGCCTTACGGTTTACCTCGATATATTCGGCAATCCGGGGGGGACCGATAATGGTCAGAGGCTCTTCACGCTCTACCTGAGAGGAGAGCATAAGGAGGCCGGGAAGGCCCGTAACGTGATCCGCATGGGTATGGGATATAAAAATGGTGGAGATTTTCTTCCACTTAAGGTTCAATTTTTTAAGGGAGACCTGGGTCGATTCTCCGCAGTCAAAGAGGAACAACTCCCCTTCTCTTCTTAACAGTACCGACGTCAAATGGCGCCCCGGCAGGGGCATCATTCCGCCGCATCCCAGTACAAAACTTTCCATAGGGAGCCATCATAGCAAATATACCGTTGATTTTCCAGAGATTTAGCCCTATGATGACTGTGAAATGGAAAAGTTTTATTTAGTACCCTTTTGTGTCGGTAAAACTGTTATATTTCCATAGGAGTAAAGAAAAATTGAAAAATTTTATACTGATTATACTAGCGGCGGGCCTGTTTTTTTCCTGTTCTGTGAAGGGTAACCTGACCTTGGACGAAAGGGGCGCCGGCGATTTATCCATGGACTTTGTCCTGGTTCCTTTTTTTGGTGATTTCTTCACCGACCTTATCGACACAGATATTCTTTTGGATGAAACCAGGCTGGGTTTTGAAGCCAATTCAGCAATTACAAACCACAGCCTTGTTCAGGAGGATTACCGATACGGAGGAACCCTCTCCTTTGACGACTTTGATGCCCTCACAGCTATAGATAACGGGGAGGAGCAGACTCTTTTTGTACGGGAAAGCTCCGGAGGGATAACAACCCTTACCATTACCTTTACCCGGGAAAATTGGGATGAACTTTCTGTTCTCGTACCGGCCCTTTCCGACCCTACCATTGCTATGATGGGTCCCGACGGCAGCATGGGACTGACCGAAGAGGAGTACCGGGAAATGGTCATCTACCCCTTCGAAGGGTACGCCCCCTCCACGGAAGAGGCGGTAAAAGCTCTGGACGCCTCCTTTCTGGAATTCACCGTAAACCTTCCCGGGCCTGTTACGGCTCAAAAAGGCGGGACCCTTAAGGGTAACAGTGTTACCTACCGTATCCCCCTGATTCGTATGCTCATGCTCGACGAAGAACTGAGCTATTCCGTAAGCTATAAGGAGTAATACAATGGAACATGTCGCCGTTATTGGTGCGGGAGCCTTTGGTACCGCCCTGGCCGCCGTTATCGGAAAAAAGGGACATAAAGTCTCCCTTTGGAGCTTTAACGAAGAGGCTTGCCGGGAAATCAACGAGAACAGAATTAACAAAACCTACCTCCCCGGCGTGGAGCTTCCCGAAACAATTACGGCCTACACCGGTTTGGAAGAGACCATGGAAGGAGCGGGCTATATGATCCTTGCCACCCCTTCCCTTTTTACGGTAAGCACCATGAAGCAGCTTCTCACCTACCCGACGATTCTTGAAGGGGAAGTAAAAATAGCTACCGTAGCCAAAGGTTTCCTTCCCGGGAAAAACGGCCCCGAACTTATTGTGGATGCCCTGGAGAACTACCTTCCCGGGAGCTACAAGGGGAACCTGGTCTATATTTCCGGTCCCAGCCACGCAGAAGAGGTGGGACGGGGAAAAATCACCGGTCTCATAAGCGCCTCACTTAATGCAAATAACTCCATCCTTTATCGGGAGCTTCTGGCGGGGGACAGCATAAAGATATTCTCCTCCCTGGATGTGGTGGGAGTGCAAACCTGCGCCGCTATCAAGAATGTGGTGGCCATTGCCTTTGGAGTACTCGATGCGATGAAGGATCAGGAAGGGGACATTGTGGGGGACAACACGGAATCCCTCCTTTTTGCGGCCGGTTTAAACGAGATTCAGACTCTGGGACGGGCCCTGGGTTCAACCCATCCGGAAACGTTCACCTCCATTGCAGGGGTGGGAGACCTGGATGTAACCTGTCGCTCCGTCTACGGAAGAAACCGCCGTTTTGGCCGGGAGATTATTACCAAGGATATTATTGGCAAGTATAAAAGCATCGAAGATTTACTTGAAAATATCAAAGATATTCCCTACTTGCCGGAAGGGGTTTTTGCCGCCCGCCACGCCATGGAATTGATAGAGAAGCACAATTTAAAGCTTCCTCTTATCACCAGTGTGTATAAAATCCTGAACAAGGAAGCCGAACGGGACCTGGTTAAGAGCATCTTTACCCTCTAGGAGCTTTTCTAGACTAAGTAGGGAATTAGCTCATCAAAAAGGCGGTTCAGGCGATCGTCCCAGCGGGGCGCTTCTGCCATGAGCATATCCCTATAGGCGCAGTTCTGCATATCATAATAGCCCTGCTGACTGTTGAGGGCTTTACGCCAGAGGTAAGGCCATTCCCGGGGAAGGTCCGCCCGATCCAGTTTATTCTTATTAATCAGATTCACCGCTTCGTCAATAAGAGAGGGATAAAAGGGAAGAGGCCGGGAGAGATTTTCCCGGTAAAGATCGGTAAGAACGGTAAGGATTTTTTCCGGTTGGGGAACGGTCATAAACTGCTCTCCCCGCTGCTCCATCCGTGAGGTCCACCCCAAAAGTCGACTGTATCCGGGACACGCCATAAGCAGCTGCCGGCCGTAGTAGGATTTATCCCCTCCCCCGCTTAAAAGAAGATGACTCACAAAGGGGGCAAAAAGATCCTTTGTCTTCTCCTTCCCTCCGTAACAGTAACGAACGGAAGAGAGAACATCCTCTCCATAGAGAGGGCCCGTTTCGCCGGTCAGATAAAAGATATCTTCTCCCAGACTGACTTGCGGAGCGGGCAAATATTCACTTAAACCGGAACTATCCCCGGAAGGGCCGCTTCGAAAGATTCTCTCCCGCGGTTCCCCTGCCCCCCAAAGGCTGTGGTCCTGACTGTTCATCTGCCCCAAAAGGGACTGTCCCTGTTCCAGAAGAGACGCAAAAGAGGGACTGTCCCAGTCGGAACCGGCCAGTTGCCCCTTCTTTACCTCCTCCTGCCACCACTTCTGGGCCAGGGGAATAACACTCTCCTCCTGAATCACCCCGTGACGGCACCAGAGATCAATTAGTTCCTCCTGAAAGCGGACATCCTCAAAGGCGGCCGGATCAATGGGATCCACCTTTTCCGCCTCATCCTCTTCCACCTTCTGAAAAATCCGCAGGGATTTGCGGGCGTAAACCTGCAGAGGATTGCGGTAGAATTTAACCAAATCCTGCAGGCTTATCTCTTCGGGCAGTTCCCCCTCGCTCAGAGCCAGACGGCCCTCTTCGGGGGGCGTGTAACGGGTATCCCCCAGCAGGGTCAGAGCCTGTTCATAGGCAATGGAGTCGTATGAACCTATCTCCCGTGAGTTATCAAAACAGCTGGCATCATAGGGCTGGAGAGGGGTGGAGACCCGCAAAGAATCGCCGGGCTTATTATCCTCCGGAGCATCCCGGTTTATGATATCTTCCAGTTCGGTAATGACCGTGGAGGGATGAAGTTCCTCCCCCGTACTGTGACTGCGACCGGTATAAAAGACCCAAAACTTCTCCCGGGCCGAAAGAAAGGATTCCAGGAAGGAGAATCGGTCCCCCCCTCTACGGGAAAGGTCTACCCGGGGACGGGCCAGGTCGGTCAAATCAAAGCTGAATTCCTCATCCTTCCCGGGAAAGCGGGAGTAGTCCATACCCAAGAGGATGACCACGCGAAAAGGCACCGCCCTAAGCGGTTTGAGGGAGGAACAGCTGATTCCCCTCGTAAGGTAACCTCCCTTGCGAAGGCTCGTTTTTCCAATCAGCTCAAGAACAAGACTGCGGCACACATTCCAGGGCATGGTTTTATCGGAAAGATCTTCCAGATATCCCAACCCTTCCATCACATTGTTGATGTTACGAAAAACCGCTTTTATCCGCTCCCGGTCCCGCTGGTCCCCTTCATTCTCATGGCGTACATGGAGGTACTTCTCCATAAGTTGTTCCATCCGGGGAATCCAGGCCTCCAGGGCCATTTTCTGCCGGGACAGGGTATAGAAGTCATCCGAGAGTGACCGGACGAGAAAAATCAGCTTGCCCAAAGAAACATTCCGGCTCTCATCGGGGAAAACGCAGGGGAAATTATCCTTCTCTTCCGGAGAGCTGTAAACCATACCGTCCAGCAGCCGGTCAAATCCCCTCTCCCAGCGGTTGTTTTCCCGGGGAGGCAGGTCCAGGCTTTCCAGGTGGTGCCCGTCTATACCCCAGAGAATTCCCGTTTCCCGGCACACCTTATCCCACTCCTGCTCTTCACGCTCGCTAATTCCGTAGGCCTGGGCAAAACAGGGGTTACGAAAGAGGGCAAACATCTCCTTGCGGGTAAACCGGCTCCCCGGGAGCTCCAGAAGGGAGAGGAAGCCGTCGGTATAGGCTGATTGGGACCGATTCTTCAAGTCGATGAAGTTATAGGGCAGAGAGAGGCTCTCATCCTGAAAAAGGGCCTCGATATAGGGTGCGAACTCATTGATATCGGGGGCCATGAGAGCGATATCGGTAAGTTTGAGGTCATCATTTTTCTCCAGAAGGGAAATAATAGCGTTGCGAGCTTCCTCCACTTGACGCCAAATTCCGGTACAGGAAATAAAGCGAAGCGAATCGTCCCCCTCCCCCAGGGGAAGAGCTTCCTGTTGATTCCTCCAGAGATTCTTTTGCAGGGCCCCCAGAAGACTTTCCGGGTAGTCCTCCTTTTCCAGGATTTCCAGGGACATATCCCGGGGAGGCTTTTCACGAAAGAAACCGTCCACCCCCTGTATGAGAGAGGTTAGACTGGACCACTCCTCCCGGATTTCCCCCTCCCGGTCCGCCAAAAAGGCTTGCGACGGGGTAAGGAGAAAATGCTCCACCTTCAGATATCGGGAAAGATAGGAGAAGAAATTCAGCCCCGCATCTCCCAAAAAGGAGGAGCCAAAAAGGACAAGCTTCCCCTCCGGGCCTTTATAGGGAAGTTCCTCTTCCTGAATATACACAAGAATTCGGCTCAGGAGAATGTAGGATCCCTCCGGCCCGAAGAGTTCGTTCCAAAGTAGCCGCTGCCAGTCTTCGTGATCCCGGGCGGAACCGGTCAATCCAATGGAACGCCCCTCCTCCCAGGCAGCGGCCAGGTCAAAACAGTTCATCCCATAACGGTAAAAAAGCCCGGCCATTACGTTGGCAATGTCAAAAAGGCGCGATTCGTCTTCCAGGAATTCCAGAAGGAGGGCGTAGCGACTGTCCCGGCGCTTGCTGATCTCCTCCAGCTTCTTGTAGAGGATAATCTTAAGGTTATCCATGAAGAGGACCGTGCGCGGTTCACTTCCTTCCGGCCCCCAGGGATGATCAAAGTAGTCGGCAAACTGACGAATGGCCTGCTCCGGATAGAGAAAGTCAAAGCCCGCCGTAATGCCCCGAAGGTCGGTCAGCTTCAGCTTAAGCCACTCCGCCATATTCCGGTTCTGCACAACGAACCAGAGGGAGGGCCCAAAGAGGTCACTTTTGATAAAATGGTCGCCCTTCTCTTCGAGAAAGCTGTCTATTCTATTGCTTTGATAAAGGTGGTAAGCCAATTACTCCTCCCAATCTTCGAGCAGCTCCGAAACCAAAACAAACTCGTAGCCTTGAGCCCGGACTTCCGGAATCCAAAGGGCAAGAACCTCGCGGGTCCTCATGGATTCGCCAAAGTGGCTCAAGATAATATTCCCCGGCTGCAAATGTTTCCTTAGCCAGGCCAGCTGTCTTTCGGTGGTGTCACTTTCGTAGTAGCCCCGCACATCATTATCCCAGAGAATGGCCGTATAACCCAACTCCCGCAGGATAGGCAAGGTGGGCTGGGGCCCGTCAAGCCGGCCGCCGGAGGGGCGCAGGAGCCGGGGAACGTCTTTTCCGGTTAGCTCTTTCAGGACCGATTCGGTCTTGTGGATCTCCTCAATCTGCTCCTCCTTCGTTTTAAAGGGCAGAAGATGATGGGAATAGCCGTGGCCGCAAATCTCAAAGCCCATCTCGTCCATGCGGAGTATCCACTCGGGGCGATAGTTGACCAGTTTTCCCGGAATAAATACGGTACAGGGAATGTTCTCCTCTTCCAGAAAATCGAGGAGTTCGTAGTCGGGCACCCAACCGTCGTCGATGGTAAGGGCGATTTTTTTAACATCCCTTCGTCCGTTGTAGATGAGGGCAGGGCCCTCTTCGTCCCATTGATTCTGTCCCGTATAGGCCGAATCGGTCTCTCCAAAGAGGGGAAATAAACAGAGAAAAAGGAGAGGAAAAGCGTTCCGGCGTACCATAAAACTAGTCCATCTCCTTCATGAGGAAAGTCCCCAGCTCTTCCAGCATATCCTTTCTCTCCGGGTAGGAAGCGGTGAGTTTATTGAGGGAGGCCGAGACGTCTTCCGTCCTGTAGTCCTTCCCGGTCAACTCCTGTTGAAGATCTCGAATGAGATCGGGAAAAAGGGAGTCCGTATAGATGAGGGCGGACTGAATAATCCCCTTTTTCACATCCAGAAGCATCTCAAACTGGCCGAGGGAAAGGCGCTCTTCGAATTTATGGGTAAAAGGGGGTGTATTGCCGTAAAGCCATTGGGAAGACTTCAATTTCTCATAGATTTCCTTAAAGCCCTCTTTGTCTTCCATGAATTCCCTGTTTATGGTGACCGTCTTAAGGGGAAGGTTAAAAGCCTTCTGAAACTCCCCGCTGATTTCCCGGCAGAGATCTTCATGGTTGATTTTATCATTCAGCTCGGCCAGGTTAATGACCCGGCTCCGTACGGACTTAATGCCCTTGGCCTCGAGTTTTTTCTTAGGGGGGGTGAGGTAGTTATTCAAGCGGGTCAGATCGGAATTAATGAGAAGAGTCCCGTGGTGGAAGGCTCGGTCAGTCAGCTTTCGAAAGGCACTACCGGAGAACTTACGCGGCTCCCCCTCCCGGGTGACGATGAGATCGTTTCTCCCGGAGACCTCTCCCTCAATCCCAAACGAGTTGAGGGCTCTGGTAATCAGGCCGAATCCCACCTCCGGGGAGTAGTCGTCCACCCCGGCCAGGAAGGTAAAGTTCGTATTGTTAAGATCGTGATAGACGGCGCCTCCCCCACTCTGACGGCGGGCCAGGTAAACATCGTCCTTTTTCATATCATCCAGGCGGCATTCGGTCCAGGGATTCTGGTAACGGCCTATTACAACGGTGTCTTTGTTGCGCCAAAGATAGAGGGTGGGCACGGAGGGATCCATCCTGGTAAAAATCCAATCCTCCACGGCAAGATTAAACCAGGGTTCATATACGTCAGAAAGATAAAGATTCATGGCTTCCATATTATTCTTTTCTCCTCGATAATTGGGAAAGCAACATTCCCGCAAGCATGAGGCCGCAGCCCAGGAGCTGGCGGAGAGTAAGTACTTCGGACAACACCAGGGCACCGGTTAAGGCGGCAAAAGCCCCTTCCATGGACAAAATGATTACCGCATGGGCCGGGGGAACGTGTTTTTGCGCCACAACTTGAAGGGTATAGGCCACACCAACAGACAAAATACCTCCGTAAAGAATGGGAATGGTAGCATCAAATATCCCCGGCCAGGTGGGTGTTTCGAAAATTAAAGCTCCCGCCAAACTAAACAGGCCGCAAAGGACAAACTGAATGAACGAGAAAATCAAGGCATCCAGTTTAGCCGCTCCCCGGTCCACCACAATAATGTGGAGAGCCCAAAATAAAGAGCTGGCCAAAACATAGAGGTCCCCCTTTCCCATGGTGAGTCCATCGGTGACGGAAAGAAAATATAATCCCCCCAGAGCCAAAAGAGCCGCTCCCCAGCGGGACAATCCTATGGAATGTCCCAGGAAATATCCCAAAATGGGAACAAGTACGACATAAAAACCGGTAATAAAACCGGCATTTCCTGCGGTGGTGTAAACCAGACCAATCTGCTGCAAGGTAGAAGCGGTGAAAACAACGATTCCCGCGACCACTCCGCTCACGAGATAGGGCTTGGCTTTTTTATGTTCGGCGGGCATTTTTTGCCAGCGCCTTGCAATAAGAGGTACCAGTGAAAGGGGTCCTATGAAAAACCGGACCGCGTTATAGGTAAAGGGACCGATATGGTCCATTCCCACTCTTTGGGCGACAAAAGTGGAGCCCCAGATAAGAGAGGTTAACAGTAATAGTAAATCATAGGTAAGAACGCTCTTTTTCATGCCCTATCTTACCTTTTTAGCGACGGTGAGGCAAGTTGATTGAAGATTTGTCTTTAAAGAGGAAGGGTAAAAGAGAAGACCGTTCCCCTTTCGGGAGAAGTGACAAATTCAACCTTACCACCCAGAATTTTCTCTCCGAGCAATTTCATGGAAAAAGTCCCCAACCCTCGGCCGACTTCAGACTTAGTGGTGTGATTCTTATGAAAGATTTTCAGGGCCACCTCTTCGGAAATAAACCTATTGTTATGAACGAAAAAGCAGATTTTGTCCTCCTCCTCTTCGGTCCAAAGGCTTACGGCACCGTTTAGATCGGTTGCTTCGAGGGCATTAGTTATCATGTTGCTCAGAATACGAATGACCAGGGCCATATCGGTTTTAAGTATACGTTCGGGATTATCCGAAGAGATGAGAAGATGCCGATCCTGAATAAGAGGATTATAGGAGAAAAAGGTCTCCAGCTCTTCCAGGAGCTCACAGAGCTTTATGGACTGGCAGTACATATGGCAATCCAGACTATCGTTATTCAAAAGATATCGCTGAATCTCCACTTCCTTGACAAGCATACGGGACGCATGGGATACCAAATCAATAAGTTTATCATCCCTGTGAATATCGGAAAGCATCTCACTGGCCGAACTAAGCCCCTGAAGCAGGTTGTTGATATCATGAAAGAAAGTTCTTTCAAGGGACGCTCTCTGCTCCTGCCGGGTAATATCCTGCAGAAACAGCACAACATACTTACGTTTTTCTATTTTTACGGGATGGGCCCGAACCTGAAAAGCCAAATTGTTTTTCAGTTCCCCTTCTCCCGTTTCGATATAGCAATTTCGTTCCACATCCTTTTCCGATCCCAGGCTCGTAACAATAGCCACAGCCGCCCCGCAGGAGGAGCAGAACTTGCCCGTACCGCATCCGTTGGGCCCCTCTTTGGCAAAGTTACAATTCAGAGCTTCTCCGGGCCTTAAGCCAATGACATCTTCAATATCCTGAATATTAAGAGTCTCTGCCAGGGAGCGGTTAACAGAAACAATCTGTCTGTTCTCATCAACTACGGCCAATAATCCCCCCACAGAATGGAGCAGAGTGTCCATAACGGGATTGTTCGTTACTTCATCCAACTCCAGATAGAGAGTATCCCTGTCCGTACGTTCGGGGGAGGCAAAATAGGTGTCCAATTTATTGAGTTCTTCCATTTCCATGAATTATCCGTAAATATAATTATAGTTCATAGAAAAACCTATTGCCAGTGAAAAAATTAATAGCGGTGAATAATCCTTACGTAAAAGTTATCGTCATTGGGGTTCCGTCTTAAATCCTGATCCACCGGATCGGCCAGAATGACATCGGCTCCCGTCTCAAAGGCCCAATAGTCGGTTAGGCTCCAGGACATACGAGGCGCCACATAAATATCGGGATAAAGAAGAGCGGCATTCAACTGGACTTTCATGCGATCCCGAAAGAAAGTTCTTTCCATATGCTCCACAATGAAGGCTATGTGCTCGTAAGGCTGAATGTGGAACTGCTGAATCACCTCGGCCAGGTAGTCGTTGGCGTAACTGTCGGCGGCACTGTCATACTCATCAAAATTAAAGAAATAGGAGTAGACAAGCCAGGTTTGGGAAAGAATTCCCCAGGGAAGATTGGACAGGAGCTGGGTGTTGACGGTAATGTCCGAATACTGGCCGCCTATATCGCTACCGTCCCAGTTTTCCGTTAGGGTAAAGGCAAACTCCTGGGAAAGAGTCATACTTCCCACTCCGGTGGAATAGGCCGCCCCGAAGGTCTGCTTGCGGTTATACTCGCAGGTCAGCTCCGACGAGGCCGAAGTATCTATGGAGGAGATCTCAAAATCCGGGGTCTGGTCCAGATAGTTCCCATAGAGAAACTGCCAATCCACTCTCTCCCCGTAACGGGTGTAGCAAAAGAAAAGGGAGGGAGCCCCGTCATAAATCCAGTCATCATCGGACCAAATGACCCAATCATCGGTCTCCTCAAGGTAAACCGAATCGTACTGCTCCTTGTCCGGTCGGGTCACCGGTACGACGGTGAACTCCAGGGTATCGTAAAAGGTGGGATAATAGGTAGCCTGAAAAAGAGGATCCGCCCGACGGGCGTCGTAGGTTTCATCCAGACTAAGAGGTGCCCGATTAGTGCTGTGAAGGATGTTCATAGGACTGTACAGGTCGGAAAAGCCATAGGTAATCAGCTTCTGCCCCAAAATAAAGTCAAAATTCCCGGCAGGCAAAAAAAGGTAGGCCTCATCGAGGATTTCAGAAGGGTCACTACACTCCCGGTCTCCTATGGGATAAACAAAAAGCTCTGCCGAAAGGTACCACTCCAGCCCCAGCGAATCGGAATAGCCCGAATAGGAAGGATTCATATAGACACGGCTTTCCAGATTTTCATAACCTTCTGAGGGCTCAATTCCCCCAAAGTAATCCCAGAATCCGGTAAATTGAAACTCCTCCGAATAGACTCCGGGAAGAAGAAAAGCAAAAATCAATATAACAAAACCGATTCGGGCAGACATCTATCTTTTTCCTTCCAGATAACGGGTGGTAAAAATGCGGTCCGGAATTTCTTCCGTGCTGGCATCAAGAATCTTGATTACCGACTTATGCCCGGTTTGCACATTGGTCATGGAGATATCGGTGGGATATATGGCGGGAGACAAGTCCAAAAACCCTTCGGCTCGGTAAATCTTCTCAAGGTCCCCGCTCAAATCATAGAATTCCCGCCTGTGAAGCATAAAATTATCCTTCCTGTGATAACTGATGGTGGAGGAATAGCCCATATCCTGCCGGATAAGATCGGTTTTCCCCTGGGACTTGATGACATAGCAGTCCACCCCATCCATTACGGTTTCTTCCAGAATCTCAAATTCCATGTCCTTTCTGTCATTGCTAACGAGATCCCGGTAGGTGAAGTCAGATCCCATGAAGTAACCGCCGCCGGAACTCTCCAGAGCGATCCGTTTAATTCTTTTAACCGCAGGAAGGTAAATCCACATGCTGTTATCCCGCTCATCAAAATAGGAGTGAAGAAGTAGGCCCGTTCCCCGTACGGTGGCGGGAAAATCAAAGAGAAAAAGACGGTTTTCCTGATTATCATCCACTTTCTTCTGGTAGATCCGGGCTTTAATTTCCCTTTCATCCCCTTTTTGAGAGATAAGGGTTACATGAAATTCCCCTTGAATAGAGGGAACGTTCAGAGATCTATCGAAATTATACAAAAGCTCATCCACTGTGATGGCGCTTAAAGGGACCAATAAAGAGAGGCCCAAAAATAACAGACTAATTTTCTTCATCGTTTTCTTTCTCCTTTTTTAAACGAATGGGAAGGATGATTAATGGTATCAGATAGAGGCTGAAAAAGTAAGACAGTATAAGTGAACTCATCAAAAGGAATCCCAGATTCCGGGCACCCTTGAAGGACGAGAAAAAGAGAACGGAAAAGGAAAGAAGAGAAGTAAGGAAACTCAGAAAAATGGGAACCCCACTATAACCGAATACAGCGGAAAACCCCTTCTCCAGAGAGTAAACCCGTCCCATTTTATCCAAAGCGACCAGAGTATGAATGCTGTAATCTATGACCAAACCGGTGATGATTGCCACAAAAATAATGGAAAAGGAGTCCACACTCAATCCGGCAGTACCAATAATACCAAAGGAGATAATCATGCTTATCCCCCCGGGAATCAGGCTCAACAGGGCCAGAGATATTTTCCTGTAAAAAAACAGGACCGTAACAAAAATAAGGAAGCTGCCGAAGAGAAAGGAGAGCACCCAGTTCTGCCTGAGATTATTCCTTTCCTCTTCCAGCTGACTGACCATTCCGTGAACGCTGAGAGTCCAGCCTTCCGGCAAGTCCTCCCGAACTTCCTCAATAGTATGGTAAAATCGGCTTAAATCTTCCGATGTCCCGTAATAAATCAATCCTTTGATTGAGAAAACCCTAAGAGAGCTGTCCAACAACGATTCATATTCCAGAGGATCCACACTGGATGAGTAGTACAACAGATATTGCTCAATAAGGGCATCATAGAAGTCGTCAAACTCATTGGTGGTCATGAACGACTCCTCATCGCCCATGAAGTAATAATTCATCCGCTTAAGGACCGTGAGCAGAGAAAAGGCGTAGCCCCTATTTCCCCGGGACATGGTTTTATGAATCCCATCAATAGCCAGAATTGTCTCTTTTTTAAGAATACCGTTCGTTTCTCCCGTATCGATCTCAAGGAAAAAGGGCGTACTGCCGTAAAAATCTTCGTTAATGCGCAAGTCCGCTTTTTTGATAGTGGTGGACTCGGGAAGCTGCTGGATGGGATAGGGCTCGATGGTCAAATTGAAAAGCTGAATCCCCCCCCATACAAGCGCCGCCAGAATAAAAAGGAAAATAACAACTCTAAAACGGGCTAGGAGAGTAAAAATACGCACCTGAAGAGCCTGAAAACGGGGAAGCAGGCTCCCCTTATGAACGGGATAATGACTACAGTCCAGCCAGAGGAAAACCCCCAGCCAGGTGACAAGAACGGCCATACTGATAATCAAAGCCAGTTGAATATGGCCGGAGCCGTTAATCAGACTAAGAGACAGAAATCCGGTCAAAGTAGAAAGGGCCGTCAGGGAGAGAGGAAAAAGCAATACCGACTTGATATTCTTCCTGTCCTCCGGGCGGGGAGTATAAAACTGATGATAAAAGAAGTGAATAAGATAATCGCTTAAAAGCCCCAGCCCGAATACGGGTATTAAAAGGATAAGCGGCGAATCGGATATACCGGCAAAATGGACAAAGCCATAGGAAAAGAGAAGGGAAAGGAAAATGATAAAAAGGGATACCCCCGTAGCCCGCCAGTTACGAAAAAAAGAGAATACGGCGATAACCATAACCACCAGGACCGGAAAAAAGAGAGCAATATCCCCGGTAAGAAGGGATTCCGTTTCCGCAATAATAGGCCCTCGCCCGGTATATTCAAAACTGAGCCGGTCCGCCCATTTTTTCTGAACCTCTTTTAAACCCAGGTGGATTTGGCGGGAAGGTGTTTTATTTCCATAATAGAGATAGAAGAGTAAGGCGTCTCTCTTTTCGTTGATGTAGGGGGAGAGCTCGGGAAAGTCAGCCAACTCAAGGGAGAGCTGTTCCAGGTAGGCCCTGTCCACCCCTTCTGCCGGAATGGCGCGCTGGACAATAATATCATCATACAGGGAAATAACACGGGAAGCATTCAGAATTGACTCTACCCGGGAAATTCCTTCAAGCCCGCTAAAATCTCTTTGCAGCTCTCTTAGAAGATCAATATCATCGGGACTGGTAAAACTCAGGCCACTCTTTTCCAGTTCCATAACAGCAATGGCCACATTTCTTTGGGGAACGAGAAGTTCTCCTTTTGTATCTGAATATTGATCGACCTCATCTCTGTTCCGCCCCTGATTAAAAGGGGACCAGCTAAAGAACAGGACGATAAGACCAATTGTGACCAAGAGAAAAAGTTGACGTCTCATATTTAAGAGTATACTCATTTCTTTATAAAAAACTATTACCCTGTTAACTTTTTATGAATTTTCCCCATATTAAACTTTTTCATTTAACACACGGTCAATTAACTGACTCAGAGCCGCCCCATTGTAGGGTTTGTTGATAAAACCGTTCAAACCTTCGCCGCGTAATTTCTCCAACTCCTCTTCATGGGTGAATCCAGAAGCGAGGATAATGGGGAGATTCCCGTCAATATCACGAAGAGCCCGGAAGAGATCGGCCCCGTTCATACGGGGCATGATCATATCGGTAATAACCAGAACAATCTCCTCCTTCCTCTCCTTATAGAGATTCAAACCATCCATACCGTCTTCCGCAACCAGTACGTCGTACCCCAAATCACTTAAGAGGGCCTCCATAAGAATGCGGATACTTTTTTCATCCTCCGCTATGAGAATAGTTCCGCCCCCCCTGATGAGTTCGCCTTCCACATTTTTCTCCACCAGTTCCTGATCAGAAACAAGAGGCAGGTATAAACAGAATTGAGTCCCCTTCCCCCATTCACTATAAACGGTAATAGCCCCTTTAAGCTGCTTTATTAATCCGTAGGCGGCGGAGAGCCCCAACCCGGTACCTTTTCCCCTCTCTTTGGTAGTGAAAAAGGGATCAAATATACGGGAAAGAATCTCCTTAGGAATTCCCGAGCCCGTATCTTCCATCTTAATAAGGAGAAAGTCACCTTTTTCAAGGTCAAAAGTACTGTTTCGACAGTATGTTTCATCCAGGTATACAGGGGAAGTGGAGATTGCCAGTTCCCCCCCTTCGGGCATGGCATGGCCCGCATTTATGGCCATATTCATCAAAACAGTCTGCAGTTCCGAACCGTTTCCAAGAATGGTACACTCTTCCGAATCAAGATTGGTACTGATTTTAACCCTCTTATCCAGGGTAGTGCGAAGAATGGCAACCAAATCCCCGATAAGGGAATGAACATTAACGGGAGCCAGCTCTTCCCGCTCGGAACGGGAAAAGGTGAGAAGTTTCATAATAACATCCCGAGCCCGTTCGGAAGCCTCTTTTATAATGGAAAGATAGCTCTTTTTTACCTCATCCAGGTCTTCATCCTGCAGGAGCAGTTCGGAAGCACCGAATATCCCCCCCAAAATATTGTTAAAATCGTGGGCCATTCCCCCGCTCAATTGTCCCAGGGCATCCATTTTCTGAGATTGAAAAAGCTGCTCCTGCATCTTAACATTTGCCGTAACATCGTCTATACGAATAACAGCGCCCAGAGAGTCGGTTCCCTCCCCGGTCAAAGGAAAAATAGTAATATCAGAATAGGTCTCCCTTTTCCCCTCTTCAATAAGAATTCTCTCTTTCCTAACCATACGCCCTTTTTCAAGAACCTCATTCACCATGGAAGGGAGCTGGGGAAATCGTACGACCTCCTCTTCAAGCCGTCCTTGCAAAGCCTGCACTTCACTTAATCCGTTACGGAGGGCCGCCTCCCGGTTCCACAGGGTAATAGCCCCTACCCTATCCACACAGATTATCTCGGAAGGCATGGAATTAATGATTTTCTGAAGATAGTTCCGAAACTGTTTTAACTCTTCCTGAAGCCTAAGTCTCTCCGTAATGTCTTCAAAGGTTCCCAGAACACCAATAATTTGCCCTTCTTCATTCTTGAGAGGGACCTTATTCGTATCGAGCCAGCGATTTCTCCCATCCGACTGAAGTTGGGGCTCTTCTATATGGTATTTGGCAATTCCCGTATCCATGACAAAACGGTCATCCCGCCGAAAAGCCTCGGCCTGTTCACGGCTCCAGGCAAGGTCAAAATCGCTTTTACCATTAATATTTTCGGGAACATCCATTCCGGCGGCTTTGGCAAAATTACTGTTACAACCGCGGTAAACCAATTCGCGATCCTTCCAAAAAACAAACTGGGGAATATTATCCAGAACAAGAGAAAGAAGCTTTCGTTTCTCCTGCAGCTCCTCTTCAATCCTTTTCCGCTCACTAATATCGGTAAAAAGGGAGAAAACAGTTCTCACCTTACCTAATCTTCCGTAAAGGGGAATAGAAGTAACTCTGAGCCAAACCTTCCTCTCGTCCCTCAGAGAATAAAAGGATAGTTCACGATCCTTAATAATGACCCCCAAAGCCAATGCTTCAAAGGGAGGATAATGACTTCGCTCAAAGGGATTACCCTTTTCATCGAACATCCGGGAAATTATTTCTTCATCGGAAGAGACGTTAAAACGGGGAATAAGCTCGGAAAAAAGTTCTTCCGCAGCTCTATTAGATGCTTTGATACGTCCTTTTTTGTCACGTATGGTCATCCCTATATTGATGTTCTCGTAGAGTTTTTTGGATAACTTAAGACGCCCCATTCCTATATGCTTCCTTCACTTTTATACATAAATCATAATTCATGGGACCTCATGATTTCCAATGATAAAGAAAAAAATTCGATCCCTAAAAAACTGAGTCTTTTTAGCAGATATCTCCCTCCTTATCAGTATGAATGAAATTAAATCATACAAAAAAGAAAAGTGGGAAACCACCGCGCTGCGCCCCAGAGAAAAAATGAGGCTTCGGGGTATAGAAAATTTAAGCGACCGGGAGTTAATGGCTCTTATCCTAGGCACAGGAGGCGGGGGAAAGGATGTCATGCAGTTATCGGAAGAACTGGCCCGTCTCATGGAAGAAAAAGATTACACACTTAAGCCAACCGATCTGGCAGGTATCAAAGGAATCGGAGAAGCCAAAGGCTGCCTTCTCATGGCTGTAATGGAGTATGCCCGCCGTCTCACGGGGGGAGCGGGGATAAAAATAACCTCACCCGAAACGGTTCAAAGAATCCTTTTTAATTATGCCGATAGAAGTCAGGAGTTTTTCTTTTCCCTAACCCTGAATGGAGCCCATGAACTAATGGGTAAGCATATTATTTCCTCGGGGAACCTGAATCGTGTTTATGTTCAGCCCAAGGATGTCTTTGTTCAGGCGATTAAAGAAAACTCCGCTGCATTGGTGGTAGCCCATAATCATCCAAGCGGCTCCCTCGAACCAAGTATAGAGGACCGGAACATGACAAAAAGACTCCTGGAAGTATCGGAACTCTTAAACATACCACTCCTGGACCACATTGTTTTTAGTAAAAACGGCTATTACAGCTTTCTGGAGGAGGGACTACTTAAGTAAAGTTATCAATAATTCTTTCCAACTGGGGCTCAATCACATCAATAACAATATATTTGGCTTCCCGAAAAAGCTCCCGCCCGTCCCGAAAAAGCAGCAAGGCAGGCACCATAAAAACAGATGTCTGCCCCCCGATTCTGGGGTCGTCAGCCAAATCTACATGATACCCCTCCAACTGGGGATGCCTCTCCAACAGGGCCTCCACATTCGGCTTGACCACATGACAAACTCCGCAGTCGGGATGGGTAAAATAGAAGAGCTGAAATTGGGAGGGAACGGCAATAATATCCAAAAACCGTTCGTAGCCGGTAACTTTCTCTTTAAAGGGCATTTTCCCGACCCCCTAAAAAATCTCTTTGGCCAAAACGGAACGGGCTTCCACCCCATCCAGACGACCAATTTTTCCGGTTAAAGCACCAATTTGATCGGTGGTACCCTCCACAATCAGGGAAATCACACTCAAGGAGCTATCGGAAAAGGGAATCCCCATCCTACCCCGTATCAGAGTCCCGTATTCGGAAAGTATTCCATTCAAACTTTCTACCGAACCTTTTTCTTTAACAATGAGGGTTACCCCGCCAATTCGTTTATCCATAAAACTATTCTAGGAGAGACAACAGCGCTTTGACAAGGGTCTTTCCATTACCTATACTGGGGCCATGGAAAAACTCTACGGGAAAACTCTCTCCGAACTACAGGAACTCCTCTCAGAGCTGGGAGAACCGGGCTTTAGGGCCAAACAGCTGGCCGACTGGCTTTACAATAAAGGGGCCGATTCCCTGGAAGAAATGACCAATCTTTCTAAAAATCTCCGTCAAAAACTGGGCGAGAGCTGTGAGATAGGACGAACAGCGCCCCAGAAAGAATCCTGCTCTACGGACGGAACAAAGAAATACCTTTTCCCAACAGAAAAAGGAAACTATATTGAGTCCGCCTGGATTCCCGATAGGGAACGTTCCACTCTCTGTCTTTCAACGCAGGGAGGCTGCAAATGGGGCTGTAAATTCTGTATGACCGGCACCATGGGACTGAAGGAACAATTAACAGCAACGGGTATTCTCAATCAATACGGCTCCCTCCCGCAGCGAACGGACGTCACCAATTTCGTTTTTATGGGGATGGGAGAACCTTTGGATAATACGGAGAATCTCCTCAAAAGCCTCGAGGTCCTCACATCTCCCTGGGGCTATGCCCTTAGTCCCAGACGCATTACCGTTTCGACAGTGGGTATCATCCCCGGGCTGGAACGGTTTCTGGCCGAATCGGACTGCCACCTGGCCTACAGCCTGCACAACCCCTTCCCCGAAGAGCGGGCCGCCCTTATGCCGGTAGAAAAGAAATATCCCCTCCACGACGTTATGAACCTTCTCAAGGATAACCGGGAACTCTTTAAAGGACAGCGGCGGGTTACCATAGAATACACCCTTATAGAAGGGGAAAATGACAAAAACCGCCATGCCGAAGAGCTGGTTAGGGTGATGAACGGTCTCAAAGCCCGAGTTAACCTGATTAGCTACAACGCCGGAACAGACCTCCCCTGGCACGGAGTATCCCGGGAGAGGGCGGAAGCCTTCCGGGATTTCCTGAACAGCAAGGGAGTGACCGCCACCATTAGAAACTCCCGGGGCGGGGATATTGAAGCGGCCTGTGGTCTCTTAAGCGTCAAGCAACAAAATTAACCATTTCCCAATTTGCCATTTCTTTCCCAATACCATACTCTTTATAGAGGAGAATTATCAAAAAAATGGTTGCCCAGATTCAGCAAAATTCGTATTTTCTATAGGAAATCAAGGAGACATACCGAATGGATGCCAAAGATATTATACAGACAGATCAAAACCTTCCGGATATGCTTTACATAATCCCCCTGCTGGGAAAGCCCATTTTTCCGGGTATTTTTACCCCTATCATGATCACTTCCGATGACGACAAGGAGCTGGTGGAAAAAGCCATGGAAGCGGACAATTCCATCGGTTTGGTTCTAACCCGTGAAGATGATCAGGAAAAGCCCGAATCGGACGACCTTTTTCAAGTGGGAACGGCAGCCAAGATAGTAAAAAAGATAAAACTTCCCGACGGAAGCCTAAACATATTTATCACTACGGTTAAACGGTTCATCATAAAAGAGTACATCAATTCGGCCCCCCCCTTCCTGGCAAAAGTCGATTACATTGACGATATTACCACCGGTCCCGAAGAAGAACTTAAAGCCCTCACCCGCTCCCTTCTTCAAGAGATGAAAGAGCTGAGTCAGGATAACCCCCTCTTCACAGAAGAGATGCGCCTTAACATGGTAAATATCGACAACCCCGGTAAAATTGCCGACTTCATAGCCTCCATACTGAATGTGGATCGCCTTAAGCAGCAGAAGATCCTGGAAACCTTCAATGTGAGAAACCGCATTGAACAGGTTCTCGTATTTATGAAAAACGAGCAGCACCTTATCAAACTTCAGAAGAAGGTGGCCGGGGAAATCAATGAAAGAATTGAGAAAAACCAGCGAGAATATTTCCTAAGGGAAGAGCTAAAGGAGATTAAACGGGAACTGGGAGAACCTTCCGACGCCCGCTCCAGCGAATACCAGAAATACAAAGAGAAAATTGAAGAACTCGGTTTTGAAGGGGAAGTGAAAGAGCAGGTGGAATCGGAACTGGAAAAGTTTGCCATAATGGAACCCCAGTCCTCCGAATACATCGTGACGCGAAACTACCTGGATACAATCGTAAACCTCCCCTGGGAAGATCCCGAACCTGACAACGTAGATCTGGCCAAGGGCGAAAAGATCCTCAATAGAGACCATTACGGTTTGGAAGATGTAAAAGAGCGTATTCTGGAGTATCTGGCTGTCCGAAAACTCAAAAATGACAGTAAGGGCTCCATCGTTCTTCTAGTCGGCCCTCCCGGTGTTGGTAAAACGTCCATTGGAAAATCTATCGCCGATACGCTAAATCGTAAGTTCTTCCGCTTCTCCGTAGGCGGTATGAGAGATGAGGCGGAAATCAAAGGGCACAGGCGAACCTACATAGGTTCCATGCCGGGAAAAATCATCCAGGGCCTTAAAATCGTTAAATCCAAGGCGCCTGTCTTTATGATCGACGAGATAGACAAATTGGGAATGAGTCATCAGGGAGACCCCTCATCGGCCCTCCTGGAAGCTCTTGATCCGGAACAGAATATAGAGTTCCGCGATCACTATCTTGATATTCCCTTTGATCTGAGCCACATCCTTTTCATCTGTACGGCTAATAGTATGGATACGATCCCCCGGCCCCTTCTGGACAGAATGGAAGTGATCCGTCTCTCCGGCTACATTACCGATGAAAAAGCGGAGATAGCCAAACGCTACATCATCCCCAAATCTCTTAAAACCCATGGCCTGGATAAAAATTCCATCCGTTACAGAAAAAATGCCCTCATTGCCATTGCCGACGGGTACGCCCGTGAAGCAGGTATGCGCAACTTTGAAAAGTGTATAAACAGGATTCACCGTAAAGTGGCAAGGAAAATTGTAAGCGGAACGGAGGAGCTTCCTGTTCAGATAAACAAGGACAATCTGGAGGAGTACCTCAAAAAACCTTATTTCCGAGAAGGGGAAATCAAAAAAGCCGATAAGCCGGGTACAACCATTGGGCTGGCCTGGACAAGTCTGGGCGGGGATACTCTTATTATAGAAGCTGTTGCCCTTCCGGGAAAAAACGGTCTTAAGCTGACCGGACAGATGGGTGACGTAATGAAGGAATCGGCCAGTATTGCCTATACCTATGCCAGAAAAATAGCTTCCCATATGGGAGTAAATAAAGATTTTTTTGATAAGAACACTATTCATCTTCATATTCCCGAAGGAGCCACTCCCAAGGACGGTCCTTCTGCCGGGATTACCATGACCAGCGCCCTTCTCTCCCTTGCTCTGAACAGAAAAGTGAGAATCGCCACGGCCATGACAGGAGAACTGAGCCTCACCGGTAAGGTTCATCCCATTGGGGGCCTTAAAGAAAAGACCATTGCCGCAAGGCGAAACCGAATAAAGGATATTATTATTCCCGAGGCAAATGAAAGAGATCTGGACGAGATCCCTGAACATATAAAAAAGGGTATTACTTTCCATCCGGTCTCCCAATATGAAGAAGTGGCACAGTTCCTCTTCCCGGAAAAATAGTGATACTCTTTATACTGGATTTGGCAGGAACAGCCATTTTTGCCATTACAGGTGCCCTAAAAGCCATCCGTCATAAGCTGGATTGGCTGGGTATCCTCGTATTAGCCGCTATAACCGGCGTAGGAGGCGGTGTTTTTCGGGATCTCATCCTGGGGAATACACCTCCTGCAGCCTTCCAAAATGAAGCATATTTAATACTCTCCCTTGTAGCGGCAATACTTATTATTATACTTTTTCCCCTTCTCACCCATGACAAAGCTGCCCCCCTAAGACAATTTATCATGGTAGGCGATGCTATTGGATTGGGAGTATTTACTTTTATAGGAGCCTACAAAGGGCTCGAAGCCGGATTGGGACCGGTAGGAGTACTCTTTACCGGTGCAGTAACATCCTGCGGGGGAGGAATGATTCGTGATATGCTTGTGAAAGAGATTCCCGCACTTCTAAAAAAAGATTTCTATGCCACAGCCAGTATCATGGGGAGTCTCCTGTTTCTAGGATTGAATAAACTGGGACTCCCAACCTGGCTGGTCCCATTTACAGTAGTATTTTTTACCACCTCCCTTAGATTATTTGCGATGAAAATGGCACTCTCCCTCCCTATACCACATTCAGGGAAGAACAAGAGTTAATTTGATCTTTGTCAATAATATATTTCATCTTAAGGTGAAAAAATAATTGACCAATTAGTGTGTCAATGATAAAATCACAAACGGATGATTGCTATGGCATTTTCCTAAAGGAGAGACTCATCTTGGAACTAAAAATCAGAAAAAATGAAAATATCTACATCGTAGATGTTAACGGTGAGATGGATCTTTATAATTCGTATAAATTAAAAGAGCTGATTATGAAGATGCTTGAAAAGAAAGTAACCCGCTTCATCATCAACATGGAAAATGTTGAATATATCGACTCAAGCGGAATCGGTGCTTTGATTTATATTTGTTCTACAATTAAAAAAATGAATTTGTATCTAATGATCACGAATGTTAAAGGATCCGTAAAGAAAGTTATTGAATTAACAAAGCTCATGGGTTATTTCCCTATAAAACCCAGTTTGAATGAAGCTGTTAAGGAAATGAGAGCACTATAGGAGTCTGCTATGTCTGCATATAAAGAAATAACCGTATCCGATGAACACCCTCTTCTTAACCGGGAAGGAATGTTTTACAAAGAGTTTCCCAGTGATTATCGACAGATTAGATATTTCACCCTGCTTATCGTTCAAAAAGCTCCTGCTGAAATCAAAGAGATTAACCTTCTTGAGCAGCAAATCAGCGAAATCATAAAAAATGCCGTCAAACACGGTAATAAATGTGATAAAAACAAAAAGATTAAAGTTTGGTTCTATTTTTCCAACGATGAAGCAAGAATCATAGTTGAGGATGAAGGTGAAGGTTTCGCTAAAATCCATGAATGGAATGATTTTCATAGAAACAGACAGGAATGTCTCAGAAATGATGACTATGAGCGTCTGGCTAACTATGTGGCCTATACCACTGAAGAGAGTGATGATAACGACGGTGGAAATGCTCTTTTTGCTGCTGTGGAATACTGGAATGAAGGTGTTGTGTACACAAATAAAGCCAACTGTATCGGTGTTGGCCGTAAAACCGTAGCGAAAGGTCAGGGATTGGAGATTTCCTGATTTTCCCCGCTAAAATCATAAAGGAACCATTTATCTTCCAACCTGGTTAGATACATGGTTCCTTTTATTTTATAATTTTGGCTTTCTACAATATATCTTACTCTAAGCTTATTTTCCGATTCATCTATGCTTGAAACTTTTGTATTAAAAACCTTTTCATAGTCCCAGTTCAAATAGTCAAATTTCTTCTGATTCAAAAATATCATCTCATCTATACAGTTCTCACCGTCCGGACCATTTTCAAAAAGTCCGGTTACCAGACTATTGACGTCATTTTCTTCATCGATGAATCCCAGTTCTGAATCAAAAGGTAGAATTTCACTCTCTAATATTTGAATAAATTCCCTCTCATGATCCATTAATTCCTCTCCCTGGGCAATAATAGGAAAGAGTGACAAGAAAAGAATTAAGTTAGTAAGGCTAATGATTTTCATGGTTCAAAGACTATACTATTTTTTTATTATGAACAAGTTAAGTATTAACACTCAGTGAGTATATTAGATAAAGGATTTTGGTGTTTATAAATAAAAAAGCCTGGCGACGACCTACTCTCCCACGGGAACCGCAGTACCATCGGCGCAACTGAGCTTGACTTCTGTGTTCGGTATGGGAACAGGTATTTCCTCAGCGCCATTATCACCAGGCAAAATTAACTA
>JAQQAP010000029.1 GCA_028533045.1 Spirochaetales bacterium | reverse complement strand
GTTGGAATAAGGGGGATAAGGGCATGAAAGCTTCCTCCGACGGGGTGGCGGACTATCTGTCGTCCCATTCGGAAAAACTTTAGAACTTTGCTGCGGCAGGTTCGTCTTTTGATTGATAATTTTGGGAGGCTCTTCGGGGCCTCCCTTTTTTTAGGCTACGGGTATGTTTTTTTCCCGGAAGATATCCCTGATGCGCTCGATCACTTCCCGGGAAGGCGGTTCGGTGTCGCCCAGGGTGTAGGGTTGATCCAGCTCTTCCCACTTGAATTCTCCCAGTTTGTGGAAGGGAAGGATCTCTACTTTTTCGATATTGGGATATTCACTCAGGACACGGGCTAACTCTTTCGCGTCCTCCAGATTGTCGGTCAGTCCCGGAACCACCACGTGCCGTACCCAAACGGGGGTGTTCAGCTCCCGCAGTTCCTCCAGTGCGGCCAGGGTAGAGTCGATTTCTACGCCGGAAACTTTTTTGAAGATGGTCGGTTTAATCGATTTGATGTCCAGAAGGACCAGATCCGCATAGGGCAAGACGGCCTTTCGTGCCTCGGCCGTGGCGAATCCGGAGGTATCCACAGCGGTGTGAATACCAAGTTTTCGGGCTTCCTGAAGAAGGGCGCCCACAAATTCGGGCTGCATGAGCGGTTCCCCTCCGGTAACGGTTATCCCGCCGCCGGAGGAGTCCATGTAGCTCTTGTAGCTTTTGGCTTTATCAAGAACTTCCCCTACGGTCATCTCCTGGCCATCGGTTTTTTTCCAGGTGTCCGGGTTATGACAGTAGAGGCAGCGGAGAGGACAGCCTTGGGTAAAAACGACAAATCGTATGCCCGGCCCGTCAACCATACCGCCCGTTTCAAACGAGTGGATTCTTCCGGTAACTGTCCTCATTTTCCGCCTCCTTAATCTTGTTACACTACCTTGTGAAAGGTTCTGGTGATAACGTCTTCCTGCTGTTCCCGGGTCAGCTTAACAAAGTTTACAGCGTAACCGGAAACACGGATGGTCAACTGGGGATACTTTTCCGGGTTGTCCATAGCGTCAAGAAGAGTTTCCCTATCAAGTACATTAATGTTCACGTGGTGGCCGCCGTCAAGGAAATATCCGTCCATCAGGCTGGTAAGGTTGCTGATTCGTCCTGCCTCATCCTTACCCAAAGCATCGGGGATGATGGAGAAGGTGTAGGAGATTCCGTCGGTAGAGTGCTCATAGGGCAGCTTTGCGAGGGAAGCGAAACAGGCCAGGGCACCGTTGGTGTCCCGTCCGTGGATGGGGTTGGCACCGGGTCCGAAGGGGGAACCGGCCTTACGACCATCGGGGGTGGAACCGGTCTTCTTACCGTATACAACGTTACTGGTGATGGTAAGGATGGACTGGGTGTGATCGGACTCACGGTAGGTTTTCTGGTGACGGATCTTGTTCATGAAATGCTCAACCAGGTCTACGGCGATCTGGTCTACCCGGTCGTCGTTGTTACCGTAAGCGGGGTATTCACCTTCCACTTCGTAATCAACGGCCAGACCCTCTTCGTTTCTGATAACCTTAACCTTGGCGTGCTTGATAGCGGACAGGGAGTCGGCTACTACGGAGAGTCCCGCGATACCGCAAGCCATGGTTCTGTAGATTTTGTCGTCGTGAAGAGCCATCTGCAGTGATTCGTAGTTGTACTTATCGTGCATGAAGTGGATAACGTTAAGGGCCTTAACGTAAACGTTGGCCAACCACTCCATAAGAACGTCGTATTTAGCCACAACTTCGTCGTAATCGAGGTACTCGGAAGTGATGGGGGTGTACTCGGGAGCAACCTGAACGCCGGTCTTTTCGTCCTTACCACCGTTGATGGCGTAAAGGAGGGCCTTGGCCAGGTTGGCACGGGCGCCAAAGAACTGCATCTGCTTACCCACTCTCATAGCGGATACACAACAGGCGATAGCGTAGTCATCACCAAAGTAGGTTCTCATGAGACAGTCGTTTTCGTACTGTACCGCACTGGTTTCGATGGAAACCTTGGAACAGTAGTTTCTGAATCCCAGGGGAAGGCGGGGAGTCCAGAGAACAGTCATGTTAGGTTCGGGAGCAGGACCCAGGTTTACCAGGGTGTGGAGCATTCGGAAGCTGTTCTTGGTAACAAGAGTTCTTCCGTCTACGCCCATACCGCCGATGGCTTCGGTTACCCAGGTGGGGTCGCCGGAGAAGAGCGCATCGTACTCGGGAGTACGGAGGAATCGTACCATTCTGAGCTTCATAACGAACTGGTCCATCAGCTCCTGAGCTTCGGACTCGGTCAAAGTACCGTTGGCGAAGTCACGCTCCATGTAGATATCGATAAAGGAGGAAACACGTCCGATAGACATGGCCGCTCCGTCCTGATCTTTAATAGCCGCCAGGTAACCAAAGTAGGTCCACTGGATAGCTTCCTGAGTGTTTTTGGCAGGCTGAGATATATCACAGCCGTAGATGTTACCCAGCTCTTTAAGATCCTTAAGACTCTTTATCTGAGCGGAAAGCTCTTCACGGGTTCTGATGGTTTCGTCATCCATGATGGGAGTCTTGAGGTGAGCCAGAGAATCAGCTTTGTCTTCAATAAGACGATCCACACCGTATAGGGCGATACGTCGGTAGTCACCAATGATACGACCGCGGCCGTAGGCATCGGGAAGACCGGTCAAAACACCGGCGCTTCGACATTTTCTGATGTCTTCGGAATAGGCGGCGAATACACCGTCGTTATGGGTTTTTCTGTGCTTACCGAAAGTTTCCGTTACGGCAGGGTCCAGTTCGTAGCCGTGGGCCTTGAGAGCGTTCTGTACCACTCGCAGACCACCGCGGGGCATGATGCTTCTCTTGAGGGGCTTATCGGTCTGGAAACCAACGATAAGCTCGTTGTCCTTATCCACATAACCGGCGCCGTGGGAAACCACGCCGGAGGGGATCTTTGTTTCCGCATCGAGGATTCCCTTCTTGACTTCTTCCTTCATCAAGTCGGCTACCTTGTCCCACAGAGCTTTGGTCTTGTCTGTGGCCGGAGCCAAAAAGGAGTCGTCTCCTTCGTAGGGGGTAATATTCTTCTGAATAAAGTCTCTTACGTCGACCTTATTATTCCAGTTGCCTTTGTTAAAATCTTTCCATTGTTCCATTTTTGAAACCTCCCGGATAAGTTATGTATGAAATATATACTTTTTTATCGATTAAGTAAAATTAAATATTTTTATTTATTATAAATTATGCTTATAATAGAAATATGTTCGACTACAGACAGCTGGAAGCCCTGGGGGCGGTAATTGATTGCGGGGGGTTCGACCGGGCCTCGGATATTCTGGGGCTGACCCAGGCGGCGGTGACTCTGCGGATTAAACAACTTGAGACCTTTGCGGGCAAACCGCTCCTCATACGCTCCAATCCCCCGGTGCCCACCGAAGAGGGCCGCATTCTCCACACCCATTTTAAGAAAATACGCCTTTTGGAAGAAGACCTGGATAAGGAGTGGAATAAGGGGGTACTGGAAAAGCCCCTGCCCATCGGCGTAAACGCCTCCACCCTGGGAAGCTGGTTCCTCCCGGCCCTGCGCTATATAATGAAGTCCACCCTGGTGGATATCCATGTGGGAGAGGCCAAAGTCGTTCATGACCTTTTACAGCAGGGAAGCCTGGCGGGATGCCTCAGTATCAGAGCTAGCTCATCCCGGGGCTGTTACGTGGAATACCTGGGCCAGCTGGTCCTGCGCTGCATCGCCTCCCGGGACTTTAAACAGCGCCACTTCCCCCAGGGCGTCACGGCGGAAGCGATGAAATCGGCCCCGGCCATCCTTTTCCATCAGGAGAGCCAAATGATGCAGTTCTACCAAAAAACCGCCCTTAACATTACCCCCTTTGACGTCCCAGCCCACGTCATCCCCTCCCAGGATGAGTACTTAAAAATGATTATGGACGGGGCGGCCTACGGCTTTCTTCCCGAATCTCTCTTCAAGAGACACCAGGCGGACGGGGAACTGATTGATCTCTCCCCTCTTTCACCCATAGAACTCCCCCAGTACTGGCACCGCTGGGGGATGGAGTCGGAAAAACTGGAACTGATAACGATGAAGATTCGAGAAGAGGCCCGAGCCAGCCTACAGCAGAATAAATCCTAATGTTGCCAAATATCTATCTCTCGATAAACCCCGAAAGCTCCACAAAACCCTCTTCATCGTAGAATACCGCCAGCTGCCCAGGCGTGATAGCCCTTTTAGGCTCGTCAAAGCGGATTTTATACTGATTTCCCTCGCAGCTCTCGATAGAACAGGGCGCAGCAGTATCCCGGTAGCGAATCTTTCCGAAAGTACGAAATGGCAAAGCCGGCTCTTCCACGGCACCCCAATTTACACCGGAAATAACCACATCCCGGGTCATAAGGGCTTCGTCGGGCCCCACAATAACTTGGTTATGCTCCCGGTCAATGGAAATCACGTAAACAGGATAACCGGCGGCAATGTTCAGCCCCCGACGCTGGCCCACGGTGTAGTGTTCAATTCCCTTGTGAGTTCCCAGGACCTTTCCTTCCGAATCCACAAAATTACCCGGTCCGGCTCCCACCGTTAAAAACTGACGATACTCCCCTACGCAGAGATCCTGACTCTCCCGCTTCCGGGCCGTAAAAAGTCCGGCCTTCTCCGCCAACTCCCGTACATAGGGCTTTTCCAGATCGCCCAATGGAAAAAGAGTACGTCCCAGCTGTTCCTGGGTGAGCATGGAGAGAAAATAGGCCTGATCCTTGTCACCGTGCAGCCCCTTTCGCAGGAGGAAACGACCCGTTTTAGGGTTCTGTTCCACGTGGGCGTAATGTCCTGTGGCAAAGTAGTCGCACGAACCGGCCGCCTCCATGGCCCTGTCCCAAAAGAGACCGAACTTTAACTCCCGGTTACAGCGGACACAGGGGTTGGGGGTCCGCCCCATGGCGTAATCGGTCCGAATGTACTCGGCTATTTTATCCCGGTAGGAGTCGCGCATATCTATATTATAAAAGGGAATATCCAACAATTCGGAAACCTTGCGGGCATCCTCCGAACTGTCCCCTTCCACCAAGTGCATGTGAATACCAATCACATCATAGCCCTGTTCCTTAAGAAGAATTACGGCGACCGAGGAATCCACCCCGCCGGAAACCCCTACGGCGACCCTTTTACTCATCACCCAAACGGGCCTCAACCCACTGGGCTTCCCGGAACCCGGTCAAAACGGTCTCCCCTTTTACCACAAGGGGTCTTTTGATCAGCATTCCGTCCGAAGCCAGCAGCTCCACCGCTTCGTCCAGGCTCATACCGGGCAATTTATCCTTGAGGCCCAGCTCCCGATACTTCATACCGGAGGTATTAAAAAACCGTTTGAAAGGCAAGCCGCTCTTCTCAATTAAAGCCTTGAGGGTGGCCGCATCGGGTGTTTCCTCCACAATGTGCAGGGCTTGGTATTTTATCTCTTCACTATCCAGCCATTTCAGGGCTTTTTGGCATGTGCTGCATTTGGGGTAGTGGTAAACTGTCATAATTTTCCTCCTCTGTGAGAGATTTTCAGTTTAAACTGATTTGAAAAAATTGACAACTAAAGGGCTTTTCTCCAACCCCAAAGCTCTTGACTGCCTCAAAAGCCAAGAAAGATTTTCTTTTTTGGGAAAAAAGAATGAAAATTTTCTCCTCTTCTGCTATTTTTATGTTACTGAGCCGCTTTCTTATCAGGAGATCTATGTATGAACAAAAAGATTAAAGCCTTGGGAATCTCTCTTCTCGTCATTTTCCTTCTTATGCTGATGACCATAGGAGTCTTTATCGGCCTGGCCGCTCTCAATAGGGAAAAAGCGGAGGACTTCTTCCCGAATAATCATATTCTCAGAATAGAGGTGGACTCCGTAAGCAGTCTCATTGAAAATCTGACCGACTGGAGCGCTGCGGAAATTCTCCTGAGCGAACCGGAGATGGCCGATTTCTACCAGTCCTTTCTTGAGTGGAAGAATAACCCCCTCCGGGATAACCGCCTGGTAAAGCGGGCCCTTTCTATGGAGGCTGACATTCTCCTGAACGACCAGTTCCAGTCTATGATAATTGTAAATATGGGCTGGCGTTCCTCCCTCTATAAGCTTTTCCTGCACATTGAATCGGTCCTGAATCTCTCCGATGCGGAGATCCAGTCATTCAGCTATGAAAGAAAGCTCTACTCCGCCGTCACTCTGCCTCCCAAAGCCGGAGAAGAAGCCAAGGGAGACCAGATCATCTATCTCTACTCCCGGGGAAACATTCTCCTTATCTGTACGGATGAGACCTTCTTAAAAGAGACATTGAGCGGCGCCCCCTTCCCCTCCCGGGACAGGCTCAAGTACGATTTTGGAAACCGGGCGGACTTAAAAATCCACCTCAACTCAGAGGAACTACTGACTCTTTTTACCGAGGATTTCCCCCAGCTGGCCCAGATAGAGAAGGACTTCATCTTCCACAAAGAGATTCTCCTGGCCATAAACGTAGAAGAGGACCACCTGAATATGGAGGGCTATATTCCCTTTCAGACCGAATCGACCGAGGTAATCGACTACCTCAATAGAGACCCCGGCCTTCTGCGGGTACCGGAAAGCCTCCCTCCTTCAGTCAATATTCTCTCCGGCTTCCGTTATACCGACCCGGATTCTCTGCTGACCATGATCAATTCCTTCCTGACAGAAGAGGGCCAAATCAGCCTGGAAAGCTATGACGGACTCAGTAAATCCCTCCTGGGACTCAGCACAGCCGAATTATTAACCGATTGGCTGGGAAATGAGGCGGGAGCCTTTACACTGGAAGGGTTCAGCAGCAATCCCGTTCTTTTTGCGGAGATAGGGAACAAGGCCAATCTCGCTATTGTTCTGGAGGCGCTCAAGTCCAATCTTTTTATCAAGGTGAAGGACAATCTCCTCCTCGATGACACCCGGGTGACATTGCTGACTCTGCCCGCTCCTCTTAAAGCCCTCCTGCAGCTCTTCACAGGACCTATCGAAGAGCCTTTTATCATCACCGAAGGAAACTACCTCTATATTTCGGATAACCCGGAAACTCTGGCCCACCTCTCCCGGGAACTTAAAGGGAGAAACCGGCTCTCCTCAACAAGCTCTTTTAAAAGCGTTACGGGAAAGCTGCCCGAACGGAGCCCGCTCCTTTTTTACTACGACCTCAACACGGCCATGCCCCGCTTTCTCCTGAACAACCAGGTCCACTCCCAACTTCTCCGCTACTATGAAAAGGGCCATTTCTACCTCTCCTACCATCGGGACGAAATACGCTTCCAGTTCCACGGAGAACGGGCTCCCATTGAAGAAACCAGCCCCTTCCCCGGCTTTCCCGTGGACACAAAGGAAAAAATATTCAGCCCCGTACTCATAGGAGATCTGGGAGAGAGCCGCCTTCCCGAATTCGCCTTTATCAATAAAAATGAAGAACTGATTATTACCAACATCCTGGGCACGCCCCTCTCAAGAACCGTGTTACCTCAGAAATCCAGCTTACTGGAAATAGTTCCCGGAGAAGGGGTAAAGACCTTTGGAGAAAAGGGCTTTCTGACTGTCCCACCGGGCGGTGTCGGCCTGGGAGAAGAGGGAGAATCCTTCCCCTTCGACTGGACATTCGCCCCCATCCCCTTTGACGGGGACTACCTGATTTTCAACCGGGACGGACGACAACTGGTCAGACTGAATGAAAACACCCGGACGCCCCTGAGCCTTCCCTACAGCAAGGTGATTATCAATCCCCCCTCTCTTTGGAAGAATCAGTATATCGGAGTATACCCCAAGGACCTCTTTGGCACCTACTATCTCCTAGATAACCGGGGAGAACCCCTGGAAAACTGGCCCCAAAAAGCGGGAAGCATTGCCCTCCAGGGCCCGCAGTTCTTTGAATATGAAGGAAGAGCCCATCTTATGTTCCTTACCCAAAAAGGGATATTGGAGATACGGGACCGCAGGGGAAAAATATTACAAACGCCCTTAAGCCTGGAAGGGAATTTCCTGGCCCCGCCTGTCAGCCTTAAGGGAGAAGAGGGGACCTTACTGGCCCTAATCAACAGCAAAGGGGAGATCTCCGTTCTCACACCCACAGGAGAATATGTGGCCCAGTGGGACGTGCGTATCCCGGAAAGCGAAGATACCCGGCTCCTTCCCTACGATATTGACGGGGACGGGAGGGATGAACTGTTTCTCTACGGAGCAGGCAGTCGTCTCTACGGCTGGCAGTCCGACTTTAGTCCCCTCCCCGGCTTTCCCGTGACCGGTCACTATAAACCGGAATTCCAGGACCTGGATAATAATGGTAAAATGGAAATAATCAGCGGAGGAATGGACGGAAAAATCCACGCCTATACCATAAGAACAGGAGAAAAGGAAACCCTATGAAAAAAGTCCTCACACTATTTACCCTGGCCGCCCTATTCGCCTCTTGCTCATCTCTGGCGGACAATGCTGTCCCCTCTGTGAACAACGAAGCCTTTAGAGAAACGGAGATCCTCTATAGCAATATTGTACGGTTCTATCTAGCCCTTCCCATGGAAAAAGAGGAGGACCAGCTGGATAAAGAACTTACCGGACTTTTGGACGTGGAATCCTACAACAAAGACTACCGGGTGCGGGTTTTGGGCCTGAATGCCCTGTGGAATCAATTACAGGGCAAGAAAGCCAGAGCCGGCTCACTTTTGAATGAAGCCAAAGAAACGGGACGGCAAGAAGAACTCATCTATATCACCGAAGCCCTCCTGTCAAAAGAAACATTGACGGAACTGCAGAAAGGGGAAGAAGAGTTATATATGACCCGCTACCTTCCTCTTTTTCTGGGCGAAGCTTCCTTTGGGGAGGGTGATTTTGGCCAATGCATAAGCTACTACGAGAAACTTCCCGGGGATGTACCTCTGGATATTCAACAATACGCCCACAAAAGAAGCGAAAACGCCATGACACTCTATAAAAGCGGCTCCACCGATGGGTCGGAAGCGGATATTCTCACAAAGGAACAAATCCTTCTGGGAGATTTCCTATCCCTTTTCTATGAGAAAAGTCCCCTTCTCCCCGACTTAAAGGGCGATTCAACGGACGGAACCCTTAATAACTGGCAGGAAGTCAATATTCTTACACAGGATGAAGAAGAGGAGACCCTGCTCCTTAGAAGAAATACGGCCCTCCTACTCTACCGTATGGCCCACTATTTGGAAGAAGGGGTGAGCATAGGCCCCGATGAAAGCTGGAGCGGCATGTCAGGGGACAGTCCCATCTCGGACGTACCCTACAGCGACCCGGACTTTCCCGCCATACTCCTTGTCATAGAGAGGGAATGGATAAATCTGGTAAACGGGGAAGACTTCAACCCCCACTGGGAAATGGAAGGCAAGGAACTGCTTCCTCTTCTGGAGAAACTTAACGACTACTACTCGCTCCAGGCGAATTAAATCAGCCTAAAAAAACGGACAGGCACACCAGCGTATACCTGTCCGTTTTTTATATAGAAGTTGCTCTAACTTTACCTAGAATCTGGAGTAGTTAGGCGCTTCCTGGGTAATAGCAATATCGTGAGCGTGGGACTCGGTCAGTCCCGCACCGGAAATCCGGATGAATTTCTGATACTCGTTAAGTTCCTTGATAGTCCCGTTACCGGTATAGCCCATCCCCTTCTTTAGCCCGGTTACAAGCTGATTCAGGTAGGGAGCCATCTCGCCCTTGTAGGGAACCCGGCCTTCAATACCTTCGGGTACCGGTTCATCCCCTTCCTTCATATTGTATCGGTCACCGCCGCCCTTCTTAATGGCGCCGACAGATCCCATACCGCGGTAGGACTTAAAGATACGCCCTTCAAAGATAATTTCCTTACCGGGAGATTCCTTAAGACCGGCAAAAAGGTTACCCACCATAATGGCGGATGCCCCGGCCCCAATAGCCTTAACAATATCTCCGGAGAATTTGATACCCCCGTCGGCAATAACGGGAATGTTATACTTCTTGGCGCACCTGGCCGCATCCATAACAGCGGAGAACTGGGGAACCCCGATACCGGCTACAATTCGGGTGGTACAGATAGAACCGGGTCCTACTCCCACCTTAACCGCATCGGCGCCAGCCTTGATAACCCGTTCCGTACCGTCTTCATCAATCACGTTCCCGCCAATAACCTGAATATCCCAGTTATCCTTAATGTACTTAATCGCATCGAGAACGTTCTTGCTCACCCCGTGGGCCGCATCGAGAACCACGAAGTCACACTTGTTCTCAATCAGCAGAGGAATTCGTTTATCCAAATCGTTGGGAGATACGGCGGCCCCTACAATAAGGCGGCCGTGAGCGTCGGTAGCCGCATTGGGATACTTGGCCTTCTTCTCCATATCGGACACAGTAATGAGACCGGTAAGATGGAAATTCTCATCCACCACAGGCAATTTCTCAATGCGGTGCTTATAGAACTTCTCCGCCGCCGTCTCGGAGGTGGGTGTTCCCCGCTCCACAACAAGATCGGTGGTCATCAATTCCGTAACGGGCTGTTCCCCGTTCTTGCAAAAACGCATATCCCGGTTGGTAATAATCCCCACAAGGCGACCCTTGTCGAGAACGGGAAGACCGGTTACTCCCTGGCTCATCATTATTTTTTCCACTTCCGCCACCGTCTGGTGAGCATCAACGGTAATAGGATCTTCAATAACCCAGTTCAGGTAGCGCTTTACGTGGCCTACCTGCCGGGCCTGCTCTTCGGGGCTCAGGTTACGGTGAATAACGCCGGCACCCCCCTGGCGGGCCAGGGCAATAGCCATTTTCTCTTCCGTTACCGTATCCATCGCTGCGGAAAGAACGGGAACATTCAGCTTAATGCTGTTCGTCAGCCGGGTGGAAACGTCCACCATGTGAGGCAACACCTCCGAATAGCGCGGTACCAGTAAAACATCGTCGTAACTCAGTTTTTCTTCAATCTGCATCGTTATTACCCCCTCCCCAGGGTCTTGTTCAAATCCTTACATACCGCCCGGTACTTCTCCACCAGACCGAGAGTTTTTTCAACAGTTTTACCCCGGTACAGTTCGGGCTTGGCGTAGAACTCATCCCCGTCCATACCGGTAATTTTCTTCATCTGTGTTTTGATAGTTTCCCACACTTCCGGCTCGTCCTCACGAAGAACTTCGTAAAGTTTCTTGCCCGTCTCACGGCACTTCATAGTGGCCCGGCGCACAATCTCATGGCCTTCGTTAATGCCGCCCATGGCAATGAGGATATAGGTGGGTTCGGCCAGAACCATATCGCCCTGTTCGCGCAGGTTCTGCATAAGCCGCTCTTCGTTCACGGTCATACCCTTGAGAATCTTGTTCATACGGGCTACGGCAGCGGCGAAACCGGCCATGTAGTCCGCCTGAAAACGGGCGCTTGCCGAGTTGGAGAGGTCCCGCTGATGCTCGGATATCTGGTCCATGTAAAAAGACATAACACGGGGAGCAAAAGCCTTCCAAAGGCTCTTCACATGCTCGCAGTTCCAGGGATTCCGCTTCTGGGGCATAGTACTGGACCCCACCTGGGTACTGGAAAAGTACTCCCGCACTTCGTCAATTTCGCTTCTCTGCAGGTGACGCAGGTCGTCGGCCAGGTTGGCAATAATACCAAAGGCCGTATTGATTTCCAAAAATAGTCTTAAAAGATATTCGGGCTCCACCATCTGGGTAGAGTATTCGGAAGGCTTGAGACCCAGATGGGCCAGGTAAATCTCTTCCATCTTAAAGGGGTCGCTCGTCATCATGGACGTAGCATTGTAACCACCCACAGCCCCGGCCAGCTTACCCCGCTGATCCTGGCTCAACCGCTCGATTTCCTCGATAGACTGGCCCAAGCGGCTCACATATTCGGCAAAAGCATAACCGAGAGTCACCGGAACCGCATGCTGACCATGGGTCCGTCCCACCTGGGGCACCGCCGCATTATCCTCGGCGAATCGAATCAGGTGTTCTTCCAGCTCAATCAGCATGGGAAGCAGCACGTCACGGGTGGCGTCGCGCATCTTCATAGAGTTAGCCGTATCCAGAATATCCACACTGGTAGCACCCATATGAACATAGGGCTTAAGCCGTTCCGGTACCAGGCGATTCATAACATTCACCAGGGCTCGGATGTTGTGCTGAGTCTTCTCTTCTTCCTTGTAGACTTCTTCCGGATCGATCTTCTCTTCCAGACCGTCCAGAGCGGCAAGAAGGTCCTTATCGTTTCCTTCCTGTAATTCGATGTGTGTCTTTAAAAGGGCGATTTCCGCCCGGGCGCAATAGGCTACGCCCGCCTCTTCGGAGATGTATAAGGCGAGTTTGTCGAAAATTTCCTTGTTCGATTGGTAGTACCTGTGATCCAGGGGACTGAGATTCTTAAAAATGCTTCGTGATTCCATACAGAAAATTGACACATAAACGTAAAAAAGTAAAGAGGGAACACATGTATTTTATTTATTATTTTACGGGAGGGCCCCGGCTCCCGTGCCTTTGGCCCGGTATCCGGCACCGGGAAAGTCTGTAAAAAGAAATGACATTGTCAAAAAGAGGCCTTATACTTAGAAGAGAAGGTAAATAAATGAAACATAAAACCGTCTACAAAAGTATCCTCTCAATACTTCTTTTTAGCCTTCCCCTCTCCCTGGGGGCACAGGACAAACTTGTTTTGGGAAGCGGGGTGCATCATCCTACGAATCCCGTCATAATCCCTATTCTTACCGAAGCCTATGCTCAATTGGGAATAGAAATAGAGGTACGGGAACTACCCCCCAAACGGGCCACGGCCGAAACGGAGACGGGAGTGATAGACGGGGAACTTTTCCGGGGAAATATAGACCCCCAGGTTCTTCCCAACCACCTTAGGGTCCCCGTAGTTCTTGCCTATGGGAAAACAACCGCCTTTACCCTGGACGAAAACATAGTCATCAATGGCTGGGAAAGTCTCGAATCCTACACACTGGGGAGTCAAATCGGCTTTATCAAGGCCGAACAAAGCCCTGTCGCCGACAGAATCTATTTTGTGAAATCCGCAGAACAGCTCTTTCTCAAACTCATCTCCGGAAGATGCGACATAGTAATACTCCCCTTTGACACAGGAGCCTATACCTTAAATTCCCTGAAAAGGGAGGGAAGCCATGGACAGGAGGAACTGAATCAAATACAGGCTCTTGAACCACCCTTGGAACAAGGCCCCCTTTACCACTATCTTAATAAAGGCCATCAGGACCTCATCCCCCAAATAACAGCGGTTCTGAAGGAAATGGAAGCTTCCGGCCGAATAGAAGAGATAAGAACAGAAAAGGAGCGGGAAGTATTCGGCCTTCCTTAAAACAAGGTAGGCAATAATTTGATGAGGCAGATCCCCCCTATGACACAGCAGTAAACGGGAATCACCCCTTTCCAAACCTTCTCCGGCAATACGCGCACCGTATAGGGAGCCAAAATCACACTTACCATACTTCCCAGCATCATAGAAGGCAGTAGAATAAAGTCCATCGTCAGTCCCCGGTTCAGCAGAAAAAACCAGGTAACAATAGATACCAGACAGACCGTCCCCTCCGACAGGGCAGTCAAAGCGGTCATGCTCTTCACCGGTACTCCCGACATAATACCGCCGATAGTAACCACCGGCCCGTAACCGCCGCCTCCGATACCCTTATTGAATCCGGCCAAAGCCCCAAAGAAAAACATCCGGCCCGGCTTGTATTCCCGTACCCGCCTCCTTCCGAAAAAGGAGGAAATTCCCATGGCAAAAAGGAGGAGGCAGACGTAAAGCTTAATCCACTTACTACCCACCTGAAACAGGGCATACACGGAACTAATAGAGAAAATTACAGCCAGACAGCCGGAAAGAGAGATGGCAAACCACAATTTAACCGATTCGGAAAGAGGCTTTAAGCTCCATTCAATATTCCCCAATTCCCTGTGAATAAAAGCAGAAGAAAGACCGGCGCAGGCCTGCTGTATCATAATAACCGGTACCACCTGCATCGGATCGAACCCCAAAAGCAGAAGCAGAGGAGTAAAGGTGGTACCATAGCCCATGCCGGCGGCGGAATCGAGAAATTCAAAAACAACCGCCAGAATTGTGACAACTCCGATAATCGCCCAGGAGTCGCTCTCCGGCCCCCAGCCTCTCTTAAGGATACCTTCCGATCCTATCCGGGCGGTATGTTCAAAGGGATTTCCCGCCAGCCAGGCGCTTAGAATAAGCATAACTCCAAAAAAGAGAATCACCCCAAAAAAAGAGCGCAGCTCTTTTCCATTCAGCACCATTCTCTCCCCAAGGGTTTTCTTCTCCCTTTGGGCCGCCTCCTGCCATCCTGTATACTTCTCTTCGGTGGACATGTTTGCCTCCTTAAGCAAGGTCGGAAAGATAAACACTTTCCATTTTGTCGGAAATAATATTCCTGATATCCTCAAACACAGCCAGAACCCGCTCTTCCTGGCTAATGGGGGTGTCTGCATAAAAATAGCGGCTCACCGATTCGGTAGGCGCCAAAGCCCCGTCCATAAGCCTGACAATCTCGGCCAGAGTAATCTCCGATGGGTCCCGGGCTAGCCGGTAGCCCCCCTCGGCCCCTCTTTTTGTCTGTATATACCGATTCTGCCGCAGGACGGAAAAAAGCATCTCCAGATACTTCTTGGAAATGCCGTATCGATCGCAGATATCCTGTATTTTCACATAGTTCCCTTCCTTTCTGACCAAATAAATCAGCGCCAGAAGGGAGTATTCGCTTTTCGTTGACAACCGCATACAAACTCCTTTATCCACTTACCCTATAGACTTTATATATAATTAATAAAAAATCCTGTCAAGAGAAGTTAATAACAGCTCTTTTCCGCCGGAATCCTACCAATGGGAAAATATGTACGGGATTTTCTAACATAAACGTAATTTTAACCAAACCGTTCCTTGATTATCTTTCCCAGCTAAGGTATGTTTCTACTCGAAGATACTTAGGAGAAGTTATGTACCGACCGGAAATAAAAGTCCTCGACTGTACCATCAGAGACGGGGGATTGATTAACAAATGGCAATTCAGCGATAAGCTGGTGAGAGACACCTACAAGGCCGTGGCCGATGCGGGTGTTGACTATATGGAACTGGGATACCGGGCCTCAAAGGACCAGTTTGATCCCAAGGAGTATGGAAAATGGCGCTTCTGCGATGAGGAAGACGTAAAAAAAGTACTCGACGGCATTGAACTCAAGTCCAAGCTAAGCTGCATGGTTGATATCGGCCGAGTGAATCCGGACGACATTCCTCCCGCAACAGAATCGATCTTTTCTCTCTTTAGAACCGCCTGTTACCTCAAAGACATAGACAAGGCCATAGATCTGACCCACAGGATTCAGGATAAGGGCTACGAAACAAGCATTAACATCATGGCCGTTTCCACCAACCTGGAAAAGGATATAGAAGAAGGTCTGACCCAGCTAAGCGAATCCAGTGTTCCCAATGTCTACGTAGTTGATTCCTACGGCTCCATGTACTCGGAAGACATCACCTTCCTCACCAAAAAATACCAGGAATTCCTCCCCGGAAAGACCTTGGGAATCCATGCCCACAACAACAAACAGCTCGCCTTCGGCAACACCATACAGTCTATCATAGACGGTTGTAACATGATCGACGGCTCCATCTATGGAATCGGACGGGGCGCTGGGAACTGTCCCCTTGAACTGCTGGTAGATTTTCTCAAGAATCCCAAATACAACGTTCGCCCCCTTCTGGAAGTCATCCAGAATCACTACCTGGACCTGCGCAAGGAGATCGAATGGGGTTACATCATCCCCTACATGATTACCGGCGGTCTCAATGAGCACCCCCGAACAGCTATCGCCGTTCGCCAGACCGAAGAAAAGGACGACTACGTTTCTTTCTACGACAAAATGACCACCCCGGAACCGCAAATCTAATGTCGGAAAAACTGATTGACCTGCACACCCATACCACCGCCTCCGACGGGACACTCACCCCTGCGGAGCTGGTGGACAGGGCAGTAGAGAAGGGCCTGGCAGCCATAGCGATCACCGACCATGACACGATTGGGGGAATAAAGGCAGCGAAACAGCGCATCCGGGAGATATCGGCCCCTCTGGAGCTCATCCCTGGGATTGAACTATCCTCCAATATTCCCCGCTACCCCAGCGACATTCACGTCCTGGGCTATGGAATAGATGAAGACGATGCCGACTTGATTCACGATCTCAAAACTATCGTAAATAATCGGGACAACCAAAGAATCATTGATATCCTTAAGGAAGAAGGGGTAGAAATCACTCTAGCCGATGTGGAAGAGACCGCCTATGCCGGAATCCTTACCCGGGCGAACTTTGGACTAACCATCGCCCGCCTCGGTTTTGCCACGGATATCAAAGACGCCTTTAGAAAGTACGTGGGAAAGGGTCGCCCCGCCTACATCCCCCGGGCGGAAATCAGCCCCCACCGGGCGGTGGAAATAATCCTTAAGAACAAGGGCATCCCCGTTCTGGCCCACCCTTTTACCTACAAAATGGCAGAGGATGAACTGGAGACCCTCGTCTCGGAACTGGCCGATAGGGGCCTTAAGGGAATTGAGTGCTACTACTCCTTCTACGGTGACAAAGAAAAGGATCACATCAAAACTCTTGCCAGCCGCTACGGACTTTTCATTACCGGAGGAAGTGACTTTCACGGAGCGGTAAAACCCAAGATTGACTTGGGAAGCGGCCCGGGGGATTTGGAAATTCCCTATGAGCTTTTGGCGCCTCTCAAACAATAAAAGAAACAAAGCCTCTCTTTTGACATAAATTCGTCCTCTCTCCGCTCATTCCGTCTCGTTTAATGGGACTGAAGGCGGTAAAGAATGAAACAATATGACTTTTTGATAGTCGGAGGCGGACCTGCCGGCTCTACCCTGGCACGACTGATAGGAAAAAAATACAAAGTAGCCCTTTTAGAACAGGAGAGCGAAGAGGGGAACGAAAAGGTGTGCGGAGGACTTATCGCACCGGACGCGCAGAAGATTCTCGGTTCCTTTGGCCTGAGTCTTCCCGGAGAGGTCCTCGTCTCTCCCCAGATGTTCTACGTGGAATCAAAGGACCTGCAAAAAGCGAATAAAGCCCGTTACCAGCGCCATTACTTAAACGTGGACCGAAAGAGATTTGATAACTGGCTTCTCAGTCAGATTCCTTCCTCGGTGGATCTCTACCGTCCCGGACGCTACATTAATCACGTGGAGGAAGAGAATCATATTCTTGTCACCGCCGAACTGCCCGAAGGAAGGATAACCCTCAAAGCATCCTGCCTCATCGGCGCCGACGGCGGCCAGTCCCGGGTACGAAGAAAATCGGTGGGCGATTTCAAAAAATTGACCCGCTACGTCGCCCTTCAGTCACGTGTTTCCCAAACTACCCTCCCCCGGGGCTACGGGGCTTTCTTTGATTCGTCCCTAAGCGACTTCTACGGCTGGACCATTCCCAAAGAGGAAGAACTCCTTATTGGAATCGCCCTCAACAAGGGACCGATCAAGGAAAAATACGAGAGATTTCTTCATAAGGTCCTGGGCGACAATTTCGAGGAGATAGAACGAAAATCCTGTACCATAATCCGTCCCCGGAAAAGACAGGACCTAAGATGCCACAAAGGGAAAAGGATTCTCTTCCTGGGGGAGGCGGCCGGGTTCATCAGTCCCAGTTCGGCAGAAGGGTTCAGTTACGCCTTCAGGAGCGCCCAATTGCTTTCAGAAGCGATACTCCACGGAGGTGATACCATAAAGAATTACCGGAGAAAAGTAAAAAGAATCGCTTTACAACTTTTTCTCAAGCGACAAAAAAGTCGTATCATGTATAATGATATTTTAAGAAATTTCATCTTTAGAACTAAATGGGGAGCCATATGAGAGACCTGAACAAACAGTACGGCACGAGCAAAAACCTCGAAACAAGAATCAGCATCTACGAAAAGGCCCTTAATCCCGAATCCCTTCAGTCCTGGGTGGCACGGAAAATTCCTGCCCGTTCAGGAATAAAAATACTCGAACTGGGCTGCGGCAACGGGCTTCTCTGGAAAGACCTGGCCCCCTCCTTCACCGGCTGCGAAATCACCCTCTCCGATATGTCCAAAGGGATGCTGGATAAGGCCCGGCAGGCAGAGGGTACGAAAAACTGCCGCTTCGAGGTCATCGATTATCATGACATTCCCTATGGGGATGAAAAATTTGACACGGTCATTTCCAATCATAATCTTTACCACGCATCAGACCTTCCCAAGGTTCTTTCGGAAATTTCCCGGGTTCTTAAAAAAGGAGGGGATTTCTTTGCCACCACCAACAGCTCATCCCATCTCCTCCGGCTCAAGGATCTACTGGGGCTGGAGAAAGAGGAGTACTGGCCCAACAGTAACCTTACCGACCGGTTTGGAGCGGAAAACGCCTCGCCCCTCCTCGCCGAATATTTTGACAAAGTAGACCTCTCCTACTATGAAAATGAATTAATGGTGGAGGACTTTTCCCTGATCATGAACTATTTCTTCTCCCTCCAGGCTCCCAATATTCATGAAATAGCCCGGGCTCGGAAGGAAGAAATGGAAGAGGTTTTTCAAGAAGAATACCAAAGAACCGGTTATTTTTCGATTTCCACCAGGGCCTGCCTATTTTCCTGTATAAAATAGCCTTCCCTTCCTATGGCAGAATAGTCCCATTCATGTTAAAATACCTACAAATTTGCCGGTTATTTTTCCTAATAACCGGATTCACCGCTTGGGAGGCTTAACATGATTGGATTTATCGGCACAGGAAATATGGGTTCCGCCATGCTCGGCGGCATTATCAAAAGCGGCCTGTACGCCCCGTCCCAAATAATGGTAAGCGATGCTTCCTCGGAAGCCCTGAACCGTACCGCAGCAGCCCATCCGGGCATTGTTACGACCACCGAGAACAGTGAAGTGGTAAAGCAGGCGGATATCCTGATTCTGGCAGTTAAACCCCACATCTATCCCATCGTTCTTAAGGAAGTGGGTTCCCTTGTTCCCACGGAGACTTTGGTCGTGACCATTGCCGCCGGTGTAACCCTTGATAAAATGACCGAACTCCTTTCGGAAAAGCATAAAATTGTCCGAACCATGCCCAACACACCCGCCCTTGTGGGAGAAGGGATGACCGCTCTCTGTCCCAACGGCAATATTACGTCGGAGGATCTTGAAATCATCAAAAAGATATTTTCCTCCTTTGGCAAGTGCGAAGTTCTCCCGGAAAGCCAGATTAACGGCTATACCTCCCTCTGCGGCTCAAGCCCGGCCTGGGTATTCATGATGATTGAAGCCCTGGTAGACGGAGCGGTTTTGGAAGGCCTTCCCCGGGCCAAAGCCTACACCATGGCAGCCCAGGCCGTTATGGGATCGGCCAAGATGGTACTGGAAACGGGCAAACACCCGGCGGAGCTCAAAGACATGGTCTGTTCTCCCGGAGGAACCACCATCGAAGCGGTGGGGGAACTGGAAAGTCACGGTTTCCGCTCCTCCCTGATCGAAGCGGTGCGGGTATGCACTAATAAGGCCGACTTCCTGGCAGGAGAATAGGATGAAACAGCGGGAACGAAGAAAAATTGAACTAATCTGCAGCATTGCCGAGCTTTCCGGCCTTTTCCACGGAGAAAAGGGAACCAAACGTTTTCTGGAAAAGGTCGTAAAAACCGTATCCCGTCATATGAAATCGGAAGTCTGTTCGGTCTACCTCTACGATGAAAAAAGAAAAAAACTGAATTTGGTCTCCACAGAAGGTCTCAACCGGGATCTGACAGGAAATCTGACTCTCAGCTTTGGAGAAGGGCTCGTGGGTACAACCATGAAGGAGATGCGCACCATCCTGGAAGCGGACGGAACCCTCCACCCCCGATTCAAAAGCATAGAAAACAGTTTTGAGGAAAACTTCAAAGCCTTCCTGGCCGTTCCCATCATGCGCGGTTTGAACCGCATTGGGGTACTGGTTCTCCAGCACAGCCAGAAAGGCTACTTTGACAGCACCGACGCCCGGGCCCTGGAAGCTATTGCAGGCCAGTTGGCGGCCACCCTGGAAAACGCCCGTCTCCTCATGGATATATCCCGGAAGGAACAGGAAGCCAACCAGCCGGGAGAAACGGAAAGCCGCCTCTTTAAGGGTAAGAAAGTCGTGGCCGGGGTCTCCCAGGGGCAGATTTTCTATATGGACGACAGCCATAAGGAAGGGCACCTCTCCCCGGAGGACCAGAAACTTTACCGCGACGGCATAGACGCCTTTAGGGAAGCCGTAAAAAAAGCGGAATGCCAGCTCCTGGAGCTCCAGGAAAAAATGAATGAAGAACTCTCCGATATAGCCTCCATGATCTTCTCCGCCCACCTGCTTATGCTGCAGGACGAAGCTTTCTCCGGGCAGATGGCTAAACTGATAGAAGAGGACAACCTTCCCCCCTGTCTGGCCGTAGAACAAGTAGTAAACAGTTACGTGGAGATTTTTACAGCCAGCGACAACAGCCGTCTCCAGGAAAAAGTGCAAGACGTGCGCGATCTGGGACATCGGATTCTCCGAAACCTCTCCCACAAGGAGCAGCAGCCGGGAAACTACCGCAACCAGATTATCATAGCCGGGGATCTTCTGCCCTCGGAACTCCTTAAACTTACCGCACAAAAGGCGGAAGGGATTGTACTGATGGGGGGCGGAGCTTCGGCTCACATATCCATTCTTGCCAAATCCCTCGCCGTTCCCCTCATCTACCTCGAAGACGAGGATGTGCTCACACTCCCCGAATATACCGACGCCATACTTGATGCCAATCAGGGGAACCTGATTATCCTTCCCGATGAAGAGACCATTGAGCATTATGAAAAGCAGTCCCGCACAGCTCGGGAGCTTAAGGAGATGGGCGCCTCTGTTCTGGACCAAACCCACACAGCCGACGGGACCCGCATATTTCTCAGAGCGGCAATTAACCTGTTAAACGATGTCAAAGCCGCCCGGGAGATCAAAGCGGAAGGGGTCGGTCTTTACCGAAGCGAGTTCCCCTTTCTTATTCGAAGCGACTTTCCCTCCGAAGAAGAACAGTACCGGGTTTACAAAAAAGTCTTTGACGGAATGGAAGAGGGCCACCCTATTACCCTGCGAACCCTTGATGTGGGGGGGGACAAGATCCTCTCCTATATGCCGGAAAACCAGGGAGAAAACCCCTTTTTAGGCCTCCGGGCCATCCGCTTTCTCCTACAGAATAAAAAAGTGTTCGTAGGCCAGCTCAAGGCTATGCTCAGAGCCGGGGAAGGACGGGATCTTCGCATTATGTTTCCCCTGGTCTCTTCCGTGGACGACTACCGGGCAGCGGTAAGAATGGTTAAGAAGAGCATGGAGTTTCTTGATCGCGACGGATTCAGCTACAACAAATACCCCAAATTGGGAATGATGATAGAACTTCCCTCGGCGGTCATGTTGATTGACCAGCTCACGGCAGAGGCGGATTTCCTCTCCATAGGAACGAATGACCTAGTCCAGTACCTCCTGGGTGTAGATCGGACCAACTCCAGCGTGGCCTCCTTCTACCAGGGGGAACACCCGGCCGTACTGCGAGCGGTAAAAACCGTTGTAGACGGGGCCCTGAAGAACGACTGCGCCTACTCCATCTGTGGAAATCTGACCAATGAAAAGCATATGATCTACTTTTTTCTGGGAGTAGGAGTGAGATCCATTACCATTGAACCTCACCGTCTGCCGGAGCTGCAGGAATTCATAAGCAAAATTGACCTGAAAAAGGCCCGGGAAGACAGCGAGAAGATTTTGACCTTCTCCACAGTGGAAGAGGTCAAAAACTATCTGAAAGAAGTTCTTCCCAATTAAAAGATATATCGTATTCCCAGACTAACCGGAACAGCTACGGGATTATCGTCAAGCTCGGTCAGCTGAAGAGCCAAACCGGACTCTATATAGAGATTCAGCTTAAAATCAAAGGTATACTCAACCCGGCCTACCGCACCTGTAGAAACAAGCAGGTCGTCCGAACCGAAACCGGTGTAGATAAAGGGCCCCGCCGTTAGGGGGAAAACTTCAGTTCCGATTTTAATATCCAAAAGGGAGACCATGGCACTACCGCCAAAACAGAACTTGTCATCCTCCCAGGCCCCTGCCAGAAGATCCAGTTCCAGGCTCTTGCCCACCTGCCAGCCGGCGGTTACACCGCTCACAGGGTAGCCCAGGGATACCCCCAGCTTAAGCTTATCCTTACCCACTTCGCCCAAGTCCACCGTATCTACATCCCGGTTGGCAATATCCGTCTCACCAAGGAAATCAACAGTCTCTGCGGAAAGGAAAAATCCGACTGCAAATAAAATTAATAGGGAAAAAATGATTTGTTTCATATACCCACTCTATTCTTCTTTTATTAAAATGACAAGAATTCTGTCAGGAGTTTATCAGCCGTTTAAATTCGACCTTCTAACTAAATATGCTTCAAGTAGTCGGAACGGGTCACGATCCCAAGAACTTTACTATTCGAAACCACAGGCACATGGCCCACGTTGTAATCGAGGAACATCCTTTCCAAATCCCGTAAAGTAGCATCGGGAGTCACCGTATAAAGCTTGTGAGTCATGTAACCGCGAACGGGGGCCTTCATCTGTCCTGCCACACGTGCCTTGCTTATATCCCGAAGGGAGATAAACCCTACCAGATTCTCTTCATCATCCACAACGGGAACCCCGGTATGGTCTATTTTTTCAAGAAACAGGGAGGATTCGAGAACAGAGGAGCTGTCGGAAATCACCTTAACATCCTCTGTCATAATATCTCCCACACTGCAGGCCGGCTCCAGCACATCCTTAAGATAAAGACGGAGGGTATTCACAAAATCGTGCTCAACCAGTTCCTTAAGAGTAGCCGATGCCGCTTTGGGATGGCCTCCCCCGCCCCAGTTCTTCAGGATTTTAGACAGATCAATAGAGTCATGACGACTACGCCCCACAATAAGAGTCCGCTTTCTTTTTTGCAAAGAAAAAACGGCAAACATGGCGTCGGCATTCTCCACATCAAATACCTTCTGAACCACGTCGGAAAGACCGCCCACCTGGTCTTCCAGCTGGATGTGACAAAAAAGCAGGGAGTAACCGTGAACATTCCGGAAGGAAACACTGTTTAAAACCTGATGGAATATATCAATCTGAACATCCTCATGCCAGACTTTGAGAAACTGCTTTACCATTTTGATACTGGCCCCCTGGTTTAGAAGCCAACGGGCCGCTTCAAAGTCTTTGGCACTGACATTTTCATGGGTAAAGCTGCCCGTATCGGAAAATACTCCGGTCAAGGCAATGGTGGCCGCATCGTGGGGGATGGAAATGTCCCGCTTCATCAGCTCCTCCGCCACCAGGGTGGTATTGGAACCGTAGGCCGCTTCATGAAGAACCGCCCCGGGTATATCGCATTCGTTATGAACGTGATGGTCGTAAATCTCCACCTCCGCCTTAAAAGGCTTGATATAATCCATATATTCCCGGATTTTTGAGGCGTTACGGGTATCAAACACCACCATCTTTTCCACCTGCTCCCCTTTAAGTTCACGGGAAGGCATAAAGCCCAGATGGTCGTGATAAAGCCCGTACATAGCCTTGGCCATGGGGTGAATAAGCCGGCTTCGTACGGGAATATAGCGAGGGTAAAGGTAGCGTGCAAGGGCCAGAGAGCCAAAACAATCCAGATCCATATTCCCATGACCTACCAGAATTTTCACGTCCTCTTCTCCTTCTCTTTAACCTTGTCCCACAGAGCATCCAGCTCTTCCAGGGAGTAGTCGTGCATCTCCTTCTCCCCTTCATTCACCATATTTTCGATCTCCCGGAACCGTTTCTCAAACTTCCCCGTGGACATGCGCAGGGAATCTTCCGCATCAAAGTCTAACTTGCGGGAGAGGTTTACCAGAGAAAAAAGGATGTCACCGAATTCCTCAATCATCGCCTCCCGGTCATTCCTTTCCACCTCGTGGGAAAATTCCTCTATCTCCTCTCGGATTTTTTGAATCGGCCCTTCCGTATCGGGCCAGTCAAATCCCGCCCGGGAGGCTTTTTTCTGTATCTTTGCCGCCCTGTAAAGGCCGGGAAGACTCAAGGGGATACCGTCAAGAACGGAAGTGTGATCTTTCTTGGCCTTCTCCTTCTTTTTAATGGCTTCCCAGTTTTTAAGAACCTCTTTTGTCCCGCTCACTTTCTCGTCGGAGAAGACATGGGGATGGCGGCGTATCATCTTGGAAGAGACACTGTCCAGAACATCGTCTATGGTAAAAGTCCCCTGTTCCGAACCGATCTGGGAATGGAGAACCACCTGGAGGAGCAAATCGCCCAACTCGTCGGCAATCATTTCCGGGTCCCCCCCGTCCACCGCTTCGGCCACTTCATGGGCTTCTTCAATGGCATAGGGTTTAAGACTTTCGTGAGTCTGTTCCCTATCCCAGGGGCAGCCTTCGGGAGAACGAAGCGTTTTTATTATTTCAAGAAGATTATCAAATTTATCCATATTTTCTATATATCATATTCATCCATGAGATGATAGACCTTATCAAGGGAACGAACCATTCCCTTTTGCTGAAAAAGCTTTATAATCTCGTCAGTTAATACCTGCCCCTCCTCCCAGCGCTTCCGGTCAAAAAGAAAACGGGGGTATCCAAGAGCTATGTCCTCCTGGAAGTTTTTATCCCCGTTCCCGTCGTAGGCCTTTTTATAGAACTCCTCAGCCTCATCAAGCTTCCCCTCTTTCTCACAGATTAAACCGTAATTATAATGAAGGGAGGGAATCATATAGTCGATTTTTCTATCCACCCCATAGGAGAAAGCCGTATCCAGGTAGTCCCGGGCCCGATCATAATTCTCCCGGGCAATATAAAGAGAGGCCAAATTATCCATAATTTTGAGGGCGGGAAAGGGATTCTTCTCCGGATCAATAAGAGAAAAAGCTTCCAGAAGATAGGCCTCGGCGATTTTATATTCACCGCCTTTCGTATAATAACTGGCCAGATTATTCAGCATCTGGCAGGTAAAATCCCTGTCCTTGAGGCTTCGGGCCAATTCCAAAGCCTTATCAAAATACTCCATCGCAAGGTCCCGATCGCTCGTATAATAGTAGAAGACCCCATGGGCATGATAGAAATACATGTGCTCCCGGGAGTGAAGAAAGCAGGACCAATCAATTTGGGAAGCCTTTTCCAGGTAAGATTTCCCCATGGCGAAATCGGACTTCATCAAATAATAGTAAGCGAAATGGACCAGAAGAGAAAAAAGTCCCCTATCATAACCAATCTCCCGACACTGGGGAAGGGTATTTTTTATCCAGAACTCCACCCTATCCGAAAGGGTGGCCCTTACCTCAATAAGAAAGGTAATAATCCTGTCAATTTTTAAGACATCATCCTTGAGCAACTCCAAATCATGAATAAGCGTTTGCTCGCGAGCCTGAAGATATTCATCCATGCTCTCTATTATAGTACTGTTTTCTTTACTCTTCCATGAGATCTGTTAATTTTTTAGGAAGCTGCTTTGAGGGGGCCGCCCCCAGTTCGCGCAGCTCCTCCGCCCGGCGAATAAGATTGCCCTTTCCCTGAACCAGTTTATTCCCCGCCTCCTCGCTGGCACGGCGGGCTGTATCAAGGGCACGGTCCACCTTCTCCAGGTCGGCGGTAAAGTTCACCAGCTTATCGTAAAGCATTCCCGCCTTACGGGCAATTTCCCGGGCATTCCGGTTCTGCGCCTCATAGCGCCAACTGCTCTCCACCGTCTTAAGGGTGGCAAAAAGAGTGGTGGGACTTACAATAATAATCCGCTTCTCAAAGGCTTCGGTAAAAAGAGAGTTATCCCCCTGGACAGCCAGGGAAAAGGCCCCTTCAATGGGAATGAACATAAGAACCAGATCAATCGTATTAATCCCGGGGAGACGGCTGTAATCCTTACCCTCCAGCTCACGCACATGGGCCCGAACCGACTGAACATGGGCCTTAACCGCCTCGTCCCGTTCAAAGTCACTGGTCGCATTTACAGCCCCGTCATAGGCGTTAAGGGAAACTTTGGCGTCAATAATAATATCCCGCTCTCCGGGAAGATGGACAATTCCGTCGGGACGAAAGCGCTGCCCCTCGTCGTCGTTAAAACTTTTCTGGGTTTCGTACTGATCCCCCCGCTTCAAACCGGAGCGCTCCAACACCGACTCCATCACCATTTCCCCCCAGGCTCCCTGGGTCTGGGACTGCCCTTTGAGAGCGCGGGTCAGATTCTGGGCCTCCTCCCCAACCTGCTGATTCAGTTTAGTCAGCTGTTCAATCTGGGTCTTGAGCCGGGAGGCATCCTCCACATTGCGGGTATAGGTCTTTTCTACCTGTCGCTGGAAAATCTCTATACGGTTATTAAAGGGCTGAAGAAGGGCGTTAAGTTTTTCGCTGTTAAGTGACGTAAAGGAGCGGCTCTTCTCCTCAAAAATCCGGTTGGCCATCAGTTCAAACTGACGGTTCATGTCCTCTCGGGAACTCTTCATAAAAGTTTCCCTTTCCTCCCGGGACCGGGCTTCCAGGGCCAGACGGGTCTTGAGTTCGGAAAGGCGGTTTTCAAGCTGACTTTTCTCTCCCTCCAGAAGGGCTTTATTCTTCTTCAAGCGGCCCAAAGGTGCCAGAAAAATCAATAAAGTTAGGAGGGAACCGGCCAAAAAACAGGAGAGGGAAATAAGTATGTCCATGGGACACTATTATAGTTCCACTACCTCAATGATATCAAGAACATAGGGCTTAATGATCTTTTTCATCTCCTTAATGGAAAGGCCCGTGGCTTTTATGACAACCATTTCCTTGGTCATATCATCACCTCGGGTGTTACAAAAGGCCAGAATATCCGCTCCCCCGTCGTAGAGGGCGTTGGAAAGCTTGGCCAGTTCCCCCCGTTCCTGGGGACAGAGGGCGGTAGCCCGGACACCCTTCCTGTGGGCGGAAAAAAGTTCCATAAAAACGCTTAACAGGTCCGACTCGGTAATAATACCCACAAGCAGTTCCCCGTCGGTCACGCAGACACCGTCCACATTGTTTTCCTGGATCAGCCGGGCCGCATCTTCCACGTGAGTATCGGGAGAAAGGGTAAGGGGCTCGGTATTCATAACGTCGGCCACGGTCATTTGAGCAAAAAGGGTATGAATTTCAAACACATCCAGGGTGGTGCAGTTAGAGGGAGAGGCGTAAAGAACATCCTTTTCCGTGACGAGTCCCACAAGATGGCCCTTTTTGTCCACAACGGGCAAAGAGTCCACTTTCTCCCGCTTAATCAGGTCCCGGGCGTCTGCCAGAGATGCATCGGAATTAACGGTGTACGGATTTTTGGTCATTCGATCTTTAACAATCATGATTGCCTCCCTCAGGTTAAAATCAGGCTAAGCCTACTTTAATTATAATACCGGATAAGGGGGGGGCGCAAATTAATTTTGTTCTAAAGGCTTTTCCAAAATATCGGCCCCGTCATGAACCCCCCAGAGCCACTGGTCCTCGTCGGCAATCAGGGCAGCGGAGAGGAGAGCTTCGTTGTAGGTTATCCGATCAATCCAGGGTTCAAAAACATTCTCCGCACGGTGAATACGAATCACCCAGTTATCCCGATAATGGTTCCGAACCGGTTCGTGCCATTCGGGCCACTCCTCGTAGTAGGCGTCAATCTCCCGATAGAGAGCCTCATTGGGTTTTTCAAGAGAAAAGACGATATCCACCCCGTTGCGGTTAAGGCTGAATCGGCCCTCCCCGTCACTCAAAATGCCCTTATAGAGCCCCGCCTCCAGGCGCCCTTTTTTCTGATCGTCCAGAACAAGGGGTGTGAGATAACCTTCAAAACCCTTGCCCTCAAGAAGCTCCCGTTCCACAGGAAGGCTCCGGTAATGGGAAAATCGGTCCAAACGGACGGCACGAATGACGCCGCGCGATACGGAACGGCCGAAGTTACTGTCAGAGGTATCATCGTATATGGAAACATAGGGGGCTTCACCGTAGCAAAGAAGAAGGCTAAAAAGGCCTAAAATGAGGAAAAAAGTTGATTTTCTAGTCAAGAAATTGGATCCGCCCATATCCGGCTCCTTCAAATAATTTCGTCAAGAATTTCCGGCTGTTATCTTCCGCTTCTTCCAGTATACCACGATCCCGGGCCATCTGCTCAATATAGGGCTCCATTTCTTCGGAAATTCGTCCCAATTCTCCCGGTGTGGCTGACATATCGGGAAAACCCTCGTACTCCCGGGGAGTGTTTTCTATAATAATATCGGTTATATGGGCCTCCCCCAACTTCCAGACAAGCCCTGCGGCGGTCTTCTCCGGAGGGGAAAGCTGGGATACGTCATAGCCCGCATACACATGGGCCGTAAACACAGAGAAGTCATTTCTTTTGATATTAATCCCCTCCTGCTCTCCCAATTCGGGGAAATCATAGGGATAAACCACTCTAAAGCGGTAAAGGCCGCTCTCCAAAAGGGCCCTGTCATGAATTCCTTCCATGGTGGCTGCCACGCTGCGAATCTCCTCTTCCTTAAAGAGTCCCCCCAGCAAGGTCTGGTCGGTAATAAGGCAGATAAGACTATAAAAGGAGAGGGCCAGGACAAAAATCAGCCCCAAGGCTACACTTAAGGAAATACGGGAGGGTAATTTAACCATTAAAGGCCTCCCGGAAAGACGTCTCGGAAAAACGAAGGGTTACGGGCTCATCAAAGGAGAGAAGCAGTTCTTCCAGTATATCGGCGGCCTGTATTTTTGCCCGGGTCCGAAAGTCCGAAGCTAGGGCTTCCTCTCTTAAGCGGACCTTTTCCTCTTCTATCAGAGAGTCGTAATCGCTCAGTTTAATGCGGCCCAACTGTTCCTTAAGGAAGTACTCCTCAATGGTAGATTCATCACAGTCGATGTGAAAGATTTCCACCGGGGGAAGATAAAGGATAACCCCCTCGCGGCGCCTCTTCTCTATACGGCACTTCTCCAGGTCTATCCCGGCTTTTAAGACATACTCCACCGAAAAGAGCACCCTTTTATCCGTAAGGAAGCGTCCCTTTTCCAGATAGATAACCTCCCGGTAGACCTGCTTTCCCGTAATCAGCTTGGCCATGGACTGAATCTCATTCTCCAGGGTTTCAAGGCGAACGGTCTCGCTTCTGTCACGGGAAAATGCCGCACCACCCGCCAGGAAGAGAAAGAGTAAAAGAATAATTAAAAAGGGATAGAGGCCAATCCGGATTTTGCCCATGGGTCATTATACCCCGGCTTCTTAAAATGGACCAGTATTTTATTTTGAGTCCCGGCCGGAATCGACACGGGACATAACAGCCTAGAGAACGGAGAGTCCCGAGGTAACCAGTTCAAAGATTTCCCGGTAATCCCCCCCAAAGGAGAGAATCGTATCCCCCGCATCAAGACGGCTCTGCAGCTTGTCCCTAAAGGAGATAAGCTTGAGGGCTGCGTTGTTATAGACTTCGTCGGAGCGGCGATCCTTAAGCCAGGGAGGAACGGCTGCTTCTATAAGAATGATTATCATCTCTATCATCTGAAAGAGGGAGTCCTCTCCGTAACCTTCCAGCTTGAGAGCGGCAAAGCCCTTTCGCAAGGCCTCTTCCCGGCCGGGGAAGTCCCCTCCGGGCAGGTATTCATCGGCCATAACCAAGGTGCATAGGCCAATAAAAGTGGGATAGCTAAGAAATTCGATCTTCTCGTCCTCCGCCAGCTGTTTCGCATCGGCAGAAACGGTCCAGGTACCGTCCTCTTCCTGAATATCAATAATATGAGTTGTGTAAGCCTTTAAATCTTCCAGGGAAAATTCGTCATTGGGAAGGGTTCCGGTTCTAAAGTGGCGCACCACATTTCTCATGGCTTCCACCGCTCCGCCCATCTTTTCGTAGTCGTTATCCTTGGACTTAATAACTTTCTTTCGTAGATTCATCTATTATCTTCCCCTTCCGTCAAGAGCGCCAGCGGGCTTCCAGGAGTTCATAGAATTTCCTGTCTCCCCCCGCCATGGGAAGGTATTCCCGACTCTCCGCTCCTTCCGCTATCAGTCGGTCAATAATAGTATAGTAATTCTCGCCCCCTGTCATCAGGTAGCCGGTCATGGCATAGTAAATAACACCCTTGTCATTTTTGTCCAGGGCGGAAGCCCGGGCGCCCCCCTCCAGAAGGGACTGCACAGAGAGCCAATCCCCCAGAAAGGCGGCGTACATAAGGGCCGTTCGCCCCTCCCCGTCCCGACGGGTTACGGTGGCACCCTCATTTACCAGTTCCGCCACAAGACGGCCTTCACCGCCAATAAGACCGTAATAGAGGGGTGAATCGGTCAGAATTCGACCGCTATTCACATCGGCTCCCCCCTTAAGGAGATGCTCCGTATTTCTTTCCCGGCCCAAATAGAGAGCAATGGCCAGGGAAGAAAGCCCCTCTTTGCTCTGTACATTCAAGTCAGCCCCCATATCCACCAGAAGTTCGGTCATATAGGGCTCTTCCAGAGAGGCGGCCAACATAAGAGGAGTCACCCCCTGACTGTCGGGAAGATTCGGATTCATCCCTTGAAGCAGGACGGTTCTAACAAAGGAAAACTCCCCCTTTTCAATACCCGAAAAGAGAGGATAGGCCGGGGCTCCCACATCCAAAATGCGAAGCCCTTCTCTTAGGTTGATTTTACTCTCGTAGATGGACTGGACGATGGGTTCCGCTTCGGGGATGGGGCCGTAGAGGTTGGCACCCTTTTCCAGAAGAAGATCGGCCGCCTCAAAACGGCAGGCTCCTACGGCCAGGGCAAGAGGAGATAAGCCTTGGCTCTCAAAAACTTCTACCTCCGCCCCTCTCTGAAGCAGCTCCTCCACCATGTTCACATTCCCCAGATAGGCGGCCACCATGAGGGGGGTCCATCCCATACTGTCCACCGTTTCCGTGGCCGCCCCGTAATCAAGGAGGCAAACGGTCATGTGGTCCATTCCGTATTCCAGGGTAAACGTCAAAGGGGTCTTCCCCATGATGTCCACGTCCAGCTCCTCCTCTCCCTGCTTTTCCAGAAGACGGGGATAGCGGTCGAGGATCTTCTCCGCCCCCAGCCAGTCCTGCTCCATAAGAGCGGTGAACAGGTCAATCTCCGCAGAGGCAAAAAGGGAGAAGCCAACTATATACATGGTAATAAGTAAAAAGGCTTTTTTCATAGTGTCTTCTCTGAGTATCGGCATCTTCCCCCATAGGATCAAGTCTGATACAATTTACCAGGCCGATTTGTCGGTTTTATCCCCTTTGGAGGCGTTCCTATGACCCTTAACAGAAGCGAGTTTGGTATTTTCAAGGACCAAAAGATTTTCCGGTACGATTTTGCTACGGAGAAGGGCTTTTCCTACTCCCTCATAAACTACGGAGCCACCCTGACCGATGTGCGCATGGCCGACAGGGAGGGCCGGATTCTTCCGGTCATCACCGGTTACGATACAGTGGAGGAGTACGCCCAAAACGGAGGGTGCTTCGGAGCCACCATCGGACGCGTTGGGAACCGAATCGCCGGGGCCGCCTTTACCATTGAGGGAACCACCTATAAACTGGAAGCCAACAACGGCCCGAATAACCTCCATGGGGGGCCTGTAAATTTCAACCGCCAGGTTTGGGAAGGGGAAAGCTTCGAAAAAGACGGCAAGGCAGGTGTACGCTTTAGCTACACCAGTCCCGACGGGGAGAGCGGTTTCCCGGGGAACCTCAAGACAAGCGTAACCTACACCTTCTCCGAAGAGGGAGAAATTCAGATCGATTATAAATCCGAATCGGATAAAACCACCCCGGTAAACCTAACCAATCACACCTATTGGAATATGGCCGGGCTCACAGGATCGGAAACTATCAAAGACCAGGAACTCCAGCTCAAAGCCGCCTCTTACACCCCGGTGGATGAGTTTCAGATCCCCACAGGCATCGCTCCGGTGGAAGGAACCCCCTTTGATTTCCGGGCCTTTACCCCCCTGGGCCGACAAGATGCTCCGGAGACTCTGTACGACCACAACTGGGTCCTTGACGGAGAGGGTATGAGGGAAGCGGCTATTCTGATTGACCGTCCTTCGGGCCGTAAACTGACAGTCCTGACCGACCAGCCGGGGATTCAGGTCTATACCGCCGGCGGCATGGGAGACGCGGCCGAGCGAAACGGCCGGACCTACCCTTTTATGGGAGCCGCCCTGGAGACGCAGAATTTCCCCAACTGCGTGAATGATCCGGATTTTCCCGACTGTTTACTGCGGCCCGGGGAGGTTTATGAATCGACTACGATTTTCCGATTGGAACTGGAAAGCGGAGAGCGGAGAGCGGAGAGCGGAGAGCTGAAAGAGGAAAGAGGGTGAGGATGGGGGACCTATTGAGTATAAGAGACTATAAAGATGATAGGGATAGAGAGCAGTTAATCCGACTCTGGACGGAGGTGTTTGGCTATTCGGACAAGCGGAATGATCCGGAGTTTTCCCTGAATAACAAGCTTGAACAGAAGGACGGGCTACTTTTGGTCGCCGAAGAGGCGGGACATATTGTGGGCAGCGTTATGGGAGGTTACGACGGGCATCGGGGTTGGATTTATTCCCTGGCCGTTTCTCCCGGGAAGCGGGAAAAGCGTCTGGGAAGTGAGCTTTTGGAAGGGATGGAGGCTCTCCTGACCCAAAAGGGCTGCTGTAAAATCAATCTGCAGATTTTGAGTTCCAACGAAGGAGTTCGGGAATTCTACCGCAAGAACGGCTACCGTGAGGAAGAAAGAATCAGTATGGGCAAGGTGATTGAGGCGAATATACCGGTCTAGGAAACTTTTTTTCATTTTTTTTCACAATTTGGGGACATTTTTGCCTCTTCTCTAGTAGGTATAGGGTAAGGACAGAACCCTAAAGGAGAATCAAAATGACCAAGATGAATTACTATTTGAGAAAAAATCCCCTGGCAACAGAAAACGGCTCCCCCTACATGGCCCGGGTGGCGCGGAAGGAAACCCTCTGGCAGGAGGACATCATCAATCGTATGATGAAGAAGAATACCACCGTAACCTATCAGGATATTCTGGTGGTTCTTAATCTTATGAAAGAGACCGTTAAGGAAGAATCCCTTTCGGGAAACCCGATTATCATGGATCTCTTTAAAATCCAACCGGGTATTCGGGGCGGCTTTAACTCCGCCGACGACGAGTTTGACCGGGACCGCCACAAAGTAATCCTGAATATGAATCCTTCCAAAGAGTTTAGGGAAGATATCCTCCAGAGTTCCGAACTGACAAAGATTGGGGTGAAAGAAGAACTTAAACAGATTGAGTATCTCTTTGACTACGACAGCTGGTCCATAGGGGAATCTTTCCCGGCTGGGGGTATAGTGGAACTTAAGGGCCGGAACCTTCTCTCTCTGGAACCCCCGGAGGTTCTGCTGCAGAAGGAAGGGAGCGATGAATCTATCCCTGCGGCGAAGATATTCAACCACAGCGAAAGAAGCATTCTTTTCTCCCTTCCCGCCGATTTGGAAAGGGGAAAGTACAAACTAACGGTGAATGTGATAAAGGCCAAAGCCCGCAATACCCTGGAGTATGAAAATCTGATTTCTGTGATATAACAGGCTTGCCGCCTTCCCATCCCTCGGTCCGCAAAAGCGGGTCGGGGGATTTTTTTCGCCGAGGGAACGCTGTTCAGTCGGCGAGGTAACGACACTCGGTCGGCGAGGGAACGATGCTCTGTCGGCGAGGGGACGCTGTTCGGTCGCCGAGGGAACGGCGCTCTGTCGGCGAGGGAACGATGCTCGGTCGACGAGGGAACGACGCTCAGTCGACAAGAAAACGATGCTCGGTCGACGAGGGAACGACGCTCAGTCGGCGAGGGAACGATGCTCTGTCGACGAGGGAACGCCCCTCCTCGGTCGACTAGCCCTCCAGTGCCTGGTTTAAATCAGCCTTAATATCGGCGATATTCTCAATTCCAATGGAAAGGCGAATCAGATCTGCCTTAATGCCGCCCTTTTCCAGATCCTCTTCGCTCAATTGGGAGTGAGTGGTTGAAGCGGGGTGGATGGCAAGGCTTTTCGCGTCGCCCACATTGGCCACATGGGAGAAGAGGTTGAGACTTTCGATGAACTTCTGTCCCCCTTCCCGGCCGGACTTAATACCGAATACGACCATGCCTCCCGCTCCGTTGGGAAGGAGTTCGTCGGCCAGAGCCTTACCCGGATCACCTTCCAGTCCGGGATAACGCACCCAGGCAACCTTGGGGTGATTCTTGAGGAAACGGGCTACTTCAAGGGCATTCTGCGAGTGACGTTCCATCCTCAAAGAGAGGGTTTCCAACCCCTGCAGGAAGAACCAGCAGTTGTCCGGCGCGATGGAGCCACCCAGGTTTCTCAGGGGGACCACCCTCATGCGAAGGATAAAGGCGATGGGATTCAGGGCCCCCAGATCATGGGCAAATCGCAGACCGTGATAGCCTCCGTCGGGCTCGTTATAGAGGCTGAATTTGGGGTTCTGCCAGTTAAAGGTTCCCGAGTCCACCACGATTCCCCCTATGGCCGTACCGTGACCGCCGATCCACTTGGTAAGGGAGTGAATGACGATGTGGGCCCCGTGCTCAATCGGTCTTAACAGATAGGGGGTGGTAAAGGTGGAGTCCACCACAAAGGGGATTTCCGCTTCTTTCGCAATGGCCCCCCAGGCTTTCAGGTCGAGCAGGTCAAGGGAGGGATTCCCGATGGTTTCGCTATAAAGGACGCGGGTTTTTTCGTTAATGGCTCCTTTGACGGCCTCCCTGTCGGAGGGGTCCACAAAGCGGACGGTTATGCCGAACTGGGGCAGAATTTCACTGAACATGGTATAGGTTCCACCGTAGAGTTTCCGGCTGGCCACCACTTCGTCTCCGCTGTTACAGATATTAATAATCGTGTAAAAAATGGCATTTGTTCCGGAAGCCAGGGCCAGGGCGGCGGCACCCCCTTCCAGGGCAGCTACTCTCTGCTCCAGTACGTCCTGGGTAGGGTTGCCCAGGCGGGTATAAATATTCCCCAGTTCCTTAAGGGCAAAAAGATTTTGGGCATGTTCGGCCGAATCAAAAAGATAGGCGCTGGTTCTGTGAATAGGTACGCCCCGGGATTTTGTGCCGTCTATAGTCTGCCCTCCGTGAAGGGCTATGGTTTCAAATAGTTGTTTATCACTCATAATTTTAACTCCTTAAGCTTCTTCAAAAAGCCAAGTACTCAGGTAACGCTCGCCCGTGTCACATCCTATGGTGACAATGGTCTTACCCCTGTTTTCCGGCCGCGCCGCAAGTATCTGGGCGGCCCTGACATTGGCCCCGGCGGAGATACCCACAAGGATACCCTCTTCCCGGGCCAGCTTGCGTGCTGTCTCTCCCGCTTCCTCGGCGGGGATTTTTAACACTTCATCGTAGATTTTAGTATTGAGAACCCCGGGGACAAAGCCCGCTCCGATTCCCTGAATCTTATGGGGGCCAGGCTTTCCCCCGGAAAGTACCGGCGATGCCACCGGCTCCACCGCATAGGCTTTAAGATCGGGGTTCTTCTCCTTCAAGATCTCCGAAACACCGGTTACGGTCCCGCCCGTTCCCACACCGGCGATAAAGATGTCCACCTGGCCTCCCGTATCTTCCCAGATCTCCAGGGCGGTCGTCTTACGGTGAACATCGGGGTTGGCCGGATTCTCAAACTGCTGGAGGATAAGGGAACCGGGAATCTCCTTATTCAACTCGGTGGCCTTGTCTATGGCCGCTTTCATTCCCCCGCCGGCGGGAGTCAGGTAGAGCTCGGCCCCCAGGGCCTTTAACAGCTTCCGCCGCTCCTGACTCATCGATTCGGGCATAGTCAAAATCAGCTTATACCCCCGCTGGGCGGAAAGGAAGGCCAGGGCTATACCCGTATTCCCGCTGGTAGGCTCAATAAGGGTGGCCCCCGGCTTAAGGGCGCCGCTCTTCTCCGCCGCTTCTATCATATTCTTCCCAATCCTGTCCTTAACACTGCTCATGGGATTAAAAGTTTCCAATTTAAGAAGAATTTCCGCTTCTTCACTTACCTTATTTAATCGAACCAGCGGAGTATTTCCCACCAGTTCGCTTATGTTATCCGCTATATTACGTTTCATAATTTTCCTCCTGATCTCAGGTTTATATAAAATACATAGGCCGGGATTCTTCCTGAACCCGATGGGCCAACTCATTCAGCTTAATATTTTCCAGTACCTCATTTATCGCCCGGCCGACCTTGTCCCACACATGGCTGGTAATGCACATCTCCGAACTACCGCTCTCTTCATTTTCAAACTTGTCTATAATGTCCATACCTCCTTCCATGATTTCAACAATGTCCTTAAGACTGACTTCTGACGGATCGTTTACCAAGAGATATCCCCCCTTGGCTCCCCGCACAGACCTGACCAGCCCGGCGCTCCGCAAAGTAATGACAATCTGGCCCAAATACTTCTCCGAGATTCCCTCCTTAGCGGAAATCTCGTTCAATTGCACAGGCCCCTGCCGATAGTTCAGAGCCAAATTCACCATCAACCTCACGGCATATCTTGTTTTAGCAGACAGTTTCAAAGCCACCTCCCCACCTGAATCACTAGTATCTCTATCCCATTAGTAGTATATCTAAAAAAAAGATGCAAGAGGTAAAACACAACTTTCACTATCTTTTTGCTAGTATTTACAAAAAAACACCCTAAGCGAAGCGATAGGGTGCCCTAGAAAGCGGTGAAAAAAACCGTAAATCCTGCCGAAAGCAAAGCGATTCGGCAAATAACACAAACGCGGTGCAAGAACGGCAGATCGTGCCGCGAGCTAGGCGTTCGAGAAGTCTGAAACCGCAGTGTACAAAAAGTACATGAGGATTTCAGACTTCTCGGACAACGACGCTCCCGGTGCTAGATGCCGTTCGGTTCAGAAAGAGGGTGGAAACCCTCGCCTAAAATCTCATGAGTATTCACCACAGCCACAAAGGCTTCCGGATCAATGGAGTGGATCATCTCCTTCATTATGGCCGTTTCCCGCAGAGAGAGGATGGTAAAAATAACCTGCTTCTTCTCGCCGGAGAACATACCGGCCCCTTCAAAAAAGGTGCCTCCCCGGTCAAGATCCTTTACTATAAACTTTCGGATCTCTTCATTTTTCTCGGAGAAGATATAGAGTGCCTTATTCCTTGCCCCCCCCATGAGAACGACTTCCAAGACCCGGCCTACTATGTAAATGGTTAAAAGGGAATAAAGGGGCGTTTTCCAATCGCGAAAAACGATGAGACCGGAGAGAACAATAATCGTATCGACCACTACAAGCACCTTATCCACCGGGTAGCGGCTCCACTTGGCTATGACCATGGAAATTACATCGACTCCGCCGGAGGTGGCCCGGGCCCTAAAAGTCAGGCCTATTCCCGCTCCAATCAGGATAGCTCCAAAGATCGCACAAAGCAGCACATCCTGCCCCAGGCCCAAGGGATCGTCCTCACCTACGAGGTAGGTTAAACCATCCATAAAGAGGGAAGAAAGGACCAGACCTATCACTGTTTTTAGGCCGAATTTCGGTCCTAAAACCCGAATTCCTATAAGGAGAATGGGAATGTTAAGGACCAGGGAGAAAACGCCCACACTTATCCAGGGTATCAGGCTATGAACGACCAGGCCTAAACCAAAGAGCCCTCCCGGAACCAGTTTGTAGGGATTAATAAAAAAGACAAATCCCGCAGCCAAAAGAAAGGAGCCCAGGACAATTTGCAGATAGTCGGTTAGTAACTTGGGTATTTTCACAGGAAAACGCCCTCCTCTTCGAGTAGTTTTCGTTGAATGAGACCGCCCTCTCCGGGAAGGGATATGCGGGGGCCCTTTCCCACCACCCGGTGCCAGGGGAGGTCATATTTTCCGGTACAGCTGTGGAGGAGACGGGAAACCTGGCGGGCCCCCCGAGCACTTCCGGCGGCCCGGGACACTTCGCCGTAGGTCATGATTTCACCGGGAGGAATAGCAGCTATGATGCGGATGACACGCTCGGAAAATTCGGTCAAGAGGGGATTTCCTCTTCCCCGACCGGAACTATCCGGGGCGGATTAGCCCGGTCAAATCCCCGGTCCCGAATCACACCTTCGTGACAGCTGAGGACGGTAGAAGGTACGCCCTTTCCTCCGGCATTTCCCGTATACTCCGTAAAGCCGAACAGGATTTGCACCCCGCTGTAAATACGGTCTTCTGCGGCCAGAATCGATTCGGACCGTACCGGCATGGCCCGTCCCATCTCGTGGCTGCGGGCAACCATTTCCTTGACTTCTCCGTTTACCAGAACCGCCTCTTCCTCAAGCTGAATTTCCGCCTGACGCAATTTCTCCCGATTATCCTCTCCGAAAGCTCCTTTTCGAATAAGACCGATTTTTTTGTCCAGCTCGTCCAGCCTAATCCTTTTGGCTTCAATCGATCCTAAAAGCTTCTTATAGTTTTCCAGATCTTCCGGATTAATCCCCAGCACAACGGAAGTGTTGGGTTCATAGATTCCTCCCAACTTTCGGCACAGTAAAGAACCTTGAATAACGGCACTGCCCCCCAAAAGCTCCGCTCGCCCCCCGGCAAGAAGAAGATTTCCCTTTACCATGAGAGAGCAGTGCATCAGGGCTTCCCGAACAATAAGATCCCCTTCACAAAGGATTTGGGAACTCTCTCCGTATTTGGTCGTGACACTCCCCCCGGCCTGAACAAAGGCTTCATTATCACCATTAATTCCCTGCTTAAGGATAATATTGCGCCCCGCCTTCAGTCTAGCCCGGCCAACACACTTTTCCACCTCTATATCGCCCCCGGCGCTTATAGAAAAACCGTCGGCCACGGTACCTTTAACTACAACGGAGCCTTCAAAATCGAGATTTCCCGTTTCGTAGTCCACATTATTTACGGTTACTACCGGCTCCACAAGCACCATACCCTTTTCCAGGCGGGCATTGCCCTCGCGGCTGGCGAGGAGCCTCTCTCCCTCAAGAAGGGTTCCTTCTCCGGGAATGATTTTTTCTCCCTTGTCCGCTTCCCGGGCAGGAAGGGTTACCCCCGTAACCAAGTACCCCTCTTGAGGTTCTTCACGGGGGAGAAGTTCCGCTAAAAGATCTCCCTCCTCGCGGTGTTGAATATAGTTGAGTTCCTTAAGATCGATGCGACCGTAAAGTAATTCTTTGTAGGGGATTCGTTGGGTGGCAAAATGGTATTTTACCCGGGAGCCCTTACCGTGAACCGGATCGGCTCCCCGGGCGATGGGGATTTTCCGATTGTATATCTTCTCTTCCCCCGTACGGCGTAGCCACTCCCGGTCTACACCTGCCAGAATACCGGTCTCCTTCAGTGCCGCTTCTATAAGGGGAACGGTTATTTCTTCGCCTCCCGGACGGGGGGGAGTAACGGTAAGGGTGGCGGTCATTCGATCCTCCGCCACTTCGATGGAACAGCGGGCGGAGAGGACTTCCCCCCCGGGCCAGGGGCCCAGTTCCACCGCTTCTCCCGAAGCTTCCTGAATAATATTCTCTATAAGGGTATTTCTTACGGGAGGAATCCTCAGGATTTTCATGCGCGCCCGAATTTCGTCGGAATAGACCTGCCTCCCCTCACTCTGGAGGGGGTAAACGGTCAGCCAGGCACTGCCTTTGCTGTAGGAGAGGGTGAAGCCTTTTATCATAGGTTCACTCTACTCCATTTAACAGGGGTTGGCAAGTTTTAGATATTCAGGGGTTTGAGTTGTTCTTCAATAAAACCGGAAAATCCGTTGCGGAAGTTCGCTTCCGACTCTTCATCCAGTCCCAGTCGGTCCGTTTCCAGGTGGTGAATATAATCGGCGGGTAAACCATCCATGTATCCCGTCCTCAAGAGGGGCGTTAAATCGCTGCCCAAAAGAAACACCGTGGGAAATCCCTGAATACCCAGAGCCTGCTGAAGCAACTGGTTCTGCTCTACCAGAGGATCGTCCAGCACGATGGAAGAGGGGGAATCAATAAAAACCATTACAAGGTTATCATTGGCCCAACTGAGAAATTCGGGCTGGGAAAAGACCTGCTGTTCCAATTTCTGACACCAACCGCACCAGTCGGAGCCGGTAAAGTTCAAAAGGATCATCTTGCCCGAAGCTTCCGCCTCGGCAGCGGCTTCTGCCATACTTACGGTCCAACCGTTGGGAGGATAGGCGTTTTCGTCAAACACAATGGCAGCTTCCAAAGGAGCGGAGGATTCGCCGGTGGTCTCCGAACGGTTCACTTCATCTTCGTTACCATTGGCAAAAAGAAAAAAGGCTCCCCCCGCCAAAAGGAGAATAAGGGCTATATAAATAATCTTGCTTGTTTTCATTAGGGACTCCTGAAACATAGTGTATTTTGAATATAACCCCTGTTCGGGAGGAAGTCAATTTAATTAGGCGAATCAAACATTACAGTTTTATTAGAGAGATGCCCGAATCCGCACATACTCCTGCTCAAAATTCGGGGTAAAAACACCCTTACCCAGGCCCTCTTCTATCTCTGACCGTGACCAGAATCGGCCCTCCTCAATCTCTTCCGGGTCAGGTTTAACCGGCCCGTCCCACCGAGTCGTATAGGAGTGGACCAGTTCGCTCTCCTGTTCCGATTCCCACACGTAAGTAATGAGTTCCCGGGGCGAAAATCCCTCCATCCCCAGCTCCTCCCGGGTCTCACGGACAAGGGCATCGGTCACAGCTTCACCGGAATCCACATGCCCCCCCACGGAGGTGTCCCATTTCCCGGGCTGTATTTTCTTGTTGAGAGACCGTTTTTGCAGGTAGAGGCGGCCCTCAGAATCGGTCACATGGAGGTGGACAACCGAATGGAGCAGCCCCGGGCCTCTGTGGCAGACGGAGCGAGGGGCTTCTCCCAATTTACGACCGGCGGGAGTAACAAGGTCAAACCACTCGTCCCGGGCAAAACGGCGCTTCCTGTATCCTAAAAGCAGCCGGGCCCCTGTCAGCCTGATCAGCTTTACTCCTTCCATAAATCCTCCCCGGGCAATATACGGTAAAGTTCAAGATTATCGTCTTTAAAATCGGTAAAAGCGAGATAGCGGGAATCGGGGCTGACATCCAGTCCGGTGGGCTGATCGCGCCCCCAGATCCAACCGATAACCTCCCGCTTCTCCAGGTCTATGATGTAGACCTTGCCGAATTCGTGGCCCTCAATAAGATAGCTGACCGGATTATTGGGTCCCCGGCAAGAGACAAAAAGATAGCGCCCATCGGAAGACATTTCGGCGGTGTTGGGCTTGAAGCCGACCTGGTAGACATTCCTGACGACCCCGGTTCTGTCGGAAAGGGCATAAACCACCCCTAGCTGCATATTGGTCACGTAATGAAGCCCCCGGATCGAATCGGAAAGGAGGTGACGCATGGCTCCCGAATGGGCGCTGTAGTTTTTGGTTGTGACAGTTCCCGTAACCAAGTCGATTTGATCCAGGGCATTGGCGGAAAAAATCGCCACCAAAAGGGTCTTTCCGTCGGGAGAAAAGGTCATGCCCCGAGGTGTGCCGCTGGTGGGAAAGGTGCGCAGAATTGTTCGGGTGGCTACATCAATTTCGGTGACCGTTTCCGATGACCAGTGGGACAGATAGACCCGGCTTTCATCACGGGATACAAGCAGAACCTTACTCCAGCCCCCACCTCCGGAGTAGCTGCCCTGGTAACTCCAATCGACCGTAGAGTAAACGTGAAACAGACCGGTGTTCATCTGGGAGAACCAAACCTCCTCCCGCCCGGGGAGCCAGCAGGACTCGACAAAGCCCGTACTGTCTGCCATATCTCCAGGGGGAATAAGATCCACAAGGTGCTCAAAGGGGCGGGCCCTATAAATCTGAAGCCCCCGGTTGCTCCCCAGGGAGGCTACAGCCAGATATTGACCGTCCGGAGAAAAGGTAACGCTCTTGGGCTGCTTTGCCGTGGGAAGTTCACCTACTTGGTAAATTGGTAAATCCAACTTCTCAAGCTTTCCCTCAATACTAATCTCCCGGTCTTCCGCCACAAGCGGGTAGCTTCTGGTCTCATAGCCGGGAGCACTAATGCTCAATTGATGAAGCCCCCGGGAAAGATAGAAAGTGCGAAACTCCCCCTCCTCATCGGAAAAAACGGGCTCTACCGGTATGCCGTCCAGGAGAATTTGGGAGTTCAAAGGAAAAAAGCGAAGTGTAAGGGCGGTGTGGTTAGACTGGGCCGCCAAGGTTGAAACGAAGATGAGTGGTAGTAAAATTCTCTTAAAAAGATTCCCCATGGCGCTATTATAGGGATTTTTTGTAAAAAAAGTCCAACCGTTCACGGAGATTATCGAATAATATAATTGTATGGATGAGATTCGCCCCCTTTACAGGGATTGGCAAAAGGCCAGGGGAAAAAGAAAGACCAAGCTTAAAGAAACCCTACTAAGAAGGATTTGGGAACACTATCATCCTCGTCTTCAGACTTTTCTTGCCTCCATTCCCCGGGAGATAAGGGAGGACCGGGTTTCGGAGATTCTTTTAACTGTCTTTGAATCCCTGGAGACCTATAACCCGGACTACGCCTTCTCTACCTGGCTCTACCGAGTGGCACGGAATAGCGAGGTAGACCGCTTCCGAAGAAAAAAGCCCCAATTGGTGGAATGGGAGGAAGAGATTCACACTCCGGAGGAAAAATGGGAAACCCCGGAAGATATAGTCCTGAGAAAGGTTGAACGAGAAGAGCTGGTTCAAGCAATGGAGACGTTGAATCCCCCGGACAGGGAACTTCTCTTCCTGACCTGCTACGAAGAAATGACTTACAAAGAAGCGGGCCGAATACTAGGGCGGCCGGAAGGAACCGTAAAATACGAAATGTACCGAATCAAAAAAGCATTAAGAAAAGAGCTTACCCGGGAGGTCTGCGATGAGAGAGCCTGATTCCCTTAAGAACTATTTTAGTCATGAAGTGGAACAATCCATTACGCCTCCCTTTCCCGGGGAAACAGAAGAAAAAAAAACATCCATGGTCAAAGACAATATCATTACAGCCGTTGCTGCGGCGGTAGTCTTTCTTGTCATTCTCTTTCCCGGGGCCTATGACAATCGCCTAAGGAAAAGTCATATGACACGGGAATCCTATAAAGAATTGCAGGAGATCCCCCCTTACCTCGTTTACAGTTCAATAGAGTATTTTCAAGATCAAATAAATAAGAAGGAGTTTTCATTATGAAGTTAAGATTTACAGGCGGTATAATTTTCACGGGACTGGCTTTTATGACCGCAGTCCTAATGATAGGAGATTGGCATTTTCTCGGGATGTATTTTGATCCGGCCTCATTTATCATGGCCATTTTCGTCCCCCACGTCCTTATTTCTTTTATGACTCCCCCGTCGGAACAGAAAAAGATGATTCATGAGATACTGACGAAAGAGGAAGGAAAAGAAAAGATTCTCAAAAAAAGTCTCTCATACCTGAACACCCTAAAACAAATGATCATCTGTTCCTCCTTTGCTGCAATGATTTTGGGAGTCATCGGTATTATGGCAAACCTCACGGACACCTCTATCATCGGTCCCAACATGGCGGTTGCCCTCATCGTAATGTTCTATGCCGCCCTTTACATCTTGGTTGTCATAGAACCACTGCGGCTGACGGCGGAAAAGAAACTCGCCGATCAATAGCCCAAGAAGCTCTACCAACTCCGGGCCTTCCATGCTATCCTCCCTTCATGGATCATTTCCCAACAATCATCATAGGCGGGGGACCGGCGGGACTCATGGCGGCTATTTCCGGGGGCGGACCGGAGACTCTCCTCATAGAGGGTGGCCCCAAGCCGGGCCGGAAGCTCCTTACCACTGCGGCGGGGCAATGCAATTTTACCCACGAGGGAACGGTCCCGGAACTGCTGGCCCGATACAACGGGAAAGAACGCTTTCTCAGACCGGCCCTGTTCTCTTTTACCAATGAAAACCTTATTGCCTTTTTCAATGAACGGGGTATTCCCTCCTTTGTGGATGAAAAAGGACGTTACCTGCCCCGTTCCCTCTCGGCCCGGGACATTCTCCATGCCCTCATAAACGAGGCACGGGAAAAGGGGACCCGATTCCACCAGAACGACCGGGTTATCTCCGTAGAAAAGACTGATTCGGGCTTCCGGGTGATCACTAAGCTTAAGGAATTCAGCTGTGAAAAACTGATTATTGCCACAGGGGGGCGTTCTTTCCCTAAAACCGGTTCAACAGGAGAGGGAGCCCGTTTTGCCCGGGAGCTGGGACATAGTATTGTTCCCCTTCGACCGGCCCTCACCGGTGTGGAATCGGATGTTTTTACCCTCACCTCCCTGGCGGGACTCTCCTTTGAGGAAGCCGGAGTAGAAGTGTTCCGACAAGGAAAGCTGGCCGGACGTTACAAAGGAAATCTTCTTATTACCCATAAGGGACTCTCCGGTCCTGTAGTCATCGATAACAGCCGGGACTTCCGGGAGGGTGACCGGCTCAACCTTAACTTTTGCGGACAAAACAGGGAAAAAGTTAATCAAAAGTGGAGTGAAGAGCTAAAAGAAGAGGGTAAACAGGGAATAGGCAGTTTTATGAAAAATCTGGGCCTGCCCCGTAAACTCATAGGCGAACTTTTGGGAGTGATTCCCCCGGAAAAATCCCTTTCCCAAATGACCAAAGGGGAACGCAAAAAACTGCTTGGAGAAATGACAGAATACCCCTTTTCTCTGGACCGCCTTCAGGGCTGGAACAAGGCCATGGTAACAACAGGAGGAGTGGAAACAAAGGAAATCAATCCCAAAACAATGGAGTCACGCCTGGTACCGGGGCTTTACTTTGCGGGGGAAGTCATGGATATTGACGGCGATTCGGGGGGCTTTAATCTGCAAGCCGCCTTTTCTACGGGTTTTTTAGCAGGGATGTCTCTTCGAAAATCAGTCAAGGAGTGATCGGATTTTTCTGATAAGATCCATTCGGGAAAAGGGTTTCTGAATAAAATGATCCGCCGACTCTTCCGTAAAGGATATGATGTTGTCCGTGTAACCGGACATATAGAGGACTTTTAAGTCAGGGCGAATCTGCTTGGCATTGTCATAGAGTTCCTTACCGTTCAATCCGGGTAAAATAACATCGGAAAGGAGAAGGTCTACCGTATTTTCCTTATTGGTCAGAATCTTTAAAGCCTCGATACTGTTTTCTGCGGAAAGGACCTTGTATGACTGCTCTAGCAGGATCTTAACAGTCAGTTCCCTCACCTGCTTATTATCTTCCACAACAAGAATATATTCATGTCCTTCCGCAGCAGGAAGGATTTGATCCTCTCTTTCTGCTTCTGCGGCTCCTCCGGATGACTCATATTCGGGAAGATAAACTTTGAAGCAAGTTCCCACATTCTCTTCGCTGTAAACCCAAACGGTCCCTTTATGCTGTTTAATTATTCCGTACACAGTGGAGAGTCCCAACCCGGTCCCCATATCCCCTTTTGTGGAAAAGAAGGGATCAAAAATCTTGCTGCGCACCTCTTTGGGAATACCTGCCCCGGTATCACAGATAGCCAGCATAACGTAATTTCCCGGTGTTACATCGGGGTTTTCCTCGGCGTAGGAACTGTCGAGGTAGATATTTCTTGTTTCGATAGAGAGAGTTCCCCCGTCAACCATGGCATCCTGGGCATTAACGGAGAGGTTTAGAATGATCTGCTCCAGCTGCCCCCGGTCGGCATAAACGGGAAAAAGCCCTTCATTAAGGTTCATGGTTATCTTTATATTTTCCCGGATTGTCCTTCGCAGAAGCTTCTCAAAATGGGATATCAGAGTGTTAACATCAAGAACTTTATACTCAAGGGGAGCCTTTCGGCTAAAAGTGAGAAGCTGGGCCACCAGATCCCTGGCCTTGGTTCCCGCCTCGAGAATACCGTTAATATACTCCTTATCCGGGTCGCCCTCCTCTGTCTGGCTGTCCAGAAAGTCTCCGCACAGCAAAATAGGGGTAAGCAGATTGTTAAGATCATGGGCCACCCCGCCAGCCAGTCGGCCTATGGACTCCATTTTCTGAGTTTGCTTATAATGCTCTTCAAGCCTTTCCCGTTCTTCCTGATTCTTACGGTTCTCCATAATTTCATCGAAGATTCTCTTTTGCATGTCGTTGAAGGACTTGGTAAGAATAGCCAGTTCATCGTCCACCGAACCGATGGAATCCTTACGATCCAGGATAAGAGTTTGGTCAAGACGGTTCAAATCAACCTTATTGGCATAATCGGCAATCTTGGCAAGGTGCCGGGTAATGGTCATTTCGGTCATAAAGAAAAGAACTATGGCCAGGCAGGAAATGATAATCATGTTCTCGAGAAAAATGCCCAGGGCGGAACGAAAAAGCCTGTTATACAGATTATCCAGATTGGCCGCCACAAGAAGAGAACCGAATTCACGCTCCTCCCCCCCGGGAGAATGGTGAATGAGGGGAAGAACCCTTACAATATGCTGCTCTACCAGTTCATCTCCCACGGAGGAAAGATACACATTCTCTCCCCGGATCTCCCTTACCTGAACAAAGACAATGCTCTCCATTTTGATTATCCCGCGCAGCTGAATATTCAGAATGGCCTCATCGATGTTGTAGACACTGGCGGCAATGGATTCCAGGTCAGTCTCTTCAATGAGGTTCAAGGTCTCTTCAATACTGTCCAGTCCCCGATTATAATCAAGGGCGATTTGGACTAGAGCGCTTATGATAGTGATAAGAAGACTAATAAGAATGATGCGATAAATCAGTTTGATAGAGAGAGGACTGGTTAGTATTCTTTGCAAATTCCTTATTTTTCTTTCCCTATTCACGAATATTCCCATTTTTTTCCCGTTCTGTTTCAGTCAATCTTTCCAGAACCTCTTCCAGCGGCAAAATAAGTTCCCTATGCTTCTCATGAAGAAAAATATAATTGGCCTTCTCTTCCATTATACCGGATTTGAAAATTTTTTCCTCATATTTTTTCTTTTGCCCTATGATATTATCCGTAGCAATTTCCACATCGATATAAAAATCTATTCTTTTGGCATAAACCATCTCCAGAGCGGACTCTCTGTTATGGAGAGGCCTGAGCTGCCCGGCAGGAAGGAGGGAAGCAAGCTTCTCCTCACTATAGGCTGTCCCCGAAAAATAACCGACCCTATAATCGGTATTGACCAGACTTTCCCAGCCCTCAAGCTTTAGCTCCGGATCAGAGGAATAGGCAACAAGACGGGCTGTGATAACGGGAACATTGACCCTGAGAAGATTGGGGTAAGACTGATTAAACTCCCAGACCTTGTGGGGCAAACCGTCTACCTCGCCCCCATTGGCCAGAACGGTACAGCGGGCGTTGGGATAGTAAACGGGAATCAATTCGTAACCTAGAAGAGAAAAGGCGTCCCGGATCAAGTCATAACTCTTCCTGGTATTTTCCGTTTCCGGTGCCTGGTCCGGATAGGCCAAAACAATTTGTTTTTCCTCCGAGAGGAGTGGAGATGAGAATAGTAAAAAAACAAGGAGAAGAAGAGACCAGAAAGTAGTTGAAGCAAGCCGATTCACGCTTGAATAATTCCTTTTTATTTTTATTGTAATCCACCGCTCCTCCCAATAGCAAATATTTTCAAACTAAAAACGTAATTTGGGAGATAAAAGAGGTATGAGAGTCAAAACAGCCACAACAGCCAAAGCGGCAGAAATCATTCCCACCTGCTGTATTTCGTGGTTCTGTATAAATAAAAAAGCCAGAGGAGGCCCGGCCACCCCGCGAATTCCGCAGAGGAAGGTGTGGACCGACATATAACGCCGGGTTTCTCCGGGCGGGGCTAGCCGCGTCACCCAGAGATTCCAGATAAAGGGGGCTCCCCCCAGAGAGAGATGAATCAGGGCAGCCCCGAAACTGATTATCCAAAGTTTGGTGGTGACAAAAAAGAAGAAGATTCCCAGCCCCAGGATGGTATTCATAATGATTCGAACCACCACAAAGGGGGCCTTGTCATAAAAGTGGGCCCAGATAAAATTACTCAAGAGACGAACGATACCCGGTATGATTCCTAAAATCAAAAGAACCGTCAACGGTTCCAGTCCCAGTCCCCTCTCCGGGTCGGCCAGAAAAACCGTACGCATGGGGAGGGACCAGAGATTGGCAAACCCCATAATCATCCAGCTCAATGAGGCGATTCCAAAGCGAGGCTCCTCCCAAATCAGTCTTAAATTCTTCCAAAAGGGCTGTCTCTTTGCCACCGGTTCTTTCCCGGGGGGAAGCCTCCGAAGGAATACAGTATTAATCCCGACGGCCAGGCCGCTTATGAGAAGAATCAGGCGATAGCTAGCCAGGTTCCCGTCCAGAAGACGCCCGAAAATCCAACTGGAAGCAGTAGCAATAAGAATAAAGGACAGGGTTCCCAAAGACATAAGTCGGGCCATACGGTCCGAGCGGTAACATTCGCTGTAATAACCGGTCTGGAAGGGAATGCGAAGGGAACTCATAAAAACGGCCCCTGTGACAGAAAGGGCGTAGACCTCTCCTCCCGATATGACAAGAGGCAGTAACAGCCCGGCAGCCATGAGAGAAGAAAGAACAATAAGAATGGTCCGGGGAGAAAAGCGTTTCTCCAAAAAGGGGGTGAGAAAGAGCCCTGTTAACATTCCCAGTGCCAGGGAAATGCTAATGAGGGAATTCCATCGATCGGAGAGCTGGAAATACTGAAGCGCCACCAGAAGAAATACGGAATTTCGCAGGGTGTCAATGATGCCGTCCACTCCCTGACGCAGAGTATCGGCAGGGAGGAGCTGCTTTTCCCCTTCCGTTAGCCGGGGGAGTCTCTTTTTAAGTCTCTTCATGGCTCGAGTCCTTCCTAGTCGGGGCGGTTTTTCCCTGTTTTTAGGGATGGTTGTGCCCCGGCCGGATCTTCCGGCCAGTAATGTTTGGGATAGCGCCCCTTTAGCTCACTCCTCACGGCGGGCCAGCCCTCTTTCCAAAAGCTTTTAAGGTCAGAAGTAATCTGAACGGGCCGGCCGGCGGGATTGAGCAGATGGAGAACCAGAGGCACATGCCCCAACCGGGGAGACTCCAAGGTACCATACATTTCCTGCAGTGGTACAGCCAAGTAAGGATCCCCTTCTCCATAAAAAATTTTCCGTCTATTCCCCAGGGCTGTTTTGTAGTGATCCGGGGCGATTCGGTCCAGTTTATCCCGCTGGGGCCAAGCCAGCAGAGAAAGAAGAGGCTGACTTAAGGACTCCCTTAAACGCCCCTTGTCAAGAAAAGGGATGAGCCAGTCACCTACGGACTCGGCCAGGCCGGTGTCGCTCATATCGGGCCACTCTTCCCCTTCCCGGGCTGCGGCGAAACGAAGCCTGTCCAGAAGGCGGCGGCTCTCCTTGTCCCAGCTTAGGATTTCCAGGCCCTTTCGCAAAAGGACGTCTTTCATAAGAGCGGCGCTTTCATCGGCTCCGGGACTCTGCTCTGCTGTGGAAGAGAGGGTTATCTCCCCCAATCTCCGCCGGACTTCACTGCGAATACGCCCTTTATCCTTATCCCAATGGCCGTGAACTTCTCTTTTAAGCCTGTCTTCAAAAAGGGCTTCCACCTCCTTTCGTTCTATGGGAAGGCCCAGAAAAAGTTTTTGTCTCTCCCGTTGTCCTCCGCAGTGGGCGGCCACAAGGAAATCATTTACCCCCAGAGAGTCGGCTTCGTTCAGGATGACACGCCCTCCGCCTGAGAGCTGGTAAATTCCTTCGCCCACCTTCATGGCAATCCGGTCCGGATAGGCCTGGGCCATAAGGGAGGCTCCTTCCCGGATGAGGTTCCCGTAGAGTTCGGTGCGGGGACTCTTGGTAGCCCCGGTCAGTTTCTCCAGATGAAACGCTTCTTCCCTTATCGTTTTCACCGCCCGACTGTACTCCCCTGTCTCACGGCCGCCGCAAAGATAATCGAGCCGCAAGAGGACGTCGCTTCCCCGTGAGCCGGGGAGAAAATCCCGCTGCCCCAGGAAGGCGGCCAAAAGGGAGGCTTCCCCGGCGAGGCCCTGCTCCTTACCGTACAGAAGAAGGGCAGCCAGGCGGGGATGGACGGGCAGGGCGGACATGGATTGGCCCCGGGGGGTGATTTTACCCTGCCCGTCTGTGGCACCCAGCATTTCCAGGAGCTCCACAGCCCCTTTCCAGGCTCCCGGAGGAGGGGGAGTGAGCCATTTCATGTCCTGCCGATCGGTGCAGCCCCAGCAGGACAGTTCCAGTACCAGGGGGGTAAGGTCGGAGCGTAAAATTTCGGCGGGGGTCTGGGAATCACGCCCCCGTTCCGTGGAGGGGTCCCAGAGGCGGAAGCAGATTCCCGGGGCGGTTCGCCCGGCCCGGCCGGCCCGCTGTTCCGCCGAGGCGAGGGAGGTCTCTTCCGTGGCCAGCAGGGTGAGGCCCGAGGCGGGGTTGTAGAGGGGGCGGCGGGCGAGTCCCCGATCCACCACGGCGGTAATTCCCGGGATGGTCAGGCTGGTTTCGGCGATGTCCGTGGCCAGGATGATGCGCCTGGACGTCCCGGCGGGGGGCGAGATGATCCGGTTCTGCTTCTCCAGAGGCATGCGCCCATAGAGGGGAAGAAATTCAATATTCCCCCACTTACTGTTTGCTCCGAAGCTGCGGGAAAGCTCTCCCTGCCAGTGGCGGATTTCCCTTTCGCCGGGGAGAAAAATCAGTATATCCCCGTCGCTTTTATCCAGGGCTTCCTTTACCGTTGCTTCCGGTACGGCTCGGGAGCGAGGATCGCCGGCACAAGGGTGAGGACGATAGAGCTTCTCCACGGGAAACTGTCGCCCCCGGGAGCGAACGATGGGTAGGCCCGGAAAAATGCCTTCCAGGGCTTCACAATCGGGTGTGGCCGACATAAAAAGAAGGATCAGATCGTCCCGTAAGGTCTCCCGCACTTCAGTCAACAAAGTAAGGGCCAGGTCGGAAAGAATGTTGCGCTCGTGAAATTCGTCAAAGAGGACAACACTCCCCTCTTCCAAAGCGGGGTCACTCTGGAGCATTCGCACCAAAACCCCTTCGGTTATGACCTCTATGCGGGTCCGGGAAGAAACTTTGCTCTCCCGATGGACCCGGTAACCGCAGAGCCCCCCTACCGTATCATTCAACTCCTTCGCAATAAAGTGGGCCAGAGAGCGGGCGGCCAGTCGGCGCGGTTCGAGGAGGTAGATTTTCCCCTCCCCTGCCAGTCCCGATTTAAGCACAGCCGGGGGGACCAGGGTGGATTTTCCCGCCCCGGGGGGTGCCTCCAGAAGGGCGATTTTATGATTACGGAGAGTTTCTACAAGTTGAGGAAGAACCTCTTGTACGGGGAGAGATGGGGTCATGAAGTGATAATAGAATTTCTACTCTTCCCTATCAAGAGCCTGATTCAGAAGTCCCGAACGATAGTGGGTAGAACGGTTACGTCCGTTTTCCTTGGAGCGGTAGAGGGCATCATCGGCACGGGTCATAAGCTCTTCTGCCGTTCCCAGACTGTAGGGATGAATGGAAGCTAGGCCAATACTGATGGTAACCTTCAAATGGTGTTCTCCGTAATAGGTATCCATGGCTTCTACAGCGGTTCTGAGCCGTTCGGCGGCCTTCCAGGACTGTTCCGGTGTGGTATCGGGAAGAAGAACGGTAAATTCCTCTCCTCCGAATCGGGACAGAATATCCCCTTCCCGCAAAGTCATATTCAAGGTATCGGCAATATTCAGAATAACCTCGTCCCCGGCCAAGTGACCATAGGTATCGTTGAAATGCTTGAACTTGTCTATATCCATAACCATAACGGAGAAAACCGAATGGTTACGCTTGCTCCGGGCAATTTCTTCATTCAGCCGACTCATAAAGAAGTTATGATTGTAAAGCCCTGTTTTAGAATCCTTGACAGAATGGTCATAATGAATGCTGTTCTGAATGCTGATGGAGGTAAATCTCATAAGCCTGTTTAGATAGGTTATCTCCTTGGGGCTGTACTCCTCCCCCAGGATTTTTTCGCCAAAAAGCATGATCCCATAGAGCCCGGAAAATCCCTGAATGGGAACAATGATCTCGGGGTAACAGTTTTCCAGAGGTTTGAGAGTCTCCTCATCCATCTCGCTTTTTAGTATGAGGTAGCTGGTGGTGCCGGTGTACGTTTTAAAGAATTCCTCAAAGGGCTGAAGGGAACTAATATCCAGATTTTTTTCCACCGACTGCATACTTTGATAGGCTATGGTTTTGATTTTATCTACCATGATGCCCTCATTCAGGATGATATAGACGCTGGAAGGGATAAACTTATCGGCCAGACGCCAAAGAATATACTCCACAATTTCATCGACCGTTTCTTTCTGAAAAAGTTCGTACGCTTCGTCCAGGAGATTGTTGTTATCCTTGATTTCGTCTTTCTGCTGGTCCACATAATCAAGAATTCCCACCTCCTTCAAGAGGTTGTAATTCTCAACGGTTCGCGGATTCCGAGCAATCTCGTCCCAATCCATATATTTAATAGTAAGCCATGTGGAAAAAAATAAAAGTCCTTTTTTCCCTTTTTCACCCAAATAACAAAAAAATATACACAATTAAGTCACATTATGTATCCATTTCCCCGAAAGTACCCGGGCCAATCCCAAAAAGTATTTAAAGAACTCTTCACTCATGGAAAGCAAATAGACCAACAAGGGATTCCATCCAAGAACCAGTCCCGTATAGGCCATAACGGGAATGGCGATAAGCCAGAGAGGAATGAGTTCCAGGGCAGCGCACATATGGGTATCTCCCCCGCTTCGCAGGATTCCCACAATTATATGAATATTGGATACCTTAATAAGAATAACCGGGCAGACAATGTACATAAAATGGGTTACTAGCCGGCGGACCTCCGGTGTGATTTTAAAAAGAAGGGGCACGTAAGGAGCAAGAATAACGATAAGTATCACAAAAAAGAATCCCAGAAGGGGAGAAATGTAGAGTATCTTACGGCTGCAACGCTGCAAGTCTTCCCGGGGGGCGTCCCGGCCTATCATATTTCCCAGAATCACGGCGCTGGCATTTCCCGTTCCGATAAAGAAGACAAAGGCAAACTGGACAATCGTATTGGTTATATTGAATCCCGCCAGAATATCGGTACCCATGCGGGCGTAGACCAGGGTGTACAGGGTCATGCCCCCGGCCCAGCCTATTTCATTAAGGAGAACCGGGTAGAGCCGGTGAAAATAACGGCCCAGGTATTTTTTGGTAAAGGGGCCCATCTTACGGGGATGGAAAGCACCGGGATACTTCCTGCCGTAAAGAAGAATAAGAAGGACAACCATCTCCAAAACCCGGGCCAGAGTGGTTGCCAGGGCCGCTCCGGTAGCTCCCAGGCGGGGGAATCCCATTTTCCCAAAAATAAGAAGATAGTTAAAAAGAGCGTTCAGACTAATCGCCCCGACGCTAATATAAAGGGGCATCTTAACCACGCCCGTAGAGCGGAGGACCCCGGAAAGAATGATAGAAACGGCGGTAAACATGTATCCCGCCGATGTAATGCGCAAATAGGGCACGACCAGGGCAATAACAGTTTCGTCGCGAGAAAAAAGCCCCAGTATTTCCCGGGGGAAGAGCTGGGTTAATGCGGTAAACACTCCCGCAGAGATCAACCCCAGAAGCAGGGCTAAACCAGTGGTTTTCTGAAGTCCCGCCTCATCTTTCTTACCCCAGAACTGGGCGGTAAAAACGGAGGAACCACTGGAAATTCCAAAGAGGGTAATCATCTGGAGGAAGTAGATCTGATTGGACAGAGCCACCGCCCCAATGGCCGCTTCCCCCAGCTGGCCTATCATAAAGGTATCCAGCATATTCAGGGCCGTATAAACAAGATTTTGCAAGGCTATGGGTACGGCCAGGGCCAGAAGGGGTTTGAAAAAGTCTCTGTCATCTTTTATCACCCGAATGGGGTTTAGGGTGCCGATTCGTTCTGTCATGACGCCCATATTAGGCCTCTTTGCTTTGAAGGTCCAGCAGGGGAAGGGTGAATCTTTGATTATAATGATCTTTGGCGGCCTGATTTTAAAAAGGCCTAATCCGAACCCTGCTGCGGTATAGCTCCGGAGGGGTGTCCCCATTCAGGCCGGGGCCGATCTGAGTCAGGGTGGAGGCGGCCCAGGAGGCGGCATTCACAAGACACTCTTTTAGAGATAAACTATGAGCCAGCCCGGCTATTAATCCGGCCAGATAGGTATCCCCCGCTCCCACGGTACTCTTTAGATCTACCGTAGGGGCAGAGGCGCTCAGAAAGCCTTCCGGAGAATAAAGCCGACTCCCTTGTTCGCCCAGGGAGAGGGCCAGATAAGGGATTTTCTCTTTAAGCCTGTCATAAAAGGCTCCCACCTCTTCCAGGGGATTCTCCGACTCTCTTAGAGTCTTATCAATTTCAATCAGTTCATCAAGATTGGGCTTAATCAAATCGGCACCGCCCCGGTTAATGAGAGATCTTAGGGCTTCCCCGCTCGTATCAACGGCTACAAAAGCTCCTGCCTCCCTGCCAATGGCGGACAAAGTGCCATAGATGTCCACCGGAACACCCCGGGGCAGACTACCGGACAGGACAAGATAATCGGCATCCTTCACCGATTGGGTGAAACGGACGAGGAATTGCTGCAGTAATCCCGGAGAAACGTCAAAACCGGGGAAATTGATATCGGTAATGTGAGATTTTTCGGGATCAATAAGCTTAATGCCTTCCCTGGTAGCTCCGTCTACAAGGAGAAACCGGTCTTCCATGGAGTAACGTGAGAAGTGCGTCCCGAACAGGGCGCTGTTCTCTTTGCCCAGAAAGCCGGTCACCCAAGGCTTGAATCCCCCTTCGGCAAGAGCGGTGGCCACATTGATACCTTTCCCCCCCGGATCGCGGCGTCCCGCCGAAGCCCGATTCACCCGATCCACGGTGAAATTCTTTACGTTTACCGTGAAATCCACGGCCGGGTTTAAGGTAACCGTTATTATTTTTTTCATCATTTAAGGGTAACTTCCCCCAATAGGCCAAGCTTCTCCACCGGTCTGGGACGGGAATGGAGAAACCCCTGAACCCGGTGACAACCGGCTTCCCGAAGACGGACCATCTGCTCTTCCCTCTCTACACCTTCCGCAACGATGGTAAAATCCATCCGCCCCGAAAGCTGGCAAATTGCCTCAATGACCCCCAGCTGCTTTCTGTCCTTATCGATATTATCCACAAGGGATTTATCAATCTTAACCTCATCAAAGTCAATACTGCCCAAATAGGACAAAGAGGAATATCCCGTGCCAAAGTCATCCAGGGAGATGCGGAATCCGGCATCCTTCAATTCAGCAAAAATTCGGGCCAAAAGCTCTCGGTCTTCTACAAAAATATCCTCGGTCAACTCCAGCACAAGCACATCGTCTTTAACGGCGAAAGCCTCTTTCTGCTCCCTTAGGTAGTCGGAAAAACCGGTGGAGAGAAAGAGAACCGGGGAAATATTCAGAGACACGCTAATATCGGGTCCGTAGATTTCCATAAGCCGGGCTAAATCGCGGAAAACCAGTTCCATGGTCAAATAACCAAAGGGCAAAATGAGATTATATTTATTTACAAGGGGGACAAATACAGCGGGAGAAATATATTCTCCCCTTTTTTTCTTCCACCGGGCCAGGGACTCAAGTCCCACAACCTTTTCTCCGTCCATAGACCTCTGCTCATGGTAAAACATCTCAATTTCCCCGGCGCTGATCGCTTCGGAAAGCTCCTCATAAAGACGGCTTTCCTGTTCAAAGCCCTGTTTCATCTTTTTACAATAGAAGACCAGTTTACCGTCTCCGTTGGCCTTTGCCCGATTCATAGCCAAAACAACCCGGCTATAGGCGGCCTGAATATGGTCACGGCCGCCCTCGTAATAAGCAGCGGCAAAATTCAGGTTAACCTCCTGGCTCATCTCGGCTTTCACCGCTTTTCGGGTATTCACAAGAATCCGTTCCTTTAGAACATCCAGACTCACGTCGTCCGTTATATCTGTCCAGATAAGAAATTCATCCCCCATAAGCCGGCAGGCTAAATCATGTTCCCCCAGGATTCCTCCGGATATGACTTCTCCTGTCAGCCGCAGGATCTCATCGGCCAACTCCGGGCCCAAAAGCATATTGGTAATGCGAAACTGCTTAAGATTGATAAGGAGCAGGGCGCCCCCCTTTTCGAGCTGTTTTTTCTTCTCCCGTTCTTCCATGGATTCAAAAAAATAGCTTCTGTTGGGAAGACCGGACAGAGGGTCGTAATGGGCAAACCGTTCAAGTTTTGTCACCTGCCCGAAAACTTCACGACGAAAATAGTCTATGGCCATGATACAAATGAGGCCAATAGCGGCAAGGTTCAAAAGAAAGGGCACCCAAAGCCCAATGCTATTCATCCTTTCTAATACTTCCAGGCTGTAAATCCGGCGGCCCGTAATGACCCCACAGGCAAGATAGCCGGGAATGGCCAGAAGGAGGGCGTACATCATAAGGGCGTAACGGGTCCTAAAAAAAATGATAATCGTCAGAAGCAGCGCAACAGACTGAATAAAACCGGTTCCCAACAGGCCATTGACTACCTGAGTAATAAATATACCTATGAAGGCGAGAGTGGAGAGGAAAAGGACTTTAAATCGTACGGGGATTCTCTTTCTAAAGCTATAAATCAAAAGGCATATTATTCCGTAGAAAAAATTTAAAAAACGAGCCTTCATATCGTTGTATTCATAAAAATACTGAACAAGGGTGCTAATCAAGCCAAAAATACCATAAATGAGATAAGTCCGGTTAATGATCGGCTCCACATCCATGAGATATTTTTTCCAGTTAAAGGGATTGTTCTTCCCGTACAAATCGGCCCCGCCCATGTTAGTTATTATAATCCATCAACCTTCCCCCTTCAAGAAAAAAGATGATTTCCCCGGGGATTTCACTCCTTGGCAAAGGCTGATGAATGACCTACAATAGGCCATGGCCCAGACAATACTATGGTACGACCTGGAAACTTTCGGCACCAATCCCGCCTGGGACAAGGTAGCCCAGTTTGCCGCGGTCCGCACCGATGACAGCTTCGAGCCGGTGGAAGACCCGGTAGTTCTTTACTGTAAAATCACCCCCGACTATATACCCGATCCCAAGGCCTGCCTGGTAACAGGCATTACCCCTCAGGAAACCCTGGAAAAGGGTATGAGCGAGTACGAATTCATCCGGGCCATAGACAGGGAATTCTCCCGTCCCGGTACCACCGTAACCGGTTTTAACAGCATCCGCTTTGACGATGAGTTCATCCGCAACCTCTACTATCGCAACTTCATGGATCCCTACCTGCGGGAGTGGGCCGACGGGAACAGCCGCTGGGATATTATTGACCTGGTGCGGGTAACCCGAGACCTCAGGCCGGAGGGAATTGAATGGCCCGTGAGCGAGGAGACGGGAAGACCTACCATACGTCTGGAAAAACTGACCGAAGCCAACAAAATCGGCCACCGCAACGCCCACGACGCCTTAAGCGATGTGTACGCCACCATAGAAGTGGCAAAAATGATTCAGAAAAAACAGCCCCGCCTCTTTAAGTGGGTCTTTGATAAAAGGTCTAAAAACGCCCTTAGGCCCCTCATTGAGCTGGATAGGATGACTCCCCTGCTTCATACTTCGGGTATGCTGACTTCCGAAAGGGGCTGCACCACCATCATGGCTCCCCTCACGGTGGACAGCTCCAATCGGAACTGCCTCTACTTCTATGACCTTAGAGTAGACCCTCAGCCGCTGATAGACCTGCCCGTGGAAGAGATACGCCGCCGAATTTTCACCCGCCGGGAAGAGTTGGGCGATACGCCCCGCATTCCCCTCAAGGGTATCCATATTAATAAATGCCCCGTGCTGGCCCCTCTCTCCACCCTCACGGCCGAGGCGGAAGAGAGACTGGGACTGGACCGGGTTCAGTGCGAACTGCACCGGCACAAGCTGTTGGAACACCGGGAGATTCTCCAGAAGGTGCGCCAGGTATTTGCCCGGGAAGAGGATGATCCCGCAGCCCCTCCGGTGAAGGAAGACCCGGATATGCAGATTTATTCGGGGGGCTTCTTCCGGGATGACGACAAGGCCTGCTTCGAGCTGGTCCACAACACCCTGCCGGAGAACCTCTGGAAACTTCAGCCCCCCTTCCGCGATCCCCGCCTGCCGGAGATGCTGCGCCGTTTTGTAGGCCGTAACTTCCCCGAAACCCTGCCGGAAGACCGGGCCAAGCAGTGGCGCAGCTATTCAGCGGGACGTCTCCTTTTTCCCCCGGTAAAAAACTCCTCCGATTTTGGGGAATTCCGCAAACGGCTGGAAAACTTCCGCCTCTCCGAAGAGCTTGATGCCCGGGACAAGGTTATTATCAAAGCTTTAAGCGATTACGCCGATTCTCTGGAACGGGAGATATTAAGCTATCGGGAAAGCTAGGGGGCCGGCGCTCCTCTTGCACCTAACACAGCCGTATTTTGTACCTTTTAGTACAAAACAAAGTAAAACTTAACCGGCCTGTACGAAATAGAACCGTAAATAAGCCCTTTTTTCTCCTAAAGGCCCTCTTTCTCTTTGGCACACTTCTTGTAAATAAGTAGGAAAGAGGAGAAAAGGATGAAGAAAACTGTTTTATTATTACTATTGCTTACCCTACTCGGATTCGCCCTGACCGGCGAAGGAAAAAATGAGGCTACCCCAGCAGCAGGAGAATCGGGGAGCCTGACCCTTTTCGCCGCCGCCAGTACGACCGACCTTGTAGAGGAAATAGGCGCCCTTTTTACTCAAGAGACGGGAATAGAAGTTAAAATCAATCCCGCCTCAAGCGGTACACTGGCCAAACAGATTGAACAGGGCGCTCCGGCGGATGTCTATATCTCCGCGTCCCAAAAATGGATGACCTACGTAAACGGACTGGACGCCGCTTCCGAGAGTCAGCCTTTGGTGAAAAACCGGCTTGTCCTTATCGCCCCCCTGGGCGCCGAAGAGTCCCTTGAGGAGATAGACGGCTCCCTCCCCTTTCCGGAAAGCTTCGAAGGACGTCTCTCTTTGGGTGACCCGGCCCATGTTCCGGCGGGGAAATACGGCGTGGAAGCCCTAAGCTACTTTAACTGGAATGAAGAACTGGAAAACCGTTTTCTTCCCGGAACCGACGTTCGCTCCGCCATGGCCGTGGTGGAAAGAGAAGAAGCGGAGCGTGGTATTGTCTATGAAACGGATGCGGCCAAATCGGAAAAGGTAGTCATCATCGGCCGCTTCCCCGAAGAGTCCCATACCCCCATCCAATACTATACGGCCCTCCTTAAGCAGAGCTCTCCGGGGGGAGAGAAGTTTTACCGCTTCCTGCTTGAATCTTCCGAAGTGAAAGAACTCTACCTTAAGTACGGCTTCACACCGGCGGGAGAGTAGAGAAATGAGCGGAACCGATGTGCTGGAAACCCTCTTTCTCTCTTTGAAAGTGGGATTTCTTGCTACTCTGATCAATCTGCCCCTGGCTCTGGGGACAGTGTACTTTCTTATTCACGGGAAGATGAAAGGAAAGGATGTGCTGGAGGGGATAATCAGTCTGCCTCTGGTCATGCCGCCGGTAACGACCGGTTACCTGCTCCTGTTCCTTTTGGGTAAGAAGGGTTTGATCGGGTCGGTTCTGTTTAACCTGTTCGGCTTGCGCATCGCCTTTACCGGCGGGGCGGCGGTGATTGCCTCCATGACGGTCTCCTTTCCCCTGGTGGTACGGAGCATCCGCCAATCCATGGAGATGGTGGACGTCCGGCTGGAACAGGCGGCCCGGACCCTGGGGGCGGATAAGAAATCGGTCTTCCTCCGGGTCACTCTTCCCCTTATTATGCCGGGAGTGATAAACGGAGCGGTCCTGGGCTTTGCCCGCAGCATGGGCGAATTCGGAGCCACCATGACCTTTGCGGGAAATATTCAGGGAGAAACACGGACCATTCCCCTTTCGGTCTACTCCTTCCTGCAAATTCCGGGAAAAGAGAAAGAGGCGGCCCTGCTGGTTCTCGTTTCTATCGCCGTATCCTTTACGGCCATGTATCTCTCTTCCCGGCTCAACGGAAAAAGCCATTACAGGAGGCAGCGCAATGTCCCTAATCTTTGATATAGAACTGCCCCGGCGAGATTTTCTCCTTAAACTGGACGGAGAATTTGACAAGGGAACTACGGGAATATTCGGCCCGTCCGGTGCGGGGAAAACCTCCTTTTTCAAAACCCTCTTTGGCCTGGAAACTCCTTCCCGGGGAAAAATAATCCTGAACGGACGCACCCTGGTGGATGGAGAGAAAAAAATCAACCTCCCCATGCATAAAAGACGGATGGGGGTGGTATTTCAGGACAAACGCCTCTTCCCGCACATGACGATTCGGGACAATCTGCTCTTTGGACAGAAATATATCAAAAAAAGCCCTCTTAAACTGACGGAAGCGGTGGATCTCCTGGACCTGGGGCTTCTTTTGGACTCCTACCCCCATGAGATTTCCGGGGGGGAGCAGCAGCGGGCGGCTATTGGGCGGGCCCTTCTCATGTCCCCGGAACTCCTCCTCCTGGACGAACCGTTCAACGCGGTGGACAACTCCCGGCGTATCACCATGCTACCCTATCTCAACCGGCTCCGGGACAAACTGGATATCCCCATGCTGGTCATCAGCCACGACCTCCCCGATATCCAAAGACTCACCTCCCAAATCTACCTGATAAATCAGGGGCAGTGCGGCGGCTTTGGCAAGGTTAATGATTTGATGGACCAGAACGGGGACCTGCTTCTCTCGGCGGGGCAGGTAAACACCTTTACCGTCACCGGGGCGGCCGAATGCTCTCCCGGCCTTTTTTGCTGCACACTAAAGGAAAGCACCGGTACAAAGATAAACCTTCCCTTCTCACCGGAAACGGGGACAGTCCTCACCCTGCCCCCTTACGAGATATCCCTTTCCCTTAACCGGGCGGAGGGGATTTCCATACAGAATCAGATACCCGGGATAATTGACAAAATGTGGAACTGGGAAGGCCGGCTTTTTTGCCGGGTCAAAGGGGACCTGACACTCACCGCAGAGATAACTCCCCAGTCGGCAGAAGCCCTTGGCCTGGAAGTCGGTTCATCGGTCTATTCCCTTTTCAAGGCCCAATCGCTCAATAAGTAATAGGGAGAAAGAGTTACACCGCCCCGTTCTTATACATGGCCGGCGTAACCCCGGTCTTCTTCTTGAAAACGGAAATAAAGTACTTCGCATTACTGTATCCCACCTCTTCTGCCACATCCTTCACCTTCCAGTTCTGATGCAGAAGCTCACAGGCCCGTTTAATCTTCTTGTTGGTCAAATACTCCACAAAGGTCATGTGGGTATTCCGCTTCATAATCTTGTAAATATAGGAAGCGCTCAGGTTGGTTGCGGCGGAAACATCGTCCATGGAGAGGTTCAGGCTAAAGTTCTCATCGATGTAGCTCAAAATATTCTTAAGGTACAGACTGTCGTTATCCGAGTGAGAAGCGTTAATCTCCTTACAGATATAAGAAGTAATCTCCCCCAAAATCTCTTTGGCCGAATAGATGGTTTTGATAGAAAGGGTCAGGTTTACAATATTCCCGTTCAGATATTTGTTGTCCGAAATATCAATATTAGACTTGAAGGCCACCCGAAGCATGATGGAGAGATAATTCAGCACCAGCTGTTCGAATTCATTCTTGAGAATCTTCTCTCCCTCCTCCAGTTCGCTAAAGGTACTCTTAATATCATATAGACAGACATCACTGTTCCCCCGCATAAGGTCCGCCTCAAAGGAGTCGCTGGAAAGGGAGAAGTAGTTGTACTTCTTAAATTTTTCCAGGTCGGAAAAGTAGAGGATATTCCTTTCCGCCTTCAAATCCCTGTATTGAAGGGCCTTCACACTCTGCTGGAAAAGGGTACGAACCTGGCTTATGTCACTTGTTTTGTCACTGATTCCCAAGGAGGCCCGCACCGGATGTTTCTCTGTTTTCACCGAGAGGATTTCCCCGGAAAGATCATCGATTATCTTCCTCTCTATCAACCAGTCTTCACTGAAGCTACTAATAATAAGGGCAATCGTATCCCTGTTAAAGTTGGTCCCGTGAACCACAATACCCTTCTCCTCAAAGAGCTTCTCCGAACTTTGACGAATGGTCTGCTTAATCAAATTAAGATTACTGTCATCTTCTTCCAGGGAAAAAACATTTACAATCTCAATGGAAATAACAAAAACATAGGCTTCCCCAAAGGAGACATCAAAGCGCTCCAGCTGCTCCAGACATTCCGATACGGCAAAATTCCGGTTATCAAGCAGCTTGTTGAGCATGTTATCCCGGTAAATATTGGTCACCGCCTCCAGCTTCTCATTCATAATGCTGTTGTCGTTGAGAGTCTGGGTAATAAACTCCTTAAAATCAGCCACAAAAAGAATATTACTTGACTGATAATCTATCAGCTGAATTATTTCATCCATGGTCCTTGTGGTTTTCCAGGCAATAAAAAGAGCAAAAACCAGAACAAAAAGTCCCACCAGGGAAACCCCTAAAATAAGACTTCTTCTCATCTCCGAAAGGAAGTCTCTCACATTCCGGTTCGATTCAATCCAGATAAAGTTCAGAGGGAACGATTCGGAAGGAACTTGGGTCACCGAATAACTGACGTCATCCACTTTAAGAGTATGAAACAGCCGGCTTGTGGAGTAGGAAAGTTCCCCAGCCATAGAACTGAGTTCCTGATAGATCCGGTTTTCCCGGTCCCCAATCAAAAGAGAATTATCCTTATTCAGAATGGCGAAGAAGTAGTCCCCGCTCCCCTTCAACTCCTCCATAGTCTCATCGTAGATGGCAATGAGATTAATGTTAATACTCAGCTTGTTACTGCCTTTGGAAAAGGGAGGAAGGGTATAGATGAAGCTGATCACATCCTTGTTAAGGGACTCATCGTTGTTGGAACCGATTAACTCCCGATAACGGATGGTAAGCATCCTGTTTCCCTTACTGCTGTTTGACCGGCGAATCCACTCCCTGTCGGGATAGTTAAAATAGTGAGAATAACCGTAATTGGTATCATAGATTTTGTTCTCATCCGATATATAGAGTGAAACCGAATGAATATTGGAGGTGGAGTTTTTAAGCTGAGTCAGCCAGTCAAGAATGAATATCTTCTCCTTGCTTGTAAGATTCTCAGAATCATTTATGAGATTGAGAATACTGTTATTGGTATAAACCTGATTTCCTATCTTATTAATGGAATAGAGATAGTCCTCAACAGAAGATTTGGAACTTCCCAGCAAAATGTCATTAAACTGATGATTTATTTCCCGAATCTTCCCCTCCACACTATTTATATAAAGAAAAACCGTGCTAATCAGAATAAGGGCGATAATGGCAATCAAGAGAGAGAGAAGAGAAAAGAAAAACTTATTTTTAGCTATGACATTCATCTAGTGAAACCCCGGAGGTTAAAATTCTGTAAAAAGTAATTAATTCTACTATAACTTTGGTCAGAACGAAATACCAATTTTCTGTACTCAATACCAAAATTCCGGATTTCCCCTCTTTCATCCTATAATTGATATAGCCGACAACAGAGCTTTCTAAGTACCCTTGAGCGCACCTAGAACCTTTTGTATTCATTTCTTTTTCTCTTCTATTATTTAAGAGAAGGGATGTTTTCCCCTATTATAATAAAATGGTACGGAAATTTGACATTTACAGTTCGTAAAAGGGACGGATATCATTATTTATCGGATTTATCAAAACAGAAGGAGGAGAGATTAAGGAAACAGGATGCATACGATAGCATTCCATATCGTAGAGATTAGGAAGTTCACAGGAGTAAATATGAAAAAAATATCATTCTTTGTTTTAATGATATCCCTTATTACCGGTTTGGTTTTTGCCAACGGTAGTACGGAAGCCGCCGCTGGCTCGGCCCCTAAAAAAGTCACCATCGTCATGAGAAACGTCAACAACGGCGGAGCCGAATCTGTTGATAACGATAAGGTATACGAGTATATAAAAGAACAGTCGGGCATCGACTTTGAAGTCTACAATATGCCCAACTCAAACGAACTGGGTAAGAAAATCAACCTCTCCCTTGCCGGGGAAGAAGCGATCGATTCGGTACAGACTTCGTACAAAGAAGCTTCTATGATCAATCTGCAGGCTCGGGGTGCTCTCCTGCCTCTTAAAGACCTCCTGCAGGAACATGCCCCTACCCTTTACTCAGCTTTCACAGAAGAGCAGTGGAAAGCGGTAACCGACAGCGACGGTGAAATCTGGGCCATTCCCCGGCAGCAGGGAAGCATGGGTTACGCCATTGCCATCAGAAAGGACTGGCGGGAAAAAATCGGTATGGATAAACCGGAAACCATCGAAGAGCTTGAAGCTTATTTGATGGCCGTTAAAAATATGGACCTGGATGGAAACGGAAAGAACGATACCATTCCTCTTCTAAGCGTAAAAGGTTTTAACGAAATGGAAGCCGCCCTGGGTTATTCTATCCTGGGAGTACCGGTGCTTACCGGCCGAACCGCTTTCGCCAACTACGAAGATGAAAAGGGCAACATTGTCCCCATCGCCCTTCACCCCAGATATAAAGACTACCTGGAAACCCTTTCCCGCTGGTACGCCAACGGCCTTCTCCACCCGGACCAGTACCTGCTTCAGAAAGCCCAGGCTCAGGACCTCATCATCGGAAACAGAGTGGCCGCCCATGCCGGCTGGTACTCCAACTTCATCAGACCCTGGGACAAACTGCTCGCCAACGATCCCAACGCCGTATACGAATATGTTGCCATCAAGACCTATGACGGGGGAGACTATAAAGTAACAAGAGGCTTCGAAGCCAACCCCGGAATGAGCCTCGTGAGTTATTCGGAAAACGCCGTTGAAACCCTTAAACTCTATGAGTGGATGGTAGAAAATCCCACTAACTACATCACCACAAGATACGGCCTGGAAGGGGTTCACTGGGAGTGGGCGGACAAGGAAAACATGGTAATTACCGACCTCCGTGCGGGAGAAGGAATTTACGATTCCGCTTACCAGCTCATCTATTACGATAAGTTCTTCCCCAATGTGGCCAACGAGGGCGACAACTTTGTGAAAGGGGCCTACCGGGAGGGTATGAACTGGATGGAAGAAGTAGGTTTTGTATGGAACCCCGACTATTACGTCATCTACGATACGAAGGGAACCGAATTTGAAAACACCAAGGCCGATGCGGATGCCCTTCTTGATGAAGTTCGTAACAGAATCATCATCGGAGAACAGTCAATCGACGAATGGGACAACTTCCTGGCCACATACAAAGAACTCTATGCCGACGAGTTCATGAAGTATGCCAAAACATTATACAAATAGTAATTAAGCTATCAGTAGAGCCGCTTTTAAAACGAGCAAATTGTACCGAGGGCTAGGCGTCGGAAGGTTCTGAAACCGCAGTGTACAAGCTGTACATGAGGATTTCAGGTTCTTTCGACAACGACGCCCACGGGACTAGATGCCGTTTTCTAACCGGCTCGGAGGTTGGCGGATTACATAAGTCCGCCAACCTTTTGCTTTAAGGAGACATTAATGAGTACAGGAACGATAAAACGTGATTCCTTTTCTCTCTGGTTTAAAAAAAATATAATAAAATACAGGTTCTTCCACTTACTGGCCTTGCCGGGAATCATCTATTTTATACTCTTTAAGTATGTACCCATATTGGGTCTGTCCATAGCTTTTAAAGACTATAACGGCATGGGGGGAATCGAGGGTATTATTAATGCCCCCTGGGTGGGATTAGACAACTTCCGGGACCTGTTTAGCAGTCCTTCCTTTTTCAAATTATTACGCAATACCTTAGTCATTAGCCTTATGAGACTGTTTTGGGGATTTCCCATGCCCATTATATTCGCCCTGATGCTGAATGAGGTAAGAAAGAAAAGATTCAAAAATATCGTCCAGACCATAACCTATATGCCCCACTTCTTGTCATGGGTAATCGTTTCGGGGCTGGCGGTAATGTTACTCTCACCTTCTTCAGGGCCCTTGGTACCGCTTTTTGATTTTTTTCATATAAAGCCCATTAATTTCCTGGGCAGCACAGACACGTTCCGGGGCGTTTTGGTAGCCTCTTCCATCTGGAAAGACCTAGGATGGGGTACCATTATCTATTTGGCGGCCATAAGCGGCATCTCACAGGACCAGTACGAAGCGGCCCGCATTGAAGGGGCCAGCCGTTTTCAAAAAACCCGCTACATAACCCTCCCCTCCATTAAATTCGTCATAACCATATTCTTCATCCTTAGGGTGGGGAAAATTATCAATGAAAATTTTGAGCAGATCTTCAATATGTATTCTCCGGTGGTCTACTCCGTATCTGACGTTTTCGAAACATACATCTACCGGAGAGGTATTATCGGGGCGGATTACTCCTTCACCACCGCAGCGGGGCTTTTTAAATCCTTTGTATCCCTCGCGCTGGTAATAATTACGAACAAGGTAGCAAAACTTCTTGGAGAGGACGGAATATGGTAAAGACAAATAAACTCAAAAAAAGAATGAAAGACGAAGGAATAGCCTTTGATGTGGTAAATACCACCATCCTTCTTATCATATGCGTCGTGACCCTCTTCCCCATCCTTTTCGTACTGGGCCGATCGGTCATGGCCGATGCGGAGCGAGCCCTCAGGCCTATGGCTCTTTTTCCCAGGACCCTGGACTGGACAGCCTATAAGTATATTCTGGGCGACGGTTCCCTCATCTACAACGGCTATAAAATAACGATTTTTAGAACCGTGGTAGGTACCGCCCTGGGACTATTGGTGGAGGCCATGTTCGCCTATGCCATATCCCGCAAAAACTACCCTTTCAGAACCATACTGACCCTCATGATAGCCTTTACCCTCTGGTTTCAGAGCGGACTCATCCCCAACTTCCTGCTCATAAAAACCCTGGGACTTATGAACACGACCTGGGTCTACGTATTCGCCAACCTTATGACCGCCTGGAACATTCTTATTTTGCGGAACTTCTTTGCCCAGGTACCGGCGGAACTGGAAGAGTCGGCCCGCATAGACGGGGCCAATGAGGTACTCATCTTTTTTAAGATAATTCTGCCCCTCTCCAAGCCCGTATTGGCAACGGTGGGACTCTTTCATGCGGTTTACCAGTGGAATGAGTGGTTTACGGCGGTCCTCTACGTAAACGACAATACGAAATGGCCCGTACAGGTTATCCTTAGACAAATTCTTTCAACCGCCATTCAGAGCGAAGTGCTGGAAGATAACATCGTAGCCGTAGCGCCCCCCGCCGTTTCCGTACAGATGGCCATGGTTGTCATAGTTACAATACCCATCCTTCTGGTATATCCCTTTATCCAAAAACACTTTACCAAGGGTGTAATGATAGGTTCGATTAAAGGATAGGACATGCTGAACAGACTCAAAGAAATACTCACTAAAGACTTCAAAAACCTGGATGACATACTCGCCTTCTACAGGGAAGTGCTTCCCCAAAGAACGGAAGGCTATCACCAGGACGAAATCGGTCCCATTATACCGGAAAACAGTTCGGCCATGGCTCGGAAATTCGCCTCCCGGATTTTTGACCTGGGCGGCTACACCATGGAGATGAAAGACAAACTCGACTGGTACGCCACCCCCACGGGAGACCTGGAATGGAACGGCGGCTTCGTGCGCCACGGCCACTTTGTCGTCATGGCCAATGAGTACCAAAAAACAAAAGAGGAAAAATACCCCCGGGAAATCATCGCCCAAATGACGGACTACATTAAAAACGTCCCCGTCTACAATCCGGAGGGGAAACCCTATCTGGAGTACAAAAAGTCCACCTGGCGTCCCTTTGAGGCAGCCGCCCGGGCCGGGGAAACCTGGCCGGAAGCGCTGGGAAAGATTCTTCACTCCCCCTCGGTCACCCCGGAAGAGTGGGGAACAATCCTCCTCTCCCTCCACGAGCATGGGGTATTCCTAAGAAAACACCACTGGAAAAGGGGAAACCACGCCGTGGGAGAAGTGGCCGCCCTGGGAATTTTGACCCTCTTTTTCCAGGAATTCCCCGAATCGGAGGAGTGGCGCAGCTACGCCGTAGACTTTCTTATGAACATGTGGGAGAAACAGTTCCATGAGGACTACTACACCAACGAAATGTCCGGCGGCTACCACTGGGTAGCCATGAGAAGCTTCTTTGCCTTCTACGAAGTGGGCAAGAAAAACGGCTTTGAATCTCTCTTTCCCCCTCTCTACGTTGAACGTCTGGTCCAGGCCTCCCTGGCGGAGATGTATCAGGAAAAACCGGACTACTCCGTCCCCGTCACCAACGACTCAAGCAGCAAAAGCAACCGCCGGGAGCAACTCATCCGGGTAAACAAGATGTTCAAACGGCCGGATATAGCCTACCGCCTCTCCGGCGGCAGGGAAGGAACTCCCCCGGAACAGAGCTCCCGCTTTTTTGAAGACGCCCGGGTGGGATTCATGCGGAGCGACTGGTCGGAAAAAGCCAACTACCTCTTCTTTGATATGGGCCGCTGGGGCGACAACCACATGAACGAAGACCAGCTCAACATAGAACTCTCCGCCTACGGACGTAACATCCTCAACAACTGCGGCCGCTGGCGCTACACCACCAGTCCCGACGTGGATTGGCTGGAAGAAGCGCGTTACTTCAAAACCACCGCCGCCTACAACTCCCTCCTCATAGACGGCTACTGCCAGCAAGCGGGAGACGCAGAAGGTTTTATGAAAACCACAGATAGCTACGACTACGCCAAAGGTGTCTTCAGAGGAGGTTACGGCACAAAGGATTACCTCATTGCCGATGCGATTCATACAAGAAAGATCATCTTTGTCAAACCGGACTTCTTTATCCTCATTGATGAAGTGAACAGCAAAGAACTCCACGAAGCGGAACTGGTCTTCCATTACCGCACAGGAGAGCTGGCCCAATCCCGGGGAGCCTTCCTCACCCAATTCGACCAGGGAAACCTGGTACTCAAATCCCTGAGTGAAGGGGAACTGATTACGGAAACCTTCCGGGGGAGCCGGGATCCCTTCCGGGGATGGCACTGCCCTTACTATGACCAGAGGGAACCGGCCCCGGAGCTAAGCATCAAACAGAAGGGCCGGGGGAAAATCGTCTTCAACACCCTCCTCTTTCCTGTAGAAGGAACCATTAAAGAGATACCGGACTATTCCGTAAAAGATTCACACCACAAAATTAGCTATGAGAACAGAACCTGGGAAATCACTGTAGATACCAAAGGAGAAATCAACATAAAAACTAGTTAAAATAGCGCTTCTCCACCTCTGCCACAGGAATGGGCCGGGAAAAAAGGAAACCCTGCAGGTAATCGCAGCCCCAATTCTTTAACATTTCCACGGCCTCCTCCGTTTCCACCCCTTCGGCTATAACGGAATACTCCAGATTTCGGGACATATCAAGAATAGTCTTGGCGAGAATCCTGGACTGCTTCTGTTCAATCATATTCATAACAAAGGATTTATCGATTTTCACCGCATCAATGGGAAGCCTTTGAAGATAACTCATGGAGGAGTACCCCGTCCCAAAGTCATCGAGAAAAATGGAAAAGCCCTGCTCCCTTAACTCATTTAGAGTGGCAATAATATAGTCCTCATTCTTCAGAATAATGGATTCGGTAATCTCAATATGAATATCCTCCCCGGAAACAGCGTATTTTTCCAGAATAGCCTTAAGCTTGGGAATGATTTTTTTATCCGACAGCTGCTTGGCAGAAAAGTTAATCGAAATCTTCAGGTTAAAGCCGAATTTATCCTTCCACTCCCGAATCTGCCTCACCGACTCTTCAAAGACATACATCCCTATCTTCTCAATCTGACCGTTCTCTTCGGCAATAGAAATAAAAGTCTCCGGCGAGATCCATCCGGCATCGGGATTTTTCCATCTGAGCAGGGCTTCGAAAAATACCAACTCCTGCGAGTCGGCCCGAACAATAGGCTGATAGTAAAGGACAAATTCCTTCTGCTCCAGCGCGTCGTGCATAAGAGTCTCCAACTTCAATCGTTCCTTACTCCTAACATCCATATTGGCCTGGTAAAAGAAGAATCGGTTTTTCCCCTCATCCTTGGCCTCATACATAGCAGTGTCCGCTTTTTTCAATAAAATATCCGAAGTAGAACCGTCTTCGGGAAAAAGAGAGATCCCAATGCTGGCCGTAAAGTAGAAGGACTGGCCGTTAATAAGATAATTTTCCGAAAGGGCGGAGACAATATTCCGCGCCACCCGGCTCACCCCGCCCTGGCCGCTCAAATTGGTAAGAAGCACAGCAAACTCGTCTCCCCCAATGCGGGCCACCGTATCGGACTCGCGAATCTGATCCTGAATCCGGACGCCCACCTGAAGAAGCAATTCATCCCCATAGGCATGGCCCAGGGTATCGTTAAGGTTTTTAAACCTATCCAAATCAAGAAACAGAACCGCCGCGTAATTTCCGACCCGCCCCGAATCGCGAATAGTATGATTTAGCCTCTCCATAAACAGAGCTCGGTTGGGAAGCCCCGTAAGCTGGTCAAAATAAGCCATATGGGCAATTTTCTCTTCGGAAAGCTTCTTTTGTGTAATATCCTTGAATGCCCCCCGGTAGCCGCGAAACTTCCCCTCCCCATTATAAATCGGCCTGCCCGAAATAGTCAGAGCCACGGGCTGGTTAAAGCGATTCAGGTTCCAGTTCTCCTTATTTTCAAAAGCCTTCCGCTTATTGATAAAGTGCTCAATAAGAATGGACTTATACTCCTTCTCATCATCCCGCAAAAAGGAGAAGAGAGACTTGCCCATCAACTCTTCCGTAGAGTATCCAATCACCGTTTTCGCTTCGCCCGAACAATAGGTGAAATTTAAATCCTCATCCACCTCCCAAATCCAGTCGGAGGTACTTATGGCAATATCGTGAAACCGCTCGTTGGCCATCTTAAGACTCTGCACATTATTTCTTGTCTGAAGGGACGCGCTAATAATATTTTTGATTGCCTCAAAAATCTTCAACGCCCGCATGGAACGATCAAAAATAATATATCCCAGGGCCGCGCCGTTCCAAACCAGCATCTCTATAATATAGGAACAGGGCTCTTTATGAGAAAGAAGCTTCTCCGGAATGAGAACGGCCGGATCAATATCCTTCTCTTCCTTATCCAACTCTTCAAACTGGCCGTCATGGAAGGCAATTTCAATCGTCCCCCTGTTAAAGGGAGGCTCCTCCCTGTCAAAAGTCACAATATAACAGTGCTTAAGGAAGATATACTGATTCAGATAGTCCACAGCCATCTTCAAATCCGTGTTGTCTATGCGAAAATAACCGATTCGCCTAAAAAGCTCTATCATCCGGTCCACCAGCATCCAGGACTCCACCTTGTAAATCATATCCAGTTCATCCAGGGCATTTTCGTTCAGCTTCTCCTGAGTTCCCTCCCGGTCTATTTGCATAGCTTCCTCAAGAGCCCGGGTTCTCATCTCCGAAAGAGTATAAAATCCCCTCTCCTCATGAAAAGTTTCCCTATCCCGGGGTACATAGCGCCCCTTGCAGCCGCAGGAGTTCCGGATTTCCAAAGTGGCCGGAACAAAAATGTCACGCACCTCACCGCCGCCCCTTTCAATACGGTCAATCAACTCTTTCGCCGCCAGTTCCCCCTGCAAGTAGGGATCTTCATCTACCGTTGTTAAAGGAGGAGAAGAAAAAAGACTTTCGAAGCGCCCCTGATAACTCACAACAGCTATATCTTCCGGAACGGAAATCCCCATGTCTTTTAGGGTTTTCATACATTCCAGAGCAATCCCGTCGTTCACGCAGACAATGCAATCGCAAGGCACCTTCTCCTCAACAATGCGGTGGGCCACAATTCTCCCGGACAACTCCTCAATCTTCTCATGAAAAATCGTCAGATGCGCCTCCGGGTCAATCCCCTTATCCCGGAAAACCTCCAAAAGCCCCTCTTCCCTCAGATTCGAAACAATATTGGTCTCAATCGCCCGAATCAAAACATAATTTTCAAAGGAGTGCTCTTCCACCAAATGACGGGCCATGCTCATCATACCCGCCTTATTGTCGGCCACCACATTGGAGTAATCCTTCATATCACCGGAAATCGTCACCTTTTCGACACCCTTAAACTCGTCAAAAAAACGGGCCAGCTCCTCCCGGCTCATATACTGTGCCAGAGTTACGGGAAAAAGAATCCCCTGCATAAGGGAGGGATTAACAAACTTAAAAATCTCCGCTTTAATACTTTGAGAAGGGTCGGGCGTGCCGATTCGCTGCCCCGAATACCCGTAAAAACTGTACCCCCGAGAAAGGGCGTGATCGGAGGCGCCGTTTAAAATACTGTTATGATAGGGACTGGTCAACGTACCAAGAAAACACCCGATACCTTTCATTTTTACTTCCTGATTCACCCTGGGACTCCCGCTGCTGGTAGTCATTAAATTCTAAGCTCCCCCGTCGCAAAAGTCAATTTTTCACGCCTATTTGGGGCGTTTCCCCGGCTTGCAGCCGGGGCCGGGCTATGCGGGGGTTCCGTCTAAAGGGCTCCCCCCTTCAGACCGCTTCGCGCCCCTCCTATCCCTAACGCACCTCCCCCCTTTAGAAATCGGCCTTCCCCTATTGGAGAAGGCCCCCCCGCCGTGCTATTCTGTGCGCCGGAGATTAAATGAAGCCCCTATTTACCCCGGACAATCACCCCCTCATCCTCGCTCCCATGGCCGACCTGACCCACGCCGGTTTCCGCCTGCTCATAGATCATTACGGAGGCTGCGACCTCTTCTACTCGGAAATGATAGACGCCCGGCTCTACCGCCAGGGAGGACCGCTGGAAAAATACTATGACTCGGTCGAACCGGGATCGGACAAAGTAATTTTCCAGCTCATAGGAGCCGACCGGGAGGACATGACAGCCTCAGCCCTCAAACTAGCCCGGCTGAATCCGGCGGGAATCGACATAAACATGGGATGCTCCGCCCCCCACATTATAAAGGTAAAAGCCGGCTGCGCCCTCATGAGGGACCGGACAAAAGCGGCGGAACTTGTCAAAAGCCTCCGCGACGCCCTGCCGCCGGAAATAGCCGTCTCCGCTAAACTCAGACTGGGAGAACGGGAAGACGGGGAAGCACTCATCTCCTTTGCCTCCTCCCTGGAGCAGGCGGGAGCCGATTTTCTCGTGCTCCATCCTAAAACACGCAAGGAAAAAGCCGCCCGGATCCCCCGAAAAGAGTACATAGGCCTCCTCCAAAGAGAACTGAACATCCCCGTTGTGGCCAACGGCCATATAAACAGCCCCGCCGAATACAAACTATGCCGGGAGAAGCAACAGCCCGGAGGCACCATGATAGGCCGCCAGGCGACCCGCCAACCCTGGTTCTTCGCCCTCCTAAAAGACCAGGCCCCCCATCAAATAGACCTGGAAGAGTGCTGGGACCGGTTTTACGAACTCCTTCAGCTTCATCAGCCCCCGGAATTCCACAAAACCCGGGCCCGCCGCTTCAGCCTCTACTTTAGCGAAAACCTCCGATTCGGCTACCACCTGCACGCCAGCAAAATTGCCAACGCGAAAAGCGCCGAAGAGATGGATCAATACTATAGGGAATACTTTGCCCAACACCGGGAGGAACAAAATGTCATCACCTAAAAAAGCCCAGGCCTACGCCCTTCTTGCCGGAATCACCTGGGGATTTTCCGGCACCATAGCCGCCTATCTTCCCACAGAGATCGGCTCCCTTACCATAGCCGCCTTCCGCCTCTTTCTAGGCGGCCTTTTCCTCCTGGCCTATCAAGCTAAAAACGTCAGACATCTCATGAAAGCCCCCCGGGAAAGCCTCCCGACCCTTTTCATCAGCGCCCTGGCCCTCGTCTCCACCCAAGCCTGCTTCTTCTCCGCCGTATCCCGGATCGGAGTCGGCCTCAGCACCATGATTTATATAGGCTCCTCTCCCCTTTTTGCGGGGATTCTCGAACGTCTCACAGACAAAGTCCCCCTCTCGGGAAAATGGTTCCGTTCCGTACTATTCACTCTTGTGGGTTCGGTGATTCTGGGAGCCGTAAACTGGGACGGCCTCACCGCCCCTTCGGGCCTTCTCTATGCCCTGGGCGCAGGACTAAGCTGGAGTACCACCGGACTCACCATGAAAAGACTCCAAAAATACAAAGGCTCCCTGGAAGTCACCACCCAGGTCATGGTCCTCTCCGGCTTGATGATTCTCCCTCTTCTCTCGGGAGCCAACTGGCCGGTCATCCTCACAGCCCCCGCCATCCCCCCCCTTCTTCTCCTGGGACTCCTAACAGCCAGCATCCCCTACGCCCTCTATAACCTGGCCGTAAAAACCATTCCCGCCGGCCACGCCATTGTCCTGGGCATGTCAGAACCGCTCACCGCCGCCCTGCTGGGAATCCTCCTCCTGGGAGAACCGGCCACCCCCCTCCACCTCCTGGGCTACGCCCTTATCTTCACCGGAGTACTACTCCTCTACCTCTCTCCTAAAGCAGACAGCTGAAAGCTGAGAGCGGAAATGTAGGTTATGCGACCTATTAGTGCTTATTGCCCCAGCAAACACGTTCCGCCATCCGCCATCCGCCATCCGCTTTCCGCTTTCCGCTTTCCGCTTTCCGCTTTCCGCTTTCCGCTTTCCGCTTTCCGCTTTCCGCTTTCCGCTTTCCGCTTTCCGCTTTCCGCTTTCCGCTTTCCGCTTTAGGCTTTCCGCCCTATCGGCAGATTTTTGATTTTTTTTAAAAGAAAATTGATAATATTATTTTTTTGTTATACATTTAGGTTCAGAGGATCAGATGAATCGGCAATATGAACTAGATAAAACATTAATCGATGCATACAACTACCACAGAAGTGACATGTACCGTGAAGCTCTGGAATGTTATATGGCAGCGGCAGAACTGGATCGTGAAAACAACGAAATCTGGTTCGAAATGGGAAGCTGCCTCTACTCTATGGGAAACTATGCCAAGTCCCTTGAATGCGGGCTGAATTCCCTCAAGCTCGAATCCTCCCATAAAAAAGCCTGGTTTAACTGCGGGTTGGCTCTTAGTATGATGGACGAAGATGAAAGAGCCCTTTCCTTCTACTCCGAAGCTATCAAATTGGATCCGGAATATGCCATGGCCCATTACGCCCGTGCCAATACCTACTATTTTAGCGAATCCTACGCAGAAGCCATCAAGGACTACACAGAAGCCATAACCTACCTCCCGGAATTCGCCGATGAAAGGGAAGACGCCTACTACTACCGAGCCCTTTGCTATGAAAAGATCGGTTCCTTTGACTTTGCCCGAATGGACTACAATAGAGTTCTCCGCCGTTCTCCCAACCGTTATGATACAATCCGACGTCGTGCCCTTCTTTCCTTCAAGGAGAAAAAGTATCAGGCCGCCCTCAAGGATATCCTCAGAGCCAGAGAAATTTATCCGGCCAGTACAAGACTTTCTCAGATACAGAAGAAAATTGAGGTTCAACTGGAAAGATCGGTCAGTGAAAATGAAGCCGTTTCTTTTAGATAGGACCATTAATGTTTCCCCTTCCTCTGCCGAAACTTATAAACAATGAGTATGAATCCAGCCATGTTTCCGAGATGGGAGTAATATATGAATGAGATAATGAAGCTTGCCGGGACAATCACCGAACAGGAAAAGCTATCAGGTAAAAATCCCGAACAGTTTAAGGAATTTATCACAAAAATCCCCAAAGCGGAACTGCATATTCACATAGAGTCCCTCATGACCGCCGCAGACCTGCTTAAGCTGAATGAAAAATACGCCCTCTATCCGGAATGTAAAACAGAACAGGACCTAAAAGAAGTACTTGGTATCAAAAAAATAGCCAATCTTTCTGAAATGATTCAGCAATTTCTTAACATACAGTCCTTTATCAAAGAAGAAGAGGATTTTGCTCTTATCGGAAATTCCATCCTCCCCTATATGGAGAGAAATAATATCCACTACCTGGAAGGACATCTTGCCGTTTCCTCCTTCGTTAAGCGAGGACTCGACTTTAACATGATGATGACCTCCCTCGATGCCAGTCTGGAAGAAATAGCCCGGACCACAGGCCGTGAAACGGGAATATTCATTGATGTCTCCCGGACCTTTGGGCCGGAAAATGCCATGAACAACCTGAATCTGCTCCTCGGCTATCTGGGAACAGTAGAGAAAACACGAATACTCGGTATCGGGTTGGGCGGGGCGGAAAAGTCGGGCCTGCCCGAAACCTACAAGGAAGTTTTCGCCAAAGCCACAGCAGCCGGTTTGCACTACGTTGCCCATGCGGGAGAAGAAACACCCTATACCCAGATCTACGAAACCCTGGAGTTTCTTAACCCGGAGAGAATAGGTCATGGAGTAAGTGCCTTCCAAAATGAACAAATTATGGAAGACTTGGCCGAATCACAGATACCTTTGGAAATCTGCCCCACCAGCAATTTGCTCACAAAAACCTTTGCGACAAAAATGGAGAATCACCCAATTTCCACTCTCATGGAAAAGGGAGTTTTTCTCACTCTGAATACGGACGATCCCCTGCTCTTCGAAGTAGAACTGAATCAAGAGTATGTAGATGTCTACAGAGGAAGCTCTCTGAGTTTTAGTGATATGTTAACCCTTCTCCTTAATACCATAAGAGCGTCCTTTTTGAATAACGCTCCCAAGGCAAAACTCCTGTCCAAAGCGGAGAAGGCCATTCAGGCTGGCTTAGCCGATCTTGTATGAGTCCAGCTGTTTAAGAACATTCTTTCCCGTTTCATGGGAAAAGAGTTTTTCCTCGGGCGATTCAATCTTTTCCCCCTCAAAATCCAGGCCATCCTTTAGTCCCCGAACAAAGAGAGAGTAGATATCGGGAGAGAATTCGATCTCCCTTTCCTTGAGAATAATACAATCCACCCCTTCCCGGACCGCATTCCAGCGAAGTTCCCGGGCATTGGGCATGGTAAAAAACTCGTCCGCCATAATTTCCAGAAGAGCCTTTTCCTCAGGCTGCCAGTAGAAAGCCTCCAACAGAGCCTTGGCTCGGGCCCCGTATTTTTCCCTTTTATTGTGTTCGCTTCGTCTCATCTAACCGTCCACTCCCATAACTTTTCTCATGTGAGAGATTTTTTCTCCCGCCAGAACACGGGCTTTCCGAGCCCCCTTAACAAGGACTTCATCAATATAGGACTTGTCCACCATGAGTTCATCATAGCGGTCACGCATGGGTTTAATAACTTCGTTCATCACTTCGAAAAGTTCCGCCTTGGCGTGTCCCCATCCCATTCCGCCGGCTCTGTAGCGTTCGGCAAGGGCATCCTGCTGTTCCTTTGTGGCAAACAACTTATAAAGGGCAAAGACATTGCAGGTATCCGGGTCTTTCGGTTCTTCAATTTCCTGGGAATTGGTTACAATTTTATTAAGCTGCTTCTTAAGCTTCTTCTCGGGAAGGAAAAGAGGAATCGTGTTGTTGTAACTTTTGCTCATTTTCCGACCGTCCATCCCCAGAACAGTCTTGGTGGATTCGGAAACATAGGCTTCGGGAATAGTAAGGAGCTGTTCCTTGTAATTCCTGTTCACCGCTTCGGCAATATCCGCCGCCATCTCAATATGCTGTACCTGATCCTTTCCTACGGGAACAAGGTTGGTATCAAAAAGAAGAATATCCGCAGCCATAAGAACAGGATAGGTGTAAAGGCCCATGTTAACGTTATGGTCGTCGGGCTTGCCCTTCTCCCGGTTAATATCGAGTTGTGCCTTGTAGGCGTGGGCCCGGTTCATCAACCCCTTGGAGGTAAAGGCCATAATCATAGTGGTTAATTCAAAGGTTTCCGGCACATCGGACTGTCGGTAGAATAGGACTTTTTCCGGATCGAGCCCTGCAGCAAGCCAACAGGCGGCAATCTCGTAAGTATATCCCCTGAGTTCGGCGGGATCCTTTATTGAATTGAGCGAATGATAGTCGGCGATAAAAAAACGGGACTCATACTTTTCACTCAGGGCGAGAGCCGGCTTAATAGCCCCCAGATAATTGCCGATATGAGGCATTCCGGTGGGCTTGATTCCTGTTAAAACAATCTGCTTTTCCATAGTGGGGCCATTTTAACACAATCAATCGCCCGGAGCAAGCCAGAGACTGCGGAAGTACTCCTTCTCCCTAGCCAGACGCCTTTTAAGATCGTCGGCAAGATTCTCATAACTCAGCTCCTCCCGGTCCTCTACATCGGGGTCACAGCCGGGGCAGGCCGGATGGGGAAGCATGAAACCGTAGCTTTCCGAATCGGCGGCGAAGTCAATCGTCCGGGTCAGGGGAGCCAAATGACAAACAAGAGGCTTGAAGTCAGGATGAAGTCGGCATAAACCCAAAAGAGTCCCGTCCTCTTCCAGTCTATTTTCCAAAAATGGGCAGAATTTAATCCCCTGAAACTCACGAAACTTCATGCGGGGCTGTTTAACACCGCTTTTTTCATCCCAAGTCAGATAATTCCGGCTAAAAAGCTCCTCCTCGGAACAGTTATTCAGGTAGGATCGCAGAAGCAAGAGGTCATCGGGATTCAGGAAAACCTTCATTTCCCCGGAGCAGCACTCCCCGCATAGGCGGCACTTAAATAGCTTGGACATGGGACAAGATTAACACAAAGCCGGTTCACCATCAATCTTACAGAAGAGATTTGACCGGACTCTATATTTATATTATTCTTATATCCTAGAGAGGTACTAATGTACGAAGGCAAAAAAGTTTTTTTCGTCCTCCCCCATGAAATAGTCCGGGAACATATCATTGAAATACTATCGGAAAATGAATATGAAGTTTATATTCTGAATAATCAGGAAAAAGTAGATTCCCTGGTTAACCGCTTCCCCGACTCCATCCTTTATGTAAACATAGACGGGACTCTCTCTGAAACGGAATGGAAAAGCTACCTTAAAGGCTTGCTCGACCGGCACGGGGATCTCCAGATAGGAGTGCTGTCCGGTCGTCTCTCCGACCCAAATATGATCAATTCCTATATCATGGATGTAGGCATCAACTGCGGAGTAATACAGCTTAGACAGGGAGTAAAAGAGTGCTCCCAAAACATGCTCAAAGTCCTGGAAGCCAACGAAGCCAAAGGGCGTCGTAAATATCTTCGCTACCAGTGCGGCTACAATGACAACATTACCCTCAACTTTGCCCTGCTAACATCACAGCAGCGGGGCCATATTATGGACATAAGCTCCGTAGGCCTCTCCTTCGTTCTTGATGAATCCGTGGAAATGCAAAAAAATACCGTCATAAAGGATGTACAACTCAAACTCAACGGAGTACTCCTCACCACCGACTGTGTCCTCATGGGCAGCCGCGATGACCAGGGCACCCTCATTTACGTCCTCCTCTTTCGCTTCACCCCGGAACGAAAAGCCCAACGCTCCAAAATCCGAAACTTCATACACAGCTCCCTCCAAAAAGAACTGAACAAAACCATCGCCTAACCCGCCCAAAGACAGGCCAAGCATACAGCGAAGGCCACCTCTTTGCGTATTACCAACCCCGAACCACAGCGCAAAAACGTCAGGATAGGACCGGGCCAGAGGCTCGGGCCTATCCTCGCGTGCAACAATCCCAAACCAGAAAAAAGCGTAACAATCTCACGAGCAGATTGGACCGGTAATCTAGGCAGCAAGGCGCAGACGTACAAAAGTACGTCAAAGCCGCAGACAACGACGAGTACCGGTTCAAGCTGCCGACCGAAGGGCAGCTTCTTCGCAACGGAGAAAAAAAAGGGAGCGCCCGGAGGCGCCCCTTTTATTTCGTAGCGAAGAAGAAGCTGTGAGATTAGTTTTTCATGGAGAGAGGTTGGTGAGTACTCTCCAAAACATCCCGCCATAGTGAACTTTCCGGATCCACCTTCTTCCGCCCCCCTACAACCAATTTAATGGGCAGGTGAACATACTGGGTATTCATCAATGTTACAAGACACTTGGTCTTACCAGCCATAGCCGCATGAACCGCATTGGCCCCCAAACGGGCACAGTAAAGCGAATCGGAAGGGAGGGCTTCGGAAGCCCGAATGATATAACTGGGATCAATATACTTAAGGGCAAAGTCCATTCCGGTCTCTTTAAGATGAGCTTTAATCTCTTCGGCCAGATATTTGCCGATATCACCATACTTCTTATTACCCGATTTATCTTCCCCTTCCGGGATTTCGACCAATTCCTGACCTGCCCCTTCGGCTACAATAATTACGGCGTGCTGCCGACGCTTAAGCCGTTCAACAAGATGTATTAAAAGACCATTCTCTCCGTGAAGGTCAAAGGGTACTTCCGGAATCAAAACAAAGTTCGCCTCATTGGAGGAAAGAGCCGTACTGGCGGCAATAAAACCTGAATCCCGCCCCATTACCTTCAAGAGACCAATTCCATTATTGGCACTGTGTGCTTCAACATGAGCCGCCTCAACCGCCTCAACCGCTTTGGCTACAGCTGTTTCGAATCCAAAGGTTTTTTCCGTAAACAAAAGGTCATTATCAATCGTTTTTGGGATTCCCACTACAGAGATTTTCAGACCACGCCTGATAACCTCTTCCCCGATATCATTTGATGCTCGCTGCGTACCGTCACCGCCTACGATAAAAAGCATGTTAACATTCATTCTTTCCAGAGCATCAACAATCTCTTCTACTTTTTTCCCGTTCCCTCGGGAAGAACCGAGCATGGTACCGCCCATCTTATGGATATCATCAACGACTCGGGGATTCAGTTCGATGGTGGGAATGTCCGAATCGGCAAGAAAACCGGTAAACCCATAACGGACACCTGTAATTCTCTCAACACCGTAACGGTACCAAAGGGTTCGAACAACAGCACGGATAACATCATTCAGCCCCGGGCAAAGGCCACCACAGGTGACAATAGCCGCATGGCTGTGCTTGGGATTAAAGTAGATTTTCTCCCGAGGGCCGGCTTTTTCCATGAGACCGGCCGCTTCCAGATCTTTCATGGTTTTTCCATCTACAATATCAATATCGTAAAGGATCCGTTCTTCCTCCTTCACGTAATTGGCAATGGAATCACCATAAACTTTGGAATAGGGAATGGGGGAATCAATTTTAGGCTCACCCAAACTTTCAATGGTAAAATCGTGCTTTTCTCTGAGCATCAGGTTTTCTCCGTTATTCTATTTTTCACCGGCGATTGCTTTGTACCCCGGTTTGATCACGTCATAAATAAGTTTAAGCCGTTCATCATAGTGAATAAAAGCGGACTTCATCGCATTTATAGTCAGCTTTTCCAAATCATCCAATTCAAGTCCGAAAGCTTCAATAGCAAGCATCATTTCTTTTGTTAGAGTCGTATTGCTCATAAGTACATTATCCGTACAGAGCATAACCCTAAAATTGTTATTATAATAAAGACCAAAAGGATGTCCTTCAATAGAGGAAGCCGCTCCGGTCTGAATATTGGAGGAAAGACAAATTTCCAAAGGAATCCGTCTATCCCGAATAAAATGGGACAAAGTCCCCATCTGTTTGATTTCCTTGCCCTGAACCGTCATGTCTTCGGTTAAACGAGTGGCGTGGCCAATACGATGGGCTCCACAAATCTGAATAGCCTGCCAAATGGACTCGACCCCAAAGGCTTCGCCCGCATGGATGGTAATATTAAAGTTTTTCCTGCGGATATATTCAAATGCCTCCAAATGTCTTTTGGGAGGATGACCGAATTCATCTCCGGCGATATCAAACCCCACAACACCCCGGTCACGAAAAGAAACGGCCAACTCGGCCATTTCCATAGAGAGGTCTCCGCTCTGATGACGCATGGCACAAAGGATAACTCCGAATTCCACTCCGGTCTTCTTTCTCCCCTCTTCTAGCCCGGCCACAACGGCATGGACAATTTCTTCAAGGGTCAGACCTTTTGCCTGATGAAGAATAGGGGCAAAACGAATCTCTCCATAGACAACACCGTCTTCCTTAAGTTGTTCCAGAGCTTCCCGGGCAATACGAGTCAAAGCTGAGGCCGTCTGCATAATACCGCAAGTCAGGGCAAAACCTTCCAGGTAGAGGCTCAAACTTTTTCTGTCCGCCCCCCGATGGAACCATTCAGCCAGTCTCCCCGGTTCTGTTTCCGGTAAGTCCATACCTATTTCACCGGCCAGCTCAACGATGGTTTCCGGACGTACACCGCCGTCCAGATGATAATGCAGCTCAACTTTGGGTAGTTTCTTAACCCTTTCCTCATCCAACATAGTATAATTCTAAACACTCTGGCCCTGTTCATCAAGTAAAGACTCTAACAATTGATTGAGATCTCATAATTCCCGCAGAACAGAAGAAATGTTGTTTATAAAGGAGTTCTGTTGTATGCTAGGGAAAACGGGGAGAATTACATGATCCTAAACGAAAATTCAGAGAAAAAAATCATTCCCATAGCAGGGGGAAAAGGCGGAGTAGGCAAAAGTGTTCTGTCAACAAACCTGTCCCTTCTCTTAGCTGTCAACGGAAAAAAAACAATTGTGGTTGACCTGGACTTGGGGGGCTCGAACCTTCATACCATGCTGGGAATTAAAAATAACAACAAGGGAATTGGGAACTTCATTTCCGATAAAAGCCTTACTATGGAAGAACTTGTGGTACCCACGGACTACGAGAATCTCTCACTCATTCCCGGAGATGTACTTGTTTATGGACTGGGAGAAATAGCCTTTGAAGAGAAAAAGCGCATCATGAAAGGCCTTGTGGAGCTCGATGCCGACTATATTCTTCTGGACCTGGGTGCAGGATCCAGCCTGAATGTTATTGATTTCTTCCTTATAGCCAACTCAGGAATTGTCGTTACCACCCCACACATGACCTCTATTATGAACGCCTTTGGCTTCCTTAAAAATGTAGCCTTCCGATTTCTTCAGAGAGCTTTTGCAGAAAATGAGGTTTTTACCGAGTATTTTGACCGGGCCTTCCAGGAAAGGAATCCGGGAGAGCAAAAACCCCTTAAGGAGATGCTCGAAGAGCTGCGTCATGTCGAACCGGAAGCCGTAGAAAAGGCTGAATTGTTCCTGGATATCCTTCAGCCAAAGATTATAATGAATATGGCCGAAGACGCTTCGGAACTCTCTATAGCAGAAAGTCTTAAGGACTTAACCGACCGGAGCCTTTCCATACATGCAGAGTGTCTGGGAATGCTCTTCATGGACAAGCAGGTAAGCGATGCCTTAAAGGAACGGGTTCCTTTTATTATGCAATATCCCGATGCGGTTACGGCAGAAGGGATGGACAGGATTGCCAAAAAGATCATCTTTTCCAAAAGATTTCCCGAAATGCCTCTGGAACTGGACTATTATAAGGACAGCTTTGAATTGGCCCATATTGAAGCGGAAAATGATCAGGTTGTAATGGAACGGGAAAAAGGCGGCGGTTATTCACCGGAAGAAATAGAAAACCTAGTACGCCTTGTGGAAGAGCAGAAAAAACGTATCTACGAATTAGAAACAGCCTTAGGGCGCTCCGCTTTGAGCGGAGCCACTCAGGGGGGTATAATTGATCAGATTAACAGGATGTCCATGTAGGACTACTCCTCATCTTCTGTTTCAAAACCAAAGGGAGTCATCCAAGTAGGTATGACTTCCTTGAGGAGATCCACAGCACTCTGGGCATCACCCTTGGCGATACGCATATTTTTCCAAAGAGTCATAAGAACAAAATTGCCTACCATTTCTCCCGCATCATCGCCTTGATAGATAACATAGGATTCATTGTATCCCGTTTCATTCAATACGGTAAAGGAAGTATAGGTTTCCACCGCTTCCTTAGCAACATAAATGCGATCCTGCCGTTTTGTCACATGCCGTTCCAACTCCTTAAAACGATAGGGAATTCTGTGAAAATCGTCCCGGTAACAGGGATCAATCCCCTTTTGAATATAGGAAAGGGGTTCATAAAGAACAAACAATTTACGTCCGTCCGCCTGAAAGGTAATTCCTTCTTCTGTTAAATATATATCCTTTACATTTCCATAGGATATGGCTTCAAAACGTGTGTAATTTGAGTTCTCATCAAAAAATACAGAGACGACATATCCTCCGTCCTGGGGAAGAGAACCATCCTTATAAGCTTCAAACAGGTCTTTAATTTCGGCCATTGTTAAACTCCTTGTTTGGTAAATCCATGTTAAGTTTAATTCAGCCCTTATGCCTTGTCAATGAGAAAAAAGATTTTCGCTTCTCCGGGAAAAGGTATGAAACAAAAATCATTTCTGCTATAATTTATCCATGGATTTGGCTTCTGCTTTTTCAATTTACCGTATAAAGGATAATAGATTCTCCCGAGATGAACTGGATAGGGGTTTCAAAAAACTGGTAAAGAAATACCACCCCGACAAAAACCAGGCCCAGGCAGAATGGTGTCACCTTAGAATGACCGAAATCAATGAAGCCTATGAAGTTCTTATGGCTCATATTGAAAATCGGTCTTACCAGGGACAAGAAGAAAAAGGGCAAGATCCCTCTCCGCCCCCTCGTAAAGAAGAAAAACGAAACTCCTCCGATTCTACTTTTTTTCAAAAAGCTTCCGCCCTGTTTTTTGAAGGCGTACACACCTATTATGACTACGAATTAACTAAACGCTCTCTCAGACAAGAAGGAGTCTGGCGCTATCACTATAGAAGGGCTATTAGACTTATGGATAAGGCCCTTAAAGAAATGGAGAAAAGAATCTCACCAACAAACAGAGATCAGGGATGGGAAAAGCTTATCTATTTTGGTGAACTTTTTCTCTCCGATATTCAGGCTTTTGAACCGAACATTCCTCTCTCTCTGCGGGGAGGAGAAACTCATGTGGCCTATAGTGAAGCTGCGGCCAGTATGGATAAAGCTTTTGGGGGATATTTTAGTGCAGAACCAGAGAAAAGAGAAAACTATCTTTCTCCTCTTTACCGAGCCTCGCACCTTCTCATTCTACTTGTGGAAAACTACCCTCAGACCGAATGGTATAACCTGGCCCTGCAGAAACTGAACCTCCTAGATTCATTCTTGGAACTTCAGGATCTGATCAGGGCCGGAAAAATTATTTTTTAAGATTGCTTCGAGCAATGGCAAGCTTGGCAATAGGCACGCCATAGGGAGAACATGATACATAATTCAGTCCAACACTCTTGAAGAACTCAACGTTATCCGGCTCTGCTCCATGTTCACCACAGATACCCAACTTCAAATCAGGTCTGACGATACGCCCTCTCTGACTGGCCAGTGCAACAAGTTCTCGAACGGCCGGATTCAAGGCCGCAAAGGGATTCTTTGCCAGCAAGTCAAACTCATTGTAATCAGGGAAAAAGGTGTTAAAGTCATCTCGAGACAAACCTAATGTTGTCTGGGTCAGGTCATTTGTACCAAAGCTAAAGAAATCCGCATATCGGGCAATCTGTCCGGAGAGAATAGCAGCAGATGGCAGCTCTACCATAGTTCCAACCTTATAGGGAAGAATATCAACAGCCTGTTTGGCCCTAACCTCTTCTTCTATTGTCTCGATACCTACAATTTCTTTTCCTTCAATCTTTTTCCCGTAACGAACAGCCTTTAGCTCACTGGGAGACATAACTATTGGGATCATGATTTCCGGTTTAGAAATGATATTTTCTTCTTTCCTAAGCTTATAGGCCGCCTCAAAAATGGCCGTTACCTGCATGCGGTAAATTTCTGGAATAGAAATAGCCAATCTTATACCACGATGCCCCAGCATGGGGTTAACCTCACCCAAAAGATCACAACGATTACGAATTTCTTTATCCGTAATACCTGCATGACTCTTTTGGAAGAAAGAAATAAAATCATCCATCTGTTCCTTCGTATGGGGAAGGAATTCATGAAGAGGAGAATCAAGAAGCCGAATAGTAGTCGGCATACCTTCCATAATCTTAAAGAGCTCATAGAAGTCATCGGTCTGCATCTTCTGAAGTTTCTTCAGAATAGCATTACGATCCTTATCGTCATCGGTGATGATCATAGAGCGGAAGATCTGGATTCTCTTCTCATCAAAGAACATATGCTCGGTCCGGCATAGTCCAAGCCCCTTGGCACCAAAAGTTTTAGCCAGCTTGGCCTCTCTGGGCTGGTCCGCATTAACATGGACATCCATATCACCCATATGACGCTGAACAATTTCCAGAAAATCAAGAAGACCGCTTTCCTCAATAGACGGCTCAATCAATTCAACCTTGCCAAAGTATATGGTAGGCTTATCATAGGAAGGGACATCCAGAGAAAGGTAATCCCCTTCTTTAACCTGAACGCCGTCAATAACCATACCGTCATCATTAAATTCGATCCCCGGATTGATCATGGCAACCTTTCCAAGAGAACGGGCCACAACGGGAGCATGAGAGGCGTAACCGCCGTCCCGGGCAATAACACCGCGACTGACTTCAATACCTTTAACATCATCCGCATAGGTAGAGGGCATAGCCAGGATAAAGTTATCCTCTAAACCTCTCTGATGAGCAATACGAGCCTCTTTTATGATCCGATCGGTCGTAAAATAAACACGGCCAACGGCTGCACCGATAGCCCCGGACAGTCCGTCTTTCACCGATTTGATCTTTCCCGTTGACGCTTTGTTCAACACGGGATGGAGAATCTCGGCCAAACGGGGAGGACGAATGGCATTAATAACATACTCGTCATCAATTACCTCCTGATCATGAAGGCTCAGAAGAGTCTTTATCTCTGCCATGGCCGATTTATTGGTTGCTTCAGCTTGATCGATAATCCATAATTTACCATCTTCCACAGTAAACTTGATTCGACGAATCTGTTTATAATGAGCCTCAAGGCATTTGGCAACCGGGATTAAACCATTGAGATAGGTCTTGTTCAATGACAGAATATCAGCCCCCTGAGAATCCACTTCATCAAAGGAATCCTTAAAGAAGAGACCAGAAAGCTCATCCTGTCCATTTTCTATATTACGGGAGAAAAAGAAACCGGAGTAACTTTCCTTGCCGTAGTTTCCAAAAGTCATAGCCTGAATGAGAAGAGCCGAATCGTTAAGGACCTCACTCTTCTTGAAAACTTCTCTGTAGCGGGACAGAACGTAAAGAAGCTGTTTATCCGATTTTTCAAAAAATTCGGCCGGATAGAAAGTCTTGATTTTCTCCAGGAATTTTTTGATCGAAGCAATATTTTTGGCATCGGAAGCTTCCTTGATAAAACCATCGATCTTCTTAATGATTTTTGGATCCTCTTCCAACTCTTTATCAAGAAGGAGAACCCGTTTAATCATACCCCGGTACTCATGATAGGCAAACTCTTCCCCCACTTTTTCGGCAAATCCGCCCAGAGTGGTATCGCATAGACCAATATTATGAATACTGGAAGTGGTATCAACCATGTTGAGTGTTGAACTGACAACAACTTTGACCAGCAAGGGGTTCTCGGAACTGTCAAATTCCTTCTCCACGATGGGTTCCATAACGCGAAGCTGCCCGTTAAGCCGTTTAAGGGTATCCTCCCGATCTTCTTCCAAACTCATAACCGATTCATTGGGTAAAATAAAACCGGGTAGAATAGGAATATCCAGGGCGGCGAGTTCCATGAGACGCTGCCCGCGGACACCACAAAGTTCAAGTTCCTTGTCATTATCGGTATAGACTGTCTTACTAAAAGGATAGACGGTATTCATTGCAAATTCCTTGGGTTAAAAAAGGTCCAAAACAGCACCGACCGGTCCGTTTAAAAAGACTTCGAATCGAGAACTGGCACCTTCAAAGAGATATTTTTTCAATTTAGCCACATTTTTGATATCAGCTCCGGCAACACTGAACATGATAGGGTTTCCCCTTTTAACTTTGCCCCACTTAAACAAGGCATTGATATCATTGATGCGCTCCCCATCGTACCAGATGAGTACATCGCAACCGGCATGGGCGACCTTATAGCTTTCGATAATTTTCTTCCAGGCTTCCACATTACCATTATGAAAAAGCTCATTAGTTACGGTAATACCATACTTGGTAGAAACTCTTCGATTAGCTGTTACGGTCTGATCATTAGCGGCGAAAGAACTTTCCGATTGAACCGGAGGAGGTGCTACAGCTTTTGCCGGGGCAGGACTGGATGCCACGTCCTTGCTACTGTCAATATAGGCTTTTTTCCCTTTAATATTCGCCCCATAAAGAAGTTTGAAGAAATCATCAACACAACTCTCAAGGGTCTTTTTATCTATATCGCTATCACCGGAAGGACCGGCATAGAGCACAATGAGCTCGCCCTCACTAAGGGGAATATCATTCCACTGTTCCTTATCGGCAGGGTTAATGATATTGAGCTTACCGTCGGTGCTCCAGGTAGCTAAAACAAGGTGACACTTATTCCAGGTGGACAGAGTATTGGCAATTTTCACCGTATTACCGGGGGTTCCCTTAATATTGTGGGACCTATAGGCAAAGGCAAACTTATCAACAAGAAGAATATTCAGAATGGGAAGTATCTGGTGTTCTTCAATTTCCTGGTTTCCCAGCGATTCATTAATCGCGTCAGCGAGGTTATACCCCTCGCTGACGTCATCTGAGAAACCAAGGGCCATTTTAAAATGGCCCAGAGCCTGGTTAAAACCAGCTCTACTAGATAATAGATTTAACTTATTATCCCGTATGGTTTCAGTCATTTACATATCTCTCAATTCATCAAGATTAACTTTCTTTCTTCGTGAAGGAGTCACATCGGCCTTTCCTTTGGGTGCGGGCTCTTCGGAGGCAGCGGAGGAAAGTTTTTCAACATAGTCCGTATGTCCGGAAGTAGCAGGTTCAGAACCAAAGGTCTGGTTGATGTCATCTCTCACAGTAGAACGTCTTCTCTTGAAGGAAGCGAAGGCGGCATCCTGGAATCCTTTGGAAATACCGTTGAGGAACTCATTCAGTACGTTAGCCATAGAATTCAAGGTGTATTTCTTTCTCTTGATGCTTGTGATATCCACATCAAGGAGAAGACCGGGTTGTACGTGGTAGGGGTTAATCAGGTAGTCGAAATCGTTGAACTCTCTTTTAAGGAAAGAAATTCTTTCGTCAATGACAACACGGGTCTTGGGGTTCTGGTAACCGTATACGGTCTGAACCTTCTCGGAAGATCTCTTGAGCATCTTTTTAAGAAGATCCTTCTCGTAGAGATAAGTCTGATTCAGCTTCTCTACGTCAGTATCTTCTTCACGGATTCTCAGGATCTCATTCCAGTTCTTTTCCTGTTCTTCGTACAGGGGATCACCACTTTCATCTTTGATGTTCTTCTTAATCCGGGATTTAGCTTTCTTAGCCAAATCTTCAAAGTCATTTACAGCAAACATTTTCTTATTGCTCTGATAAACAACCTCTACAACATCAAAAACATGGGTAATTTCCTGCTGGAAAGCGACCATCTGCTTGTCGTAGGCTTCCCGCTGTTTGATAAGCTGTGAAGAATCGAAATACTTCAATCTGATGCTGTATCTTTCATCGGGAAGAATGTCCATATCCGTATCTTCGTATTCACGGAGAATCAGTTCTCGGGCACCCTTAAGGTTTTCTACGTACTGATAACCCATTTTACTGGTATCCAGAATAGAAGTCAGATTGTTAATCGCAGTATTGAAACCACGGTTTCTGATGTTTTCCGTATCGACAATCTTTTTGATGTTTTCACGAATATTAAGGGGGTCGAACTCTTCCGGGTCTACTTCGGCACGGAGGCCTTCGATCTTGTCTACAAGAGTTTTGGCCATGAAGGTGTATCTTTTGGAACCTTCATTTTCCGTATCGTCATCGGTAAAGTCGGGAACCCGCTTGATCTTTTCAAACATCATTTCCGTATCGGTCAGCTCTTCCTTACCTTCGTCTACCAGTTCATCCTGAAAGATTTCGATTTCCTTATCGATCATTTCTGTAACGGTCTTGGCAATCTGCTCTTTAATGATGTACTCAACGGTAGCCTGATACTGAAAGATAGGACTGATAAGCTCGGAATCAAGAATATTGATGGAAAGCTTAACATCGGAAACAGTCTTGGGTTTGTTGGCATTATCCTTGAAAGAACACTTTACAATAGAGTAGGCATTCTCACCACGAATGAAGGCTCCAACATCGGTCTTCTGCCGAAGAAGGGCGTTGGTTTCGTTTTCCAGGTCATTCATACCACGCTGGATGTGCCCCTGAAGGTGTCCATACATGTTAACCATGGATTTCTCGATTTCACCGGTGTTGAACTTGTCCGCACCGCCGATCTGGTCGAGCATCTCCGCAATTTCCTTGGGAGTATAGCGAGCCAGCTGCTTCTGTTCTTCCTTATCGATGAAACCTCTGATCTTCTTGACCATTTCATCTTCGGAAGTAACCACGTAACGGTTGAACATGTTCTGATAGTTCTGGTTAACGTAGTTGTAGAGCTTCTCTTTTAGGCCACCCATTACCTCAAGCTGCTGAAGGACCTCTTTGGGTAGTTTGGTCTGTACGATGTTCAGTACTTTGTCGGTTTCTTCATTTATAAGTCTTTCGTACTCTTCTTTCTGAGAACGGCCTTCCTGAGCCAGAGAGTTTCGCGAACCTACCGCTGAAGGTTTAGTAGGGTGAAACACATTAGGACTTCTGGGTAATTCACCTGCCATAATCATCTCCTCTTTAATGTTTTGTTAGTGTAGGATATCTAAAACAAATATAAGACAGTATAGGCGCATATTCAAAAAAAAACCAAAAGAGTTTTTTTTTTTGCACCCTTTTTGTGCCAATACTTGTGATTTAGCGCTTATTTAGCCAGTTTTGCACCTCAATTCTGAAATTTTCACAATTACTACTCTCCAAAAGTCTATCCATTTCTTCAAGAATATTCTTTTGGCCGAGCCCCTGCTCCGTATTTTTTCCATATTGATTCTTTAATTCTTCAAACCGTCTGGTATGCTCAGCCAGTTCACTTTCCAATAATCTTGCGGCAATATACCATATATTATCGGCCTCTTTTACCTTATAAGTTAAATTTCCCGGGATTTTTAACACCAATCCCGGTTCAATAATAGTGGGATCCGCTCCGTCAACAAGATGAAATCCCAAATCCCTGTATCCATTCATGACAGAAATGGCATTAGCTTTAAGATGGATATCTGCCATGGTAATAAGGATTCCCCCTACGGAAAAATGCTCAAGAAAGGTATCATCCATAACAAAGGGTTTAGTGACGATCGTCTCTTCCGTATCCTGAAATACGACCTCCCCCTCTTCGCCTTCTTTCTCCCCGGGAATTATCATGGAGTCATTATCAGAGAGGGGAGACGTATCGGGCACCTCTTCTTCTCCGGTCAGAACGGTTTTGTTGCCCGGGGAATTGTCTTTAGCTTCCCGACTACCCCCTTCCAGGCTTTCCGCGTGAGAAGGATCCCCTCCCGTATTTGAAACTTCCTGTCCAAGAGAATCACCATCCCCGGAAGAACTTGACGAGCCTGGGCTAGAAGTAGATTGAAAAGAGGCAATCGTGCTACCAAGAAAAGAGTCTTCCCCTGAGGTAAAATAATCAAACCCCAACCAACCTAAAGGAATAAGCAGTAAAAGTAAAAGCAAGAGCCATAAGCGAGAAGGGCTCTTCTTGCTATTAGTCTTTCCCCCTGTTTTAACCTGAGGAATATCACTATTACGGGACGTGTCTGAGGTATGGGAAGCCGCCTCTTTCTTAGGAGCTGCGGGAGGTGCTGACTCGACTAAGGTAGCCTGACGTTCCTCATGCTTTTTCATATCCTCCCAAAGAGTCCCCTCGCTTAAAGCAGCCAAAATGGCTTCCAGCCGTTTTCTTTCGGAGAAGAAAAAGTCCACTTCCTGCTTATCACAATGGGCGAGGGCATCATGCATGTCCTGGGCTTTATCCCTGTCTCCCGGAGAAATATCCAATTTATAGGGTAGGTAAAAACAACCTTCTTTGTAATAATCGGCAGAAAAAAGAAAGTCCGAAGCCTGCTGAACGGGCTCCTTTATCTGCTTTGAGAGAAGAGAAGAAGCTTCGCCAGCCTGAGCGGCCAAGGGACTCTCCTCCCCGGAAATAAGCCTTAGTAAGACAGCACAGTTAGAGGCGAATAGAGTCAATCTTTCATCATCGCCTTTTCCGACGGTTCTTACCAGGCGCTTCATCTCGGCAACATTTTTCTGCTGAGGAACAGTCAGTTCTCCACGACCGTTTTCCCATCCCTCATAAAAGGCTTGCACAACCTGATAGGCCTCCCGAACAAAACGGAGTTCATCCCCCTTAATATCGGAATACATTACAGCTTTGGCCACACCATCAATATATGTGTTCATAAGCCTGGACAGGGCCGGAGTCTCAGGAAGAATACGGGAAGGGACACTGTCGGCCAAATTACAGTCACAGCTATAATCTTCAAAATGAAGAGAAGCCCTCCCCTGTTCATTTATTTTAACATCTACCGAATCGGTTAAATTAAAGGTAAATGTTTCATTATTCCATTCGCCGGCAGTACCGTTCCACTCAAAATTCCCTTTATCGGAAATATCATTAAAGTGAATAGGAACATCCCGTGAGCGTACATATTCAAAAAGCGGTTCAATTTTCCCGGAGAAATCTTTATCCCGAGAGAAAAAAGTCATCGGGTTTCTCGCAGCAATTCCCCGTTTAATGAAATTCATCACTCCTGCCGACTTATCCCCTTCCATTTCTTCGGGCTTGAGATTTACCAGGATGCTCTCCAATTTATCCGGATCCCAACCGGCGCGGGCCAGTGTCTTGAAATAGTTCCGGTCCCATCGTAATCCCAGGAGTTTCCCCCCGTCAAAGAAGAAAAGATTCTCTCCGGCACGAAAAAAGCCCTTTCCCCGAATACTGCCCGGTTCCCACTTAAGGGGATTCTTACGAAAAATACCGAGGATCTCGGAACAGTAATAATTGTAATGGCGGTCTGCCTTCTCCCGAGCATAAAGATCAAAGAGACGCTGCCCGCCGAAGGTAACGACAATGTTTCCCGTATTATAAAAATAGACATGATCGCGGCCTTCCCGTTCTTCCTGTTCACTATAGGAAATAACTTCGGAATCGGTCACATGAAAACGGCCGAAAAAACTCTTGATAACTTCAACGATTTTCGGTTCGCCCAAATAGAGGCCATTATAATGGTGGGTAAGCCCGACTTCACCAAAGGGATTTCCCGTGAATGATTCGGTAATTACCGTATGTGAGATTACTTCCAGGACCCTTTCATCCAACCAGGAACTATTCCCGATTCGCACAAAAGGTTTTTGGTCAAGCTCGTCAATTCCAAGAAAAAGCAGGTAACATTCACGATCAATTCGAAATACCCGGTTTTCCCAGGGCAATTGAGAAAAACTCATCTAGGGACTCCTAAGGCCAGTATTGTAATAAAAAGATTATACCCTTACCCTAGTTAAAATACAACGATTTTATTTTTTTATCCCCCTCCAAGGAAGGGCTTTTAACCCACTTCTCATGAAGATTGTGAAGTTTCAAAGGAGAATGTGAGTTTGCAGGAGTTAACTCTTCTTAAATATGCGATAATCCAGATCGGGAAAAATATTGTTCTTTTTTTCCAGGCGGGTTAACCATTCGGTCTTTACGCAGTTACAACAGAGAGTGTCATAAATATAATTAAAATTATTTATATGATTTTTTACTCTTTTGATAGCATAAGGCACGGTAGTTCCCGTTTTCATGATAAAGGGCCAATCGGAAGCCTGTGCCAATAAAACTTCCCGGGCGGCCTGATCGAGAGTTCTCTTTTTAAGTCCCGTCTCATTGGGATAACGTTCAACCAGTTCGCTCATTCGCTCAACAAGCTTATGGGTATGCCGGTAAATCCAATCGTTACTTCCGTCCAGCCAAACCTGGCCATAACCCTTTTCTCCCCAACTGGAACAGGCGGGAGTGGTTCTCTGATTTTCCGGATAAACATCCAGGTAATCCCCCGGCGTAATAAGAGACAGCTCGCTGCCAGCATTATGAATTCCCCGGATCACCTCTTCCAGAAAACGGGGACCTTCAAACCACCAGTGGCCAAAAAGTTCCACATCAAAGGGAGCCAGAATAATAGGTTTCCGATCCATAAGTCCGGCGACCGTTTCGGCTTGACGCAAACGGTTGGCCACATAGGTTTCCGCATCCTGCTTAAGTTGTTCATCTGCGAGATCCGGGTAATAAAGATGCTTGTTCTCCAGGCTCTTTTTACCGGAGATGGCATAATACTTAAACCCTGTATTTACAGCAAAACTTCCGTCTCCGACGAACCTTCCTATATAATCCAGGGGAAGATCAAAACCAATATCCCGGTAAAAATCACGGTAGACAGGGTTTCCGGGGAAACCTTCGTCAGAAGACCAGACTGACTGAGAAGCGGCCCGGTCCCGTCCAAAAGCGGCAATTCCATTGGGACATTCAATAGGGCCATAGGCTCCGTAGCGGGGCTGCTCATCGGCATAAAGAACACCGTGGGCAGAGGATACAAAGTAGCGGATTCCCCTGTTCTCAAGATACTTCTCCAAACCGGGAGAGTAACCGCATTCGGGAAGCCAAAATCCTTTAGGCATATCCCCAAAGAGAGATTTATGAAAATCCAGAGCCGTATCGACCTGAGCCCGGAGACTCTGGGAATATTCCTGATAATGGGGAAGAAAACTATGGGTTGCGGAAGTTGTAATAATCTCCAGATTCCCCTTGGCCTGATACTCCTTAAAGGGAGTGAGGATGTCCCGATTATATAGATTGACATACTCCTCATAACAACGGCTGTATATCTCACCATACATTTCGGCCAGACGATATTCATCCTTTATCTGGGCAGTTCTCTTCTTCTCCTCTTCGGCCAGCTGAATCAGTTTCTCCAAACGGGCAGTATAACGATCGGAAAGATATTCATCCCCCAGCATACTGGCCAGGGTGGGAGAGATGCTCAGGGTTATGCGAAAGGGAATATCATCGGCCTCAAGGTTACGGAAAATCCGCAAAAGGGGCAAATAGGTTTCGGAAATAGCTTCAAAAAGCCAATTCTCTTCCAAAAACCAGTCATGATCGGGATGGCGTACAAAGGGTAAATGGGCGTGAAGAACCAGGGCGATGCCTGCTTTACTCTCCAGAAAGTTCTTTCTCACTTATTTCTCTCCTTCTGAAGTAAAGGGAAATATTCGCTGGGGGATCTTCTTCTTGGCTTCCTTACCGGGGAAATTTCCAAAATCCGTAGAAAAACCGGAAAGCTTTATGAGCAAATCCCGATTTTCCTTATCCTGAAGGACTCCGGGAACAATATGATCGCGGGATGTTCTAATCAGGTTGGAGCCGACTATCACCGATTCCCTATCGCCCACCAGCACTCTTAACTCAGCCTTATACCAAGTATCGGTTTCCGGCAAATTAAGGTAACGCCTCCGATCTCCAAATTGAACGGGAATATCAAACCACTCATCCGCCCGGGAGATGTCCCTTTCCTCAGAGGAAAACTGGTATACACGAATCCAAATGGATTCAAAATCGTCCCTGTTGCCAATGGCGTCACGGACTTTCTCTTCCACATCCCAGTAAAGGAATCCCCAAGAGGGATCACGGGGCATGAACATCATTTTTGTTTCATTATATCTTTCGGGAAGGGTAAGATCTTCATCATAATCGATGCAAAGCTCTTCCATGAGGTAGGCATTGAACTTCTGGGCTTCAATCTTGATGGCCATATTATGAAGGGAATTTTTCTCTTCCTGTTCCTCTTCCATGGATTCCAGAATCAGCTCTACCAGCTCTTCCTTCTCCATCTCGGGATAGTAAGAAATTTTACCCCAATCGGCAACTTCCTGAAGCTTTTCTAGGGTTAAATTTTTAAGCCGTTCTTCTATCATAAATTGCGGTACCCCTAAGTCTCCGTAGAATCACTTTTCGATTTTGAAATTATCCTAGTGATTAGATGTTGTATTGTCAAGAGGGGCGATCTTCTCGGCAAGGAGCATAACCACATCTCCCCAACCGCCTTTTTTAGCCGCCCTGTCCATAATTTTTTTAACAGGAGCCGGCACCGAGCCGGCCGGAGCACCGCCCCAGGTTTTTCTTGCGATAATGCGAAACCCCTCCTGCTCCAATAATTTCTTCAAACGACGGGCAGAAAAAAGAATCAGATGATCCGCAATGGCTGAACGCCATTTCTCCTTTTTAACAACCCCTTGAAAAGAAGCCGTATTGGGGGTCACACAAAGAAAATACCCCCCCGGCATGAGAAGGCGATGAATTTCCCGCACAAAGGAGCGGGGATCGTTTACGTGCTCGATGACATGGGACGAGTGGATAACAGAATAGGCCTCTGCGGACAAGGCCGCTTTTTCAAGGGGGAGTTCATAAACTTTCTGCCCCCCACTTCTGGCCCTTTCGGCTGAGGCGGAACATATCTCAAGTCCCTCCGCCTCCCAGCCTCTTTCCCCCAACCAGCGAATGAGTGATCCCGTGGCGCACCCAATATCCAAGAGAGGACCTTTCACCCTTTGCTCCTCTTCCCAACGGTCAAAACCGGCATCCTGCAACCCCAACTTCATTAGGTGAAGAAAAGATTCTTCATTCCCCTTCTCATATTCACAATACTCCTCGTCATAGCGGGAGTGGGCATGAAGGGGAAGAATTTGAGGGTTTTGCATTATAAGGCCGCATCCAAGACAACGGGAGAAACGAAAGGAACCGCATTCCCATCGGGAACGAAACTTGTCACCACCACAAAGGGGACAGGGGATGAGACGGGATTTTTCATCCCTTCCCGGTTCGGAAGAGTAGGTTTTCACATTTATCTCCTGTTAAGCGAATAGCTGCGTGTTGTCCTATTTCCCCAATAGTCGGCCACTTCTACTTCCAGAAGCCCTTTTCCCTGATTTATGACAATATCTCCTCCGTCCAAATAACCTTCATTGGTAAAAAGGCCTTCTCCCTTTATCAACAAATCCTCCCCCAGATAGGGGATTCCGTCCTTGATAGTCAAAGAGTCGAGAGTAAGAGATAAGTGAACCTGGCCCAAATAGCGAATTTTCACACTATAGGGTAAAATCAGGGCTCCCTCGTCTTCCATCCTATCGGAAATCCGAACCAAAAGCCTATACGAGCCGGAAGGAACCGATGAGTTGCCGGTTAAAACCAACGCCTTGCCTTCTCTCTCCAGCAAGACCTCCTCCACAAGAGGGGATTCACCATCTTCACCGGCGGAAAACATAAAAAACGGATTCACCCAACAGGACAGGTCACTATCCCTGATGGAAAACCGTAACCCTTCGGGCACAACCCCCAAGCTTTCTCCCTCACGCAAGAAACTGCGGGAATCGAGACTTTTCTCGGTAATAAGATTCCCATAACAGGACCGAAAACCATCCTTATGCTCAAGAACGGCCACCCCGGAACCTTCCGCCCCAGGGCCATATCCTTCGGGGGCCCAGAAAATCAGCTCTCCCTCATCATAGGCAACCACACTCCGCCCTTCCCCGCGTAATCCAATGCTGTGGGAAACGCCCGTTTCGAGGGGAGAGGCAAAACCATCGACAAGCTCCGGTTCAACTATGGGCCATTGAATAGAGTAAAGAGGAATGAGAGAGAGAAAAAAAAGTGTAACAATGAGCCTTTTTATCAATGAAATTCCCTCCTAAGAACGTAGACCTCATCTTCCCCAGTCATAAGAATCCGGTTCCCCCTGGTCGTCAGAGAATGAGGCTCATCGGTAAAATAGTTTTCTCCAATCCGGTCCCCCGTCTCCGTAAAGAAGGAAAGAATTGTCCCAGCCCGGGAACGGGATTGAAAGAAAAGAGTGCCGTCCTCCAAAGATGAAGCGGAATCGATAAAATCACCGGGAAGAGGGAATTCAAAAAGAGAGGCTGCCCCGGGGGTGTAATAAAGTCCCTTCCGTGTCCCTTCAACCACAACATTAAGTGAATCATCAATTCTCAAAGAGAGGGGGCCCCGAAAACTTTCGGAAAGATTTTCATGAAAGACAGGACGATAACCGTTCTCTTTTTTTTCCATATAAATAAAACGCTGCGGATCCAGCCCGGAAACAAGCCCCAGGTTTTCCCCATTCGGAGAAAGAGCTATGCCGTAAATAACATCAATCCGACTCCCACCGGGGCTCCAGACATGAAAGGGAGAACCGGTTCTGTCAAAAAGATAAATCTCTCCATTGAGAAGTCCGACCGATGTGATGTCGCCCTTATGATCCATACAAGTGATGAGGGTGGGAAGAGTGTAATCCCAAAGGGTGCGTCCCTGATTATCAATCTCCCGGATATAGCCCTGATAGAAATCGGCTAGAAAGAAGTGGTCCCCAAAAAGAACGGGACTCAGTTTTGAATCGACAGAAGCCAGAGTCTCTCCGGATTTGGCCTTTAGGGAGAGAAGGCTCTCTTCTTCCACCATATAAAAACGGTCGGAAATGGATGAGCGGCTTCCTTTTTCCAGAAGGGAAAAGCTACCGTCGGTAAGATGATAATAGCCCATTTTCCCGGTAGAACGAAAAGCCCAGTCTCCCGTCTGTCCCACTAAGTCCGATTGGTCTTCGCCCTTAAGAGAAGCCTTGCTTTCGGGAACGAGAACATACTCTTCCTTTATCTTGAGGGGAAAAAGAAATAGATAGAAAACAAAAAAAACCAGCAGCGCCGGCAGGAGAAATCTGTTTTTGCCCATAAAAAACTTTACCAACCCTTTTCAACTGTGTATCCTATACGAACAGACAAAAGAGGTCAAACGTTTTTTGAGGAGCATTCTATGGAACTGATTGAATTATTGGCGGAAGCGGAAAAAGTATGCAACCGGGCCTACGCCCCCTACTCCAATTTTAGAGTCGGTTCGGCTCTCCTTACCAAAGACGACCGGGTTATTACCGGCGTCAATGTGGAAAACCGCTCCTTCGGCCTGACCAATTGTGCCGAACGCACCGCACTTTTCACGGCCCTTACCCAGGGAATAGACGAATTCAAAGCTATTGCTATCTATGCCCCCGACGGGGATGAGCCGACCAGCCCCTGCGGCGCCTGCCGCCAGGTTCTTTCGGAATTCGTTAAGCCCGACTTTCCCGTGATCTTTGGCAACAGCCTGGAGAATTACGTTATTAGTACCCTTGGGGAATTGCTGCCCTATTACGGGCTCGAACATTTGAAGGACAGGTAAAACCTAAGATTTCTTAACTCCCAAGCGAGCCGCTTTGGCATCCTGCTCTTCCCGCTTCATGTCCTGATTCAGTTTTACAAGCCAGACATCCCGCTTCTTCTTCATAGCTTCCGCCTGGTCAGGCTTGTTTATGAGGATATAGATTCGGCGGAGAGCTCCCAAATAGTCGAGGGCCTTTTTATAGTCATCAAGCCTACGGGTGGAAAGCTCATATTTTTTACGGTATTCCTCGGCCGATTTCTGTAACAATCCGGCAGTCATGTTCATATGGAAAAGCCTATCCTTGTAGCCTTCCACACGGGGATCGAGCCCGGCGATGAAATGCTTCATATCCAGACAGTTTTTAGAAATGGTGGCCAGACGACCTTCAAGTTCAACAAAGGACCACTTCCATTTTGAGTTGGCTCCGAAACCGAGTTCAATGGAATTGATGGCAAAGCCGAGTTTACGTATAAGGGTAAAACGGTCCTTTTCAGGAAAAGCGGTGACTTCGGTTAGCCGTTCTTCGTAGTCGCTGTAGGGAACATCTATGAGGGAGCTGAATATCTCTTCCAAATAGATAATGGCTTTATAGCAGGCTTTTCGGGCGTCATTCAGGGCATTTTCGTTTTTTACTCCCAGAAGATTCTGGGACAAATTATTAATAATAAGAAAATAGGAAACAATATCCAGGTTTTCATTGGCCAGACGAATCCGTTTATAGGCCGCACCGTCCTCTTCCCTCTTAAGCTGCTGAAGAACTTTTTTCTCATTCTCAAGAAGATGCTGAGTGATTTTACGGTATTCCTTGATTCGTTCAAAGTATTTTTGTTTTGCCCGTTCGTTTACCCTGGCCACGCTTAATAAACTCCCTCGGGAGAGTTCTGGAGCAATAATTCCTCCGCATGGGCCAGTGAAGCTTCACGCCGGCTGTCCCCTGCGAGCATCCTCGCCACCTCTTCTCTCCGCTCGTCACCGGTAACCTGGGTCACATAGGTCTGTGTCCTCTCTCCGGCGGATTTTTTTTCTATTCTAATATGATTATCGGCAAAAGAAGCTATGGAGGCAAGATGTGTTATTGTGAAAATCTGCTTGTCCCGGGCCAATTTACGGAAATGACGCCCAATTGAGAGGGCCACTTCCCCGCCGATTCCCGTATCGATCTCGTCAAAGACCAGGGTTTCAATAATATCCTGGGCGGCAAAAACCGACTTGAGAGCCAACATTACACGGCTGATTTCCCCCCCGGAAGCCACCGACTTGAGCGGCTTAAGCGCCATCCCCCGGTTGGCGGAGAGGAGGAATTCTATGGAATCTATGCCATAGGGGCCGCAAAGGGGAACGCCGCCACTTGTCTGCTTGCGGTTCAGATCAATAACAAAACGCCCCGATTCCATTCCCAACTCCCTCAGGTTGGCTTCAATTTTTTCCTGGAGCTTTTCTGCGGTTACCCGCCGCTTTTCCGAAAGTTCCCGTGCCATGCGGGAGAGTTCCTTCTCCATTTCGCCCTTTTTTGCCATGAGAGCCTCTTTACCCCCGTCGCCCGATTCAAAAAGGGCGAGCCTTTCCCGGCACTGGGCGCCGTAGGCGTTTATCTCTCCAATGGAAGAGCCGTATTTCTTTTTTAGCTGATGAATGAGAAGGAGCCGTTCGTCCGCCTCGGCCTGTTCTTCCGGGCTAAAACTGACCCTATCCATGGCCTGACGAAGGGAATCATAAATATCTTCCAGTTCCAGAGAAGCGCTTTCAAAACGCCGGGAAATTTCCCCTTCTCCGCTCATAAGAGGGGAAAGTTTATCCACCGACTCCCGGGCCTCTTCCAGAGAACCGATAACTCCGGCGGCACCGGTCATAAGACGGGTAAGCATATCCCAATTGCGCATAAGATCTTCCTGACTGGAAAGAAGTTCTACCCGTCCGTTCAGCTCTTCCTCTTCCCCATCTTTCAGGGCTGCCGATTCGATCTCCTCGGCGGCATAACGGGCCAATTCGGCGTCACGCTCACGACTTTCCCGGTCTTCATCCATTTTCTCAATCTCTTCCCTAAGACGGGAGAGTTCCTGAAATCGGGCGGTAAGTTCGGCCGTTTCTTCCACAAGGCCGCCGTAGCGGTCGAGCAGTTTGCGATGATTTTCCAAAACAAAGAGAGACTGATGCTCATGCTGACTGTGCATATCAAAAAGCATGGCCCCCAGTTCCTGCAGGGCCGCTAAATTCACCGGCTGGGACTGAACATAGATGGTCCCCCGGCCGGTTCTTTTGATGGTTCTTCGAATTAAAAGAGTATTTTCTTCCGGTTCTATGCCGTATTTTTCATACCATTCGGCCAGTTCCGGAATATCACGCACCGGCAAAATTCCCGAAACCCGGGCCTCTTCTTTGCCTTCGCGAATCAGATTTTTATCGGCCGGCGCTCCCAACAAAAGAGAAAGGGAACCTACCAGAATGGATTTACCCGCCCCGGTCTCTCCTGTAAGCACATTCAATCCCCGGCCAAAGCGGATCTCCACCTTCTCGATTAGCGCTACATTTTCAATTACCAGTTCCTCAAGCATCGGGACCTCCCGCCCAGCCCAGCTTGGACTGGACCACATCCAAAAATGACCGCTTCCGGGAGGTTATCACCGGAACGCACCGATCGGTGGACTCGTAACAGACCCGGTCCCCCGCTTCCAGGGGAGTTACCACCTGGCCGTCTATGGTTAGGAGCAGGGATTTTTGTCTGTTTTCGCCCACTTTTACGGAAATCTTTTCCTTTTTATCTAAAATAATGGGGCGAAAGTTTAAGGAGAAGGGACAGATAGGGGTCATGATAAGAGCGTCCATCTCGGGATGCACAATGGGACCGCCGGCCGCCATGGAATAGGCGGTAGACCCGGTGGGAGTGGCCAGAATCAACCCATCCCCTCTAAAGTCGGCCAACATACGACCATCCACTTCCATCACAAGATGGACCATACGGGAAATCATTCCGCAGGTGATTACCGCATCATTAATGGCCGTATGGCGGGCGATTTCTTCGCCCTTGCGGTAAAGAACGGTTTGCAAAACCATGCGTTTGCTTATGGAATAGTCTCCCTTAAGGCATCTGGTTAAGGCAAAGTGCCATTCGCTGCCGGATATCTCCGTAATATAACCAAATGTACCCATATGAACAGGGAGGATGGGAACGCATAAATCCAGGAGAAGGCGGGCCGTAAACAAAAAGGTTCCGTCACCGCCGAGGGAAACGGCCAGATCCCACTCCAGGCTGCGGTCAAAATCCACGTCTCCATAGGAGAGCCGTTTCTGCTCTATGCCCTGTTCGGTCAGGTAATTTGAGACCTCACGGGAGAGCTGTTCCGCCCGTTCATCGTGGCTTTTATAGACAATAAGTACCCGGTTAACCGGTCTGTGAGCGTGGGACATGCAGGAATAGAGTAGCTTTCTCAGGGCAATGTGGTCAAGACCCTGCTAATGAGTTCCCCGTTCTTCTGCCCCATCATGGGATAGAGAGGAAAAAGCAGAGTTCCCATGGCTAAGCGGGAGGCGACGGGACAGAGGGAGCGATCCTCCATAAAGTCAATGCAGGTACCCCCAAAGGCCATGGCCGTTTCCACACCCTTTTTCCGGGCGTACTGCCGGATTTCCTTCATGCTGTCCTTCAAGTAGAGGGGATAGGCATACCAGGAGGGTTCTTCCCCCTCTTCGGGCCGAAAGGAACTGTGACGCCCCCGGGAGGAGGATCTGTTAAAAAGCTCCGCCAACTGACGCCTTTTTTCCAGAAATCCCTCCAATTGTGACCATTGAACCAGTCCCAGGGAACCGTTCATATCGGGGAGGAAGGACTCCACACAGAGTTCGGAACACTTTTCATCCAAAAGCCCCGTTTCTTCTTCGCTCCGCCCCAAAAGGAGGGCTCCCCCGCCGGAGGTAATAATATGGTGCGATTCCATCCCCAAAAGGACATACTGCCCCCAACTTCCGGCTTCCTCCTCCTTAAGTTGAGCGCCCAGGGATTGGCTGATATCTTCAATTAAGGGAAGACCGAATCGGCCTAACTCCTCCATGGGCTGAATGAACCCCATGGTGTGGACAGCAAAAATAGCCTTTGGTTCCTCTTCCATAAGGGGAACGATTTTTTCCGGGTCCATGGCACCCTTCTCCTCGGTCACATCCGCGTAGAGAGGTACGATGCCCTTTTCGGCAAAAACACGGGAGTAAGCCTGGGGAGCTAAAGGGGACAGAATAACTTTGTCGCCCCGCTGCAGCTCAAGGGTATCCAGAAGAAGTGAAAGGGCCCGGGGAAACTCCCGCAAGGCGCAACCGCCGTGTGTCCCCAACTCGGAAGAGATTGTGGCTATGAGGTCATCGGCCAGAGCGGAGGGACCTATTTGATCTGAGACAAGACAGGTGAGAACCGAATCCATATCCTTGCGCTTTATGGTCGGCTTAAAGAGAGCTATGGACATTAGGTAAGAGCGGAAATCTGCCTGAGTTCTTCCGGGTTGAAGAGTCGGTTAATATCCAGAAGAATCAGGTAGGTACCGTCATTCTCCTGCTGAACCACACCGGTAATATACTCCGTGCCGATTCCGGAAACCATCTGGGGGGGAGGCTGAATGGAGTCACCCTCAATATTCATAACCCGGAGCACCTTGTCGATGATAATGCCCACGTGGGTCCCCTGAAGATTCAGAATAATAAACCCGGAGAGCAATTTTTCCTCTTCGCTCAGCTGAGCCCGGTTAATGTGAAACCGTTTATGCAGGTTAATAATGGGGATGATATTCCCCCGAAGGTTAAAGATTCCTTCCACGTAACTGGGGGCATTGGGAATGGGACGTACATCTTCTATGCCGTAAATTTCCTTTACGTCCATAATATCGATGCCGTAACTCTCCCTGCCCAATTGAAAAGTTACCATTTGAAGTCGTGTGTCCAATTCACTCATGGAATCCTCCTGTTGCCTTACCGTAAGCGGCTGGTTTAATTGTAGTGGCTTAATGCCGATTCTTCAACAACTCTTTTTTCTTTTTTTCCAAAAAACAGCATTTAAAGAGGCTTGAAGCTTGGAAACTTAGTTTTTCCTGCCCATCAGATCGGCAAAACTGTTAAATAACTCAATCCCCACTTTTTGCTGCCAGGGATTTTCAGAGGCGTTCTCCACAAGGATAAAAAGATGTTCCAAAAGCATGGACGCAGCCCCCAGGGCAATGACTTCTTCCTCCGGATTGGAACGAATTTCCAGACTTTCCTTTTCCGAATAGGACCAGTTATAGGCCACCTCCCTGTTAAGAAGCGGCTTTAACTCTTCCACATATTTCGCCACTCCCCCGCCAAAAGTCACGCAGCTGAAGTTAAAGATGTTCACAAGGAACGCCAGATCCTTACAGACATCCTCCTTCACAAGGTCTATAATCTCGCGGTCACTCTGTACGCCGCGCAATTTTTCATCGCTCACGGAGAACTGGCTGTGATTTTCCGAGTTCCAATAGGGACTTTGATATTCACCGGCGGCAAAATTCCGTCCGTAATGAACCCGTTCGCCAATAACAATCCCCAGGCCAAAAGCTAAAAGGTAGGTGTTATCCCCCTGAACCTGTGCCCGACGAAACTCTCCCAATACATAGAGAAAATCCTGAGGACGGCTTGTATCCTGATTGGCCAGCTCCGCCCAACAGCCGCAATTGGCATCGTTTTCTATAAAGATAGGAACCTGAATAAAGGGGCGGACTTCTTCGTAAAAGTTCTCGGGGGAGTGGATTCCCAGAGGATTGGAGTCGTAGATGATACCTTCGTGGGGATTGATAAGCCCCGCAGCGGCAATGCCTATCCCCAAGAGGGGAATATCCATTCTGTCGATTTCCGGAAAAACCTGCCGATAGATTTTAAGAAAGTACTCCAGAAAAGAATCGGCCTCAAAAGCTTCACCCCGGAGCCTTTTGTAGACTTTTCCCGTCAAGTCAATAAGAACGGCGCTGTAGTAGTCAGTCTGAATTTCCAGTCCCAGAATCAGTCCGCGATCCTCACAGATACGCAGTCCTACGGGCTTCCGGCCGCCTTGATATTCGGAGAGGGTCTCGGTGGTCTCTTCCACAAAACCCAAATCCATGAGCCGCTTTACCACAACCGTAACGGTTGATTTATCCAGACTCAGCTTTTTGGAAATATCGATGCGACTTATACCCCGGTTCTGTTTAACCAGCTTCAAAACGCGAAGAATGTTATTGCTGTTCTGTACGACTCTCATTTTTACCTCATTATTCTTACCGGCTATTATGGTTAGACCCAAGCGGCAAAGTCAAGGCGAATCGGCTTAATCCCGAATCTCTTCCGGCCTAAAGCTGACTTCAATCTTTTTCACTGTTCCCTCTTTGGCAAAAATAGCCCGGCTTATCTCCGGGGTGCAACAATTTGACTCAAGAGTCTCACATTTGCCTTCACCGTAGCTTACGATTAGAGGCCCCTCCCCTTTCCGAACAATAATCGGGACCTGGCAAAAGGTTAAGGCCAGGCTGTCCGGCTCCAGAGATATTCCGTTGAATCGACCGTCCACATCCACATATTCCCACTCCACCGCTTCCTTGAGAAACTCCTCTTCCGAAAGGAGGAAAGAATCAAAGCAAATCCGCCCCTTCTCTACAAGCAAGCCGAGTTCGGCAAATCGGGTAAGCACCTCTTCCTTCACCTGCCCGGTCATCCCCGGCTGTTTGGCCCCCTTACCCCGGGGAGTGTGAGAATAGGGGTCAATGGGAAAGGCCCCGTAAACAGAGGGGGACTTGTTAAAACCGATTCCCCGACGGATATCATAATACTTCTCCCTTAACAGGGGGAGATTCTTATCATCACCCTTATTCCTGGCCTCAAATAGGGCTTCCTGTGCCGCAAGAAGTAACTTGGACACCATATGCCAATAAATACTCCCCAGCCCTTCGTAACCAAAAAAAGTACCCGAACGACCGGTAAATTCCTTGTGTTCAAAGATTTCTTCAAAAAGGGCCAGCAATTCTTCCTTAAGAGAGGGCGAAAGGGATTGGCCCCGTTTCGCTTCAAAGCGCCCTACCTCGTCCAGCAATGTCCCCCGGTTCTTAAAGGAGGAGTTAAAATGCCAATCCCCGGAGAGGCTCTTTTTTATTAAGGGATTTTCCGGTTTTTCAAGTAATTCGGCAATTTCCGGGTAGGACTTCTGTCTTTCCAGGGGACAGCGATTTTTCTCCCGAAACCCTTTGAGTTCCCGATTGGGATAAAGCATGTAGGAGTTCTGATCTTCCCTATAAATCGCACTTTGCCTTAATCTGCCCAAGAGGGAAAGAACCTGGGTTCCGGAAAAGTGTTTTGAGCTGATTCCGGCGACCTGTCCTTCAAGCATCCCGTAGTAGTGACGGACCTCCAAACCTTCATTGGTCACGTCCCGTCTGTTGTAAGAGTGAACCAGACCATCTTCTCTCAAGGAAGAGGTCAAGGTTACTTCAAAGTAGCTTAACTGGAGTCTCAAGAAAATCAGGATTCTATCCCTGTGGACAGACGTTTCACTCCTGTCGACGGTACCTTCGTAAAGAGCCCGGCGATACTTTCCCCCGGCCCTTCCTATTCGATCAACAAACTCCTGCCTTTCCGCAGGAGTAAACTGGCGGGAGAGTTTTTTTTCATAGGCGACCAAAGTTTCTTCTATTCCCTCCATCCACTCGATGACGGCATGGCTAAGGCGAAGGGAAGCCTCGCTCTCCTCCACCAGAGGAATAAGAAACTTAAGGTAGCGTACAAGATAGGAGAGGGTCACCACGGAAATACCCTCCCCGACCAGAGCGTTGTTTGCATCGTTCCACTCCGGCCTCTGGGTGTTCATCCAGATTCCCCCGTCGGGAATAAAGTTTGTACATTTGGCCAGAAGAAGGATCATCAATTTTTCCAGCCGACTGGTTTGCACAATCTCCCCGTCGTGCCAGCACAATCTCCCGTCAAAGCCAACCTCTTCGCTTCGCTTCGTTATTTCCCCGTCCTTTTTCCTGTTAAAAAGAATGCTGTTCCGGGGATCTTTTTTCAGATATTCATAGGGACGAAGTTCATAGGGGACATCGCCGTGAACCATGCTTTTTTCCAAAAGGCGTCCCCCGAACTCTCCGGGATAGTACTTTTCGGCCAGCTCCATCAGTTTTAAAAGATAGATGATCTGATGATCGCTCCAATAACCGATATTTGCCCAGGGGTTGTCCGGCTCGGGACGTTCCCAGTCAATTCCCGAACGGGAAATCCGATAGGGATTATAACCGTCGGCTGTGGTGGCATTGAGAAATTTGTCTATGACGGAAAAAACAAAGCGGGGACTGGAGACCAAAAGGGCCTCCCAGTTCTGAAAGATATCCCGCCAGTTCCCCTGAAAATCTATTTTGGGTGTACCATCGGGGTTTTTCGTATTAATGGAGAAGCGATTCCAGGGACGGCTCGGGTCTCCATGACGACGGCTGAAGGTAACCGGCAGATATTCCCGGACCAGACGCAGCAAATGAGAATCCCCCCGGGCACTTGCTTTTTCTTCTATTTCCTCAAGAGAGAGGCTGCCCTTAATCCCGTCAAAAAAGTCTCCATTCCGTTCGTAAACCGGCTTATTTGCCTCTTGGACAAATCGGGCCAGATCTGCCCCCTCAATCTTGTAGCCATTAACGAAATAGCCGCCTCGCATAACATTGAACATGACATTGGTAAAATGATGGGCCGAAGTAAGCTCATTCCCGGTAGCCTGAAGACCGTCGTTTTGTCCCATGATCTCCCGGAGCTGTTTTTTAGCTTCTTCCAAATCGTCTTCTAGTTCGGAAAGCAAAATGCCTTCATTCAGACGAAATTCAAGGAGTTCAAGGTCCACCAAATCCTGATTAACCTCTCCACAGAAAGTCCAATCTTTCCCCTCTCCTCCGGCAAGGCTTAAATCCGTCTTAACCAGATAGGCCCCACGATACCCTTTAACATCCTCTTCCTGTTCAACTGTCCCGCCGGTAACAAAGGCCCGCACCTGCTTTTCGCTGAGTAAATGGGTCACCTTATCCAACCCGGCTTGACACCAGGTGTTGGCCCGGAGAGACTCACTCGGTTCGGCCTTATCCGTAAGGGTGGCACTTAAGCTAAAAATCCCCACACCGGCTCCGGGAATAAGTTCGTTCCTTTTATAGGCGTCCAGAAGATTACTTAACCCCGACTGAACCTGTTCGGTCACAAAGGCGGGCAAGGTATTAATGACCCCGTCCAACAGGGATATTTGTACTGTTCGCTGCCCTCTGTTTTCCAGACGGCAGCGGCGAACCAATCCAAAGCGGGGGCTAGTAGTCCACTCAACCTCAAAAGAGAGCCCCTCATCCACAAGGATTTCCTGAAAAACAAGAGAATTCCCGCAAATATTTTTATAGAGATACCTTTCCCGCTTCAAGGGAGATAGGGGAGCATCTTCAAAGGGCTTCCAGAAGAGAGACGTCCCCCCAAAAGTAAGATGAAAAAGAGAAAGGCCTCCCGTGTTATCCCGGTTTTCCGTAATTTTATCCACCGTATAATAGGGGAAAAGGGCGTTATCCCGATCTTTACGACCCGCCGTCAATCCTCCGGTGGAGGAAATAAAGAGCCAATGATCGGACGGGCTGGTAAGAGTCATAAAAAAGGGGTCCATCCGGTCATAGTTATTTATTCGATAATATCGGTCATTTCTATAATTTACAAACTGTCCCTCCGGCAAATCGACGGGAACGTTGGATTTGGTGATGCTCACGGAACACCTCCTATTTAGTTTTCATTAACAACATTCTAGCAAAGAATAGGGAAAAGTCAATAAAAACCTTTTTAAAACACCATTAGAATAGATATAAAGATAATAATAGAGATAAAGAATTAGAAAGTTTTTATTGACAATTTTCTTTTTTGGCCTCAGAATATCCTTAGTTGAAGTTTATTAACGGAGGATATTTTATGAAAAAGATGTTGATACTGTGCACACTTGCCCTGTTCGCAGGAATGGCTCTCTGGGCCGAAGGAAGTCAGGAGGCTGAATCGATTGCCCCCTTTGACCCGCAAAAGGAGTATCACTTAAGCTTTGGGGGATACGGAGAACTGGAAATTGCCTATAAGGCGGTTTTTGAATCGGAAGATTTTAAAGCCAAGTACCCCAACATCACCTTTGAATTTCAAACAGCCGACTTTGGGGGCCACCACAACCGGCTCACCACCGTTCTGGCAGCCGGTGAAGCGACAAATGACATAGAAGCCCTTGAAGTAGGCTATATTGCCAAATTTGTAGAAGGGGGCGGCCTTACAAACCTGGCAGCCAAACCCTACAACGGCCTGGACGCAGGAAAAGATATGGTGGATTTTGCCATGTCCAACGCCACCACCGATGCGGGCAACCTTGTCGCGTTCCCCGTAGACATTGCCCCGGCGGTTCTCTTTTACAGAAAAAGCCTCACCGATGCGGCCGGAGTTGATATGAACAGCCTCGAATCATGGGACGATCTTATTGAAGCGGGTAAACTGCTGACTCTGGATAAGGACGGGGACGGACAGATTGACCAGTACGCCATGCCCCACGCCAGCGAAGTGGCCATGACTCCCCTTAGCGGAGGAAAGGGCGGCTGGTTTGACGAAAAAGGCCGGGCCCTGGAACCCAAGGAAAAATTTATCACCGCTCTGGAAGTGGTTAAAGAGATTCGCGATGCCGGAATAGACGGAGACCTGGGCGCCTGGAGCGGTCCCTGGATCCAGTCCTTTGCGGACGGTACAGTGGCTTCTATTGTTAACGGAGCCTGGTTCGGCGGGGCCCTAAAAGCATGGATTGCCTCCGACCTGGCCGGAGACTGGCGTGTCGCCCCTCTTCCCGGCAACACCTACGCTGCCCTGGGAGGAACCTACCTGGCCATTCCCGCTCAGGTACCGGCGGAAAACAAAGCCGCCGCCTGGGAAGTGATCAAATATCTTTCCACCAGCGAAAATGCCCAGCTTACCACTTTTAGAGAAATAGACGCTTTCCCCGCTCTAACTACGGTCTACGATAACCCCATCATGGACGAACCGGTGGAATACTTTGGAGGCCAGAAAGTAAGACTCATCTATGCCGACGTGGCCCGGAATATCCCCAGTGCCAAGGTCAGCGAATATGACGCAGCCGTACTGGCCCTCTTTGGCAATGCCATTACCGACGTACTGGTAAATAACGTAGATCCCGAGGCAGCCTATCAGAACGCTCTCCTCGAAATCTCCGCCCTTACCGACTAAACCATACCGGGGAGAGCCAAGGCTCTCCCCTTCCAAGGAATAATACGCCATGAAGTCCAATGCATTAAAAAAAGCAGCCACCCGGATTCCCGTGTACGGCTTACTCGGTCTATTCACATTTATTTTCGCTTTTCCCTTCTACTACATGCTTGTCCTTGCCACCGTCCCGGGAAAAACAATCTATCGGAATCCGCCCCATATTTTTTTCAAAGACTCCCTTTTTACCAATATTCAGGCCCTCTTTGAAGACATCCCCTTTCTTACTAATGCCATGAATAGCCTGGGAATTGCCCTACTGGCTACGGTAACGGTCATATTTTTTAGCACCATGGGCGGTTTTGCCCTGGCCAAATACGAATTTAAAGGAAAAAAAGCCATCATGATGTTCATTCTGAGCACCATGGCCGTCCCCCCCTTTCTAAATATAATCCCCTTCTTCAAAATGATGATCCTTTTCAAATGGTACGGAACCTGGCTTCCCCTCATCATACCGGGCATGGCCAGCGCCTTCGGGATCTTCCTCATGACCCAGTTCCTTCAGGATTCGGTCCCGCTGGATCTACTCGATGCGGCACGTATAGACGGAGTAACCGAATTCGGCCTCCTTTTCCGGGTGGTATTCCCCCTGGCCAAACCGGGGATCTCCGTATTGGGAATCGTCACCTTCATAGGAAGCTGGAACAACTACCTGGGAGCCCTTATCATGCTTCCCAACCTTGAGGACACCACCATCCCCGTGGCTCTCTCCAAGCTTTTCATGCAGATGGACGGGGACCGGGGAGGCCTCATGGCGGGAACCCTCCTGGCCGTACTCCCTCTCATGATCGTCTTCATTACCTTCAATAAACAAATCATTTCCGGGCTGACCTCGGGCAGCCTAAAGGGGTAATCCATGAAAACCAACAAATTAGCACCCTACCTATTCATCAGTCCTTTTTTCATACTTTTCCTCATATTCGGCCTCTTTCCTACGGTCTATTCTCTTACCATGTCCCTCTTCAAGTGGACCATTAGCGGCCCCCAGGAGTTTCGCGGTCTTTCCAACTACGCCAAACTCCTCACTACGGACCCCTTTTTCATGCGATCCCTGGGGACCACCTTCATCCTGCTTGTATTCGGCTCCATGCTCCAGCACCTTTTCGCCATCCCACTGGCTATCATGCTCAACGACAGACTTATCAAGGGAAGAGATTTTTTTAAGGTGCTCTACTTTCTCCCTTACATCACAAGCACCGTCGTTATTGCCCTGATTTTCAGCCAGCTTTTCGATACCAATTACGGCTGGCTCAACTACGTCATCGTCAATTGGCTGCACCTGGACAAGGTAAAATGGACCCAAAACACCGCAGCCATCCGGGCCAGTATCGCCATCATGGTAAACTGGCGCTACATTGGATGGAATATGGTCATCTACCTGGCCGGGCTCCAGTCCATCGACGACCGACTCTATGAAGCGGCTAAAATTGACGGAGCCTCCATCCTTCAGCAGCACATCTTCATAACCCTGCCCATGCTCATAAAAATTATTTTCTTTGCCATGTCCATGAGTATTATTGGGGGAATGCAGCTTTTTGAAGAGCCCTTTGTCCTTCTCAGAGGCTATGAAACTATGGGAGGAGCGCAGAACGCCGGTCTTACCAGCGCCTACTACCTGCTCACCACCGGTTTCCACTTTAACCGCTTCGGTAAGGCCTCTGCCATTGCCTGGCTGCTCTTCATTATCATCATAGGTATGACATGGATGAATAAAGTCATCACAGACCGATTACAGAAATAGGATTGAGACCGACTATGTGGACGTCCGCTTCTTTTGCATCCTTTGGGAGAGCCTGTCTCTTCCTGTGCCTCTTCGCCGCCTGTCAAAGTCCCCCTCCCGTGGAAGACTACACCACCGGGGAGGAGTGGACTCTTGTCTGGGCCGATGAGTTTGACGGTTCCGAACTGGACAGGGAAAAATGGAGCTACGATGTGGGCGGCCACGGCTTTGGCAATCACGAACTTCAATACTACACCTTTGAGGATAATCTTCAGGTAAAAAAAGGTCTTCTCACCATAGAGGCCAGGAAAGAGAAATATAAGGGGAATCCCTATACTTCTTCCAAAATCTGGACCATGGGAAAAGCGGGCTGGACCTACGGGCGCTTTGTCATGCGGGCCCGTTTACCCCAAGGTCAAGGAATCTGGCCCGCCTTCTGGATGCTTCCCATGGATCCTTACGCCATGAAATGGCCCGCCGGAGGGGAAATAGATATTATGGAGATGGTGGGCCATGAACCGGCGACCATCCACGGGACAGTTCATTACGGTGACCCTCACGAGTATAAGGGCGGGAAAATAACCCTGAAAGAGGGACAGTTTTCCGATGATTTCCATATTTTTTCTATAGAATGGGAACCGGGGAAAATCACCTGGTTTCTTGACGGAGAACCCTATTACAGCCAAACAGAATGGTTCAGCAAGGATCTGTACAACCGTGAAGAATATGCCTACCCCGCCCCTTTCGACAAGGATTTCATGATTATCCTAAATCTTGCTGTGGGCGGTGAATGGCCCGGCCCACCGGACAGCACCACCCCATTTCCCCAAACCCTGGAAGTGGATTTTGTCCGGGTCTATCAAAAATGTCCCTAACTCATCAAATTTGAATTTGCCCTGTCTATCCCGTAAAATTATACTGTGAAACAGAAAAAAAGTTTGCGGTCCACCATTAACGGCACCATGATTCTCCTGTGCCTTCTCTCAGTAACTCTCGTAGGTACCATGTGGATAATCCAGGAATACAGAGCGGTCAATCAGGAAATCGGACAACTCAAGGATAGTTACCTGAAAGCCAGAAAAGAAGCTCTCAAGACCGAAGTAGACCGGGCTATCTCTTTCATAGAATATAAAAGAGCCACCACCGAAGAAGAACTTATGGCATCCATAAAATCCCGCGTTTACGAAGCCCATCAAATTGCGGAAGGGATTTATCTGCGCTACGAGGGCGAAAAAAGCGATGGGGAGATACAAGAGCTGATAAAAGAAGCCCTGCGCCCTCTGATATTCAATGAGGGGCGGGGCTATTTTTTCATCTACGATATGAAGGGAAACAATGTCCTCCTCCCCTTCTCTCCCCAGCTGGAAGGTACGAACCTGATGGGCCTTGAAGACAGCAAAGGTTACTTAACAATTCAGGAAACGATCAAACTGATAGAAGAAAAGGGAGAAGGTTTTAACCGCTGGCACTGGTATAAACCGGGAGAGTCGGATGTGATGAAGGAAAAAATCGGATTCAATAAATACTTTGCCCCCTATGACTGGTGGATTGGGACAGGGGAATACGTAGAAGACTTTGAAAAGGTTGTGCAGAAAGAAACCCTGGCCTGGATAAACAAAATACGCTTTGGAGATGACGGCTACATATTTACCTATCACTATAGCGGCATCGTGCTGGCTCATTTCCTGAAAGAGAGCATAGGAAGCAATGTACTGGAACAGAAAGATGACCCCTACGGCAGGCAGATAGTGGGTGACCTGATAGCCCTTAGCCAAACAAAGGAAGCGGACTTTCTCGAATACGAAGGGTTAATCCGCCCCTCTACAGGGGAAAGGGCTCCCAAAATCGGCTACGCCCGTTCCGTGGACGATTGGGAATGGACCGTGGGAGCCGGGGTTTACGTGGATGAGATTAATGAAACCATAGCCCAAAACAAACAAAAGCTCTTAAAAACTTTGATTCGAAATCTGACAACCGTTCTGATTATCTTCCTCCTGACACTCCTCATAATCGGCCTGTTTATTCATCATTTGTCGGGGAAAATGAACGACCATCTCTCCGTATTCATCCGTTTTTTTGACAAGGCGTCCTCCGAATCGGTGAAAATCAATCTGAACGAAGTCCATCTGGAAGAGTTCCATGCCCTCGCCCAATCGGTAAATAAAATGATGGACGCCCGGGAAGAGGCGGAACAGGAAGTTTCCCGCTTGCGGGTCTATTTGGCCAACGTGATTGACTCAATGCCCTCCGTTCTGGCGGGAGTGGATAAAAACCACCGGATTACTCAGTGGAACAGGGAAGCGGAAAAACGAAGCGGCCAGACCTTCTCCGAAGCGGAGGGGAAACCGATTGGAGAAGTCCTCCCCCGACTCTCCGGGACCTATGAAGCAATTGACCAGGCCCTCTCCCAACAGCAAGTCTTTCATGAAAGCCTCTGCTATACGCCGGAAGGGGAAGATAAACTCATCTATGAGGAAGTCACGATTTTCCCTTTGATGGGAGAGGGAGCCAAAGGAGCGGTAATCCGGATAGACGACATAACCGGACAACACGAATTGCAGGAGGAACTGGCCCACAGTCGGCGCCTTGACGCAGTTGGCCAGCTGGCCGGTGGAATCGCCCATGACTTTAACAATATGCTGGCCGGCATTGTCGGCGGGGCAGAGTTGATTAAAAGGGAAGTAAAGGGAAACGACAGAGTCCTCCGCTTTGCCGATACCATACTCCAGTCGGGCATGAGGGCCGGTGAACTTTCCAAAAAACTTCTCGCCTTCGCCCGCAAAGGTACCATAGCCTCCACTCCCGTTTCCCTGCAGGACATTTTAAAAGAAACCTTTGCCATCCTGGAACACAGTCTGGATAAACAAATCCTCCTGTCCCAATCGATACAAACGGATAATACAATGGTGGAAGGCGATTCCATTCAACTTCAAAACGCCCTGATAAATCTGGGGATAAATGCGGGGCATGCCATGCCCGACGGAGGAGAACTGGTTTATACCATAAAGAAAGCCGGTCTGGATGAGACCTACTGCCGTAACAGCCCCTTCGAAATCACCCCGGGGGACTTTCTCCAGATAGAAGTAAGCGACACGGGGGTGGGAATGGCTCCCAAAATTCTAAAAAAAATATTCGAACCCTTCTTCACCACCCGGGAAGCGGGAAAGGGAAGCGGCTTGGGACTGGCTGCCGTCTATGGGACAATACAGCAGCATAGAGGAGCGATCACCGTACAAAGCGAAGTAGGCCGGGGCACCACCTTCTGGATTTATCTTCCCCTGTCGGACAAAAAAGAGAAAACTGAAGTAAACGAAGACACCCCTACAAGAGGCAGCGGAACGATCCTGGTAATTGACGATGAAGCTCTTCTGCGGACATCGGCTTCCGCCATACTGAAAGGACTCGGGTATAAGGTAATTCTGGCAGAGGACGGAGCAGAAGGTCTCGAGATCTATCGGAAAGAGCAGCAAGCCATCGATCTTGTACTCATGGATATGATTATGCCCCATATGAACGGAAAAGAGTGTTTTTACGCCATGAAAGAAATTTCGCCAGAGGTAAAGGTAGTCCTGAGCTCCGGATTCTCCCAGGAAGAAGATGTGAACGATCTAAAAAGGGACGGTTTGCAGGGCTTTATCAAGAAACCCTACACCACCGCATCATTAAGCCGAATTCTTTCGAACCTGCTAAACTAATCCTCTTTCCGCTCTGTATTAAAATATCCCAAATCGGAAATAATGCCGTTTACCATCTCTTTGTTGGTGCGACTCGACTGGGCCACTTCATCAACAGCCCGGTTAACACTGTCCACCCCTTCTGTAATCTCTGCCAGACGGCGGCGGCTGTCATCGCTTATCTCTTTAAGTTCCAGTATCTCGCTCAGGACCAGCTCGCTTCCGGAAGTAATCTCCGAAGCACCCGCCTGTACGGTCTGTGTTATCTGATTCATATTACTAAGAGATTCAAGGACCTGCTTACTCCCGGTAGACTGTTCAACAAGGGCCATTCGGATTTCTTCGCTTCGCTGACTCACCCTATCGACCATAGACTGAATGGTTTCAAAACTTTTGGTTGTATCCCCGGCGCCTTTAACGATTTCTGTGATAAGAGTCTGGATAGAACCAATCATATTGGCCACTTCGTGACTCTGCTGACTGGTCGATTCGGCCAGTTTTCGTATTTCGTCGGCCACAACGCTGAATCCCCGGCCCGCTTCGCCCGCATGGGCCGCTTCGATAGCAGCATTCATGGCCAATAGGTTTGTTTGGCTGGCAATACCGCTAATAAGTTCGTTCGTTTCCAAAAGCCTGTCCGATTCCTCTACAATTCGCTTGATCTGGAGATTATTCTCTACCATATTCTCCATTCCCCGAACACTGGCACTGCTAAGCTCCCGGGTGGAGTTGTGAACCTGGCCCATATTGTCGGTAACACTGTCTATGGAACTCACCATCTGTTCAATGGCACTGGAGGATTCCACTACCTGGGTAGCCTGATTTTCAATAGAAGCCTTTAGGGAATTAATATTACTTGTTATCTGGGAAATGGCAGAAGTAACCTGCTCAACACTGGCCTCCTGATTGGCGAAATGGGACCCCATAGACTTAACGTTGTCGGTCATATTCCTGAGAGAAGAACCGGAACCCTCCGCATTGGTGGCCAAATCGCTCCCCAAATCACCTAAATGCCCGGTCTTTTCTTTTACATTCGTAATAATCTCCCCCAACTTTTCGGACATTTGTATCATGGAGAGATATGAGCCATGAAGCTTGCCTCCCTTCTCTTTTAAAGATAAATCCCCCCTGACTTATCCGGTCAGCCAACCCAATCAGCTCTGCCGGTTCCGCCCCAAGGTGATGACGAATCATACGGGTAATAAGAAACCAGGCGAGAACAGATACGGAGAGAGCAATAAGAAGCTGTAATATTTGTATAACCATATTGGAGAGGTTCCGTTTCTTTTCTAGCTCAAGAACCTCATTATTGATTCTCTCATCCAGCTTCTCTACAAAAATATCCACCGTACCCCAGATTTTATAGACTTCGTCATGGTAAAATTTGTTATACAGATTCCTGACTCCAAATTCCAAGACAGTCTCTCCGCCCTGAGGGATTCCGGGGCCATCAAGGATCTCCCCGGCCTTAATAGACTGCATAACCTGATCTTCCAGATTTATAAGATCATTAGACATAGCTGAGATTTCCTTTAACAGGGCAAACTCACCCTCGGTAAAACCTATCTCGGCCATAATCTCCTGCTGAGCTTTTATTTCTCCCCTGTAAAGATCTTTATGAACATAACTGGGTCTTTTTGTCTTCCCGGCCCGCCAATTTACGATGGCCCAGTATTCATCCCAGTATTTTTCGTTTCCCGTGGCCGCATAGGTACGGGCAAAGCGGGTAAGATTCTGGGAGGTCTGTCGAAATTCATCGGCAATGGTAAAAGCGAAATACCTCTCGGTCATTTTCTCTTCAATCTGATCGTTTATACCAATATTTCGATAGGTGAAAACAAGGGAACCAATAATAAGAACAAGTACGGTGACTACCATTGTTTGAATAACTAATTTCAGTTTCATAAAAGACTCCTGCCGGAAATAAATAGAGAGACTTTTAAAGACTAAGTACCCTATACGTTTTTGCAAAGAGATATGTGTTTTTTTGCAGAAACGGTAAAAAAAAGCTATTTTCCGTTCAAAATCCCTATTTCCGGCCGGTATTCAAAGTGAATGCTGTCAAAAAGAAGCCACTTCCCGCCCCACACGAATCCGGCCTCTTCAAAGGCCTGAATAAAACTTGCCGGAGGACGATAGCGTTCTTCCCACTCAAGGTTGTACCATTGGTCATAGTAGTCCCGGCTCCAGCGCCAATAAACATTTTTCCCCTCATAATTGCGGGGAAGGAAATCCACAGCAATACCATAGGAGTGATTGCTCCGGCTCTCGGTTCCGGCAATTTCCCGCCAACTGTAACCGGCTACCTGAGTAAGACTCTCCAAATAGGCTTTAAGCTCTTCATCTTCGGCCAGGCGATTCTGAATCGTTTCTTCCACCCGGGCCAAATCTTCCATGATATCCCGATGAACGGTAATCTTATATCCCAGGAAATAGACTGATTTCATCATTTCCCAGGCGGTCCTCTCATCATGAAGCCGGTATAGGGCGTCGTAAAAACCGGGATGACGATAGAGAGGATATTCCTCCCGTTCATTAATCAGTTTTACCAGGGCGTCTTCCCTTTCTCCCAAAAACAACATGAGATCCGGTTCATACTCTTTCGAATAGGGATAGAATGGATAGGGAGCGTATTCCTCCTGTGAATCCAGAGCTTCTTCCGGGAGAAGCCTCCCCCCGGCCCAGTAAAATCGCTCTCCCCGGACCAGGCAGGACCAATCCCCCTTAAGATAGAAGCGGTCCGTTACGACTCCGGGATAGGCCTCCGTCATGGCGCCTAAAACACGGTACCCCGAATAGGGGGAAGAGTCACGCAGCCTATTCCAGTCGCGCAGGGATTCTTCTCCGCTTTGGGAGAAGCAGGGAATAAGTCGGAAAATCAGCAGGGACCAAAACAGGAAAGCTCTCATGGAATGTTTCACAATCATCAATTATAGCCCAAAATTCCTTGGATAAACAGTACGCTCACCTTCCCCATTCGGGCTTGCCCAAAAAGTATGGAAGTTCCCCCCACAATGTTTTACACTTTAAAGAACTATGAAAAAGAAGCGCTTCGAAAGCATAGATCTCAACGACCCCTCAGTGAGAGAAGCCCTCTCCCAAATCGGAGTTTCCATAAGCGACTATAAAACAAACGAAAATTTTTCCAGCCATATATGGAAGGTACAGCCCAAAAAATTCACGCCCCAAGATTTGGAAGAGCAGTATATGGACTACATTCATCCGGAGGACCGAGAGAAAATCCACCGGTCCTTAAATAAGATGCTTAAGGGGGAGAGCTCGATTATCCAGATAATATACCGGCTCAAGGAAAGCGAGGGAGGCTACCGCTGGGTACTTTCCGTGGGAAAGGCGATCAGAAATAAAGATGACAATTCCATAAGCCTCTTCGTAGGGATAGATTCGGATATATCGGAACTCAAGGATACGGAAAGAAAACTGCTGGAAAGCATCTCCAAAGAACAAAAACGGAGCGAAGAACTCATCGTTCTAAGGGATATTATCAAAGAAGTCGGCTCATCCCTCGACAGGAACGAAACGGTCAGGCAGATAATGAGGCAACTCAAGCGAATCATTCCCTACGAATCCTGCTCTCTTCAGATTCTCTCCGACGGGTACCTTCATGTGGTAGGAGGTGAAGGCTTTGACGATGAAGAAGCGATTAAAAAGCTCAAATTTCCCTTTCCCCAGAGCGACAGTTTAAGTACCCGGGCGATACAGGAACATAGACCCTTTATAACAGGAAATGTTCCCAAGGAATTCCCCAGTTTTATCCACCCTAACCCTTCCCGCCCCATCTATTCCTGGATGGGGATTCCCCTGATTACAAGCAAGTCCGTTCTGGGCCTCATAGCTCTGGACTGTTACTCAAAAGACCACTTTACAAAACATCATCTGGAGATGGCCGAAATAGTCGGCGACCACCTATCCATAGCCCTGGAGAACGCCATGCTCCATGAAAAAGCCTATAAACTGGCCATGGAAGATGCTCTAACCGGACTGGGAAGCCGACACCGCATGGAAATGGAAGGCCGCTTGATATTCGAACGGGCCATAAGAAAAAAAAACGTCCTCACCATAGCTATGCTTGATATCGATTTTTTCAAAAAGATCAATGATACTTACGGCCATGACAAGGGAGACGAAGTATTAAAATCCGTATCCGGTCTTATTAAGAGCCAGGTTAGGGGCACAAGCCTTCTGGCCCGCTTCGGGGGGGAGGAGTTCGTTCTCATACTCCCCGAAACATCCGGAGAAAACGCATACAGGGCCGTGGAAAGAATACGAACCGCCGTAGAGCAGTTTCAGTTCGAAGGTATTGAGGGCAAAATAACCCTCTCGGGAGGTTTGTATTCGGGAATACCTTTGCCGGGAGAATCAATAAACAGCTACATAGTCATGGCGGACAAGGCTCTCTACCGGGCCAAGGAAGGAGGCCGCAATCAAACGGTACGGTCCGACTGATTAACCGTTTACGCCGGTCACCCTTTCAAGAACAAGGGCCACGGCGGGACAAATTTCCATATCCTTAATCAGTTCTCCCAGATAACCTTTCACATTGCGCCTGTCCGTGTAGGGATAACGACGGCAGGCATCGGGACGAGCTTCGTAGTAGAGGCAGTATTTGTCCGCCCCCAGGAAGGGACAGGGCATCTCACGATAGACGTAATCGCCGTCCTCATCTATGGTGAGCCAGGTTTCCGTCAGCTGTCCCGGCTTCATTCGGGCGGCACGGGCAAGACGGTCTATATCCCGGTCGGTAATGCGCGGCCCCAGGGAAGCACAGCAGTTGGCGCATTTGAGGCAGTCAATCTCCTCAAAAGCCTTCCGGTGCTCCTCGCCAAAGAGTTCATCCAGATTAATCCGCCGCTGTTTTTTTAAATCGCGCAGGTTCTTACGGATTTCTTTTTTTCGCCGGGTGGCTCTCTCTATTATTTTACTGTACTCTTCCAGCACCTTTTAACCTCATTTTACTTTAATATGACAAAATCCTATGTACTTCCCGTGAATATGGACTAAACTATTAGTATGAAACGGCACGGATTAATAAGTTTAATGATTGTGTTCCTTTTTGCCCAGACCCTCTGGGGAGAAAGCTTTATTTGCGTTTTCTATGAGGGACAGGCGGAATACCAATTCCGGGGAGGCTGGTATCCCATAGACTTTGGGACTTCCCTGGGAACGAATCAGATTATCCGGCTGGGAGAAAACTCTTCAGTTCAGCTCGACTCACTTCAAAACAGCCTCTTCTTCTCCCGCCCCGGAGAATACCATTTAACAGCCATAAAAGAGGAGATCCGGACCGAACAAAATTCGGCCCTGGACAGGCTTTCCGACAAGATCAACCGACTCCTTAAGAACCGGAGCGACGGAACCACCGTTGCCATGGGAATCCGGGGAAACGTAGTGGGTACGGACGAATTGGGATTTGCCAACACAAGCCGGGAAGAACTTGACCGGGCCTGGGATCAAATTGCCTCCGGCGACTACTCCGATGCGGAAAGAGAACTGGAAAGGCTTTACCAAATGTCAGCGGACCCCTACTCGGAAGGTCGCTTGCTCTTTGCCCTGGCCTATGCGGAGGAGATGCAGAATAAAACAGGCGAGGCCTGGAATCATTTAAGTGACATTTTCATGCCCGAACAGGAAGAGTTTTACCCCTCTTACCTGCTTTTAAACGGGAGGATTTCCCTTCGGGCTCAAAACTATGAGGAAGCGGTCCGATCTTTGGAAACCTTCCTTCAAAACTACCCTCAAAACGAAGCGACAGAAGAGGCGCGAGTCCTCCTGTCTCTGGCAAAGCAGGGAATCTAAACCCTTGTAAGCACTCCTGAACCGCGGGTCAAATCCCTGATGCGCGGCTCCAGGGAGTCCAGGATTTCCCGGGGGCACCTCCCCTTGACCACAACCCCCTCGGCAAAGTCTTCAGAAATTATCTCAACCCCTTCCTTTTCCAAGAGCAGGCGAACCGGAGAATGATCGTGATAGGAAAGCTTTACCGTAAAATCGGTCTTTTCCACCAGCTCTTCCGTCTCCAGCGCTTCCAACACCGCTTTAACCGCATCGCCATAGGCTTTAACCAACCCGCCGGTCCCCAGTTTCGTCCCGCCGAAGTAACGTACAATAAGTACCAGGACATTGGTTACGTCACGTCCTTTGAGTACCTCCAGAGAGGGACGACCGGAAGTTCCTTTGGGTTCCCCGTCATCGCTTAGGCTGAATTCTCCTCCGTCGGGACCGACCACGGCGGCGTGAACCACATGGCGCGAATCGGGATGTTCCTGGCGGGCCTTCTGGATTTCCCCTTTTATGTCGGAAAGGGAGGAAATGGGCAGGGCGTAGGCGAGAAATTTGGATTTTTTTACTTCGATTTGGGCGAAGGCAGGGCCTTTGGGAATATTCACAGGGCAATCCTCACGGGAGATAACTTACGGTCAGGGCTAGATTATAGAGATTCACAGCACTCTCATCCTGGTTTTGAAGGGGAAGGAAATCGGAAACATCCAACTTAAAACGCCAATGCTTGTCCCTTTGGAGTTCCATGGAGAAACCGAACAGGCCCAAAAGATAGGGGCTGACCGTGTAATCCGAAGAATAGGTGGTAGTGCTGCCATCCGTTGAGGCAAGACTGACTTCCGATTCACCGGAAAGGCCTGTAAAGGTTGCCAAAAAGGCGGCGTTCAGCTTAAGGGCAACCCACTTAAAGCGGTACTCGGCGGAGGCTCCTCCATGCATACCGGGGGTGAAACCGGAAGCCTCCAGAGTGGCATATGCCGTACCTTCATAGCTGTCATCCAGTTCATAGTTTTCCGGCCTTAGCTCCAGGAAGAATCCGGTACCCATGAAACCCAAGGTTAAAGGCAGGGAAAAGCGCTCCCTTCGAATCGCCTCATAGCTCCCCCCCAGATAAAGCTGCCCAATGAAGAAATCCACATCCCCCTCAATATCCGTCCCGTCTCCATACAGGTCCGTCTCCAAAGTACCGTGGGAAGCGCCCAGAGCAAGGGTCCCTATCAAGGCCAGTTTGTCGCTTAAACCGTAGGCAACGCTATTCCCCAGACTCACACCGGTCCAGCGGTCGCCTGTCACTTCCGGTTCGGACCAGACCTTGTCTATAAAGGAAACGGCCGGGGTGAAGGCATAGGTAAACTCCCCCTCCGCGTAGTGGGTGCGGTGATTCAGTACGGAACTGACCATCTTCCGGGCCGCCTTTTCCGTGCCTCCGATGACCGCTTCCGCAGCGTCCCCGTCCAGGGGGGACTGAGCCGAAAGGGTTAGGGCTACAAAGAAGAGAAAAATAATAAAAAAACGGGCCCGGCGGGGAGAGAAAATCATGGAACCAGTATAGTAGGGGCGGAAGAAAAAATCTACTTGTAGTAGGAAACGCTTAGGGCCAGGGTCATCAGTTCCGCCTCATCCTCTTTCACAAAAGAGAGAAGGTCGGAAAGGTTCAGGGAGAAGGCCCAGTTCTTCCCCGGCTTAAACCCGGTGTAGAGACCGTAGGTTCCTCCATAGTAGGAGGGAGTGCGAAAGTCGTCTGTTTCGCTACCGCTAATAGATTCACTGTCGTAAGAGAAATCCGCTTCCCCCTCTACGCCGTAAAAGTCGACCATGAAGATGTAATAAGCTCCCAGGGAGAACCGATTCTTTTTGTATTCTGCGGCGGCTCCTCCGGAAAAGCCCGGGGTAAGCCCGCTGCCGGAGATGACTCCGTCCACCGTTCCGCTAAGCACATCGCTGTCGTCCAAATCGCCGGAGTAGTCGTACCAGGCGGCATGCATACCCGCAAAGAGGGGCAAGGAGAAATGGGGATGACTCAGGACATCATACCCGGCGCCTACAAAAAGATCGGCCATGGTAAGGCTAAGGGCAGCGCCGCTGTCGTCGTAGCCGTCGCCCAGGAAGGGAGCTTCGACGGTTCCATCCACAAAAAGACCGTTGACGATGGTGTAGACCAGAACCCGGTCGGTCAGAGCATATCCGCCGCCTATGCCTCCGGAATAACCGTATAGCCCGTCGCCCTCCACATCGGAACCAAGGGCATTTACCAGGGTAAAGCCGGCGGCAGAGGTAATTTGGTAATCCCCCTTGTCGTAGCCGGTCATGGGAGTGAAGGAGGTTCCAATCATTTTGCGGGCCACCTCTTCTATGCCGGAGACAACCGTTTCCGTGATATCCCCGTCCAGGGTCTGGGCGGAGAGGAGGAGGGCCAGGTTGAGGAGAAGAGTGGTTAAGACTGATTTCTTCATGAATCGCTCCTTTCGCCCTCGAAGCTACCGGAAACATCGGAGTCGGTTAGTTCCCAGGTCCCGTCTACGATGCCGTTTGTTACGGTTCCGGTGAGGATGATATCCTGTGAGCCGTAGTCGTAGATGTCTATGTCTTCGCAGGTCATGGTGAGTGCCGAACCGTCTAAGGTGGCGAAAATGGTGCCGGTGAAGGGAGTTGAACTCACCGTGGGAAGGTAGTCCTCATAGACAGAATCGGCGCTATAAGTGACGACTGCGGTTCCTGCAAGGGTTCCTGTAATTGTTTCCCCGTCATTAATGGTACATTCCCAAGTTCCATCGGTGATGGTGATATCTACATCTGCCACAAAGGAATAAGTAATGATATTAGTGTAGGTTACCGTTTCTGTGGTGGAGCCATCGCCGACGAAGGTTCCCTCATAGGAAGCATTAATATAGGCGTCCAGCGTAAGGTCGGGGAAATCGCCGGAGCCTTCGTCGCAGGCGGATAGCAGAATAAAAACGGCCAGAATGGTAAGGAACTGTTTTTTCATGGAACCCCCTCCGGTTTATAGTATAGTACGGTTTCACGAAAAGAACACGCAAAAGGTTAGGGATTCGCAGGGTGGCCGCCAGGCCAGACCCCGCAGGACCGAAGAAGGGCCGTAGGCACGCACAAGGACCGAGGAGGCCGCAGCGATAGCGGAGCCCGAAGCAGCCCGGCCCGGCTCGCGAGATATCAGGTTTTCAATATAACACCTCGAAGATTGGTGTTATATTGAAAACCATCTAAGTCCATGGGCGTTGAATTGCCGCCGGGCAACCCCCAAAAACAGACTCCCAACGGATTGAGTTTTTTACGGGGTAAAGATATAATCAGCCCATTATGGCAAAGTACCCTTTTAGCACGATTGAAGAAAAATGGCAGAAGTTCTGGGACGACAACAAGACGTTCAAGGCGACTGAGGATCCCTCTTTCCCTGCGGAGAAGAGAAAGTATGTTCTGGATATGTTCCCCTACCCCTCCGGCGCGGGCCTCCACGTGGGTCATCCCGAGGGCTATACGGCTACGGATATTTACTGCCGCTACCTACGAATGAAGGGTTTTAATGTTCTCCATCCCATGGGCTACGACTCATTCGGCCTGCCCGCAGAGAACTACGCGATCAAGACGGGGACTCACCCCAAGACGACGACCGAAAAAAATATCGAACACTTTACGAAGCAAATCAAGAGCCTGGGATTTTCCTATGACTGGGACCGGGAGATTTGCACCCACTCCGATGATTACTATCACTGGACTCAGTGGATTTTTCTCAAGCTCTACGAGCAGGGTCTGGCCTACGAATCGGACAAGCCGATTAACTGGTGTCCCAGCTGTCTCACTGGTCTGGCCAACGAAGAGGTTAAGGACGGGCGATGCGAGCGCTGTGATGCCCAGGTGGAACAGAAGAATATCCGCCAGTGGGTTCTGAAGATTACCGAGTACGCCGAGAAGCTTCTGGAAGATCTGGATTCTCTGGATTGGCCCGAGTCGGTTAAGGCGATGCAGCGAAACTGGATTGGCAAGTCCATCGGAGCCGACGTGGTTTTCAAGACCGAGTCAGGCGATGAACTGAAGGTATATACCACCCGTCCCGATACGCTTTTTGGGGCGACCTACATGGTTATTTCTCCGGAGCATCCCCTGGTGGAGAAGCTGACGTCTTCCGAGCAGAAGAACGCCGTTGAGGCTTACTGCCAGCAGGCGAAACTGAAGAGCGACCTGGAAAGAACCGATCTGGCCAAGGAGAAAACCGGTGTGTTCTCCGGTTCCTACGCGGTGAATCCGGTTAACGATAAAAAGATTCCCATCTGGGTAGCCGATTATGTACTGATTTCCTACGGTACGGGAGCGATTATGGCCGTTCCCGCCCACGATACGCGGGACTGGGAGTTCGCCAAGCAGTTTGAGCTTCCCATCATCGAGGTCCTTGAGGGCGGGAATGTTCAGGAAGAGGCCTTTACCGAGGACGGTCCCCATGTGAATTCGGACTTTTTGAACGGCCTGGGCAAGCAGGAAGGTATCGATGCGATGATTGCCTGGCTGGCCGACAAGGGCGTAGGTGAGAAAGCGGTGAATTACAAGTTGCGCGACTGGATTTTTAGCCGCCAGCGCTACTGGGGCGAGCCGATGCCTCTGGTTCACTGCGACAAGTGCGGCGTGGTGCCCCTTCCCGAGAGCGACCTGCCTTTGGTTCTGCCTCCTACGACGAGTTTTGAGCCCAGCGGCACCGGGGAATCACCCCTGGCCAAGCTGGACGACTGGCTCAATACGACCTGTCCCAAGTGCGGCGGCAAGGCGAAGCGGGAGACCAATACCATGCCCCAGTGGGCCGGTTCCTGCTGGTATTACTTGAGATATCTCGATGCAAAGAATCCCACCGAGTTTGTGGGGAAGGATAAGGAAGACTACTGGATGCCGGTAGACCTCTATGTGGGCGGTGCGGAACATGCGGTTCTTCACTTGCTTTATAGCCGTTTCTGGCACAAGGTTCTCTTTGACATCGGGGCGGTTAAGCATCCCGAGCCTTTTCAGAGACTGATTAACCAGGGGATGATTACCAGCTTTGCCTATCAGCGGGCCAACAAGTCTCTGGTTCCTACCGATGAGGTGACAGAAGTTGAGCCGGGTAAGTATACGGCAAACGATACGGGCGAGCCGGTGGAACAGGTTATCGCCAAGATGTCCAAGAGCCTTAAGAATGTAATTAATCCGGATGATATTATTCGCGACTACGGGGCCGATTCCATGCGCCTCTACGAGATGTTCATGGGTCCCCTGCAGGTTTCCAAGCCCTGGCAGACCAAGGGTCTTGTGGGGGTAAACCGCTTCCTGAACCGCGTCTGGGACGTGGCGGAGCGGGAGATTAGCGACGAAGAGCCCTCGGACGCACTCAAGAAAGTGCTCCATAAAACGATTAAGAAGGTTTCCAACGATACGGACCAGTTGGAGTTCAATACGGCGATTAGCCAGATGATGATTTTCATCAACGAGGTCTACAAGGAAGATAAGTGCTACCGGAAGCTTTGGGAACCCTTTGTTCTTTTGATTGCTCCCTACGCGCCCCACCTGGGCGAGGAGATGTGGGAAAAGCTGGGTAAGAGCGAGTCTTTGGCCTACGAAGGCTGGCCTGAATGGGACGAGGCTCTTACCAAAGATGACGAAAAACAGGTTGTTGTGCAAATTAATGGCAAGGTGCGGGCCAAGATGATGGTGGCCGCCGGTCTTCCCAAGGAAGAACTCCTGGCCCTGGCCCGGGCGGATGAGAAGATTATTGAGCTGATTGAGGGAAAGAATATTATTAAAGAGATTGTCGTACCCGATAAGCTTGTGAATATTGTAGCAAAATAGGATTATTGAAAAAATAGTAGCTCGGGGCGTTTATGCCAATATGCATAAACGCCTTTTTTTTTGCCTAACTTCCTTCCCCCTTAACTCTTCCCAGGGTAGATTTTTTCTTTTCCCTTATTCATAATTGTTACTGATGAAGATCATTTCCCAAAAAGAATTCCCTAAAAGACCTCTCCTCTATATTCCTCTTCTCGTATTGGCCATACTTGAAATCATAGGTATAACAATTGTCAAAACGGGAATCCCAACCATGGGGCATGTGACACTGACAGGACTTACTGCCCTTGCCTTCATACTTATAAATAACCGGTACATAGCCAACGATACGGAAATGTTCTTGGAAGAGCAGATCGCCATAAGGACAAAAGAGCTGATAGAGAGCGAAGGACGATTCCGATCACTAGTAAACAATATTCCCGGAGTAACCTACCGCTGCGGTATAGAAAAGTACTTTCCCATAGTTTTTTTGAGTCAGGAAATAGAACGGCTCACCGGTATCCCCGATATAAACTTCCTCAATGATAATAACAAAACAATGTTATCCCTAATCCCTATTGAGGATCAGGTACTTCTTAATAAATTCATAAGAAAGGCTCTGGATGAAAAATCCTCCTACAGACTGGAACATCGTATTCTTGACAAAGAAGGACAAATCCATTGGGTGTTGAACAAGGGGAACCGGATTCTTGAAGGAGAAAAGATCTTTGTCGATGGGGTGATGATGGATATAACCGAAGAGAAACGCCTAGCCCAAGATAAGGAGCAGCTGGAACATCAGTATCTTCAGGCGCAAAAGATGGAGTCCGTAGGACGACTGGCCGGAGGGATTGCCCATGACATAAACAATCTCCTCACTCCTATTATGGCCTATGCCGACCTTCTTTCCCCCTTAGTGGAAGATGACAGTGAAGAAGCAGCCTATGTTAAGCAAATAACAAAGGCCTCTACCCGTGCCAGGGATCTTGTCACACGACTACTAGTCTACTCTCGTCAGCAAAAACAGGAATATACCGAATTGGACCTGAATGAAACAATCGATGAAATAACCCTTCTTCTGAGGGAAACACTAAACCGAAAAATAAAAATGATCATACGAACGACTCCCCAGCTCCCTTTTATTATGGGTAATAGAAATCAATGGGAGCAGGTAGTTATGAATCTGGCCGTAAACGCCGGAGACGCAATGCCCAATGGCGGTGTAATTACGATAGAAACCCACACGGAAGAAGACCAGGTTGTATTGGCTGTTTCCGATACGGGCTTAGGCATGTCAACAGAAATAACAGAGCATATGTTCGAACCTTTTTACACAACAAAGGGAATGAACGGAACCGGTCTGGGACTGGCCACGGTATATGGTATAGTGGAACGGCATAAGGCTAAAATCACCGTATCAAGCCAACAGGATAGGGGAACGGAATTTCGTATTGCGATTCCCATAGCCCAATCATAGGCCCAATCATAGGCCCAATAAAAAATTATCCGCACCATAAATCTTCTATGGAAGAATAAAAATAATAGATTTTTTTCAAAAGGGGAGATACAATTTACTTATAGAGTACAATCGTCATCCATACCTTAAGAGAGAATAAAATATGACTGATTCCCAATGGAGCATCCGAAATCTGCTCAATCCGGTTACAACAAGACTCCTGATCTATGGCATGAATCCTATGGATTTGGAATATGTCCTTCAGAAGATTGAAGAAACGGTTATTCTTAACTCAAAATCCCTGAACAAAAAATGGGCAGCCCTATGGGAAAAAAAAGGAGAAAATTATAAGGCAAAAGCTTTGGACGCTCTGGAGAAGAATCACTTAACCACAGCGAGAGAGCTATTCTTAATTACAGCTCAATGCTATTTTGCCATCTATTTAGTCAATCCGGGAAATATAGAACAAAAAAAACAATACTATAGGAAATTGGTTTCCTCCTACTATGAAGGAGTCCGGCTCTATCCGCAGCCGGTACAAAAAGTAGAGATTCCCATTGATAATGATAAAAAAGTTTCTGCCTATCTTCATTTACCGGAGGATTCCCTTCGCAAGAAGGGATGTGTCGTTTTCTTCGCCGGACTGGGAAGCTGCAAGGAAGAGATGAATACCATAGCAAGGACGATAACCGAAAGAGGAATTTCCGTCCTGATTCCCGATATGCCCGGGTGCGGGGAAACTCTTTTCGAGAAAGAGATAAAAGCCAATGGAGCCAATCTGGAAAAAACCTTCAAAGGATGTATAAGGTTCATAAGAAACCACGAAAAAACCAAAGATTGTCTAATAGGAAGTACCGGCCTCTGTATGGGCGGGGGATATGCGTACAGGGCGGCTGCGCTTAATGGGGAATATTCCTTTTGCGCCACCCTCTTCCCTCTCTTCATTTCGCAAGTAAAAAAGGAAAATACTCCCCAATGGATGAAAAGCGGAGAATGGATATCCTATCAAACGGGCGGAGCCGAAGTAGACAGTTTCCTTGAGGATATGAGTCGCAGAAAGAATGAAGTCATTAATTGCCCCTTTTTCCTTATCCATGGGAAATACGATAATTGGATGTCCCTGGAAGATGCTCTCAAACTTTACGACTTGGCTCAAACCGATGATAAAAAAACCTTAATAATTGAAGATAAACCGGTTTTTTCTAAAGACGAAAAGGTGCTTCATGCCATGCCCATAGGAGAACAGCTGCACTGGATACGTCATATCTTTGCCGATTGGATAAGTGATCAAGTTGAAAAACATTCTTAAATCTATATTGGAGAAGAACTCCCTCAGCCCCCAAAAAAACTTTCTTATTGTGGAAGATGAGATATGTCAAAATAAAGACTTTATTAAATCCATTAAACATCTGGCCAAAGGACTCAAAGATTTAAAGGTAAAACCGGGAGACAAGATAGCTCTCATCCTTCCCAATTCTGTTTCGTGGTACGAACTATTTTGGGCCATAGTTTCTGTAGGAGCAATACCGGTTCCCCTTGACCCTCAGGTGGGAGAATGGGAGCTTAGGGAACTCTTTTCTCTTATGGATTTTCACGTCTGTTTTATTACAAGCAAATACCGGGCGAATAACTTAGAGGAAAGTCTAAAAAAAATACTTAATAATACGAAGCTGACTCCCTATATCATTGTACAAAATGGCTCCGAATGCACTTCTCCCTTCATGAGCTGGGACGATTTTTATAACAAAAGGCCCCGGGAATCAGAAGAGATTCTAATCACCGATACTCCCGATGGTTTACTCATGTACGCCTGTACATCGGGAACAACGGGTAATCCCAAGATCATAGCCGTTGAGCATGCTGGGTTTTATCAATCACAGCGAGATATGGCCGAATACCTTGGACTCAACTCAAAGGATACTATGCTATTGGGGATGCCTCTTTATCATCAGGGAGGCTTTGGAATGGGAGTCCAGGCTGCCCTCTCCGGTACCACCCTCATCTATCAACCCCGCTTCGATCCGATAAAGTTCCTTGAAATCATCGAAAATCACAAGGTCACCCATATTCAGCTTACACCTACTTTGGCCAAGATACTATTAACAGTTAGGAATATCGAACAATATGACCTTAGTTCTCTCCGGCTCGCTTACTTTGCCGGAGAGGTCCTACCCGATGAATTAGCCGCCCGTTTTTACGAGAAGATGAATATTAGAGTCATAAATATCATTGGATCTTCCGAAACCGCAACAATGGTAATTTGGGACTCTCAATATGACAAAGATGTGAAAGTAAATGATTTCAGAACGCTGGATTTTACATCGGTAAAAATATTGTCCCCGGAGGGTAAAAGCGTGAAGGAAGGTGAATCCGGTCGTATTATCATTCACACAGATGCCATTTTGCGTGAATACTATAAAAATCCTCAGGAAAGCGACAAGAGGATTCTACAGATAGAGGGACAGCGCTGGTTTGACACGGGGGACTTAGCCCAATTATGTCCCAACGGCAGAATACGATTTATCGGTCGAGAAAAGCGAATTATCAAACGAGGGGCTAATCTTATTTTCCCCGAAGAAATTGAATCGTTTCTACTTAGCCACCCCTCGATAAATGCGGTCGCCGTAGTGAAAAAAAAGCATGAGATAATCGGAGAGACAATCGAAGCCTACATCCAAGCCGCAGAGGGGAACACTCTTGAACGAAAGGACCTGATGAAATTCTGCGTAGGAAAAATATCCTCTTACAAGATCCCGGATAATTTCATTCTCACAAAAGAGATTCCCAAAGACATAGGGAAAATACAATATAAATATCTGAGGGAGAAGAGAACACCATGAGTAAAAAATTAGACAATTTCAACGCCGTTTATGACTATTACATGTCCCGATTGGACAAAGACAATGGAGCTATCTGTTTTGATGACCGCGAGTTGACCTACGGAGACATGAGACATATGGTCGACTCCTATGTTTGCCACCTAAAAGAACTGGGAGTAAAAAAAGGGATGGGAGTCGGTTATTCCACAGTCAATTGCCCGGAAGACTTTGCTCTCTTCTTTGCCATTTGCCGCATAGGCGCCTATTGTATCCCTCTTTTCCATATGATTCCGGATAAAGTCAAAGCTTCCACTTTTAAAGCGGGAAAGGCCGTCCTTGTCATTACCAGTGCCAACTTGTATGCCCCTTTAAAAGCGGCTTCAGAGGAGATTTCCGCCAATTATAAATTTGCCCTTATCGATAGCCCCGATGGACCGGTCTACTCAATGGCAAATGAGCCACCCACGACAGAAGACTCCTCTCCGACACAGACGGAACCGGATCTCCCCGCGCTAATGACAACCAGTTCGGGTACCACAGGCATTCCCAAGCTAGTCATGATGAACCAGCAAAATATAGCCTCCGTAATGACTATATCCGGAGAACTTGTCGAACCTGTTGACCGATACGGCAAAAAACCTCTTTCAACTCTCATGGCCTTTCCCTATTCGACATCAGCCATTCTTGTTGCATCAGGTATCTTTTTCACAGGAGCTCGAAGTATTTTCACTTCAGAAATCAATCCGGCAAAGTACATGGAATTAGCTGTCCGATGGAAAGCAGAAAATATAAGCGCTCCTCCGGCCTTTTTTGAAGCGATACTCAATCTCCCTAACCTGGATTCATTTGAAAGGAAGTATGTACGAAGTATTGCAACAGGCATGGACTTTTTCTCACCCCGCCTTCTAGCCAGACTAAGAGAAAAATTTCCCGCAATTGATTCTTTCGCCAACGGTTATGGACTAACAGAAACAGCTACCGTCTTTATGGTTATGAGAATACTGAATCAGGAAAATCTGGACGGCCCGACAAATATCCTTGCTCTCAGTTCTTCCGTGGAAAACGGTATATCCATTCGGGACGAAGAGGGAAATGAGGTTTCAGATGGCACGGAAGGAGAACTCTGGGTTAAAGGCCCCAGTGTTATAAAGGGATATCTTGACAATAAAGAAGAGACGGCCAAAGCCTTTTCCGACGGCTGGTTTAAAACCGGCGACAATGCCAAAAAAACCGGGGAGAGGGAAGTTGTTCTTTTAGGACGAAATAAATATCTCATTAAAAGGGGAGGCAAATCGATATCTCCTCTTGTCGTAGAAAGCTGCATCAATCAGGTCGGGGGAGTACAGGACTCGGCAGTTGTAGGGGTTAAACACCCTCTTTTCGGAGAAATGATATGGGCCTTTGTTTCTGAAACAACCCGCTCCCCCGAAAGGGAAAAGAACATTATGAAACACTGCCGCCAGGAACTTCCTAACTATATGACCCCGGACAGGATTCAGTTTATTTCCCAGATTCCTAAAAACCCCGGAGTGGGCAAGGTGAACTATGAAAAACTGATTCAAATGGCAGAAGAAGATTTAAAAGCAATAGGAGTGTAAATAATGGCTGAACAATTAGAATGGGAGCATTACCTTTCCACTTTATCCTCCGCCCTTGGTATGGATGAAAATGAAATACTGGAACAACCCCACCTTTACGAAGACATAGGCATTGATTCCCTGGGAATCTTCAGCTTGGGAATGAGGTTAATGAAGACCTATAACATAAACATACCCCTTTCAGAAGTATCAACGATACAAACAGTTCATGATTTGTTCGGGGTTATGGAGAAATACAAGGAAAACAAGACCTGAGCATTTGCCAGGCACAACACATCCCCTGTTAGGGAGCTAATAACAATGCCTATTAACTCCCCAACAATCGATATTACACAACTCCCGAGCGCTTTCTTGTATAGATATCATACCAGACGGCAAGAAGCAGAACAGAAGCCTTAACGACATACTGCCAGTCCGCCCCAATATTCATTAAAGACATACCGTTGTTTATGACCCCCATAACAAGACCGCCCGTAATGGCTCCGATAATTGTCCCGATACCACCAGAAGCGGATGCCCCGCCGATAAAACAAGAGGCTATCGCATCCAATTCAAACATATTACCTGCCTGGGGCAAGGCGGAGTTCATATATGCCGTAAAAATGATACCCGAAAGACCGCAGAGTATTCCCATATTAACATGGACGAGGAAAATAACCATTTCCGAGTTAATACCGGACAGTTTGGCCGAACGGGCATTCCCCCCCACCGCATAAATATAACGACCGAAGACCGTGTTATTCGTGATGAAGACATAAATCCCAATGGCAATAGCAAGCACCACAAAAACAGTGGGCAAACCGCGGTAATTAGCAAATTTCCAACACAATATAAGGGCGACTAAGGATAGGATCCCCGTTTTCAACAGAAAATACTTAAAGGGGAGCACATGGAAATCGTTCGCTATTTTCCTCTTTCTGTCCCTCAAAGTCATAATAATATAGAAAGAGAGAAGAATTACTCCCACAATAAGAGGGAAGAGATGGAGATCTCCTACCTGAAAGATTTCCGGAGAAAGAGAACCGGACGAGATTTTCCTAAATCTGTCATCCCGCAGTGAAACGGGGGTTACATTTGTGACAATATAGGTTAAGCCTCTAAAAAGAAGCATCCCCCCCAATGTAACAATGAAGGCGGGGATTTTGACAAAAGCGACCAGATATCCCTGGAAGACCCCAATAAACCCTCCTATAAGCATGGTCAAAATCAATGTGGGAAGGATTCCGAGCCCCAAATTATAAATCATGGCTCCCAGTGCCCCTGTAAAAGCCACCACCGAACCGACGGATAAATCAATGTTTCCAATAATAATAACCAGTACCATTCCAATAGCCAGTACCAGAATATAACTATTCTGAATAAAAATATTTGTCACATTACGGGCATTAATATTCACATATCCGGTCATAAATGCGAAACCGGTAATAATCAAAGCCAACATAATAAACATGGAATAATGTCTTAAATTGTGCTTGGCCAGCTCCCAAAAGGAGTCTTCTTTTCTTGTGTCTTTCATTCGGTAACCTCCCCTCTAAGACTTAAGAGCTATCTGCATGATTCTTTCCTGAGTGGCTTCGCCCCGCTTTAGCTCACCCTTGATCATGCCTTCGTTCATAACATAAAACCGGTCTGCCATTCCCAAAGCCTCGGGCAACTCGGAAGAGATCATTATGACGCTTTTCCCCTGTGCTGCCAGATCGTTGAGTATGGTGTAGATCTCATACTTGGCCCCCACATCAATTCCCCTTGTCGGTTCGTCCACAATAAAAATAGACGGTTCTGCCAAGAGGCAGCGGCTTAGTACCACTTTCTGTTGGTTCCCCCCGGAAAGATTTCGTACGGTTTGATAGATATTGGGGGTTTTAATATTCAAAGCTTTCTTGAATTTCTCCGCCTCGCCTATCTCTTTTTGCTGGTCCACCACACCCCAGCGGGAGAGTTTTCCCAGGCTGGAATTGGAAATATTGGTTTTCACATCCTGTATGAGAATGAGTCCCAAATCTTTTCTATCCTCCGAAACATATCCTAAACCGGCTGCAATGGCATCCATGGGTGTATGGAATGTTTGTTCCCGGCCTTCGATAGTTAAGGTTCCTTCGCAGGATGAACCGTAGGCTTTACCAAAAAGGCTCATCATCAATTCGGTCCGCCCCGCTCCCATAGGGCCGCAGAAGGCCAGAATCTCTCCCTTGTTCACATGAAAGTTAGCCCTGTCCACGACTTTTTTATCGGGGTATTCAGGATGATAAACAGACCAATCTTTCACCTCCATAACCTTCCCTTCCACTTGGGCTGTCTTGGGAGGATAGCGATGGGTCATATCTCGTCCCACCATTCCCTGGATAATGATATCTTCGTTCACTTCATCGGTGTGCTTGTCATAGGTGCAGATGGATTGGCCGTCCCTCAGGATAGTAATGGTATCGGCTATTTTCATAATCTCGTTCAGTTTATGGGAGATCATGATACAGGTAATCCCCTCTTTTTTCAGGTCAAGAATCAGATCAAGAAGGGCATCGCTTTCGTCATCGTTCAGAGAAGAAGTCGGCTCGTCCAGAATCAAAACTTCCGTATTCTTTGAGAGGGCCCGGGCGATTTCGACCAACTGCTGCTTTCCCACGCCTATCTTGCTCACTATGGTTTCCGGGTTCTCCCTCAAACCGACCCGTTCCAGGTAGGGCCGGGAATCCATAATCAGTTTATCCCACTTGATAATACCCGTTTTGGTTTTTATGTGTCCCAAAAATATATTCTCGAAAATCGAAAGATAGGGACTAAGGGCCAGTTCCTGATGGATGATGGCCAATCGGTCTTTCTCACTCTCCTTGACGCTTCTGTACCGGGTTTTACTCCCGTGGAGAAGCACATCCCCTTCGTAGGATCCGATGGGATAGACACCGCTTATGACGTTCATCAAGGTAGATTTCCCCGCGCCATTCTCTCCTACTAAACAGTGGATTTCTCCTTTTTTTACCTTAAAGTTGACATTGTTTAAAGCTCGGACGCCGGGAAAGTCTTTTATGAGATTCCGTACCTCCAATATGTAATCACTCACTTTATTTTCCTGTTATAACCGGCCCTTTTCCTGTCGTGAATAACCATGGGAAAAGGACCGGCAGTACCATTAAGATATCTGACTATTTCAGATCATCAGCCATATAGTATCCGCTATCCAGGAAAACCTCTTTGTAGTTGTCTTTGGTAACCATCACAGGTTCCAGGAGATAGGATTTCACTACTTTCTTACCCGTATCGTAAGAGCTGGTATCCAGACGGGCGCCGGCAATCATCGGTTCTTCACCCTTAAGAAGAGCGTCGGCCAGTTCGATAGCGGCGGCAGCCAGGCTTCTCGTATCTTTGAAAACAGTCATGGCCTGTTTTCCGTCTCGGATATATTTAACGGAAGCCACTTCTCCGTCTTGTCCTGTTACAACGGGAAGAGTTTCGGTGGTATCGTACTTGGCATCGGTTGAACAAGCTTCAATAATAGCTCTAGCCAGAGTATCGTTAGGGGCCAGTACTGCATCAAGAACAACACCGCTGGCGTCGTTATTCAGGAGATTTTCCATTCTTGCTTTGGCAATATCGGCTTTCCAGTTTTCCGTGGCAATTTTGGTGAAATTCGCCTTGTCCGCAGAAGTTTTCGGATAGGGGCCGACTACTTCCAGAACACCCTTTTCGATGTAGGGAGTCAGGATAGACATGGCGCCGTCAAAAAAGAAATTGGCGTTATTGTCCGTAGGGGAACCGGCAAAAAGGGTAATATATTTTGTATCCGTAGCTTTGTCCAGCATAAGAGCATCTACGATACCCTGTCCCTGGAACTGTCCGACTTTAAAGTTATCAAAGGTGATGTAGTAGTCGTAATCGCCGGAACCGGTAATCAGTCTGTCGTAGGCGATAACGTCAATACCTTCGGAAGCCGCATCGGCCACAACCGAACCAACCCCTTCATTTACAGAGCCTACGATAAGCAGTTTGGCCCCTTTGGTGATGAAGTCTTCAATCTGCTGATTCTGTTTACTCTGGTCCGCATCTCCGTAGGTGACTTCCGCGTTGTAACCCTTGGCAATGGCATCTTCCAAAAGGGAAGCCCCGTCTTTTTGCCACCGTTCTACGTGTGTCTCGGGCATGGCGAGACCGATATCAAGACTTTCACCGGCACCATTGGCAAACAGTCCGGCTCCGCAGATCGATAGTACTAAAACCGTTACAAGAAGGCTTTTTTTCATAAAACTATCTCCTTTAAAGTGTTTATTAATGTCAGTATGTACCCGATTCGGGGATCGGAAAACAGGAGATTCTTTCTATTTTCTGGGGGATTTTTACTTTAATGTAGAGAAAAAAACTATGAACAGGTAAATATTTGTGGTCATAATTTTACTAATAGCTTCGATAGACCTCGTCTTTTGAGTGAAAACCATCTTTGATTACCGTTTCATCCATGGTCTCCCGAAAAACAGGGACGGGGGTTTCCACATAATAGGGGATGGGAGTTTCCGAACCATTATCCAGGGTCTGGTCCGGTTCAGGCCTTTCTCCCCGGGCAAAAGCGAGGGCCAGGGTGGCGGCTCTCTCCGCCAGACGGGAAATAGGCTTATATACGGTCATAAGCTGGGAACCTTCCACCACCCGCTGACAGGAAAGCAGGTCCGCATCCTGTCCCACCACAGCCACTTCACCGGCCAGCTGTCTCTCCGACAACACCCGAATAGCCGCATCGGCAATCTGATCGTTGGCGGCGGATATGGCCTGGATATCCCGGTTCTCATTCATCACCCGGCTGATTTTTTCAAAGGCCTCATCGGAACTCCATTCATCCAGCCATATCTCTTCCATCACGGTGATTTCCCCCGAATCCAGGGAAGGCTGAAGCACTTCGTAAACACCCCGGTTCACTTCATAGCTGTTATTGTCCCTAACAGATCCGTTAACTATAAGATAATTTCCCCCGGGGACTTCTCTCATGAGAGCCCGGCTCAAGAGACGTCCTACTTCCCGATTATCAAAAGAGACATAACCGGAGATGGGAACCCCCATAATGGGCCTGTCATAGGCCAGAACAGGAATACCCCGATCTTCCGCTTTCCGGAGAATTCCTGCCAGCAACTTCATATCGTGGGGGATAACTACCAGCACATCCACTCCCTCATCAATCAGATATTCAATTTGAGGGATCTGCCCCATCGCATCCCCTTCCGCTTTCTGGAGTATTACTTCCGCCCCCAGAGCGCGAGCGGAACTAAGAAAAATCTGGATATCCCTATCCCATCTCTCCAGGAGGAATGTTTCCGTAGCGGCGGAAAAACCAATGAGCACCCTCTGTTCTTCTTCTCCGGCTTCACTCTTCTCCCGGGAACAGGAGAAGAGAATCGATCCCCCCAGAATCAGCACTAAAGCCATCTTCCCCAGGAGGGAAAGTGGAATAATTGAACCGATACAGTCTCTTCTCATATTACAACTCCGAAGGGGACATCCCCTTATATTTTCTGAAAATTTTACTAAAATAGTTGGGGTCGTGAAAACCGACCCGATAGGAAGCTTCTTTTACGGGCGCCCCTTTCTTCAGGAGTTCCGCCGCCCGGTCTATGCGATATCGATTCAGATAATCGGTAAAGGAAACTTTCATATGCTCTGAAAAAAGGCGGCTCAGATAACTGGCCGTAACGCCGCACTCTTCCGCCACAGAACCTAAATAAAGATCCCCGCCGTATTCTTCCCGAATGTAATCCACCGCCCGGGAGAGAGGACCGGGCAATTCCTTCTCTTCTCTCCGTCCCATCTCCTTTAAAAGACGGTCCATCCCGTGATGAAACCAGGAATCCCACTCATCCCTGTTTTTCAGAATCATAATCTCCTCGGAAGGGAGAAAGGGCAAAGGCCTGATCTTTCCCTGTTCAAAAAACCCCAAACGGTCAAAGATAAGAGAGAATAGGGAGTTCATCTTTGCCAGGAAAACAGGAAAAATACGGGAAGAGAAAACACTTTCTGCCAAAAAGCCTATTTCCTCCACAAGAGCCTCCCCTTCACCCCTCTCGGTCAACTCAAGGATTCGCCCTATTTGCTCCAACTCATAGAGATTCTCATCCTCCTCCGCCAGCAAAAACGGTCCCATCGCTTCATCGTAGGAGAGTTGTATTTCTTCGGGACCGTATAATCCTCCCAGTCCCCATTCAGCTTCATGTTCACCCAGCTCCTCCAGAATCCCCTTTAACATGGCAAAAAGAGCCTCTTCCTCCCCCTCTTCAGGAAAGAAAAATATGCCCCTGTCTCCGGAAAAAGAGAGGTAACAATGACGTTTAAAAAGGATTTTCTCTTTCACGCGAAGATAGAAAGCCTGTTTGTTCTTAATCGGGTCGCTTCCCGGTTTACAGATAAGGGCCATCCGCCCCCTATCCGACTTAAAGTGCCATTTTTCCTGCCATTCCCTCCACTGGACCGATGAAACGGGCCGGCTCAGGGATCGTACGAAATCCAGCTCCTCCCTATTTAGCTCCCCTCCCTCACGGCGATTCTGCCTTAAAAGCATCTGACGCCGGGCCGCCTCCTTGTCCAGGATTTTCCGGGCCCGGTCGAGCTCCTCGGTTATTTTCTTTCTCGTTACCGGTTTAACCAGGTAATTTAACACATTAAGTTCTATCGCCTCCCGGGCGATATCAAACCGTTCGTAAGCCGTAGCCAGGACAAAAAGGACCATCTTATTACGTTCGCGAATCTGCCTTATCGCTTCCAGGCCGTCAATCCCGGGCATCTGGATATCCATAAAGATGAGATCCGGCTTAAGGGTTTCCGCCATCTGGATCGCTTCAAGGCCGGAACGGGCCTTACCACAGAGGCGAAATGAGTCGATTCCCTGCTTAAGGATAAAAGCAAAGCTATCCAAAACCGGCTCCTCATCGTCCACAATCATAACGTCATACACGGTTCCACCTCCGTATTAATACGAATCACTATTTCCGTCCCCTCCCCGGGATTGCTGAAGATCTGCACAATATCCCTTTCTTCGGGATAGAAGAAATAGAGCCGCTGGATGACATTATCCAGCCCCATAACCTTTGATTCCATGCTATAGTCGGGAGCGTGTTTTTCCAAAAGCCTTTCCACCGTTCGTTGGGGAATGCCCGAACCGTTATCCTTAACGGAAAAAACAAGATAGGGCTTTTCAAAGCGAAGCTGAATATTCACCCGGGCCCGGCCTTCATAATCCTTGAAAGCATGGACGACAGAATTCTCGACAAGAGGCTGAATTATCATGGCGGGAACAGTAAAGCGGTCTAAATACTCCTCGGGAATATTCATCTCGAAATCACGGGTTTTGGAAAAACGAATACGAAGAATCTCCAGGTACGAAGTCAGCCCGTCCCTCTCGTGGCGGAGAGGAACAAAAAACTGTTTATCCCGCAAATTATGCCTAAAGAGATTGGCCAGACTCTCCATAAAGTCCCCCGTCCGTTCCGCCTCCTCCATTATGGCCAGCTGAACACCGGTATTAATCGTATTAAAAAGAAAGTGGGGATTCATTTGGGCCTGCATGGTGTAAAGCTCCATTTTCTTGAGCATTTGCTCCATTTTCATATTGCGCAGCTCCACTTCTCTCCTCTTTTCCAACTCCTTGATATAGTGGTGTATATTGTGCTTCATATCGTTAAAAGCTTCGGCCACCCGATTCACCTCATCCACCGAATCAAAGTGTCTGTCGGGCTGGTCGAATTCATTCCGTGACAAATACTCCGCCATAAGAGAAAGCTCAAACATAGGCCTGGTTATCCGGTCTACACGAATGAGAAGAAGGGAAAAAGCCATCCCCGCTCCGGACAACATCAACAGAAGATTCAGCTTCTGCATCCGTCCGAAAAGAAGCATAAAGGCCTGAAAATTCTCCATTCCCCCGTGAAAACCGGTGAGCCGGGCCATATCTATCCTGTTATTGATATGACTATAAAGGTCCTGCAGGAATTCGTAACTTTCCGTATAGGCCGTAATGTTTCTCCCCCGCTTTTCACTTATAGCTTCTTCTACCTTGGCCAGATAGGCCTCCACAAGAAAGTATATCTCCCTTTGGAACTGCTCCTCCGGCTTCCGGGAGAGAGGCTTCTCTTCGGGAATACCTCCTTTGAGTCCTTCCGATAGAATAAGAAGCTCCGAAAGAGCCGAAGAAGATCTGCTTGAGAGATAGCTTAGAAGCGGTTCCTGAATCCGGGAAAGCCGGTCCTGTAGATCCATAAGCCTCTGCTCTTCGAGAAACTGCCTGTCCGCCTGTCTGCGAATTTCCAGAGAGAAGAGCATAATAACGGCCAAGAAAAAAACGGCAACCCCCATGCTCATTATGTAATAGAGGGCCAGGCGGGAACGGAGAGAATTACTTCTCATAATCGCCCCTCTCCTCCAGACGCCCCACGTTTACCTGGGAAATAAGACGGGTCCCCACGTCCACATAGGCAGAGGCATTCCCCCTGTCCGAAATTCCCCGCAACACCTCCACCGCCTGATACCCGATGCGATAGGGGTCGCGAACCACCGTCCCCCGGATCACTCCCTTGCCAATGTAGTCCACAATAGCCCTGTCTTCGCCGAATCCTATCACTTCCACCTTCCCCACCAGATTTTGGTCCACCAGGACCTGAACGGCGGCCAGGGTGTCGTTGGAATCGGTAAAAACCATGGTGTCCAGATCGGGCTTCTCCTGCAAAAGCCGGTAAACGAGACCCTCCGCATCGAGAGGGTTCCGGTCGGTAACCCTGAAAATCAGCTTTTCCGGGAGCTTCTCCCCCATAATCTGCCGGAAACCCATTTCAACCAGATCCCTGTCGGCCAGAAGCCCGGGGCTTTTTTCACTAAAAATGAGAGCACAGCTTACAGCCCGGGTATCCCGGCTCCTCACCAACTCTCCGATTCGCTTTCCCACTTCAAAGCTGTTGGTCCCCACAAAGTAGGCCGAGGAGTGGGTCACATTGTGTTCAAGAAAAAGAATAGGAATGTCCGATCCGGCCAGGCACTCCAGGCATTCCCCGCTTATCAATTCGTCCGTAGTAGGATAGAGGGCAACGCCGTCGGCTCCGCAGTAGGGGGCCATTTGCAAACTGAGCGGGTCCGTATCAATCTCGTAAAAGGTTATAATGCTATTGTAGTCTTCCGCTCCGTCCAGAGCTCCCTGCTTTAAACTGTTAAAATAGGGATAGTCCAGGGCGGGTAAAAAAAAGGCATAGGAGTATTCCGGTATGCTCTCCCCTCCCCCTTCGGAAAGGGTGAAGTCACTTATCGCTTTTAGAGAGAGAAGGAGAAAAAAGAGAAAAAGCAGACTAAAGACCGCTAGCAGCAACTTGATTGGAAATTTCATAGAGCTCCCGATAAAGATTAACACCGGTACACTGGTTTGTCAAAGATTTAGCTGATCCGCCATTTGCCGGTAGGCCCGGGGCGAATAACTTGTGTATTGTTTAAAGACCCGGGAGAAGTGAAATTCCGAATAGAAGTGGAGCCTTGCTGCAATGGCGGCGCTCGTTAGATCGGTACTGCTCAGCAAGGCGGAAGCCGCTTCCACCCGCAGCCGGGTAAAATACTTCATGGGAGTCATTTTCATCTTATCCTTAAAAAGGCGGATAAAATAGCTTTCCGACAGATTCAGTCTCCCCGATAAATCGGCCAGGCTCAAATCTTTAAAAACACTCTCCTGCATAATCTTTAAAGCCTTTTCTATATGTCGATTTTTCTCGTCCCCATAGTGAAAACCGTCCCCGCCGGAGTTGAGAAGGTAGAGAAAGGAGACAAACTGATGCATGGCCGACTTGTATCGCCAAGGATCATCGGAGAGGGCTTTTTCCCGTATTTCCTCAAAGAAGAATCGGAATTTCGCTCCTATATTGCGGTACTTGCTTTCCCTTAAAGACTCCATTAGAGAGCAGACTTCCCCGTCATTCAGATCAATTTCAAAAAGGATGGCATAGTAGGAAAGGGGCCTCTCCATATCGGCGACACGAATCTGATGGGATTCCCCCGGAGGAGAAATGAAAAGAGCCCCCGGTTGTATATGGTAGGTCTCGCCGGACTGGAAAGTCCCCTCTCCCTGGATGAAATAGTGAAGTTCATACTCCCTGGGGCGGTGATGGTGGTAACGGCCGTGCCAGCGTTTCTCCTGCTCCTCATGGAGATGATAAACAAAAACCACGTCTTTAAAATCTATCAGAGCCATAATCCCATCATAGTTCGCCTTACAGGTCATGTCAATTTTTTATAAGTTTTATCCATTCTATCCATTCTTTTACAGGGAAAAGGGGCCTAAAGTATTTTTAGGAGGCTCAAATGAAAACGGTCCTGGGAATAGACAACGGAACACAGAGTACCAAGGTGGTGGCCTACGATTATGAAAACAGAGTAATAGCCGCCATAGGTCAGAGTCCCCATGAGCTGATCAGCCGTACCGACGGGACTCGCGAACAGGAAGCCCAATGGTGGCTGACCGCTCTCCGGAACTGTCTTTCCCAGATTTCCCCGGAGATTAAAAAGACCGTAAGAGCCATAGGAGTTTCGGGCCAGCAGCACGGCTTCGTCCCCCTCGACGGTGAGGGTAATGTGCTTATCCCGGTCAAACTCTGGTGCGATACCTCCACCAACGGGGAGTGTACGATTCTCACGGAAAACTATGGGGGAGAAGAGGAGCTTCTTAAGGGCCCGGGAAATCTGATTCCCCCCGGCTATACGGCCTCGAAGATCCTCTGGTTTAAAAGAAATCACCCTAAACTTTACGCAAAGATGGCCCATATTCTTCTTCCCCATGACTATATTAACTGGTGGCTTACAGGTGAGTTTGCCATGGAGTACGGCGACGCCTCCGGAACGGGCCTTCTGAATATCGCCAAAAGGAAATGGGACGAAAAGCTTCTCCATCTTCTTGACCCGGACCGGGATTTACGGACCTGTCTGCCCCCTCTCATCGAGGCGGAAAAGCCCTGCGGGATTCTTCAGGCAGACAGGGCGGCGGAAATGGGACTGCCCCCGGGGATTCCGGTCTCATCGGGAGGGGGAGATAATATGATGGGGGCCATTGGAACAGGGGCTGTTAAAGAGGGAATCATCACGGCCAGCCTGGGAACGTCGGGCACACTCTACGGTTATTCGGACAGTCCCGTTATCGACCCCAAAGCCCGTCTAGCCTCCTTCTGTTCCTCCACCGGCGGCTGGCTTCCCCTTCTCTGCACCATGAACTGTACCGTCTCCACCGAACTCTCCCGAAACTGTCTGGACCTTAGCCTGGAGGAACTGGAAAAGGAAGCCCTTAAAGCCCCCGCCGGTTCGGAGGGTATCGTAACCCTTCCCTTTTACAACGGAGAACGGGTTCCCAATTTCCCCCACGGAAAGGGCTGTATCATGGGGCTGGACAACCTGAACTACACCGTTCCCAACATATGCCGCTCTGCCATGGAGGCATCAATTTTCGGATTGAAAACCGGATTGGACAGCTTCCGGGAATTGGGTTTTGAACCGGGGGAAATCCGCCTCATAGGGGGAGGAGCCAACAGTGAGCTCTGGTGCCAAATGACGGCGGATATTCTGGAATGTATTGTTCGCCTTCCCACCGAAAAAGAGGCGGCCGCTTTGGGTGCCGCCCTTCAGGCTCTCTGGATGCTGGGAACGTCTCTCCCGGGAGACAATTCATCCCCGGACCTGGAAACCCTGACAAAGGAACATATAACTTTGGATGAGGACCGGATCTATGAACCGGACTCCCACAATATTCCCGTTTACCGGGACACTTACAACGTTTATCAATCCTATGTAGAAGCCCTGTCCGGGCTCTTTAGTTAATTCGGAGGTTTATAATGAGTTATTTCAAAGGAAACCGGGAATACTTTCCGGGAATCGGCAGAATCGCCTACGAAGGCCCCGGGAGCGACAATCCCCTGGCATTCAAATTCTACGATGAAAACAAGATGGTAGGCGACAAAACAATGAAAGAACATCTGCGCTTTGCCGTTGCCTATTGGCACTCCTTCTGCGCCGACGGTTCGGACCCCTTCGGAAGCGGTCCCCGCACCATGGACTGGAACGAAAAAAGCGGAATGGATGGAGCAAAGGAAAAACTTGATGCCGCCTTTGAATTTTTTACCAAAATCGGGGCTCCCCACTACTGTTTCCACGACAGAGATATTGCTCCGGAAGGATCGACCGTGGGCGAGTCGGAAAAGAACCTGCAAACCATAACCAATCTGGCCAAAGAAAGGCAGGACGCCACAGGAGTGAAACTTCTCTGGGGCACGGCCAACGTATTCTCCCATCCCCGTTATATGAACGGCGCCTCGACCAATCCCGATTACAATGTGGTCGCCAATGCGGCGGCCCAGGTTAAAGCGGCTCTGGAAGCCACAGTTAAGCTGGGGGGAGAAAACTACGTATTTTGGGGAGGCCGGGAAGGCTATATGAGTCTCTGGAACACAGAAATGGGACGGGAATTGGATCATATGGCCCGCTTCCTGACTATGGCCCGGGATTACGGGCGAAAAATCGGTTTTAAAGGCCCCTTTCTCATAGAACCAAAGCCTATGGAACCGAGCAAACACCAGTATGACTTTGACTCTTCCACAGTTGTGGGATTCTTGAGAAAATACGAACTGGACAGGGATTTCAAACTGAATATAGAGGCCAACCATGCCACTCTGGCCCAGCATAGCTTTGCCCATGAACTGGAAATCGCCCGGGCCGAAGGAATGTTCGGAAGCGTTGATGCCAACCGGGGAGATCCTCAGAACGGATGGGATACGGACCAGTTTCCCTTTGATGTTTACGACACAACCGAAGCGATGGTCTCCATCCTCAAGTCGGGGGGATTCTCCACGGGCGGTCTGAACTTTGATGCCAAAATAAGAAGAAATTCTACCGATAGGGAAGATCTGTTTCTGGCCCATATTGGGGGCATGGATGCCTTTGCCCTGGGATTGGAAAAAGCCTGGACCCTTCTCAACGACAGTGAACTGCCCGGCCTTGTGAAAGAACGCTACGCCTCTTTTGACAAAGGGCAGGGACAAGACTTTGAAAACGGTAAAATGACTCTGGACCAATTGGCCGCCGAAGCAGATTACGGGAAAGTAAAACCGATTAGCGGCAAACAGGAAAAAATAGAAAATATCATCAACCGGATATTATTTACCAAGTAAGACTCTGCCGGCCCGGATGTGGAATTCCAGTTTCCACCCGGGTCTCCGGCAATGTGGCCCCTACCTTCCTTAAATCGATACAATACCTCAACATTTTTTTATTTTTTTATGAACATATTATATTACACATATGATATAATGGCCTTAATTTAAAAATAAAAAGGTATATTCTCATGAAAAAAAAGCTTAGTAATCTTTCGGGGAAAATTATTTTTTCCGTTATACTCCCTGCTATAGTTCTTCCCTTGTTAGCAACAGTACTCTTTCTCTACTCCTCCTTCAAACAATCCATATCTCAATCGGTTTATTCCGATTTGGATAGTCTGGTTTCCTCCAACAAAGCTTTGGCGGAAAAGCTGTTAATCGACGGATACGAAAAAAACGAACTGGTCAAAGTATTAGAACCGATTTTTAATGAAGAGATCATAATAGGAAAGACAGGTTTTCTTTTTTGTATAGATACTTTGGGAGAACTCATCATCCATAAAAAAGTCCAGGGAGAAAATTGGAAGGACGTGGAATTCATAAAAGTGATACTAGAGCAGAAACAAGGGTTCTACCGTTACATTTCCCCCAAAACAAAGACATGGAAAATTGCCTCTTTTTCAAGAATTTCCGGAACCGATATGATCATAGTCGCAGCCGCATTTGAAGAGGACTTTTTAAAAGATCCTTTAGAGAGAATAATCAGAACCATGGTTATCGTCTTTGCCTTAAGTATTGCTTCTGGTGTTGCCTACGCAAGCTTCATGATCCATCAACAGATAAAATATCCCCTGGATAATATTGTAAAGGACACAAAAAAACTTACTGAAGAGGCCGATCTCTCTCACCGTTTTATTGATAAGAGAAAAAGCCATGATGAGATTTTTATACTATATAAAGGGCTGGATGATTTTATTAGACGGTTAAAGAGTATTCTAGAAATGATAAAAATCTCTTCCGACCATACAAGAGAAAGAAAAGATGACATGGTGGGGAAAACAGCCCTAATGAATACCTCAATAGAAGAAATTGTGTCTCAACTTGATAAAAAAAAGCAAATCGTCAATCACATGTCCGGTGCAGTGAATACCTGCCATGAGGGGACCCAAATTATAAATGAGAGAATCGGTTCCCTTTCGGACAGCATAACAGACCAGACAGCTATGGTAGAAGAATCTTCCGCAGCAATACGTGAAATGCTCGCAACGGTGGATAGTATTACCACAATAATGGGAGAACAGTCACGAGCTGTGGAAGCAGTTGAATCAACTATCATCCACGGCAGAGATAAGATCCAAGAGTCCACCGCAGCCGCCCATGAGATTCTCGGCTCGGCCGATGATATAAAATCCACAATAGAGATTATCAGCACTATAGCCAATAAGACGAACCTTCTGGCAATGAATGCCGCCATTGAAGCAGCACATGCTGGTAAAGCGGGATATGGGTTTGCCGTTGTTGCCGATGAGATTCGTAAACTAGCCTATTCGGCCAATGAGAATTCGGAGATAATTGGAAAATCGATAAACAGTGTTATGGATAAAATTGAGCTGAATTCTCAGCTGAGCCAAGATACGGCAACCGTATTTAATAAAATAGAAAAAGAAGTAAAAAATATCACCCTATGGATTCATGAAACCGCAAATAGCCTAAAGGAAATGAAAACCGGTGGAGAACAGATATCTCTTGCTGTTACAAAGCTCCAGGACATATCGGGAGAAGTAAACCGAACAGGAAAGGATATATCAAACCACACGAACGATTCCGCCCTGCTAATGGATGAACTTCAAAAGATAACAACAACCCTGACCGATGCCATGAAAATAATAGCTCAGCTCTCAGAAAAGATATCTGCAAACATCACCTCCCTTACGGAAGAAGTAAACGAAGTATCTGAGGGAGCCGAAAAGGTCTCCCAGGCTATCTCAATCTTTAAGCTATAATAGCAAAAAAGACTATATAAATTGGGGGAATCCGGGAGTCCTTCTCCCGGGCCCCGTTTGTCCCTACATATAATCCTGATAATTATCCTGATTGACCGGAATAAAGGTATGGTATACCCGTTCCATCATGGCCTCATCAAAGTAGAGGATTTCCAGCCAGGAATAGATGACCATGGCCGTCTGGGCGGGAGTCCCCGTATACATGATAGAGGAGCGGATAGCTTCTTTCCGGGACATGGCGGCCATTTCCTCTGCGGTTGCATCGGAAGCAAAAATTCCAAAATCATCACTAAGCAAACCGGCGGCTTTCACCGCTTCATTTGCCCCCACGGCTCCCCCGCCCCCAATGGAACAGACCACCTGAATCCCCGGATACTCCCGAAGCATCTTCGCCGTTACCTTTTGCCCCTCCTCGGGAGTCAAAGCCGGTGAAGCTGCAACTATTTTTGCCTGAGGAGACAAACGGGCCAGAGCATCACGGATTCCCTCTTCCCTCTCTTTGAGGATATCCAGATCGGGCCAATTAATAAGAGCGACTTCTACGGGCCCGTCCAGATTCCGATTGATCCAATCGGCAGCGGTAGTTCCAATCATATAGCCGGCATCGTAGTTCTTCAAAAGAAAGCGCATATCTCCGTTTTCCAAATCGCTGTCATAGACAAAGACCTTTACGCCCTTCTCCTTAACCGATTTTAACACACCGTTTACCGCCTGATCATCGGTAGGCTGAACCATAAGAATATCAATTCCTCCGGCCACGAGAGTCTCAATTTGCTCAAGTTGCTTGTCCGCATCTGAACCGCAGCCCAGGTATACCAACTGGCCGCCCCTTTCGGAGACAACTTTTTCCAGGGCCCTGGCGCGGGAAGCCCATACCTGGTTATCAAGATCTTGCAGGGAAAGACCTACTTTCATTCCCCCGCCGGAAGAGGAAGACTCTTCCACTTCTCCGTTGGCCAAAACGGGATATAACATTAGCGTAACAAGAATAAAAGTAAAGAGTAATTTTCTCATATCCACACTCCTTTCATGGTTTGGGCTTTATCATTCCCATTAATTGTAAGTGACAGGTTTGGGAATACAAGAGTTGGAGAGAAGAATTTCAGACGTCGCCCTTTTCACCGGAAAGAAGAATTTGTTCGGCCTCATCCCGGACCCGTTCCAGCTCGGAACGGTCCGCATGGATAATCTGAGAGAGAGCCTCTTCGCGGCGCTTCTTATCGCTCACATCAATATGAAGCCCCACAAACCATTCGGCCCCGCCCAATCGGTTCTGCTGAATCACTCTTCCCATGAGAAGGAACCAACGATAACTTCCGCTCTCCAAACGCAGACGGTACTCCTTTTGGAAATTGCCGATTTTTCCGGAAACAGCCCTCTTGAGAAAAATATTGATGTCCTCCCGGTCATTGGGATGAATCAGATCGAGCCAATGTCGACGGGTGAAAAGATTATCGTCCTTGCGAAACCCGATCATCCGGGCAAATATATCGTTAAGATACCAGGAGTTGTGAGCTATATCCCATTCAATAAGCCCCAGCTGAGCCCCGTCAACGGTCATCTCCAGCCGGCTCTGCACGCCCTGCAGGGCTTCCCGGAACCTTTTTTCATTCTCATAGGCCCTATTAATACGAAGGGTGATGATGTAGGCCTGAAAAAAGATGAATCCGATCATCCCTTTATCCATCTGGTAATAAAAGCGAGGAAACAGAATATCCCGGTCTACCAGCATATCAAACAGGGCTGAAGCAGAGAGTAACAGGACTCCTGCCGCCATAGGAATGGCATCTTCCTCTCCACTGATTATGGCCATAATTACGATATACAAGCCGTAAAAAACAGTAATAATAAAAACAGGATAAAAGGCCGTAAAGAGCCCGCAGGAAACCCAGAGAGGAGGAACCAAAAAGGAGATCAGTGTAAAGAGAAAAGAACTAATCTGAATAACACGCACCAGATACTTATGAATGAGCCTGGGATAGAGCTGGGCAAGGTAGCTAATAAAAAATCCTGCCACAGGATAGATTCCCAAACGCTGCAAGCGGTCATAACTGTTCATATTCAGCCCGGGGATAAGATCAAAAACAAGTTTGGAACCAATAAAAAAGTAGCGGTAGGTTATGGTTAAGGTAAGAAAGGCAGAAAGTAAGATATAGGTTTTATTCGTCCGGGAAGCGGCGATAACGAAGTGATAAAGGGTCATGGCCAAAAGAATTCCCAACACCAGACTTTCCCCTAATAACTTTCTGTGGCTTGCCCCGTCTATCTCCTCGGGGAGACCGACTTTAAGCTGTTTAACCCCGTTTCTATGATAGTAGGGGTTGGATATGTGAAAAACCACATCAAGCGTATCCCCTTCCCCATCAAAATGAACAACCCGGGCCCGGTCTACAAAGAGCTGACGCCTCCCGGCCGTGGTGGAAGGACTTCCCGACTGGGCCACAAGAAAGCCGTTTATGTATAGCCGATAGGAACTCCAAACCGAACCGTATGAGAGAGAAATCCGGTCTACAAGGGGATCCTTTTTGATAATGAACCGAATAGAGGCATCCCCCTGTTCAGGATAGGAGCCTCCCCAGTCTTCCGAGATTTCTGTCAGCTCAGCTATGGGAGGCGGGTCGGAAGGATCGATTAACCTCCCCCAGTAAAAACCGGCCTCACCGGTCAAGCTCATGATGGGGTGTTCTTCCAGCATAGATGAAGTAAGAGTTATGGTGCCCTCATTCAGCCCCGCCTCATCAGGACGGGATCGGTGAGAACAGGAGATAAACAGACCAAGGATAGCTACAATTAATATAAAGGTCAGGAGCCGTTTCATACTCCCCAATATAGCACGGAAATCAGTTTTTCTCTGATAAGACCTTATCATCCCGGGGGATAGTCAAAGCAAACAGGCTGTTGCAAACCGCCATCACCGACGCCATAATAAAGAGCAGCTCGATTCCCAGACGTTCCCATATAACCCCTCCGGCCAGAGCTATGGCCACACTAATAACGTGGTTTATGGAGAGCCCGGTGGACAGGGTCGAGGCCATCTCTTCCCGGCTGTCGCTGATGCGGCTTACGTAAACGCTGGTGGCCATGGAAGCGTTGGATACCATGGCGTCCAGGATAAAAGTACCGCAGACAACATAAAAAGCCACATCCATGGGAAACAGACGATGGGCAAAACCGTAAATAAGACAGATAAAAAAGAGAAAGACCGTATCCAGAACCATCACGATTTTATATCCCGCCTTGTCTATGATACGACCAACGAGAGGAGTAAAAAGAATATTTATGAGAGAACAGACTCCCAGAAGCGTGGCGATTAACTCAGTGGAAGCGCCGTAATGAAGAATTAGCACATAGGGGGCAAAGGTCAGAAAAACCTGCTTTCGTCCCCCATAGAAGGCATGAAGCCAGTAAAACTTCGAAAACTTCTTATCCAGATAAAAGCGCTGCCGCTTAACCCGCCCCGAATCATCCTGAAGCTTAACCGTAAGAGCCAGTGACGCCAATATGGCCAGCATCACCAGAATAAAAACAAAGTGAAACGCCGGCAAATCGCTTCCCTCCCGGGGAAAGAGAAGAAAAATAAGGGGAACCAGAAAGAAACCGGCCACCTGTCCGATAGCAGTCACACTCTTAAGAATCCCCAGAGCCTGGCCTTCCTCACCGTCCCGGGCATTATGAACCGCAAAGGACTGCCGCACGGGCAAAAGAATATGCTCCCCCGTACTCCACAAAGTCAAAAAAGCCACAAAGGCCAGCCGTTCGTTCCCGGCAAAAAACATACCGCCCATCCCGGCCAGACAAATGAACAAGGCCCAGCGGATAATTTTGTTCTCCGGCGTCCTGTAGAATATGGCCAGAATGAGAAAGAGAAGCAAACCGGGCAATTCACGGAAGAACTCAACCACCCCGCGAAAAAAAGGTTCGGCAAGCAAAATCTCCGCCAGATAGTTATCGCGCACTCCCAAAAAAAGCCCGAAGGCCAAGCCAAAGAGAAGCATGGATGAGAGAAACCAACCGTAGTTTCCCGTCAATATTTTTCGTTGTAGTTTCATATAATTTTCCTTTTTTGGGTGCTCGCGCGGGGCCTATGACACAACCCCACATACTTGTAGAACAAGCAGATCGTGCCGCAGGCTAGGCGGAAGGGCAATCCGAAACCACCACTGGTCACACGCAAGCGTGTTGCTCGTGTATGCATCCTAAGTGTACGAACTTGTACATGAGGATTTCGGATTGCCCTGACAACGACGCATCCGGCGCGATATGCCGTTCTAGTGATGGAAGAGGCGGATGCCCGTACAAGCCATAGCAATCCCATACTCGTCACAAGCCTCTATAACGCCCTCATCCCGCACAGAACCGCCGGGCTGTACAATGTACTTTACCCCGCTCTTTGCCGCCCGGTCGATGTTGTCCCGGAAGGGGAAAAAGGCGTCCGATCCCAGGGACACGCCGGTGTTGGTGGCGATCCAGCGGGCCTTTTCCTCCGTCGTAAGCGCTTCGGGCTCAGTATCAAAGGCTTCGAGCCAGAATTTCTTCTCCGTAGGAGTGATGTCGTCCCTTAGATACAGATCAATAGCGTTATCTTTTTCCGGGCGGCTCAGGCCCTGACGAAAGGGAAGATTGAGTGCTTTGGGATGCTGACGGAGATACCAGATATCCGCCTTGTCTCCGGCGAGACGGGTACAATGGATGCGGGACTGCTGACCGGCGCCCACACCAATAACCTGGCCGTCCTTAGCGTAAACTACCGAGTTGGACTGAGTGTATTTGAGGGTGATCATAGCCAGGACCAGATCGTCCCTGACTGAATCGGGAAGCTCCTTGTTAGCCGTGACGACCTTCTCCAAATCAGCCTTAGTCATGATTCGGCTATTTCGTGTCTGCTCAAAGTCGATTCCATAGACGGAGCGGACTTCCTGAACGGGAGGTTCATAGTTGGGGTCGATCTGGACCACATTATACTTGCCGCCCTTCTTGGCTTTGAGGATTTTCAGAGCTTCCGGTGTATAGGAGGGGGCGATAACTCCGTCGGAAACCTCCCGCTTGATAATCAGCGCCGCCGATTCATCCACTTCATCGGAAAAGGCCGCCCAATCCCCGAAAGAGGACATTCGGTCCCCGCCCCGGGCCAGAGCATAGGCCTGAGCGGCAGGAGACAATTCCAGATTCCCCACCTGACATACCCGGCGCATCTCCTCACTCAGGGGGGCGGCCAAAGCGGCTCCGGCGGGACTAACATGTTTAAAGGAAGCGGCCGCCGTACGACCGGAAGCCTCTTTGAGTTCCTTAACCAGGGGCCAGGAATTGAGGGCGTCAAGAAAGTTAATGTACCCCGGCGAACCGTTCAGAACTGTAACGGGCAGATCACCCTTGGTGGAAAGAGACGCTTCCGACTGGTGCGGATTACAACCGTACCGTAATTTTAATGACCCCATAGAGACTCCTTGGCTATGTATGCAATTGACTATTTTTCTCTTAACATATTTAATCTAAACATGATCAAGATAGTTTCCTGTGATAATACAACTCTTCCCGCAGAAGTGGAAGACCTTAGAAAGAAACTTAGCGTGACCGAAGGAATTGTTTCCTCAAAATCCTCCGCCCTGACCGAGCGGGTTTTCGGCGAACCTCTTACCCCGCCCCAGGTGGTGGACCGCATCATATCCGATGTGAGAAATAAGGGTGATGAAGCGGTGCGCCATTACGCCCGAGAGCTGGACGGGGCCGAGTTTAAGGAAGGCCGATTTGAGTCCGATCCTTCCCTGCGAGACAAAGCTTTTGAATTGGTGGATAAGGAGCTGATTGAAGCCCTGGAAGCCGCCGCTGCCAATATAGTCGAGTATCAGAGTCATATCCTTTATAAAGGAGCTCCTCCGTTGGAAAAAGACGGTGTGATTCGAGGCATCAAAGTAACCCCCATGGAGCGGGTGGGAATCTACATTCCCGGCGGAATTGGGGGAGAAACGCCCCTCTGCAGTTCCGTCCTTATGACCGCCTGCCTAGCCCGTACCGCCGGTGTGAAGGAAATTGTGATGTGTACCCCGTCCCGAAAGGACGGCAGCCTCTCCCCCGCCCTACTCGCTGCGGCGAAAATCGCCGGAGTAGACCGAATTTTCAAGATTGGCGGCGTTCACGCAGTGGCAGCCATGGCCTTAGGAACCGAGTCGGTTCCCCGGGTCGATAAAATCGTAGGCCCCGGTAACCTTTTCGTAACCATGGCCAAACAGAAACTCTACGGCCACGTGGATATAGACTTTTTTGCGGGCCCCTCGGAAATCGGCATACTGGCGGACAAAACGGCCAATCCGGCCAACGTAGCCATGGACCTCTTTTCCCAGGCGGAACACTTTCCCGGCAGCGCCATTCTCATGACGGACAGCATGGAACTGGCCAACAGAGTCAACGAAGAATTGGACCGGCTTCTCCCCAGCCTTTCCCGCTCCCAGGAGATCGGCGAAGCCATAGACCGATACAGCCTCATCATAGTCACCCCCACCATGGACAGGGCGATTGAGCTAAGCAATATCTTCTGCCCGGAACACCTGGAGATAGTGACTGCCGACGTACAGGAGACCCTCAAGGGGATTCGTAATGCGGGAGCCATCTTCCTGGGCAGCGAGACACCCGTGGCCAGCGGGGACTACTTTGCCGGACCGAGCCACGTGCTCCCCACCGGCGGAACGAGCCGTTTCTTCTCCGGCCTGACTTCAAACGACTTTATCAAGACCTCCAGTCTGATTCAGTACAGTAAGGAAGGGCTCGCCAAGGCACAGAAGCACATCAATGTTCTGGCCGGAAGCGAAGGTTTGACCGCCCACGCGGAGAGTGTGAATATTCGTTTGAAATAATTTGCGAGGAGCGCTTGACAAAAATTACTGAGTTTTGTAATATCATCGAGCGTTTGCAAGCGGTAGTGGTGGAATTGGTAGACACGCTAGCTTGAGGGGCTAGTGGTAGCAATACCGTGGAAGTTCAAGTCTTCTCTACCGCATTGTAATTATTCTTTATTATGCAAGGTTTTAGAAATAAACTTGCTGACCGGAAAAACGGAGGCAATATTTCTAATTTCCAAAAACTTACCAAAAAACTTACTAAAAGTGAGTTTTCAGGTGTTTGGAGGTTAAGAAATGGCGTCTCCGTTTTCTATTTTTATCTACACGTCAAAATCAAAAAGAACTTGGTATGCCCGCTTTTATGATGAAAGAACGGGAAAGCTTATCAAGACGAAATCAACCAAGGTTCCAGTAAAGGGAAAGAACGGCGGGAAAGTTGAAGCCCATAAACGGGCGGAAGAACTGAGCCGGGAAATGGACAAAATAAAGTCCCCCTATCTGCTCCCCTATTTGGAATCATTCTGGAAGCCTGATAGTCCCTATGCCAGGGCAAAGAAAATCATTGAAAAGAAACCCCTCTCCCTCACTTACATTCAGCTGAATGATACCGGGATAAGGACAATGGTTCTCCCCTATGAGCCCTTTCATGAACTGAGGATAACAGACTTGAAACCGGGGCTGATAAAGGACTGGCAATTGTGGTGCCTGGAAAACGGCAAAGGGGCCAGAAGGGTTAATGCCGTTATGCAAGCCATGAAGGTTCCTATCAATTATCTTTTATCCCGTGGTGACATTGAAATTGACCCTTTCAGAAACGTAAAAAAAATCCCCTATTCCCCTAAAGAGAAAGGAATCCTGAATCAAGAAGAGGTGGGAAATCTCATTGAATCAAAGGAAGATGACCCCCGTGTCAAACTGGCCGTATTGCTGGCTGTTCTTTCCGGGTTGCGCCGGGGAGAAGTCCGGGGGCTCCGGTGGAAGGATATTGATTACAAAGCCGGTCTAATCAATGTTGAAAACAACTATATTGATAGGGAAGGTTCAAAGCCTTGCAAGTGGGGATCATCAAGGCAAGTTCTCTTATCCTCTCCCTTCCTCCCCCTCCTGGAATCAATCCGTTCCATGAGCCCATTCACGGAGCAAGAAGATTTTGTTCTCTTTGATTTGAAGCAAAGGGAAGCCCCCGTTTCCGTGGAGACAATACGGAAAGGCTTTACCCGGATTATGGAAAGTTCCGGCATCCCCCATGCCATGCAGAAACAAAGAAACCTTACCTTCCACGGGATGCGCCATACCTTTGTCACCCTTGCCAGATTATCCGGTTTGCCTGACATTACCGTTCAAGCCCTTGCCGGTCACAAGTCCGCTGAGATGATGAATCATTACTCCCACGCCGGGCAAGTCATAGACTTTGAAGACGCCCGGAAGCGGATGGAAGCCCTACAAAAGAAAAAGGCCCCCGGAAGCTCTGAGGATTGCCGTCACGGCGTTGTTTAATGGAAGAGGGGGAATGATATGAACACAAGAGAAACCACGGTAAAACAAGAGGCTGATTCCTGGGATGCTGGATACCATGCGGGGCTTTCAGGAAAGCCAGGTTATCCGGTTCCAAAGGGCGTTGATTCCTTGTCATGGTATGCGGGATTTATTGAGGGGAAAGCAGATAGAACCAAGAAAGCTTAATAGGCTATTCTTGGGCAATGTGATAAAATGAATATATTCAGATTTGACCGGAAAACCGGAGGGATGATTATGATTGAAGGAAAAGCTTTTTGCTCTGATAATGAATATAGAAATCATGTTTGTAAAGCAATGAGGGCATATTATCAGAAGGAACAAGAACGAGGAAAAGACCTCTCCTATGAAAGAACAAAAACGGAATGTTATGTAAACCTTAGGTTGATCTTTGAAAACGGTTTTCATGAAACTCCCGACATATCGGATAATGAAAAAATGAAAGTCATAGAAAAGATTGCTCATGACAAGTTTTCTTTTTGTGCTCCCTTTCAAGAAGCCTATGAGCTTTTCAAAAAGGATTATCAATCAACGGCAGATGATTCCAAAATAAAAGACCTGATAAATGAAGGTTACTTATTAAGTGATGGAAAAACTATATGCGCCTCTAGCTTATCAATCTTTATCTCAAAGCTATTAGAACTATATGATCCGACTCTAATAAAAGCAGACTATATTTATGATAGATTCCAGAAAAAAACAGATGGAAGTAAATACTCTATTAAAAATATTGAGAATACTCTTAGCAGTTTAAGGACTCTCTAAGATTCCCACTTTTCAAGAAATACTCCCGTAATTCTCCAGATACAGAAAGCAAGTCCCCAGCTATCATTTACCCATGCCTGAGAGCAAATAAATATCAATGACGGAGGTCATGGGAAATGAACAAGTTTTTAAATCCTGCGGAGACAATGCAGGAGCTTGGAATCAGTTACGCAACTCTCCTGCGTAAAGTCAAAAACGGAGAAATCCCCTTTGTAAAAGTAGGCAAGTCCCTGCGGTTCCCCCGCACTTACTTTGAAACTCTGGAACAAGAAGCCATGAGTAACATGAAGGGGGCCAGCCATGAATGAGGCAACAGCCCTTATTGAGAAAATCAAAACGGAATTGATTACGGCCTTCTCCCCTATCCCTGAATTTGGAACCCTGGGAATAACCGTCACCCTTTGCCAGGGGGAGCCGGTACGGGTAGAAAGCTCCCGGAGCATAACCCGGAAGCTTGAAAGCAAAGGGGGCGCAGAATGATAAATGCTGATTCTGTCCTTATTTACCAGAGAGAGGACAATACACAATGGGCTTATGCTGAGAGCAAAAAAGAGGGGGCCCCCTATACCTTTGGATGCCCCCGGAAGCGGAAACGTCCTACCGTTCCCATGATTAGAATATCACATCATCAAGCCCATGAACAGGGAAAACCGGATTACATGATTCAGGATGGATTGAGCAATCATATCAGCGGGATTTTCTTTGATCCGGTAAAGCAAAAAGGATACGGGAATAGCCGGGATGGAAAGGATACTTTTCTCTTTGACTGGAACCAGGAAGAGGGAATCCTGAAAGTCCTGATCTTGCTGAATCAATCCCATGACCGGAACTCTGACAAAGACCTGTTTCACCTTTGGCTTGAAGATTGTGTTTCTGAAAAAGTCCTTCATGGAAGAAAGGATTTAGACGGCGGGGATTCTGAGAAGTCTAATATAATTATTACAAACAACTATCCAAAATCTGAGACAATCCCTAATCATGCTGGATAAGATCACAATGAAGATTCCTGAAAAAAGCTTCCCTATTGATAAGCTTGAAAGTTACGCCATCCGGGGGAATGGAACCTTTGTGGGGAGCTTCCGGGGATTCAGGATTAACCAAGACATTGACGGCTTCCGTATCTCTGGGAGTATCCCCAAATATGTAAACGGGAACAATGTGAAAGCAGTAAACAGGCACAAGGAAAGAGAGGCTTTTGAAAGGCTGGAAGAGGAAACCGGCGTTTCTCTGAAAGAAGCGGAAGTCTATCAACTTGAAGTGGGAGATACCTTGCCGGTAAGAAATCCCCCGGCCCTTTATATGCAATCCTGGGGAGGCTATGGGAAATACAAACTTGACTCTATCAGTGACGGAGAGAGTGTTTACCTAAGAACCAAATCACGGGTATTCATTGGCTATGATAAAGGGCTTGAAATTGCTCCTAAGATATTGCCTGAGTCTTTTGGTGACAGATATGGATTACGGCTTGAGTGGAGAGCCCTGAAAGGTGTGAAGCGTGTATTTGGTCACTTCCCCTCACCCTTTGAATTAACGGAAAGGGACGTTCATTATGGACTGATTGAGAGATGGCAAAATGAGTATTTCAAGATACCCAAAGAAACCAGAACTCTAGTTGATATGAACAACCTTTCCCCTAGTGATCTGGAACGGGCACTTGCTATTCAAGGGCTGAAAACTCTGGGGCTGACTTGCGTTCAATCCTTCATAGAACAGGGACAGAAAAGCGGGGATATTCATAGACGGAATTCATCCAGAATGAAAGCCCTTGTGAAGGATATGTTGAAGACTGATAAGCTCACGGTTACGGCTCCCCTGACTGAGGAAGTTGACAATCTTGTGAGGTCATACAGGTAAGAAAATCTTATCCATGAGGGGAATGGAAATGGACTATTTTGAGGAACAATAATGAAATTGAAAACAATTGAAAATTACAGAACGGTAAGGGATGCGGACAAGATAAAAGAGAAGAAAATGAAGAGGGAAATCATGACCCTGGAAGGTCAACTTCTCAATGCTCATAATGCCTATGTTGAATCAGTGGGAAGCGGAACGGCTGATTCAAAACTGTTCAAGGCAGAGAAGAAAGCAAAGGAAAATCTTGAAATGAAGAGAGCTGAATTATCAGCCTTTCAGGAAGTCATGAGCAACCGGCCTAAACAGAACCCGGACTTGAACAAGGCCAGGCATGACCTTTACCTGGAAGCCAACGGAATACTTGATTCAGCGGAAAAAAGACGGGCTGAGATTGTCAAAGAAATGGAAAAGCTTAAACAGTCCAGCCTTTCCCTACTGGCTGAATATGAAACAATCCAGCGGGAGGAAATAAACCTTGTGGAGTTCCTGGGCAATGAAGGAATGGGGCCCCACAATTTCAAAATAACAAGAGAGTTTTACCGGCGGTTACCTCTCCCTTCCATGAAAGATGCGGAAGAGTATGTGCGTAAAAATGTTACGGTAGAATAACAAAACGGATAAGCCAGGAGGGGGTTTCTTTTCTGGCTTTTTATGAAACATCTTTATAAACAGGAGTTTACTCTATGAATATGTTACAAAAGAGTGAAACGGATGTCATGGCCTCCCCCCAAAAGAGGCTTGATTATGATTTACGGCTTAGATCAATAAGATCAACAAAGCAATCCTTTGCTAGGCTATGCCGGTCATACGCCCGTGGAGAAATTGAACAGGAAGTCTTTAAAACAATGGTCTGGGCACTCTCTCAATATACCGGATTATTGAAGCTTTCCAATGAAGAGGAAATCTTGAAAAGACTTGAAATTCTGGAAGAGAAATTAGGAGGAAGTGATTGTGAAAGATATATCAATGCGCTTGAAGAGAATTGAAGAAATGACGGCAAAGGGGAACCGGGTGGACGGCTTTAAATGGGAACCATGGTTTGACCTGTTTGGAATGGAAGCGGAGACAAAACCGGAGATGGCAGACAAGGAACTTTGCCTTGAATTCTATTCATGGATTAAGGACTTGAAAGAAAAGGGTTGTGACGTTCCCCCGGTTCCCCCGCCGGCAGTTTTTCTTCATGAAGTCCATGACCGGAAACTTACTTAGGAACTTACTTTTTTTATTGTATTAGTAGATGACAGTATGAAAAAGTGTATGTTATAATGGGATAGACAAAAGACAAGGAAATTATTGATATTGCCTTGATTGATAAAGAGTAATTGATAGCTAGAGATATTATTATTTTCTTTCTGCAAAAGAAGATATTAAGTTTGAGGGGCTAGTGGTAGCAATACCGTGGAAGTTCAAGTCTTCTCTACCGCAAACGTTTAATCTTTATATATAAAGAGAATAGAGCAGCTTTACCGGCTGCTCTTTTTTTTGCCCTTTTCGTTGTTGCACCAAGGAGTGCACCAGAATTATTTGACTTATTTCCCTCCCATAGATAGAATACACGCCATGAGACAGCCATTTTTACTGATAAAACGGGACGTTCGCGGCAACAAGATCTGGTACGCCAAAATCTGGAATGAGGAAAAACGCCGCTATAACTGGAAGTCAGTAGCATCAATCAAACAGGATTTAGGTGCTGCCGGTAAATCCTACCCTCATACCAGCAAAGCCGGTTCAGCTACCCTCGTAAAACTCTGGCTATCTGAAAACGCGCTGAACGATGAGAGCTTACTCATAGATTACCTACAAGAATTCTGGACTGAAGAATCGGATTACATCAAATCCAAAAAGCTGAGAGGCCAGAACCATTCTGCTGAATACTTAAAAATTAATAAATCTGCCATTGATAACCGATTCAAAACATTTCTGGAAAATACCAAAATGCTTGATACTTTGCTGGAAGAAACAAAGCCGGAATTACTGGAATCATTCATAAACTACTTAAGTGACTTGGAATCCAAACTTTCCAATAGGCGTATCAATCAGATAATGCAGTCAGTTTAAGTTCCCCTTTCCGAAGCCCATAGAATCGGGAAGCTCTCTTCCGATCCGGGGAAGTTGGTAAGTAAACTTCCTGAGAATAAAGCGACGAGAGAAATACTTTCACCTGGGGAAGTAAAAGCATTCTTTAAAATTGAGCAAACTGACCCCCGGTATTTTGTGATAAACCTCCTTGCGGCAACCACAGGCCTTCGCTTGGGTGAACGCCGGGGCCTTCAAATCGGTGATATTAAAGATGGTTTTATAGAAGTACGTCATAACTGGCAGGATAAGGAAGGTCTTAAAGAACCTAAATGGGGTTCTCAAAGAGCCGTTCCCCTACCGGTCAGTACATTGGATGCGATTAACAAACTGATTGAGAAAAATCCCTATAAGAATGATTTTGTGTTCTGGGGACCGGACAAAGATAGCCCCATCGGAAAATGGCATATCTCTTTTCCGACGCAAATTGCTGAGTCGTCGTGTTATAAGGATAAGCCGCTTCCTCTCCGCGAACGGCCGACAGACCTATTTCACACAGTCCAATACACTGATCAGAGCATACGGAACACATTCCGGAAATATCACTTACATTATGCTCTGTTCTAAGTTTCGTATTGTTAAAAGTGGTAGCCAATTTAGGACTATATGACATATTTATTCCTCCAAAAATGAATAAACTTCTCTTAAAACAAAGTCTAGACCAGCTAGAAAGGAAGAACAATAAACAGAAGTGAATGTTTTCACAGCAGATTAATAATCAATATAAATGATGCCAGTATCGACGCCTGAGTCCGGTCGGTCACCCCCCTGCTTACTGAAAAACAATTTGAGACAACCAACCCTAATCATGCTATTCTATATATGCTTGATAAGATTAAACGAATTTTAAAAGTAAGAACGTTACCCCATGCATTACAGACTAATAATTACAATAGAAGAACTTAACAAAGAACACATAACCTGCCGCATCTCTCACGAACAGGATATACTCCTCCGCTACTATCTGGAAGAGAGAAGAATTGAGCCTCAGGAACAGAATGAGACTTCGCTGCTAATCAAAAAATTCAAAAAGCAATTCCAAAAGGTCATGCACTCCGCTCTTCATGGAACGGTAGAACCGGGTCACAGAATCTCCTGCGTGTTTATTGACGACTTCCCCTTTCTTAAGGAGGAGGATTATGGGCGATTTATTCTTATGGACCGAAGAGAGGACTTGAAGATCTCTGTGGGAGATGAAGCTCTGAGGAAGGGGGATAAACTATTTGCCGACGGCTCTTTTATGGATGAGAAGGGACGAGCCGGCTACGGCGGTTTTATTGAGGATGGCCAGGGGCGGAGAGAGGATTACTTCGGCTCCTTTGATTCGGGCAGCAGCAACCTGATGGAACTGATAGGGGTATCGGAGGGGCTGGAAAGATTGAAAGAGAGCCGCACCATACAGATTAATACGGACAGCCGTTTTGTCATCAGAGGCTTAGTACAGTGGGTTCACTTCTGGCGCTATAACGAATGGCAGACCGCCTATGGGAGAGCCGTAAGGTATGCCGAACACTGGCAGAAGGCTGATGCTCTATGTGAAGGGAAGCTTATTCAGTTCAATTGGATAAAGGGACATTCGGGCCATGAAGAACAGGATTACTGTCATCGTTTAGCTCAAAATGCGGTTTTGAATCAATAACAAGATTACCCGATGACAGGTCCCGCAAAAAGCGAAGTAAGAATCAATATAGTCATCGGGATTTGTACATTTTATCCCTTGAATCGTCCCACAAGAGCGGCAATCCATCCAACGAGAATCATGTATGTACCGTAAGTGGCATGTTTCCAGAAACCCTTTCCAACAGTTTTTGAAAGCCAGCTTTTGTTAAAGGTGATGATAATGATAATTCCGCCAGCAATAGTGGCCACCAGAGCAATGAACTTTATCATATCTGCATTACCGCTGGGGGCGAAGCAGAAAACAACACCAACTACAGCGCCAATAAAAATCAGCAGAGCCCCTATCGTTGTGGCTCCCAAGTTATCAAGATTAACAAAATCAAATCCATTAACAGTGCCTCCTAACCCCTGAAACATAGGAAGAATGAATCCTACGGCTACCAAAGCCATGCCAATCAAAAAAAGATTACTCAATATACCAGAGTTTTTTCCCATAATGCTACTCCTTTAGTATTGGGCTCAACCCCAATAAAAATATATTTCAATTGTAAACAAACTTATCGTGAATATCGAGGACTAATATAAAAAAGAATGGTTGAAATATACTTAGCGCTTCTCTAAATACAAAGCAACACCATAAGAATAATATCTTTTTGCGATTTATTTCTCTTTTCATTTGACATTAACTTAGAAAGGGTCTATATTTTAATTGAAAATGATTTTCATTATCAAAGGATTTTAAAATGGGACCGGGTTACGGAAATGGACAAGGGCGCGGACGAGGAAGAGGACGCCGTTGGGGACAACAGCTTGAAAATCACGGGATACGCCCCACCGCCGGAAGGGAACTAGTTTTCTCGGTCATGAGAGAGACGGAGGCCCATTTGAGTGCGGATGACGTTTTTCAGGAAGTGAGAAAAATCGAACCGGGCATCGGGCTCACCACCGTATATCGCAGTCTTGAACTGCTTTATCAAAACGGTCTTGTGAATAAGTTCGATTTTGGTGATGGCCGGGCTGTTTTTGAATTGAGCGATCGGTACAGCGAGAAAGGACCGCACCAGCATTTGATTTGCCGAAGTTGCGGAAAAATCCTTGACCTGACCGGTTTTAGGGCAGAGGAAAAGTCCTTTGCCGAGGGCATGAAAAACCATGTCGATAAGGAATATGGGTTTGCGGCGGAAGGAATGGCTATAAAAATATATGGTCTTTGTTCAGACTGTCGTAAAGAGTAATTTTTTTTAACAACAGATGAAAATGGTTTTCATTTTCATAACGTACTTTAGGAGGTACAACTATGGCAAAAGGAGATAGAAGAGGACCCGATGGAAGAGGTCCTATGACAGGCAGAGGCGCCGGTTATTGTTCCGGCAACAGCGCTCCCGGGTTTATGAGCTCAGCTCCCCGAGGAGGTATGGGAAGAGGATTCGGTTTTAGACAGAATGCCGGAAGAGGTATGGGGCGCGGCATGGGCCGGGGAATGGGACGAGCTATGGGTTATGGCGGTGGATATTACGCTCAGCCCACTCCCATTGACGAAAAAGAGATGCTAAAGAGTGAGGCCGAAAGCATGAAAAGGCAACTAGAAATAGTGACAGCTCGCCTCGAAGAACTGGAAAAACAGGATTCCTAAGCCTATAGGTCCAAAAAAAAGGATTGTCCTTTCCAAAGGATAATCCTTTGGGGAGGAGAGCTAAAATGTATAAGCATCTATTTGGTCCTGTTCCGTCCAGACGGCTGGGAATGTCGTTGGGGATAGATTTGGTCCCCTGCAAAACATGTTCCCTTGATTGCATCTATTGCGAAGTGGGGGCAACCACAAATCTGACAGTCGAACGGAAAGAGTATGTAAGTTTTGAAGAAGTAAAAAACGAACTTATCCACTACTTTGATACCCACAAACAGGCGCCTGACTATATTACTTTTTCCGGTTCCGGCGAGCCGACTCTTAATAGCCGTATCGGAGATATCATAGATTTTATCAAAGAAATTAAACCGGAGATAAAGTTAGCGGTCTTAACTAACGGGACTTTGCTCTCAAACCAAAATCTAAGGCGTGAACTTCTTGGTACCCATATTGTTTTACCCTCACTGGATGCGGCATCGAATGATATTTTCAAAGCTATCAACAGACAAGAAAAATCCCTGAATGTGGAACAGCATATACAGGGATTGGTTGATTTTAGAAAAGAATATAATGGGAAGATCTTCCTGGAAGTATTCATCTTACCGGGGATAAATGACAGTACAGATCATCTTAAAAAGTTAAAAGAAGCCATAAAAAGAATCAGCCCCGATAAGATTCAGCTCAATACACTTGACAGGCCCGGTGTCGTGAGAGATTTAAGAACCGCATCAAAATCTGATTTGGAGAAGATCGCGGAAAAGCTGGACTTTCCCTATAGGGAAATTATTGCCGATGTGGAAAAACGGAAAAATGTCATCTCCTACAGGGAAGATGCGGAATCTGCCATATGGGAAACAATAGCCAGAAGGCCTTGCACCCTCGATGATCTGTCAAAAATTCTGGGAATGCATATAAATGAAATTAACAAATATCTTGATTGCTTACAGAAGGATAACAAAATAGAAGTAGTCCCGCAGGATCGGGAATTTTCTATAGAGTAAATAAGTAAAGAAAGAACACTGGTGAAGATTTTCACAAATATGATAAGATAGGAACCATGAATGCAACAAAACCGGAGGAAAGCTAGAACAGGGCACAACCACAAAAATAACCTACTTCTATGAATATGTGGTAGGAGGGAAAATCTATCACAGTGATAAACTAACAAGAACGTTATTCTTTCCGCAGACAAACTTCGAAAAGGAGCCCACAGTCTATTACAATCGCTTTTTCCCCAGCCGCTCCGTCCTTATTCCCGTAGATATAAAGTACCTTTTTATTAACTTTATTCCGGGACTATTACTACTTGCCTCTCTCACTCGTCACCTTCTTCAAAGGAGAATTCAAAGGTAACATTAGAATAGAGAGGATAAATTTCATTGCGGGTCAACTCATCAATAGCCTTAACCTGCTCCTTTAATCCATCGGAAGGGGTCCCGCCAAAGTGGGAAATATTAATGATAAAGGTAAAATGCAGCTTGGGATGCTTTGTCACATTATTTACTGTATCAAAGATGAGGCGCTGGATGTCGTAAACCAGACGTTCTTCGTTGGTATGACCTATAAGGAAAACAATGCCCTTTCCTTTTATATCCTTCTTATTGGTTTCCAGGGCATTACAGGAACTCTCTTCGTCCCCGGGCTCATCAATTTCATAAAAAATATTCTCCTCCGTATTGCTGAATTGCAACTTCCCTACCGGGGAGAGATCTTTTTCGTCAACGATCTGATAGAACACCATTCCCTTCTCTACCTGCGAATGATACCCTTTATAGAGCAAATAGGTCATTTCCTTGCCGTTCACATTCATCGTTACCAAGTCAGTAACGACAAAGGCTTCCGTATCTCCCATTTTATTCAGAGTCTCGGTCACATATTCATTACTAAAGGTCTCCATTACCAATTCTTTGATGTTTTCCTCCCCCATTTTAATCCTCATCAGGTGAGGATTTTCGGGGATGGTATCGGTCATGGTAAGTAAATGTGAATTGCTTTCCCCTATGAGGGATCTTAAAGAAAGGGCTGCCTGTAAATATTCCATAACTTAGCCTAAAATATTAAAAGGGATATTTCAAGAGGACTTTCGTGATTAGCCGTCCCCAGGAAAGTTCACAATTCATTTGCAATTAGGCACTCTCTCTTTTAACCTTTTCCTATGAATCTTAAATTTCTGAGCATAAAAAGGCCCCTCCTCCTCTTCATCCTGCTTCTAATACCCGGGACCGCCTTTACCCAAGATTACAGTCGCCCTCTCCTCCATCTAAACTGGTTGATAACCGACCCCATTAACCTGGTGGCCAACACCAATGGGGCCTATATCTATTGGAATGCCGGCATAATCGGAACAGGCTACCTGGCAAGCCTCCCCGATGATTTTACACGGGATTTCATTCAGGAAAACTGGAACAGCGACGGTTGGATGAGCTTTTATGAATTTGCCGACAGCTTTGGCGAAGAGTATCCCATCTATCTTTCTGCCGGGCTCTATTCACTGGGGACGGCCTACGGTAATACCAAGCTTCAGGATGCGGCCTTCACCAGTATTCAAAGCCGATTCTATGTAAAAAATCTCACCAGAATGTATAAGCAGGTTGCCGGCCGTACCCGTCCCAATAGTACCGACGACAACCGGGATTTTTCCTTTTTTTCCGGAGAAGAGTCATTCCCTTCCGGACACACATCGGGAGCCTTTGCGGTCATGTCCCCCTGGTTTTTCTACTACCCCCGCTGGTACACGGCCCTGTTATTTGCCGCTCCCATAGCCACGGGAATCGCCCGTATCGGCCAGGACAAGCACTGGACATCGGATGTCCTGGCGGGAGCCGCCCTGGGAACCTGCACCGGTTACTATTTAACGAAGCTCCATCAAAGTCAGGATCATAATAACATGGTTGTTATCCCTGTTATAGGAACGAATAATGTGGGAATCCAATTCTCCCTTCAGCTGTAAAAGATTCAAACATTGACTTCCCCGGGAAGGGCTATAATAATTAATAATAGCGAGGTCGATCATGCAGATTTATTCAGAGATATCCCATATTGTTTTCGTAACATGCCTCATGGCACTCTCTTTTGCAGGATTATTAGCAAGGCATGTTAAAAAGCAGGATGCGGGCAGTAAAGAGATGTCCGATTTATCTGAAATTATTCATAAAGGATCACTAACATTCCTTAGAAAAGAGTATAAGATAATGATTCTTTTCGCCCTAGTCGTCGGCCTGATACTCTTAATATTCCTTCCCCATGGAGCACAGCTGGCAACAGCCTTTTTCACGGGCTGTCTTTTCTCTTCCCTGACCAGTAGAATTGGAATGGATATAGCAACAAGGGCCAATGTGAGAACAGCCCGGGCCTGTCAATTTCAATTGGGAAAAGGATTAAAGATCGCCTTTCATTCCGGTGTGGTAGTAGGGCTTTCCGTGGTCGGACTGGCCCTGATGGGAATTACCGCTTTTTACCTGTGGTTTGATGACCCGGAACTTGTCTTCGGATTCGGATTCGGCGCATCCTACATAGCCCTTTTTGCCAGAGTGGGGGGCGGGATTTTTACCAAAGCCGCCGATGTGGGGGCCGACCTGGTGGGAAAAGTAGAGAAGGATATCCCCGAAGATGATCCGAGAAATCCCGCTGTTATCGCCGATAACGTAGGTGACAATGTGGGCGATGTGGCTGGAATGAGCGCCGATTTGTTCGAGAGCTATGTGGAATCGATAGTCTCCGCCATGGTAATAGCCTTCATTTCCCCTTCTTTCACCGGGAGCATAGAGAATTACGTCCTATTACCCCTTGCCCTGGCGGCCGTTGGAATAATCTCCTCCATATTGGGAGTCTTCTTTGTCAGAACCACCGATAAGGAAGAAAAAATCATAACAGAGCTGAATCTGGGAATCCTGGCGGCTTCACTCATCATGACCGTCGGTTCTTTCTTCGTCATAAGATTTATGGTGGGTAATATCGGTTTCTTCTGGGCCACCCTTATTGGCCTGTTCACGGGAATTATTCTGGGGCTTTCAACGGAATATTTCACATCTCCCCGCCGAAATCCCACAAGAAATATTGTGGAGGCGACAAAAACAGGAGCAGCCACCGTGGTGATCCAGGGTTTGGCCGTGGGTATGCGGTCCACCACTATTCCCGTGATAGCCGTAAGCGCCGGCATTCTAGGAGCCTTTTCCCTCTCCGGCGGAATGGCTGATTTTAATTCCGGACTTTACGGAATCGCCATTGCTTCGGTTGGAATGCTGTCGACCCTGGGAATCACCCTGGCTTCCGATACCTATGGTCCTGTCGCCGATAATGCCGCCGGCATTGCCGAAATGGCTGGTCTGGGGGAAGATATCAGACAAAGGGCGGAAGCTCTGGACGAAGTGGGCAATACGACGGCTGCCATTGGCAAGGGCTTTGCCATAGGGAGTGCGGCTCTCACCTCTCTCGTCCTGTTTGTAACCTTTGCCGAAGTAGTCGGGCTTCACGCTATTGATGTGATGAATCCCAAAGTAGTCGTAGGTGTTTTTATTGGGGGATTACTGCCCTTTGTCTTTGTGGCCTTGCTCTTTAAAGCCGTGGGAAAGGCGGCTATAAAGATGGTACATGAAGTAAGACGGCAATTTCGCGAAATCTCCGGTTTGATGGAAGGCCAAAGCAGGCCGGATTATGAGGAGTGCATTGAAATAAGTACCTATTCCGCCTTGAAGGAGATGATCCTCCCCGGTGTGTTAGCCATTGTCACTCCTATCGCAATCGGAGTTCTCCTGGGGGCGGAAGCCCTGGGAGGCCTGCTGGTTGGAAAAACGGTTGTGGGATTTTTGATGGCCGTGTTTCTGGCAAACGCAGGAGGCGCCTGGGATAATGCGAAGAAGTATATCGAGGAAGGACATTTAGGCGGAAAGGGATCGGACGCTCACAAAGCCGCCATAGTGGGCGATACGGTGGGAGATCCCAGTAAGGATACGGCCGGTCCGGCTTTGAATATTCTGATTAAGCTTATGGGAATCGTGGCTTTGGTGTTTGTTCCCCTTTTTATTTGACAATTATGACTTGAGGGAAACGGTCAGGACCCTTAACATAGAGGAATGACTCCTTCCGTACTGCTTCTGGCTCTTAATGCCCGCTATTCCCATTCAAACCCCACCCTCTTTCAGCTTAAAGGCATTCTGGAAAGAGAAAAGATCCCTTGCTGCCTGGAAGAGTTAACCATAAAAGAGAGTATCCCGGCCCTGCTGGATGCTGTTTTAACAAGAAAAACGAAGCCCACCCACCTCCTTATGTCTGTATACATCTGGAATTCAACCCTCACCGCCTCCTTTTTAACAGACCTACAGCAGCTGGCCCCGGAAATCACACTGATTTTGGGAGGGCCCGAAGTGGGATATAACCAAGATCACTGGCAAAAAATCTGTCCCAATGCCTATTTAGTTCGCGGCCCGGGAGAAGATGTCATTCTCCCTTTAGTGCAAGGCAAAATAGAAGAAAAACTGGTAACCGCCCCTCCCATGGAAATGTCAGATGTCCCCTTCCCCTATAGTCAGGAAGATCTGAAGCTATTGGAAAACCGGCTGGTTTACTATGAAACCTCCCGGGGATGCCCTTTCAAATGCTCCTACTGCCTCTCCTCCTGCGAAGACCAGCCTCTGGCCCATCACGACCTGGACCGGGCCCTGGAGGAGCTCAAAGTGTTGGCCTTCTCCGGCGCCCGGACAATCAAATTAGTGGACAGAAGTTTTAACTGCCGCCCCAAAAGGGCCCGAAAAATCTGGTCCGCCCTTCTGGAGTGGAACGGCCCCGTGTGCTTCCACTTTGAAATCCACCCTCTTTTTCTGGAAGAGGAAGACTTCCTCCTCCTTGCCCAGGTTCCGACCCACCTGTTCCACTTTGAGATTGGGGTTCAAACTGTCATAGAGGAAGAGCTTAAGCTGATTAACCGCAAGGGGTCCTGGGAGGATATCAGGGATAAAATCGCCCGGTTGATTAAAGAAACGGAAATACCGATCCACCTGGACCAGATAGTGGGCCTTCCCGGCTCGGACAAAGAATCGGTCATTCACTCTTTCAACTCTATTTTATCTCTTAGGCCGGAAGAATTTCAGATGGGCTTTCTTAAAATACTTCCCGGGACTCCCCTGGCCGCAGGAGAAGGAAAAAAGATGCGTCCCTCATCTCTTCCCCCCTATCAGGTATGGGAAACCCCCTGGCTCAGCTATGAAGAGATCCGCTACTTCAACCGTATTGAAGAGTGGCTGGGAGCCTATTACAATTCGGAACGTTTCACCCATACCATGGCGCTGGTTCTGGGAGAGGATTCTCCCTATGGTAAAGAACCTTTTCTTTTTTTTGAGAAAATGGAGCACTTCTCCCCTCACAAGGGCAGAGTTAAATCACAGCAGTGGGCCTTTCTGGGAGAACTGCTCTGGAACTGTCTCTCAGGGGATTTCCCCCAGTGGAAGCCTGCCCTTAAGGATGCCCTCAGACGGGATTGGGCTCCCCTTTCCCAAGGCCAATACCTCCCGGGCTTTCTTCAGTTTGAAGACCCCAAACTCATCAAGGAACTGCGACGGGAATTCTGGCCCCTCTGTGAAAAGGAAGGCATTAATCTGTCCGATTATAAAAAATCCCTCCTGATTATTCTGGAGGGAAGTAAAGAAGTGGAAATATCCATCCCCGGTAAATCGGAACGAAAGGTTTATCGCTTCCATACCGGGGACAGGAAAAAGAACTAGTCCGCATCCCTCACAAGAAGGGCGTAGTTAAAGAGGACAATGTAGTCCGCCGCATTTTCCGAGGCACTCAAGTCAAAGATGGTAGTTTCATCGCTGGGATCAAAGTCATAGGGGTACTCCTCACCGTACAGTTTAGACCAGAGTTCCCGAGAGAGCTTGGGCGCTTGGGACGCCGCGCCTGTAAGATCTTTATAGTCATTCCTCATAGCACCGGGGCCATGGGTATCGACAAAGTCATCCACTGTCGCATCAGAGGTATCGGCAGATTCCTCTTCCTGGGGAGCCGGTCCACCCATTCCTCCAGGAGGAGGCCCCATGTTACCATGTCCGCCGTCGGCACCTTCCGGAGGAGGTCCCATCTGTTCCATAGAGCCCTCTCCGCCCATGCCGGAAGCACCGCCCGAAGCCAGGTTGATTCCGTAGGCCCGTCCAAAGGCAAAATAGAGAGCCGTATCGGGGAAGTCACCACAGGTGGTACTGGTCCACATATAGCAGTCTTCCCGGCTAAGATCAAAGTAATCGGTATCAACAACAGGCAACTCGGTAATGCCGTACTGAACAATGCTCTGAAGTTCCTTTGCATCGGGGAGACGCCAGTCGCTGTAACCCAGATAATTGGCTTCATTCATCTCCTGAACCCAAACAAGGGTATCCACCCAGGTACGGCCCAACCCGTAGTTTCCGTCGCCTTCTGAACGAAGAGAACCGTCACTGTTAACAGCACCGCTGTCCTGCCGGCTCCACATAAATCCGGTAGCCTTATCTGTTATGGTTCCGTCTCCGTTATCCACAAAATCGTTTACCCCAAAGACACCTTCCTCACCGCGCACGGCACGAACACCGGCGGGAATGGAAGAGCCGGAAGAGGTTCCGTCAAGGTAATATCCGTCCCCGTAGGACTTCATATGCCCGTCGGCCCAATTAAAACCGTAGTTCTTTTCCGACTCTTCGTACTCGTTCTGAGCGGGAATTTTCGTCACACTGCTGGTCCAGTAGGAACCGGTATAGGGGCGGTTCTCATCGTAGAAGAAGTCAAAATAGTCGCTGTCAATGTAAGGGACGCATTGGCTGATATCCTCTGCCACCAGCTGTCCGTCCATATCGGCCAGGGAGAAGGATTCCTTAATGGTAGGAAGTCTCCAGTCCGTATAACCTCCCAGCTCCAGATCTTCCACATAAGCTATGGCTTCATCGTAGGACATTTTGTCGGTGGGAGGTGTCTGCTGCCACATGAGACCGGTGTTGTCATCGGTAACTGTTCCGTCCCCGTTATCCGTATAGGAAGGCATGATGCCCTGATACTGAGCGTCCTGGCCGTAGAGGGGGTCACCCGGTTCGGGGGCATCGATAATATTACCGTTGGCATCATAGAACTTAGTCTGCATAGCATCGGTTACGACAAACTTTACCTGCGGTTCGCCCGCTCCGGCGGAGGCGACCTCACTGCTCAGGCAGCCAAAAGCCGATAGCAGCAAAACAGTTAGAGAAAGAATCAAAGCTGATTTGCGAATCCTTTTCATATTAACTCCTAATGGGAAATTGTATGAGACCATATTAGCCTGACTTTGACTATTCATCGTCCAAATGGCCCCGTTTGGACGAATTGGCTACTTTATTTATAATAAAAAAAAGGACTATTGCAACTTAATGCAGTAGTCCTCTCTAATCATTAACCGGAATGTTCTTACTTGGCAGCCTTGGCGGCAGTGATAATCATATTCAGGTAACCCTTGGTACCTACCAGAGTAGCGCCGGTTACAGCATCGACCACAGCATCGGCATCCATGGAAACGGTTCTTTCCAGCTGAGCAATGGTTTTGCCTACCGCATAATCTTCAATATAGGCATAATTCTCTGCAATAGAGTTTGTCGAACCGGCTTTAGCTTTCTGTACAGCACTGTAGCCGGCACTGTCCGCTTTCTTGGAAACCAGAATCTGACCGGCAGCGTATCCCTTACCAAAATACTTGGCCGCACTTGAATGTGAGTTGGGTACACCGGTAAAATTGCCGTTATCCGCCTGGAACTGGAACTCATCAAGAGTTACGGAAATAATCGTATCGCCGGACATAACAACCACAACGAAACCAAAGGCATAGGTTCCGTGAGGGGAACCGATCATATAGCCTGTTTTGTATGGGAATCAATTCTCCATAACTTTGTCAGCCTGAATCAACGACTCCGGAAGGATTAACTGGCCGATGTTTTTAATGATTCACCGGAAAGATCGGCCAATTCCCCTCGTAGTTCTTCCACTCTATCCTCTTTCTTATCAAAGTTTTCCGCTCTTCTATAGATTGCCTCAAGTTCCTTTTTCCCCAATGATTTCTCTATCACATAAGAACCAATCAGATATACCCCAATCAAAACAACATTGGAGACCACCGTAAACTCCAGTCCCATAGTGGTAGACTGAAAGACAAGAATAGGCAGTTTGGCACTGGCCCATATCGTCAAAAAGAACATAACGTTAGCGAAGCGGGCACCTTTTTTCAACATAATAATGGCAACGGGAAAGGCCGCAACCAAAGGACCGGCAGAGAATGTTCCGAACAGAAAAGCGAGGACAATCCCTAAAGCTCCCGACTTATCCCCCATCATTTTTATCATAGTCTCCCGGGGAATCCAAACATCCAATAATCCGATCATCAAAAAGATGGGGGGAACCACTTTAAGCATTTCCCAAATTTGAAACCAGGCATTAGAGAGAGACTGACCTGCCTGAGGAAAGGAATAGATTGCCGTGGCTCCCAATAAAACCAACGAAACAATAAGAGCTTTATCCAATTTTATTTTCTTCATAGTGTTACTCCTACCACAAGGGCCACCGCAATAGCGGCAAAAACAGCCAGCATATTTCTCCGAATCATCGAAGCGGCGCCAAAATGTTTAATCTCCACCTGCATATACACCACGCCCACCCCCATCAAGGTGGTAACCAGGGCGGCAACCTGGGCTAGTCCGGCTCCCTGCTGTATCAGTTCAGCTCCCAGAGGAAAAGTAACAAAGGGCGGCATAAAGGCAATACTTCCCATAACCAGCCCAATCAGTACCCCCAGGATTCCCGAGTCTTTTCCCATAACCGATTGAATCATCTCCGGTGTTATATAGGTAAGTCCGACTCCCACTATGAGAAACATAGGAATGAGCATGGGGAGAATTTTTTTGAAGGACATAAATCCTTTCTTAATTCCCTTACGGGTCTTATCTCTGTCCTTCAAGAAGGAAATTATCAAAAAGATCAGAGCCATAGAATAGAGAATTATTGTCGAAATATTCATAAGCTTTCCTGTATCGCAATTTTATTACATAGTTTTTACTATATATAAAAAATATAAACAAGGCCTTGCAGACTACTTTTTATAGAATTACACTTAACCTATGAAAAAAAGACTTTTCTCTCTTCTGTTCCTATTTCATATCCCTCTAATCCTTTTTGCCTCAGACATAAAAGTCGTCCGCTGGGGAACGGAAATTTGGAAAGGTTTTACCGATGAAGACGGAAGCGGACTCTACACACAGGTATTAACCAGAATATTTGACCTTGAAGAAATTGAACTTGAAACTCATATATACCCCTTTAGCCGGGCCCTTCATCTTACAGAAAACGGGGAACTTGACTTAGCCGGAGGAATCCCTAAAAACAGTAAGTTGGGAGAGAACTGCCTCCAGGCACGCTATCCTATTGTGGTATCCCGTTTTAGCGCCTTCTATAATAAAAAAAATACCGGTCCTCTAAGGGATGTCGATTCCCTACGGGACAAAAAAATTATCTGTACTCTTAGCGTCGGAGAAATGATTGGCCTTAAGGAAGATGAATACGAAGTCGTTACAACCAGAGACCAGGCGATTAATCTGGTTTTGATAGGTCGCTACGATGTGTACATAGATGATGAAAAAGTCCTCCAAACAACGATGGAGACCTACGAACATCAGTTTAACAGGAATGAATATGCCTCCCCGGTTGTGGCTACCAAAGGATGGTATATGATCGCCACCGATAGTAGGCGGGGCCGGGAAATCCTCGATATATTTGACAGGGGCATGGAAACTCTTATAAAGACAGGCGAACTTATCACACTCTATGAATCGCTGGGCTTCATCCCTCCCGCAGTCATCCCGGAATAAAAGACGATCTACCAGCGGCCGCTCGGGGAGATACGTCCCAGACAGAATTCCTCCAGCCGACGGGCACAGCCGGGCTCCAAAGGGGAAGGAAGCTCAGAAAGATTAAACATTCTTACCTCTTCTATCTCCCGGTCACTTTGCCCGGTATAACTAAAGTCGGTGCAAAGAAACAGGGCTATGGAATCGCTTTTATTTTCGCCATAGCTGTTATAAACACCACAAAACTGCAGAGTCTTACCTTCTGCTCCGGCTTCTTCCTTCATCTCCCGCCGAGCGGTTTCTTCATAGGTCTCTCCCCATTTCACGCCCCCTCCGGGAAAATACCAGTATTTCTGATAAACATGCTTAACAAGGAGAATTCGCCCGTCATGAATCAGCATAACCCGACTCCCCGACATTTTAGGTCTAAAGAGGAACCAATAAAACCGCGCGGCCCTATAGAGTATGTTTAGAAAGATCTTCATAAAAGTCAAAATTAACATGATAAGGACAATTCGTCCATGACCCTCCTTGCTTTTGGATAAAGGGACGCTTAAAATTATTATTATGAAGAAAATCGCTATTTTAATATTTCTGAGCCTTTCCCTGCTCCATGCCCAGTCCCGGCCCATGGAAGGGGTACATTTGAAAATCGGGACCAGTACCTATGAAACAGGACAGCACGGAGAGTATCTCGTCATTCTCCTGGATGAACTTTCCAACAAATTGGGATTCACCTACGACTACCTCTATATTCCCCCGTCCCGGCTCTCGGTCATGGGAGATGAGGGTTCCATTGACGGAGACATTCTGAGGATTTCCACCTATGGCGATAAACACCCCAACCTGATAAAGGTTCCCACCTCTTACATGAACCATCGGATTTTGGTCTACTGCAAATCGCCGGAAATATCAGTCCACAGTTGGGAAGAGATTCGGGACAAAGGATACACCATCTCCATCAGACGAGGAGTGTCGGCCTTTGAAAAACCGGCGACCCTCTATGTGGATGAACAACGGATTTTAAGAGTCAACGATGACAATATTGGAATAAAAATGGCCGGAGCGGAAAGGGTTGACCTGGCGATGATATCCAATCTGGCCCTGGATGTTCTGGAAAACTCTATGAAGGAGGCCCAACTCTATCTGGCTGGAGAAATTCCCTCGGATACTCTACACCTCTATCTTCATAAAACCAAAGCTGAGTACGTGCCTATCATAGACAGAGCGATTCAGGAGTTGGAAGAAGAAGGGATTCTGGAAAAATTTAGGCCTAAATATGAATAAACAGGGCGATCCTACTTCATATCCTTTATTCGTTCTTGAAGCTTATCTATATTCTCTTTATTTTCTCTTCCCGTAAGACTTATCTCTTCAATGGTTCCATCAATTTTTTGAGCCTTATTACGAATATCATCAACTATCGTAATTAATTCAGTCGAATGGTGAATAACTCTCTCCAGGCTGCTCCGACCATCAAGGGTGGTACTTTTCATCTCCTGCAACGACCTGTTAACAGTAAGATTCACATCCTTCAATTCCCCCACACCGGCCAACACAAGAGATTCTTCCTTGTGAATGTCCTCCAAACCAATAAAAATCTCCGTCATGGAAGCTTCCACCTGTTCGATTTGCCCATGTATACCTTGAAACAAAGTCTCCGTCTCTTTATTTAAGCTACTAAAATGTTCTGAAAGCTGACTGTTTGTCGCCATAATAGCTCTAATCTGATTGGAATTGGTATTGGTTTCTTCGGCGAGCTTCCTTATCTCCTCCGCCACAATAGAGAATCCCCGCCCTTCCTTTCCCGCATGGGCCGCTTCAATGGAAGCATTCATACCCAAAAGGCTTGTCCTGCTGGCAATATCTTCAATAACCATTATGGCATTGACCACTTCATCGGTAGATTTCTGCACTTCTTTTAATACTTCTCTCACCTCATTGATAAATGACAAACCTTTTTGTGAGGTAGATACGAGGTCTTTAAGGAGTGAACTCTTCTCCTGAGCCGAAAGGGCCAGCTCTTTGATATGGGCGGCCCGCTTTTCGATAGACCGTGAAGAATCATTAACAACTTCCGTTTGTTTCTCCATTCGGTTACGAACTTGTCCTTCCGATATCTCGATATTCTGGTAACTCTTGTCGGAATTTTTACACTCAACTTCAAGAGAGTTAATCTCCTCTCCCATAGTTTCCAATTCAAGAAGCATATCCTTAATATCCCTACGGGACTCGGCTGTAGTGGAAAGAAGGGATTCTCCTATGGAAAAACCATCCCGGGAAGACTCCATAAGAGCCTGCATCTGTATAAGACGTTCCTCCGAAATTTTCTGGGCCTTTTGTGCCGCATCAAGGTGTTTTTTAAAATTATCAAAAATATTAATTACCAGACCAATTCCCAAAACCTGGATCAGACCGGAATAAATAGAAGCGAAAATAAAGGTATTCCTGTCTAAATCGGGAACACCCGACTTTTGCACGACCGCCAAAAGATAAAAAACAATAACACCCATACTGGTAATGATGAGATATTTTCTGGACTCGGCAAAAACAGCCGTGAGGAGAAGGGCGGAAATATTGTAGGTAACCAACTTCCAAATGGTGTAAGGGGTAGGCTTAACATCAATAAAATTAAGAGAATAGACCATTATAAACATGCAAAAAATAAGGACATAGACAACATTGGTATAAAAACCTTTCATAAGGGCGACCACATTGCCTACAACAAGAAGGAGAAGAAATAAATTGATTATGACAAATTTAAAATTGCCGCCAAAGGAGTTCGAAACCGTCCCCAGAAGAAAAGCGGTACCCAAAATCATAAGAGTGAGAAAGGTATTTCGCACCTTCTCTTTTACCACATAACTCTCTTGTTCATAGGCCTTAAATTTCATAATGATTATCCATCCTATTGTTAGTATATGCCAATTCATTACTCAATACAATCTCATAGGCCATTGTATTTCCTATTCCAGTCTTCTATAATTTTTCTTATGAACATAAAAAGTAAAATAACACTCTACCTGATTCTTACGCTGATAGCACTTCTTGTTACGGCTGGACTCTACTTTACGGGAAGACTGGCGGCTCTCACCTTTACCGAGCCAACCCCTCGCAGCTTTGAAGAAACCATCCAGGCCTCCTCCGAAGAATTCGGGGATTTTGAACGGGACTGGTTTGAATCCCTTCCTTTCCAGCCCTTCTCTGTCTCCTCCCCCTATGGTTACGAGCTACAGGGTGTATATTTACCGGGAAACACGGACAAAACGATTGTCCTTTGCCACGGATATCGTTACACCTGGGTGGGAACGGCAAAATACATGCCCCTTTTGATGGAAGAAGGGTGGAATATCATAACCTATAACCACAGATACCATGGCGACAGCGGAGGCCCTTTTTGCAGCGCCGGATACTATGAATCCCACGACTTAAAAGCCGTATGTGACTGGGCTTGGAGAAAATTCCCCCAAACCGAAACTTTTGGAGTTCAGGGAGAATCGATGGGAGGGGCCACGGTACTTCTTTATATGAATCAGGATGAGCGTTTGGACTTTGTCTGGGCCGATTGTCCCTTCAGTGACCTGGCGGACCTTTACAGGGACCAGTTTATCCGTAAAAACGGAATCCCCCGCTTTTTACACAGGCCAATCCTGTTTTTTACCGACCGTTACTTCAAGAACAAATATCAATTCGAACTGGCCGACGTCTCCCCCCGGGAGGAAATTCTTAAGTCCCCTACTCCCCTTATACTTTTCCATGGAATGGCAGACGACTTTATTCTGCACGAAATGAGTGAAGAAATGTATGAGTTGCGCAAGGAGAAGGCGCCCACCAAGCTGGTTCTCATTCAAGAGGGAGTACATGCCGCATCCATTACAGCGGATAGAAAGAAATACGAAGAGCAACTAAAATCCTTCCTGGAAGAACTCTAGTTGCCCTCTGTTTTTAATTCTTAAAACTATGAATCGGGGCGGGTATTCGGCCTCCCCGGTTAATAAAATCGGCCGAACTGGCTTTATTCACGGGCAGAATGGGGGCGTACCCCAAAAGCCCGCCGAATTCCACCGTATCGCCCACGCCTTTTCCGTGTACCGGAATAACACGTACGGCAGTCGTTTTATTATTAATAACCCCAATAGAGGCTTCATCGGCAATCATACCGGAAATAGTGGTGGCCGGCGTATCTCCGGGAATGGCAATCATATCCAGCCCAACGGAACATACACTGGTCATTGCTTCCAGTTTATCAAAGGTAAGAGCCCCGTTCTGAACCGCTTCAATCATACCTTCGTCTTCACTTACCGGAATAAAGGCGCCGCTCAATCCGCCTACGGAGGAGGACGCCATGATTCCCCCCTTCTTAACCGCGTCATTTAGGAGAGCCAAAGCGGCCGTCGTTCCATGAGCTCCGGCAGCCCCCAGACCTATCTCTTCAAAAATACGGGCCACACTGTCGCCCACGGCAGGAGTAGGAGCCAGGGAAAGGTCCAGAATACCAAAGGGGACACCCAACCTTTGAGAAGCTTCATTTCCTACAAGCTGTCCGGCCCGGGTAATCTTGAAGGCGGTCTTTTTAATCGTTTCCGCCACCACCTGAATCGGCTCACCCTTAACCTTCTCAAGGGCCCGCTTAACCGTACCGGGACCGCTTACTCCCACGTTCAGTACAACTTCCGGCTCGCCCACACCGTGAAAGGCTCCGGCCATAAATGGGTTGTCGTCTACGGCATTGGCAAAAACAACGAGCTTGGCACAACCGATTGAATCGTTATCCCGGGTCAAATAGGCCGTATCGAGAATAACCTGTCCCATCTGTTTAACAGCATCCAGGTTAATACCCGTTTTGGTACTCCCCAGATTGACGGAAGAACAGACCCGCTCCGTCTCGCAGAGGGCCTGAGGAATGGAATCGATGAGGATTCGGTCACCCTTGGAAAAACCTTTCTGTACGAGGGCGGAAAATCCCCCGATAAAGTTTACCCCCACTTCCTTGGCGGCCCTATCCAGGGTCTTGGCATATTCCACATAGTCCGTATCGCTGCTGGCGGCGGCAATAAGGGAGATAGGCGTAACGGAAATACGTTTGTTAATAATGGGGATTCCCAATTCGGTCTCTATCTGATTTCCCACTGACACAAGATTCTCCGCATAGCGGGTAATTTTATCATAGATTTTCCGGCGGGCGGTCTCCCCGTTACCATCGATACAATCCATGAGGGAGATCCCCATGGTAGTTGTTCTGATATCGAGTTTTTCCTCCTCGATCATCCGGATAGTTTCCAATACGTTATTTTTAAGTGCCAATCTGCGCCTCCCCTGTTTCCGCTCTCTAGAGCTCGTGCATGTAGTTAAAGATCTCTTCCCGCTGTATCTTTATGGACAGCCCCAATTCCTTCTCCAGGTCATCCAACACCTTCTGAAGTTCTTTGAAATCACAGCTGACTTCGGAGAGATTAACAAGCATCATCATGGTAAAATAGTCTTGAAGAATAGTCTGGCTAATGTCTTCCACATTCACACTCTTTTCGGCCAAAACCTTTGTTACCGAATATATAATTCCTACCTTATCCTTACCGACAACGGTTATTATCGCTTTTCCTTCCATTTAAGGCCCCCTTTATTCATAGGTCATAGTAAGACAGTTAAAAGTTTATCTATTAGTTATATTCCATTCCGGTTCTTACGTCTATGGCTTCGATCACCTTGAGTATAACTTCTTTTTCCCGGGACATACCCTTTTCCATTAAAGTGCAGATGCGAGGCAGAATCGCCCTGTCCCCCTTTACTTTATATTTCAATGAAAGATTCAAAATAATCCGAAACAGCTCTCTGACATCCTCCATTTCCTTATAAAGGTTTTCGCTCAAGGCAAGATTCTGTTCCTCCCTAAGGTAAATCAGTCTGGAACACATCAAATCTTTATGTTCCCAAAGAAGATAGGTCATTCTCACATCGAGTTTCGGCCTCTCTTCGGTTTCAAGCTTTTCCCGTATATCCTTCAATACAGTCCGATAAACATCAAAGCCGCAAGGGTCATTCTGCAGATCATGGATCAAAGCTCCCATGGGCAGGGGATTATAAGTAAAAATGCTTTTTTGAGGATTGAGATATTCCTCCAGCCTCTCCCTTAATTGGGCAAGGTCAAACTGATAGGGCTTACTAAAATCGGTAGAAGCGAGAATGACTCCCCCGTAACTGTCACGGTCGGTCTCTTCATAGGCCTTGGCAAATTCATCAAAGGAGCATTGGGCAAAAGTAAATTTTCCATATTGAAAGTTATCGGCCACATGGAATATCTGCTTTTCCTTGTCATAACCATAGACAAGCTGTTCATGAACGGAGTTCCATTTATCGTACCCGCTAAAGGCTTTGATGTATTTCCTGTTAACCTTTAGGAACAGGTAATGATTCATATCGATGGAATCTATGATAAATTCGCTTATACTGTTCCATTTGTGTTTAATCATATCCCTGCTGTAGCTATGTTTCTTGGTCCAGGGAGTATAAAAAGTAGGAGACATGGGTTTTCCATAGCAGATAACCTTGGAACGGGATATACGGAATGAAACAAAATTGCTATAGAGCCAATGCTTGAAATCACCGGTCCCTTGTAAAATTGCCGTTAGACTGCCGTAATAGCAGTAAGAATTTAGTACGGGGGTGTGAGTCTCCAGCTTCTTATATGACATATTGACTTCCCTCGGTTGCCAGGATAAAAAAATAATATAACGGAGCCGTTTCTTAATCAACCTTAATGCTTTATAATAACCCCCAAGTGAGAAAGCCTATGACAGACGAAAAAAACATAACCCACTTCATAATTGATTTCATCCAAAGGGAATTTGAAAATTGTGAAATCGACTTATCCCGGAGTCTGCAGGACCTTATACCAAGCTCAATGATATACGTCCATCTCATCGTATCTCTGGAAAAGGAATTCCAGATTGAATTCGACGATAACAAACTGGATTACCGGACTTTTCAAACACTAAAGGAACTGGCAAGCTACGTTAACAAAAAAATGCTTTTAATCTAAATCGTTTTGGCATATAGTTAAAATATGCGCGTTATATACAAGCACAACGGATTACAACCTCCTCTTTCTCCCCGGCCCTCCTCCGGGACCGGTCGCAGTGGAGAATCGGTCATTGTAATCTCTTCGGAAAAACAGACTCAGCCAACCCGGAAAGAGGGGCTGAATTTTTCCGGGGACGGCTATGACGTAAAAATCTCCGACGAAGCCCTGCGCCGTAACGCCGAAGTAAAACGACACGAAAAGGCCCATATGGCCGTCCTGGGATCGGCCGCTTCATCGGGCATAATGTATAACACCGTAAAAGGTCCCGGCGGGGAATCCATTGCGGTGGGCGGTAAAATCGCGGTGGATCTCTCTGCAGAACCGGGCAATCCCCACGGAACCCTGAATAAGGCCCACACCATTATCGCCGCCGCCCTGGCACCGGCCAGTCCTTCCGGCCCGGATATGCGTATGGCCGCCCAAGCTTACGGTCTGGCCCGTCAGGCCCAGGAAGAGCTGGACTTACAGAGAACGGAAGGTTCCGTAGACCTCCTGGCCTAAGTTCAACCAATCCCCCAAAACACTTTCTAACCTATTTTTAACCAAAATCGCCTCTCCTTAGCTTGCATTAGTTTCCATTTTAAGAAACAATGAAACTATGATAAATAATGAAGACCAAATCCGCCTGGAAAGAAGGACTCATATGTTCAAAGCCCTGGCCCACCCTATGCGGATTTTTTTCCTGGAAAAACTCAAGGAAAAACCCTGGAGAGTCTGCCAGCTGGCCGCCGAAGCGGGTATTCCCAAATCGGCCGCCTCAAAACACCTGTCCCAGCTAAAAGAGGCGGGTATGGTTATTGATTCGAAAAAAGGTACCAAAGTGGAATACAGCCTTACAGCACCTTGTATTCTGGAACTTGCGGCCTGTGCGGAGAAATCCGTGCTGGAAAATAAAAGAAAACAATTAGGATTATAGGAAAAGAACGGATGAAAACAATTATTATCGGCGGTGTAGCTGCGGGAACTTCCGTGGCGGCCAAACTCAGAAGAAACGACGAAAATCGGGAAATCATCATATTTGAAAAGGGCAGTTTTATATCCTACTCTACCTGCGGGATGCCCTACTTCATCGGGCGGGAAGACATAGAGGCGGATAACCTGACTCCCAGAGACCCCCAGTGGTTCGCCAAGCGCTTCCTCATCGACATAAAAACTCAGCATGAAGTCCTTGCGATTAAAAGTGAAGAAAAGGTTCTGGAAGTAAAAAATCTCTCCAACGGGGAGACCTTTAGTGAATCCTATGACGAACTGGTCCTGGCCACAGGAAGCAACGCCGTCCGCCCCCCGATCCGGGGAATAGAAAAGCCCCATGTGTTCACCCTTAAAACCATGGAAGATACTCTGGCCCTGGATAGCTATCTAAGCCAGAACACCATTAAATCCGCCGTGGTTATCGGAGCGGGGTTCATAGGCCTGGAGATCCTGGAAAATCTGACGGTCCGGGGCATAAAGGCGCAGATTATCGAAGCCAAAGGCAGTCTGATGCCCGCCATGGACGACGATATGAGCCCCTGGATTGAGAACTACTTCAAGGGCAAGAACATAGACTACTCCCTCAATGAGATGGTAGAGAAAATAGAAGACGCCACGGTTCACACAAAATCGGGACAGTCCTACTCCGCCGATCTGGTCATCGTCTCCGCCGGGGTAAGACCGGAAGTGTCCCTGGCCCAAAACATCGGTATTGAACTGGGTGAATCGGGAGCGATTAAGGTGGATGAAACGATGAACACCTCCCTCCCGGGAATCAAAGCGGTGGGAGACTGCGCGGAGGTTTGGTCTGCGGCCACGGGAAAGGCCATGTACCGCCCCATGGGTTCAACCGCCAACAAGATGGGCCGAATCGCCGGAGACAGCCTGAGCGGGGGAGACCTGAAATTCCGCGGAGTGCTGGGTACGGGCATCGTCCACTTTTTTGACCTGCAAATCGGTTTTACCGGAATGTCAGAACGGGATGCCGCAGCAGAAGGATATGATGTGGAAATCATCCACAATATCAAGGAAAACCAGAGCAAATACCTGCCTGAATCACGGGAAATGGTGATTAAGGCCCTGGCCGACCGGAAGACGGGCAAGCTTTTGGGTGTGCAGATTATCGGAGAGAAGGGAATAGACAAAAGACTTGATGTTTTTGTGACCGCCATAACTCTGGGCGCCACAGTGGACGATCTCTTCCACCTGGACCTTTCCTACGCGCCTCCCTTCTCCACAACGAAAGATCCGGTAATGTACACGGGGATGATCCTGAGTAACGCTCTCCATAGGGGCAGGAAAATCATTACCCCCAGGAAGCTCCATGAGAACGAGTCAGCCTATCAGATCGTTGATGTCCGCTCCCCCAAGGACTATGAGAAAGGTCATATTCCCAGTGCGGTGAATATTCCCCTGGCCGTGCTTCGTGAGAGAATGGACGAACTGGATAAAACCCGCCCCACAGTAACCCACTGCAACAAGGGAGTTACGGGAAATGCGGCACAGAACCTATTGATAAACGCAGGATTCAGCGAGGTTTATAACCTTTCAGGCGGATTCAAAAACTATAAGACAACCCTTCTCTAAATTCCTCAAATAATTCATTTATTATTCCTTGTTTTCCCAATAGTGAGGCACTACACTTTAAACAGGGAATAATAAATGAAAAAAAGCAAAAGCTTCACCTTACTGACTCTCATATACCTACTGCTCTTTAGTTCTTTTGTCTTCTTCTATGAAAGGTGGGAGAAAAGACAGATTCAAAGCTCCATGGAATACCATAGCCACGCCGTCTCCAACGCCCTGTGGGAACTCCACACCATTCGAATTTCCGACTACATAGACCTAGCCTCCCATGACTCGTCCTGCCACTCAATCCAGTTATTTGACAACTACTCCCGGGAAGCTATTAAAAAGGCTGTCGGCCCGGAACAGCCCCCTCTCACAAAACTTTTTATTAAGATGGGGATTATCGGAACGAGAGAATACCAAACCCCTATCATTTATGGAGACCGACTAATCGGAGAGCTCAAGCAGATTCGCTATCACAAAAACATCTTCGTAAATCTCATAGTCCTGTTTATCCTGACTCTACTCTTTCTCGTTGTTATTCTGATAATTAACCTTCTGGAAGCCCGGAGAGAACTTGAGACTAAAGTCCAGACACGAACAGCCGATCTAAGCCGGGAAGTGGAATCACGGAAAAAGGCCGAAGAAGACTTGAGCGTAATTCTGAACTCCATTGGAGACGGAGTTGTCATGGTTAACAGGCAGGGAAAGATACTTTCCATGAACCCCACAGCAGAAAAACTATCGGGATGGACCGAAGAAGAAGCTACGGGCAAGCCGATTGACGAAGTCTGTCCCTTACATGACGACCTGACGAATGAGGAGCTTAAACATCCTGTGGAAGAGATTCTCACCACGGAACGAACGGTTAACCTCTCCCTCCAGCCCCTTCTTAACTCACGAAGAGAAGAAAGCTACCGCCTGTCAGAATCGGGTTCTCCCGTTTTGTCACCGGAAGACGAAGTTATAGGGGCGGTTATCGTATTCCGCAATATTTCAGAGGAGTACGAACTACAGAAAAAGCTGCAGCAAAATCAGAAAATGGAAGCCCTGGGCCAACTGGCCGGAGGAATCGCCCATGACTTTAACAACCTTCTGGCGGGAATCATCAATGCCAGCGACCTAATAGGACTGGCCGTAAAAGGGAATGAAAACGCCACTCATCTTAATGAACTGGTTGTGGAGACGGCCTACAGGGCGGGAGATCTTATTAAAAAGCTCCTTGCCTTTGCCCGGGAAAAACCTCCCACCCTCAGTACGGTGGAGGTAAACGCCATTATCAGGGAATCGGTGGAGATGCTGGGGAGAACCATCAACCGGAATATCACTATCCAGGAAGAGCTTACGGAAGAACCGCTTCATGTTCTGGGAGACCATTCCCTTTTGCAAAGTGTCATTATGAACCTCTCCATCAACGCCTCCCACGCCATGCCCGAGGGGGGCGATCTCTTCCTTAAAACAAGCAAGGCCCGGCTGGATGTCCAATATTGCCAAATGAGCCAGTTTGAACTGGAACCGGGACAATACTGCGAATTGATAGTAGAAGATACAGGATCGGGGATCTCCCGAAAACTCCTGGAAAAGATATTTGATCCCTTCTTTACCACCAAGGAACAGGGAAAGGGGACCGGTTTGGGGCTCTCCGCAGCCTACGGTACGGTAAGACAGTATAAAGGTGAAATAAAGGTATACAGCGAACTGGGTAAAGGCACAAGCTTCCATATTTTCCTTCCCCTTACAGAAGTGGAAGAAACCATTAAAGTGGAACAATCCAGAGAATACATCCATGGGAGCGGAACCATTCTTATTGTGGATGACGAGGAAGTCATCCGTAAAACCACCCAATCCCTACTGGAATACCTGGGGTACACAGTTATCACGGCGGAAAATGGTCTGGACGGCCTGGAAAAAATTACCCAACCCATAGATCTGGTCATTCTGGATATGAATATGCCCGTAATGGACGGAAAAACCTGTTTCTTCAAGATTAAAGAGATCAAATCGGACCTTCCCATCATTGTGGCTTCCGGCTTCTCCCAGCACAGCGGATGGTCGGACCTGGCGGAAAACAAGGCCGACGGCTTCCTCGTAAAACCTTTTAAAGGCTTTGAGCTGGGACAGCTCATTCACAAAATACTAAACTGATTACTTAATGAGCTTTTCAAAATCCTCTTTGCTCACAGGACGACTGTATTTATATCCCTGAGCGAAAAGACAGCCCTCATTCAGAAGAAAGGCTTCCTGCAGCTCTTCTTCCACGCCTTCGGCCAATACATTAATGCCCAGGTTCTTGGAGAGGTCAATCATAGTTTTGACAATGGCACTATCCCCCTTATCTTCGGGGATATCCCGGATAAAGGAGCGATCTATCTTTAATTTGGAAATGGGCAATTTCTGAAGATAGCGAAAGGAGGAATACTCCTTGCCAAAGTCATCGATGGCCACGCAGACCCCCATAGTTCTTAACTCGTTCAGCTGTTCCGCCGCCCCTTTTGTATCACTCATAAGATAGCTCTCGGTAATTTCCAGAACAAGCTGCCCCGCAGAGAGACAGGTAAGCTCAAGGCAATCTTTAACCACATCAATAAAATTAGCCTGCAAGAGTTGGGAACCGGAGACATTAACGGAAATGGACTCCAAGACTCTTCCTTCCTTAAGCCAATCCCGCATCTGAAGGCAGGAAGAGCGTAGTACCCATTCACCCAGAGCAATCATAACGCCGCACTCTTCCGCCACGGGAATGAAGGCATCCGGGTAGATATATCCCTCTTCCCCATGATTCCAGCGTAGTAACACCTCGGCCCCGAAAATCCGGCCGTCTCTCATGTCTACCTGAGGCTGGAAGAATAATTCAAACTCCTCCTTTTCCAGGGCGGAACGAAGATTTTTCTCCAGGTGAAAGCGCTGGGAAACCTGTACCCGAAGCTCTTCATTTGAGAGTTGGTAGGTATTTCGCCCCAATTTTTTTGCTTCATACATGGCCGCATCGGCACTCTGGATAAGCTCCTTTTCATCCTGGGCATCGCTGGGATAGATACTGGCCCCAATACTGGCGGTTACATAAAGTTCGTTTCCCTCAATAAGAAGGGGTTTTCCCAGCTCCTCTAAAAAGCTTTCACAAACGGAGGTTACATCCTTCGTACTCTTAAAGTCTTCCAAAAGTAAAAGGAATTCGTCCCCGCCGGAACGTGCCAGGGTATCACTCATTCGGATACGGGAAGAAAGGCGGGTGGAGATTTCCTGCAGAACCTTGTCCCCCACAGCATGGCCCAGAGAATCGTTAATCACCTTAAACCGGTCCAGATCAATAAAAAAGACCGCCACTTGAGAATTATGCCGCTTGGAACGGTAGAGGGCCCGGGTGAGTCGCTCGGCAAACATTCGCCGGTTCGGCAGCCCCGTAAGAATATCGTGATTGGCCATATGACGCAGCTGTTCCTGAGTCTCATACCGCTCGGTTATATCGTTAATTTTGGCAACGACCCCCTCTACCTCACCACTCTTTTCCGAAACATAAGGGTGGTAGCTGAATTCGGCATAAACGGGCCCTATCCCGGGGATATCAACCCAACTTTCAAAATGAGACTCTTCCCCTTCAAGGGCTTGATCAAAACGGGGTTTAAGGACCATATCATAAAAATCAGGCCCAAATAGATCGCGCGGTGTTTTGCCAAGGATCTCGTCCCGGGTAAGAGAAAAGGCCTCCAAATAAGTATCATTTACCGCCTGATATGTCCCTTCCCTGTCTTCGTAAGCAAGAAAATCATGGGAAACGGACATGATTTTTTCATACTGCATAAGCACTTTTTGTACTTTCTGGATATCGGTAATATCATTGGCGATAATCAGAATCTGCTTCTCCCCTTTTGCATTGAGAAAGGGCTTCTTGATGGACATATAGTGATGCCGTTCCCCTGTTTTCACATCAAAGGAGTCTTCGTACACCACCTGGGTTTCCCCCTTATCCATGATGTCACGCACATTATGTTTGAATTTGTCGGCGTGATTTACATTTACATTGGAGAGGTAGTCACTGTCGTCCTTGCCAATCATGGAATCCGGATCATCCACATTATAAAGATTGGCCAGGGCCTTATTGGCAAGGACAAACTTTCCGTCATAGTCCTTAACGATAAAGGGACTGGGAAATTCATCAATTACCTGGCGGAACAGGTTTTTCTGTTCCTCCAAATCGGCCTGAAACTTCCGGATCTCCGTTATATCAGAGGCAACCAGAAGAATCTGCTTTTCATTCTGTTTATTAATAAAGGGCTTCTTAGTGGACTGAAAATGTCGGCGCTCACCGGTTTTGACATCTATAGAATCTTCAAAAACGGTTTGCGTCTTTCCTTCATCCATAATCTGACGGACATTTTTCCGAAAGAACTCGGCAATCTCCTCATCGTCCACATAATCGCCGTCATCCTTTCCTATCATCGATCCCACATCGGGAGCACCGTAAAGATCGGCAACAGCTTTATTTACCAGGACGAATTTGGCATCGTAATTTTTAACGACAAGGGGACTGGGGACTTCATCAATAAGAAAGCGGAGTAGCTCGTTTTGCTCAGTCAGCTCTTCTATTCTCTTTAGAGCCACCTGAAGATCTGTGTATTCTGTTTTATCCCCGTCCATAGTTTTTACCTTTTGTTCCTGACTATATATTCAGCATAAACTCAAGGGAAGGAGAATGCAACTTTCCCCTTTATTTAGAAGTCAAAAAGCTTGTAATTCAGGGCATCGACCAGTTCAATCTGCTCCGATTTTTTCAGATGATCCTCAAATATCTCTGTCTTCTGAACCTTTCCTCCCGAAGAATCGATGAGAAAGAAGGCATTCCGGGGATATTTTTTCTTGATTTCCACCAGAGTTGCGGTTATTTCCTCAATATTATGAGGATCATCATCACTCACGCCAAACCGATGATGGGAGTTGTAACCGTATTTCTCAAAAGCTCTCTCTACGGAGCGGTGAAGGGCTTCTTTTTTTAGGAGGGCGATGGGTTTTTCCAGATGGGGATCGCCCAGGTCCTTCCTTAACTGCGGATTGGATACGGGATAAATGGTAAGAATATTCGGCTTTTTCTGCAAATGCCCCCGGTGATAGAGAATATCCAGAGTCCTTTGAATCGTTTTGGCCCGGTGTCCCCGAGCGGTGATAATGGAGACAGGCCTTCCGTTAAGAACGGCATAGAAAAAATGATTCCAACTGGGGCCGTGCCAGTCCCACTCCGGTTTCTCGATGGCACGCTCAAGGTCCAATTCAATGGACTGCTTTCGATCGGCCCCTCTCTTCCAGAAAGGGATTTTCCTGTCCCGAAAGTTTCTGTATGAACCGGTCAGATCGTTTTTATCGATCTGATAATCCTTAAAGGAGCCCCTCTCCCCAATATCCCTCACATTACGGGCCAACTCTCCCGAACTGATTTCGATCTCTTCCCCGGTCTCCTTGTGAAAGAGTATGATCTTCGTATCCATAAACAGGATATTGTCGTCAAGATCGAAAAAATAGAAGCTTCGGCCGCCATGGCGGGCATTCCGATCCTCCTGGTAAGGCAGCCACTGAGCCAGGGGCAATTGTTTGTTGACCATACATTCCCTCAATAAAAAAGTGATTTTATTGTAAACATTTATCCTGAATATGGGAACTCTTTACTCCCCCCGTATATCGGGACTTTAGGAAAAGTCCTTTCCAAAGGCCCGTTCTCCTGTTAAGATAGATCTCTGTGGTAATTGACGAGTTCCTAATCAATTATATACTTCTGGCAGTCCTTCTGTTTCTCTCGTTCTACTTCTCCGGTTCGGAAACGGCTATCTTTTCCCTGAACCGCCTGGAAAGAAACGCCCTGCGCCATACGAAATCCCCCCGGAAGAATAAAACCATTACCTACCTCCTTAATAATCAGGAACAGCTTCTCGTCACAATCCTCACGGGGAATATGATTGTTAATATTTTCGCCTCCAGTATCGGAGGGATCGTGGGAGACAGGATTTTTGCGGGTAACTCTCAAATCATCTCCATTATAGGCATGACCGTTCTCCTTCTGCTTACGGGAGAACTAACCCCAAAGCGAATTGCGGTAAACCATTCCAAATCGTTCACCCAAATGACGGCGGTCTCTCTTTTTTATCTTCATAAGGGACTTACCCCGGTTCGGTTCTTCCTCAACCATATAAGCTCCTTTGTACTGGCCCGCTTTCCCGACAATATGGGAACGGAGAAGATAGATAGGCACGGGCTGATTCTCTCGACCGTAGAGCTGGGCCTTAACCGGAAAATACTGGGGACAAGGGAATACTCTCTCTTCAAATCCTACTTTTCCTTTAAAAGCAAAGGAGTCAATGCGGTAATGACTCCCCGAAACGAATTAAAAACGCTCTCCTGCGAACTAACCATTGGAGAGATACTCACACTGCTCAGTGAAGACAGGAAATACCTTAAGAATTCCACGGTCCTCCTTCATAAAAAAAGCTCCGATAATATTGTGGGCTGGATCTCCTCGTCCACCCTTTTGTCCTACCGCAACAGGGAAGACAGGGATAGCATTAAAATAAAAGCGATAGCCCAGAAATTCCAAATTGTTCCTGAATCGAAAAAACTTCCTCTCCTGATCTCGGAAATGAGAGAAACGGAAACACCTGTAGTTCTGGTTCTTGATGAGTACGGAGGGACAGCGGGAGTCCTCTGGTTCCGCAATATGATGGAGGACCTGCTCAAAGCCTACTACCACCCTTCACGGGCCTTAACAACTAAGCAGGAAGAAGGTATAAAAACGATTTCCGGCGCCATGGCCCTGGAAGAGTTGGCCGACCTGATTCCTCTGGACAGCTCCAGTGATGCGGTGACGGCGGCGGGTTTCTTCCTGGAGAAATTTGGCAAAATGCCCCTTCCCGGCGACCGGGTGAACTATGGGGAATATGAAATAAAAGTGTATGAAATGAAGGGAAACCGAATTACGTCCCTCACAGTTGAGAAGAAGGCCGACCTATGATCCTGCTTATCGAACTAATATGTCTACTGGTTGCCTCTTTCTTTGCCGGAATGGAAACGGGACTACTCTCTGCGGATAAACTAAAAATCTATTCGCAAAAAGAGAAAAAGGTCATCTGGGCACAATCGGCCCATTTCCTCCTGGAAAAACCGGAACGCCTTCTGGGAACAACCCTCATTGGAACCAACGTAGCTGTGGTAACCAGTTCGGTGGTACTTAACAATTACCTCAGAACCCGCTACTCAGCCACAACAGCCGTAATAGGAAGTCTGGTATTAGCCGTTATCTATCTTCTTTTTTCGGAAATTATTCCCAAAACCTTTTTCAGACGTTATGCCGATACGGTTACGGTAAAATTAACCCCCGTGTTAAGGGTGTTTTTCTTCTTTTTCTTTCCCATCTCATTTATTCTTAATACGGTGGTAAAGGTTCTTCTTTTCCTGTTGGGCCAAAAACAGGGCTCAAGAAAACTGGCCCACTCCCGGGAGGATTTCCGGCTTCTCATGCATCTTAGCGGAAGAGAATCGGGCTTTGGGTACGACGAGTTTAAAACGATTGACGATATCCTGGACTTCGATTCCACCCTGGCCATGGACGCCATGATCCCCCTCCATCAGATATCCCTCTACGATATTAAGAGCAGCCCTTCCGAGTTGATTACCGAAGGGGAACTGACGAATCACCGTTACCTACCCGTCTACCGGGACAGGGTAGATAATATCATCGGATATGTGGATGTGGAGGACTTTTGTTACGGAGAAAATCTTTCGGCCGAACAGATTCTTCATGAACCGACCTTTTTCCCGGAAGTGAAACCCCTATCGGAATTGCTGGAAATAATGGTGACCCAATCGCTGGCGCTGGTTTTTCTCTGCGATGAATACGGGGGAATATCCGGAATTATCACCCATCAGAAAATTGCCTCTGAAATTGTGGGGAGTATTCCGGGAAACACCCATACGGTTAAGGAAGATGTCATCCAGCTGGACGAAAAGGTTTTCCTTGCTTCCGGTAATACGGACCTGCAGCACCTCTCCCATATCCTGGGAATTACCATCCCCAAGGGCCATAATCAGACACTGGGAGGCTATCTCTGCGAAAAGCTGGGTCTCATCCCGGCCAGCGGGACCGATTGGGACGAGGGAAAAGCCCGATATATTGTGGTTGATGCGGACAAACTTCATATTCGGAATGTCCGCATCGAACTAAGGTAAGAACTCAACCGCTTATGGTAAACTGTTCAATATTATCCTTTAGTTCCCCGTTGACCCCTTCCGATTTCCTGGAGATCTCCATAAGAAAACCAACCGCAGTGTTTATCTCCTTTAAGCCGTAATCAATTTCAGAAATAGAATCGAGAACCTGCTGGGACAGACCGGAATTTTCTGTCATGGAAATATTAATATCCTGTTCGCTAATAGCAATTTCCTCGGAGGCCCCCTGAATAGAGTGGGAAATGGAGAAGAGATTATCCGAAATCCCCCGTATATCCGTTGCTCCCTGGCTCATCTCGGTCATCATCGAACCAATTTCCGTGAATGTCTCCTTAAAGTCTTTCATACTATGGGAAAATCCTTCAAAAGTGTCCAGATTAAGCTTGGAGGACTCTTTCACCTCCTGAATTTTCCCTTTCATCTCTTTAATCGTCTCCGATATACCCAGAGAGTTTTTCATTGTCCCATCGGCCAGCTTTCGAATCTCTTCGGCTACCACAGAGAACCCCGTCCCCGCCTCCCCGGCGTGGGCCGCTTCGATCGCAGCATTCATGGATAAGAGGTTTGTCTGGGCGGAAATCCCATTGATAACAGTCATAATCTCTTCGATTTTACCGGATAGATCTACCACATCTCCTATAACGTCTTCCGTTGTGGCAATCTTGTCCCGGGTCATTTCCATACGGGCCAGAATATCATCCAGTTCATGATTGCGCTTTCCCGCCTCAACACTTGTTCTGTCTATGGCGGAAACAATCTGCTGCACCGCTGTCGCCGAGGATTCGATCAGATGGTTCTCCCTTTCCAGCTGCTTGTTAAAGGACTCGATGGTTTTTGTAACCTCCTCTACGGCAGCACTGGATTCGGTAATATTGTCGGACTGACGAAAAACCAGATTTTTAACCGAAGCTGACTGGGCACTGATCTCTGCAACGGAAGCAGCCACTTCTTCGGCACTCTCGGTAAGACTCGAGGCAATCTCACGGGAAAGATCAATAGAATCATTCGTTTTACTCACCATAGCCCTCATCCGGGAGAAAGCATTATTAAAAGCCTGGCTGACCGTGCCGAATTCATCATCCCTGCCTATTTTATCGTCACGGACAAGAATCCCCTCTTCCATCTCATCGGAATAAAGCTTAATGAGCCGGAAGCCGGAATTGATTTTCCTGACGAGAAATACCATAAGGAAAACAAGAGAGAAAATGATAAAACCGAGGATCCCGGAAAACAGAGTAATATGTCTTATAGCATCGCGGTTCGCTTTTTTCTCCATTGACTCACTAATCTCCACGGAGATCCGGCTTATCTCCTGAATATTATGCTCAAAGGTATAAATATTCTCTTTATAAGGTATAAATAATTGATTACCTTCCTGAGACGTAATGCCCGGATCCCCCATAACTTTCTCTCTTATGGAAACAAAGGAAGTAACATAAGTTTGGTAATTCCGCCTCGCCTCATCGAGTAATAGAAGTGCTTCTTCATAAAGAAAACTATGCTGATTATCCTGCATATGCGATTCGAGTTCACTAAACGCCTCATCCATTTGAGACGTTACTTTCTCAAACTTTTCGATATAACTTAACTGCTTTTGCTTATTACCGATATTCAAAAAGAAATCTTTTTCATAACGCCGGTTCTGCAAGGCCAGAATATTCGTTTCCTGGGAAATAAGGCGAATCCGATTCTCATAATTAAAAAGAGAATCAAAAGACTGCTGTGTCTCTTTCAAGAAAAAGTTGGCCAGAAGGCCCGAAAGGACCAGCAGAAATACGATAAGAACTAAACTAAAGAGGATTTGAAGCCGAATGGACTTCAACAAACTGATCTTATTCACGTTTTGACTCCTATTTGACTATTTTAATGTATAAAAATACAGATTTCCAATAAATCGGTCCTTTTATATAAGTCAAACAGGAGTCAGAAAGGGACTGCAATTTTAATTATATTCTACGTCGTACACGCGAACCGTTCCGCTTACTTCACTTCCCACAATCAGCTTGGCCGTACCGTCGCTGCTATCATCGGAAGAGATAAAGCAGAAGCCTTCCGGCCCCAGGTCTCCCGTGTTATCCAGAGAGTCGTCGCTGCTGTATTCTAGGTCACTATCAATGGTTGCATCAAAATTCCGATCCGTATGATAGAGAAGCATTTCCGGCTCTTCCGGATCACTCACGTCAAAGGCAAAAAATCCTCCGAACCGCTCAAGTCCAACGAAAAGCACCGGAATACCGTCCACTTCACCGGCGGTTATGGCTTCCGGCTCGGGACCTTTTTTGGAGCTTCTGTCGTCAATGACCAGATTGTCGTTACTGCAGTTGGAGTAGTCGGGATAGTTCTCCACCGTGTAGGTTTCAAAAAGGCTTCCGCTATCGTAAACCAGGTCCAGATCTTCGTCCCAAATGGAGAACGAACGGGCTCCAAAGCCTACGAGGATATCGATATCCCCATCGTCATCACTATCTATACAGTCGTAGGGAGAAACCTTAAGGCTGCTGTAATCATCCAGGATTTCGCCGGTTGTACTGTCCTTGAACACATCATCCAAAGTCAGCCCAAAGTCATCTTCCAGATTCTTGGCCTTGGTGCAGTCATGATCTTCTATATCCGTATCGTCCTCCCAGTCGGCCCGGTCGTCCCCTTCGTTGGCTGTGGCAATGTAAGTTTCGCCGCCCACTTCAAAGGTACAGATCGCATCGGGCATATAAAGGCCGTAGTAAGGGCGGGATTCAACGCAGGCAATCTCATCGTTGTAAAGATCGACCCCCACATCGCCGTCTGAATAATCCTTGTAACCCAAAGATTTTACGGTAACGGCCTTTCCGGTGGGAATATAGATTTTGGCAATGGCGTTGTTTTCCTGACAAGCTACATAAGCGTAGAGAGAGTCCGAATCAACGGCAATGTATTCGGGCTCAATATCGTTAGCTACGGAGTAGGTACCGGGATAGCCGGTCCAGTCGGCCAGATACTCGCTGGTTCGCACTTCTACGCCGTCCCCATCCTCTTCCAGGTCGGATGAATCAAAGGTGACCGTATCTACCAAAGTAAAAGTACTGTCACTGAGGGTATCGGCCAGTTCCACCTCAATGATAGAAACGGAACCTTCCGGGTCTGCGGCATATTCCTCCTCCGGTTCCCCTTCATTGGCAACCAGAACATAGCTTCCGTCGGGAGTAAAGGTAACCATATCGGGAAGGGCCCCTACCGTCACGGCCCCCAGAGAGGTTCCGGTCGCCACATCGACAAAGTACACAGATCCGTCATCGGTCTTATCGGCGGCCGCGACAGCCACAGCGGCAACCCCATTATAAACGGATACGCTGTTGGCATCGCCATCGCCAAAGATAAGGGAATCCCCGCTTTCGAGGGACAGCTCTCCGTTCGTTTCGGTAAGGATATTAACACTCCCTTCCGAACCATTGGTAAACAAAATCCGATCGTTGGTGGAATCGTAATAAACAATTTCCGCAGCGCTTTCATCGTAAATCCCCGTGTCGTAAACCATGTTTGACTCAACACTCAAAGAAAGGCTGGTAGAATCGCCCGCATCATCACAGCTAGACAGAAACAGCAAGGCCGCCAGAACAACTAATAAAACTCTTTTCATTCTCTCAAATCTCCTTAAGAAAAGAGAGTGGCATGGCAATATTTCAAGATAGATGAGTTTACGGTTCAATCTCAATTAAAATTGATCATTGAATTTACTAGGATCTAATAATGCTATAGAATCAGTTTATGAATTCCACTCCTACCATCATTTTATTTTCCAGCGCAGCGGGCCTTCCTATATTTGCGGGAGGCTTGATATCCAGCCTGCTGCAAAGCAAATCCTTCCCGGCGAAAGAAGAAATAAATCATTTTATCACAGCCTTCGGAGGAGGTGCCCTTCTCTCGGCCATCGCTTTCGTCCTTGTCCCCAAAGCCGTGACCGATCTCTCCATGGGAGAACTAAGCCTGATCTTTGTCGCCGGGACCGTCACCTTCATGCTTCTGGATATCCTTAGTTCACGACTGGGCGGTTCCCTGGCGCAAGTCCTGTCCATGATGATGGATTTTATCCCCGAGGCACTGGCCTTGGGGGCCTCTTTTGCCTATGACCATAGCTTTGGACTCCTCATCGCAATTTTCATCGGTCTGCAGAACTTGCCCGAAGGATTCAATTCCTATATAGAACTAAACGAAAAGATGAACAAAGGAAAGGTTCTTTTACTGATGTTCGGTTTGAGTCTCGTGGGGATTGTGGCGGCTCTTACGGGGGAATTCCTCCTGAACGACACCAAAACGGTGGATTCTATTATGCTTTTTGCCGCCGGCGGTATACTATATTTGATTTTTCAGGATATCGCACCGGCGTCCAAAATTAAAAACAACTGGCGTCCTGCCACCGGAGCCAGCCTGGGATTCCTACTGGGAATGATCGGGGAAAAACTGATTTAAGAAGTAGAGGAACTATATGGTTAATGACTTCCTGATTATTTTCCTCGCCGTTCTGCTTCGTCCCGACACTAATAAAAACCGCAGAAGAAATTGAAAAAAATTGCTCACACAATTCCCTATGATTGGCGAAATAATTCGGAATGGCGATAAAATATATCCCGGGAGCTCTTATGTGGAGTATTTCCCGGGAAAATCTGAATCGTAGCGGATTAAGTAAAATTGTCGGCCACAGATGTTACCGGAATATGACCGTTCGAAATGTTAATACGACTCGTAAGTTGGCTGAACTTTTAAGTTAAAACTCCGGCTTCTACACAGACAGTAGACAGTTTTATCTCTTTTATGAGGCGATATGGTGTTCCTTTTGTGCTTGTAACTTGTCTTTGTTTTTGTGTAAACTGATATAAAAAAAGGAGCGTTCATGAAAAAGTATATGTTACTTCTTTTGGGATTGATGGGAATGACGTTGTGTTACTCGCAGGACTCTTGGTTGAATAGCAGTTCCGTTTCAGCAACGGCAACTCTTACTATAATCAGAGAGAAAGGCTTGAATCTTGTAAAGCCAAATGTTTATTTCACTCAACTGTTTCTTGGTGAGATGAGAACTAAAACTTATTTTAAAATCGAAATCCCGGTGGGAGAGCAGCTGGTTTTGTGTGATAATAGCTACAAAACCGATGATAAAGTTGTTTATTTTATAGCGGAAGAGAACCAAGATTATTATGTTGAAGTCACCGACACTCTCGGTTTGGCTATTCTTACAGGGGATGAAATCTCAGAAGCGAAAGAAGCTCTTTCAAAAATGACTCAACTCTATCCTAGGTCGGAGGACTGATATGAAAAAAATATTTATTATAACTCTTCTGAGTCTCGCTTTTGTATGCGGGTGCCAGTCTTCCCCATCCATGAGTAATGACGGTGGTAAGGCCGAAAACGATATAGTTGAACTCAGTTCGTCAGAAGCTTATATTGCCGGTTATTTTAGTGGGATGAAATATTATTTTCTTATAGAGAATCTTATTACTGGCGAAAGAATGACCCTTCGTTTTACTAACAAAGATTATATTCAGGTTGAAGATGTGCCTCCCGGTAAATATGCCATAGTAAAAATTACCGGATACATAGCTGGTAATAAGTATGGTATTGTGACTCCTGTTGATATGATTAAAGTAATTACAGTGAATCCTAATGAGGTCCTCTATCTTGGAGCTTTATTTAAAGAGGGTGGACGTCTAAATATTGATCTTGAGTTGACGGATTTAGTTTATAGCTCATTTATGTCAACCTATTCATCCGATGGTCCTATGGAACTTAAACCATTCTAATAGGATTTCCACGCCCCCTCTTTTTTGAGAGGGGGGATTTTTAAAACTTAATAAAGCAGGAAAGTTTTAAAGATAAATATTCGTCAAAAGTATATCCACTCACAAAGGATGTTGATGATGTAGGTTTTCCTTCATAAATCCCTGCCGCAGCTCCATATCCGAATTTACTTGTCATACTTTTAAATTCTAACATTCCCTCTATGCCGTAATAGTAATAAGAGTAAGGTAGGCTGTTCTCTTCAGCTTCTTCTCCATTATCAATGGGCATCGACATATATCCACGGAGTCCTGCAACCCCGCTAAAGGACGTTACCGCATGGGTGGATAGTCCGGCTTTTTTAAGACGAACGAAGCCTAAACCCAGGTTTCCATCCATCATTAGTCCATCGGCTAAAAGCTCATCTTCCTGTCCTGTGTCATCATCGGTGTAGTTTAAAGAAAAATCTTTATATCCTCCCACTTTTCCGCCCATTGAGAGAAATAGAGGGGTGAATAGTTTAATTCGTCTGGTATATCCAAGTAGATAAGCGGTTTGTCCCGAGGCTCCGGTTTCTAGTGTGAAATCAAAAATATTACCGGAAATATTATATTTCTGTTTTTTATTTTTATCTGTGATCAGCTCAGAGGGAGATATTATTGAATCAATGGATGAAAAGGAATTGACTTTCCAGTTTCCCCTCTCGTAGTACAGAGATATTTTAAAATCCTTTTTTTCGGCAGACTGATAGATTGAAACGGTATTATTATCTTCTTTTACCACATGGATAGTATCGCGGTTCCATGGGAATGGTTCTGCTTCGTTCATTTTTTTATGTAAGAAGTAGTAGGTCGCTTCCCGCATTGTTTCTTCAGCTGATTCATAAAAGAATGAGTTTTCAAGCTGTTGTGCGATCGAAGGAAGCAATTTCCTCCTTACTTCATCATAGGTGTTATAGCCTTTTTCTTGTACTAAGTTCTCAGAAATCAGGTAGGAGTAATTAAGGTTAATATCATCTGCTAAGCTATGGAGGAGTTCTCCCAGGGCAGTCTCTAATCTTTTTTGCTTGTAATATTCTTGGTCTATAGAATCTTTTTCTTCGATAATTTGTATAAGGAGGGAGGTGGGGATTGAGAAAAAAGTACTATTTCTCCCCGACACAGTCCATGTATTAATACCGACTACTGAAAAATCCCCCTTATAATCCTTAATAAGGAGAGGGCCGCCGCTGTTACCCGGATCAATGGGAGCGGAATGTTGGATGATGTAGCTGTTCTCCGGTATTTTTATCTCTTCAATATGAACGTTGCTGTTGGTTATTATTCCGGAGGACAATTGCCAAATAGGGGTTCCATTGATACCGGGATAGCCGGCTGCCCAAATATTTTCTCCGTCTTCCACTAATTTCTCATTAATAGGAAGAATCTGGTTAGTGAAATCGTATTCGTCATTATTTAATTTAATAAGGGCTATATCGGTATAGTCCGGAGCAAAAGCAACATTATCAGAAGATATGGTTAAGCTAGGACCGCCGTTAATTGTCACGGTAAATGACTCGGCGAAATCTGTTACGTGACGATTTGTAATTAGATAATTTTCATTCAAGTATTCAATGATAAAACCGCTTCCGAACCATGAAGTCGAGATATTATTAAATTTTTCAGCTTTATTCAAATTGCCCAAATCGCTATAAAATTGGGAGTAATGGTTGAATGTCTCTGTAATATCAGAATTAAGGTGAGCTTCGACGAGCACTACTTTGTCTTTAATATTGTGACTCTGTGCTGCTAATGTAATATTCAATGTAATTAATATGAATACAATTATTTTTTTGAAATTCATGATTACCCCGGTAGATTTTAATTTTATAGATCCTTTTGTAAATATGTTGCCTTTAAATTTATTGAGAAGGTACTGACGATAGTAATGGCTTCTGATATTTGCAATCGGACTAAACAGTGTTTATTTATTCACATTATATTGACACTTTGGATAATAATCAATCACTCAATTATTATAGTTATGGTATCGGAATTGTAAACATTTAAGGTTACTTGCTAGATTGTTAATCGGTCGGCTATACTTATTCTATGACATACGAAGAACTGGAAGAAGGAAAGGTCTTAAACCAGGATTGGAAATAATTAGGCCGAAATTCGAGTTTTAATGGACTATTATAAAACTTCCTCTCATTGTATAATTTGTTTATGGACAAAAACATACGATGGGAGGAAGTATGAATATAGTAGGATTATACACGATTATTGATGATTTTTTCAAATCCA
>JAQQAP010000028.1 GCA_028533045.1 Spirochaetales bacterium | reverse complement strand
CCGCGCCATAAAAGGGTACTCGGTGGAAGTGGTCAACGGATTCTTTCTCAAATAATAATTTACCATGCTCATCTTAATTCTCCTTTGGGGTTCTCACACCCCATTCAATGTTTTTTTGTTGTAAGTTGGCCGTCCTACACCTTATACCTACGAGGAAAAACGCGAATTCCGACAAGAATTTCAAAAAAAAGTGAAAAAAAGTGAGAAAAAATTAGTTTTTAGGGAAAATGAAAGCTACTTCTTCCAAAAATGAGGCGTCAAAATCACCAGAACCGTATAGATCTCAAGTCTTCCCAACATCATGGCAAAACTCAATATCCACTTAATCGGGACGGAATAGAAGTGGTAATTCATAGCAGGCCCCACCTTACCGAATCCGGGACCAATGTTGCCCAGTGTGGCAAGAGCCGTGGTAAAAGAGGTTATTATGTCATGGCCGCCAAAAGAAACCGCAAGGGTTACAAGCAACAAAATAAACAGGTAGAGCATCACAAATCCGGCAATGGAATAGACAATATCCTTTTTCACTACTTCCCCGTTAATACGAAGGGGAAAGATGCCCTTGGGATGGATAAAACGCTTCATTTCGTTCAAACCTACCTTGGTAAGCATGGTAAGTCTTACAACTTTCATTCCTCCCCCGGTAGATCCGGCACAGCCTCCCACAAACATGAGAAAGAAGAGCAGATTCTGGGAGAATTCAGGCCACTGGGCAAAGTCGGCCGTGGCAAATCCGGTTGTGGTTATGATGCTGGCCGCCTGGAACGCAGAAAATCGAAAGGAGGTATTGAACCCTTCATAGGTTCCGCTTATCTGCAGATTCAGGGCCATAAGAAGGGAAATAAGAAAGAAAATAGACAGGTAGACTTTCATCTCCGTATCCTTCCAAAAGTTCTTTATATCCCCAATCAGCAAACGGTAATAGAGGGCAAAGTTCAGCCCCGCCATAACCATAAAGGTTGTAATCACATTATGTACAAAGGGCGATTCATAGGCCCCCACACTGGAGTTCATCGTGGAAAATCCCCCCGTAGCCAGTGTTCCGAAGGTATGGGTCAGGGCATCGAACCAGTCCATCCCCCCCGCCATAAGCAGGGCCGTCTCCAGTACAGTCATTCCCGCATAGATGGCCCAGAGGATTTTGGCTGTTTCCGTTATTTTTGGGGTGATTTTATCCACCGACGGTCCGGGAGCTTCCGCTTTAAGCAGCTGAAGGCCTCCCACCCCTAAAATGGGAAGCAAAGCCACAGTCAGAACAACAATACCCATTCCCCCCAGCCAGTGTGTCAGGGAGCGCCAGAACAAGATTCCCCGGGGGAGCGGTTCAATGGCAGTTAAGATAGAGGCTCCCGTAGTGGTAAAACCGGACATGGTTTCAAAAAAGGCCTCCGTATATGAAGGGATGGCTCCGCTCATGACATAGGGAAGAGCTCCCACGGCGGAAGCGAAAAGCCAGGCCAGGGAAACGAGCATAAACCCGTCCTTCGTTCCCAGTACGGACTTCTTCCGGGAAGAGCGAGTTACAAAATAGACAACCAGAATAGGAGGCAGGGTATAAAGAAAGGTTTTAAGGAAAACCAGGGCCACCCCGGGCTCTCCGCAGATCAGGGCAATTCCCCCGGTCATCAGCATAAAAACAACAACAATCCCCACAATAAGAGAGAGGACGTGCATGACAAGCTTCATGTTCATAGGCTACCCGGCAATCATCCTTTCTATCTGCTGAATAGACTCACGCTCAGTCAAAATAACAACATGGTCGTTTTTGTTCAGCACCATATCACCATGGGCAAAAATAGTATCTTCCCCACGGGTTAGGAAAAGGACCAGCGTATTCTTAGGAAGCTTGATTTCCTTAAGCGGCTTGCCCAATACGGCGGATTCCTTGTCCAGAGAGAACTCAATCACTTCCAGGGTCCCCTCGGAAATGGCATGAACATTCTTGATATTTCCGTGACGAATTATCTTTAGGATAGAGTTAACCATGGTGGTGTTCCGGCTGATTGTCACGTCCAGATTCAGTCTGTGTGCAATGTGCCGGTAATTCTTGCGTGTTACCAGAGAAATGGCCCCGCCCACCCCAAGGGCTTTGGCGTAGACCGATGTCATCACATTCATCTCCTGACTGTTGGTAGTGGTGATAATCAGATCCTTATGGCGGAGCTTCATCTGCTCCAGAATCCCCTCGTCCGTGACGTCTTCACAGGTAACAAGGGCATTGGGATAGCGCTCGGCCAGAACCTTGCACTTATCATAATTCTTATCGATGATATGAAGGTTACTTCCCTTTTTTCGACCCGCTCGGGAAGTCAGACTCTTGAACTTCTCCATGAAGCTCCCGTCTTCCTTGTCCTCCTGAATCAGTCCGTCCGCCACATAGGTTCCCACCGTGCCGCCTCCCACAAGGACAATTCGGTCAAAATCTCTGTGATCCTGTTTTTCCCTCTCAAAGATATGCTTGAGCCCCTCTTCGGTGGAAAGGATGTATACTTTGTCGTTTTCGTTAAAAGTGGTAGTTCCCGTGGGGATGATGTAATAATTGTCCCGAAGAATAACGGCTACCAAAAACTCATATTTGAATTCCTGGCGAAGTTCCTGGAGGGGACGCCCCAGAAAAAGAGAGTCCGATCCAATAACCAAATCCCGAATCTGAAAGGTTTTGTTATCAAAAAGCATCACGTCACTGCGGGCACCGTTCTCTACGGATCGCAGAATCGCCTTGGCCGCTTCAATTTCCGGATTGATGATGTAGTCGATTCCCAGGAAGGGATAGGCCAGTAGTTTGGTGCGGGAGTAATCCACATTCTTCACCCGAGCGATGGTGACGGGCTTCTCAAACTCGGAAGAAACCAGACCGCAGGCAATCATATTAACTTCGTCAAACTCGGTTACGCTTACAAAGGCGTCGGCCTTCTGAATCCCCGCTTTTTTAAGGGCCTCCAGGCTGGTGCCGTTTTCATTTACCACAAGACAGTCCAGCCGGGCCAGTACGTCCCGGGCGGTATCCTTGTCGCTTTCAATAAGGGCTACATTCTTCCCTTCGTCGATTAACTGACGGGCCAGCTGATAACCTATGCGTCCCGCACCCAGGATAACTATGTACATGTTTCTACTCCGAAGCCAGTTTTATACAGAGGGCGACGATTTCCATGGCCTTGACCACTTCTGCCAAAGGCGGACGTGACGGGGCCAGACGAATATTACTGTTGTTAGGGTCATTTTTACCGGGGAAGGTGGCTCCCGCAGGTGTGAGGGCTACACCGGCCTCCCGGGCCAGTTCTATCACCTTGTCCGCCACGGGCTTGGTCGTATCGAGGCTGACAAAGTAGCCCCCGTGGGGAACGGTCCAGCGGGCCAGATCGGTTCCGCCCAGCTCCCGTTCGAGCACCTCTTCCACTGCATCAAACTTGGGTTTGAGTAGTTCCGCATGCTTTCTCATAAGCCCCTGAAGACCACCGGGAAACTGTCTGATAAACTTGACATGCCGGTATAGTTCAATCTTATTGGGACCGATAAACTGGGTGCCCAGAAGCTTGGCAAACCAGGCCAGATTGTCCGGAGAAGAAGCCATGGCGGCAATTCCCGCCCCGGCAAAGGTAATCTTTGATGTGGAACCAAATACAAAGGTTCTGTCCCGATTTCCCTTCTCTTCGCACACGCGAATAAGGCTGGGAACGTCGGAAGGGTTATCCACCACGTGATGGACCCCGTAGGCGTCGTCGGCAAAAATAGTGAAATCCGGAGCGGCACACTCCATGGAAGCCAATCTTTCCGCCGTGGAAAGAGAGATAGAATCTCCCGTAGGATTACTGTAGGTGGGAACAAAAAGGATTCCCTTTATGCGGCTGTCCGTTGCAACAAGGCTCTCAACCTTGTCCATATCCGGTCCGTCAGGGCCCATGGGAACCGTTACCAGTTCAAATCCCAGTGTTTCCAAAATAAGAAAATGACGGTCATAACCGGGAACGGTAACGATCATTTTAGGTTTATCCCCTACCCAGGGAGCGGGAGAATCCTTCATCCCCTTAAGGAGGGCCCACATAAGCAGGTTACTTAACATTTTTAGACTGGAGTTGTTCCCGCAAAGGACTTCTTCCGGCTTTACCTTAAGAATGTCCCCAAATAGCTCACGGGCTTCCTGTATGCCGTAAACCCCGCCGGGATAGTTTCGAAGGGAAACGCCGGAAACAACCATATCCTCTTCGCCTGCAATGGTTAACATGGGATTGGAGAGATCGAAATTTTCATCCGCCGGCTGGCCTCTCTGCATATTTAAGGAGAGCCCAAGGGCTTTGTATTCGTCAAATTTCTTCTGTAGTTCATCTCTCATATTCCATCTCCTGACAGTAGCGTTATAATAGTGAGAAACCACGCGGAAGATCAAGCCCCGGCAACTTTTGGTCTATTCCTGCCAATTTGCCATCAAAAAAGATGGATTTTTTCCTCCCCACCTTTTATATTCATAAAAGAGGTACACATGCACAGAAGGCAACTTCCCCTGGAATTTTACAGACATCTCTTTGAACTCGAAGAAAGACCCATCCTCATTGCCACCGGCGGAGGAGATATATTGGAAGCCACAGAAAGCTCCGCCACCCTGTTGGGACAATCACGAAAAGGGCTTCTGCGCCAATCGGTGCGGGAGTTCTTTCCTTCCGGTGAAGAATCGTTGGACAATCGGGAAGGCTTCTGGAACGGCCCGGGCGGTAAGCCCCTTAAATATACCTGTAACCCTTTGGAAAATGATGGGAAAATCAAATACCTTATTTATCAATTGGAAGAGGTGGAATCGGTCTCTGTGAACAGCTTTTTCAATGAAAAGGAACAGGAAAAAAAGCGGGACGAGGCATTTGAAGAGAGGTCCGCCTTCCTGGCCAATGTGTCCCACGAAATCCGTACCCCCATGAACGGCATTATCGGAATGACCGAACTAGTGATGCAGACAAGCCTGAATGATGAGCAGCGGGAATACCTGAATATCATCAAGATTTCCGCCGATGCCCTCCTCCACATAATCAACGACATACTGGACTTCTCCAAAATGCGTTCCGGTAAAATGACACTGGAAGAAATCCCCTTTTCTCCAAGCAAAATGATAGAAGAGGTGGAGCATTTCTTCAGACCCCAGCTGGAGAGCAAAGGGCTTCGTTTTGAAGTGGAAGCACAGGACCTTCCCGCAGAACTTTTGGGGGATCCCCTCAGAATCAAACAGATTTTCCTTAATATAATAGGAAATGCCATGAAATTCACCAGCCGTGGTTTTGTAAAAGTGACGACCTTCCTCGAAGAAAGACCGGGCAAGAGGTTCTTCCTTATATCTTCTGTAGCCGATTCGGGAATCGGAATTCCCCGGGAGAAACAGGATGAACTATTCCAGGCCTTTAGCCAGGCAGACACCTCCACCACACGAAAGTACGGGGGGACCGGTCTGGGACTGGCCATTAGTTCCTCCCTGGCCACCATGATGGGAGGAGCCCTTACCGTGGACAGCTACCCGGGAGACGGCACAACCTTTACCTTTGAATTGGAACTTAAGTGTCCGGAACAACCGGAGAAAAGCAGCTCTTCTTCACATGAGATAACCGAAGCTGTCAATGAGGAAGATTGGAAAGACAAAGCTATCTTGATAGCCGAAGACAATAGGGTAAACCGACTTCTCGCCTGTAGACTGCTTGAGACGAAATCCTGCCGGATAATCGAAGCAGCCAACGGGCGCGAAGCCTACGAAGCCTTCATAACGGAACGGCCCGACCTCATCCTTATGGACATGCACATGCCCGAAATGGACGGTTTTGAGGCGTTCACCAAGATCCGAGACCACGAAGGGGCCAGCGACCGCCGCCCGGTTCCCATCATAGCCCTCACGGCCATGGCCTCCGGTGACGATCAGGACAGTATAGAAAAGCACGGCTTCAACGCCTACATAAGCAAACCCTTCGCCCCGGAAGAATTCTTCCACAAAATTTCCCGGCTCTTTTAACCGGGCAAAGCCACAGAAACCCTGTTCCGTCCCCCCAGCTTGGCATCGGAGAGTGCCCCGTCCCCTTGGCGGATAAAGTTCTCAAAATCTTCCCCAAAGTCCCGGGAGTGAACCACCCCAATACTCAAAGTGGCAGGCCTTTCCCTATTCATATAGGAGAAATCGATATGGGCCACATCGGCCCGAATAGCCTCTGCCACCCGCATGCCCTCTTCGGGAGAACACTCCATCCAGTTAAGAAATTCATCGCCCCCTTTGTGCTCCATCACAGAGAGATTACCCCAAAAAAGACCGCTCCCCTCGGGCGAATGTTCCTCGATGCTTCGTCTTACCGCATCAATAACAGCGTCCCCCACCCGTCGGCCGGACTCCTCATTAATACGGGCAAAAAAATCGATATCAATAATCATAAGGCTGACGTTTTTTTTCTCCCCCACAGCCTTTTCCCAAATCAGTCTAAAACTGTCCATAAGCGAATCCCCCTTGGGAATTCTTTTTTTCCTAATACTCAAATCGGATACCTCCAAAAGATTAATCAACCTACCTTCGGGCATCTTCTTCACCTGCGCCAGGAGACTCTCCAATCCCAAACCGCGCTCACAGGCGCTCATCCGGTCTATCCGGGCCTGGACACTCTTTCGACTCAAAAGGCCCGTCAACTCTTCCCTGTCCCACTCGTCTTCTAATAATGAAGTAATCTCGGAAAGGGAAAATCCCAGGTCCTTGAAGAGCTGAATCCCCTTCAGCCTTGAAACCTGCTCCTTTTTATAGAAACGGTAACCGGTAAACCGGTCGATCTCGGCGGGCATCAGGAGTCCCAGCGACTCATAGTGGCGAAGGGTCCGAACGGTAGTGTTGTTTTCCTTGGCGAATTCACCTATTTTCATCATGATAAGACCAGTATAGAGTCTTACGCAGCGTCAGGGTCAAGGAAAAGTTGAAAAAAAAAGTCCGAACTGCTAATATGGCCTTATGAATCGATTTATCAAAGAAAGTCTGGCCGACCTCCCCCCCTATGCGGCGGGAAAAAAGCTGCCCAACGCCATTAAACTCTCATCCAACGAAAACCCCCTGGGCCCCTGCCCGGCCGCCATCAAGGCAGCCGCCGACTCTCTTGCCTCGGTTCATCGCTATCCCGACGGGATGTGTACCGCCCTGCGAGAAAAAATCGCCGCTCGGAACGGCCTCTCCAAGGAAAATATTATTGTGGGAAACGGCTCCGATGAGCTGATGGTCTTCGCCTCGGGAGCCCTCATTAACACGGGGGACGAAGGATTGACCTGTGAAAATACCTTCTCCGAATACAATTTTTCCGTAAAATCCTTTGGAGGAACCTGCAATACAGTTCCTTTAAAGGAGGGTAACTTTAACCTGGACGCTTTGGCCAAGGGGATTACGGAAAAAACGAAAATAATCTTTCTCTGCAACCCCAACAACCCCACCGGACGCTACTTTGGCGAGGCCGAGTTAATTACCTTTCTTAAAAAGGTTCCGCAAAATGTGGTGGTTTTCCTGGACGAAGCCTATTTTGATTATGTAGACCGATCGGAAGCCCCCGATTATCCCGACTCACCCAAGCTCCTCAAGGACTGGCCTAACCTGCTTATAGCCCGGACTTACTCCAAGATTTACGGCCTTGCCGCCCTTCGAGTGGGCTACGCCATGGGAAATGTTGAACTAATAGAAGCACTCAACCACGCCAAACACGCCTTTAATGTAAACACCCCTGCACAGGCGGCTGCGGAGGCGGCTCTGGATGACGAAGAGTTCTACGAAAAATCCCGGCAAATGACCTTCGCCGGTAAAAAGTATCTCTACGAGGAGTTGGACAAGCGGGGCGTAACCTACTACCCCACGCAGAGCAACTTTCTCTGTATGACCTTTCAAACACCGGGAGCCGACATTTTTAAGGGCTATGCCGATAGGGGTATCGTCATACGGGACCTCAAATCCTTCGGCCTCCCCCGCTCCATACGCTACACCGTGGGTACGGAAGAAAACAACCGCCGCTTCATTGAAATACTGGACGAACTGGTTAAGGAAGGTATATGTACTATCTGATTCTGGCCTTCTTCGCCTTCCTGCCCACCTTCCTCGTTCTGCGGGCCTTTCTCAAAAGAGACAGTCAGAAGGCGGAACCGGCCGGTCTCATAGCACGCACCTTCTTCCTAGGGATTCTTTCTATTCTTCCCGCCGTTGTAATGGAAATGATCCTCTCCCGAATGGGAGTATTTCTTCCCCCTCTCTGGCACAATTTTTTCCAGGCCTTCCTGGTAGCGGGGCTCTGCGAAGAAGCCGTAAAAATGTGGGTGGTGAGAGGATATACCGCTCGAAGATCGGGCTTTGATGAAATTACCGACGGAATTGTTTATACGGTCACCGCCGGCCTGGGGTTCGCCTTTTACGAAAACATGATGTACGGCATGGGCTCCTCCAATACGGTACTGCTCCTCCTTCTGCGGGGAATCACCTCCGTACCGCTCCACGCCCTCTCCTCCGGCTTCATGGGCTACTTCATAGGCCGGAGCTATTTCACGGGCAAGAACTACTTTGGCCGGGGCCTCTTCTACGCTGTCCTCATCCATGGCCTCTACGACTTTATCCTCTTCTCCCCCCTCATCTCCGACTGGCTCATTATCCCCCTGCTCATCATCCTCTACCCCCTGCTCTTCCGCCTAATGAGAAAAGCACAAAACGAGGACAGACAACTAGGCCTCTCCTAAATAAAAAAAACCGGCTCCACAGGGAGACCGGTTTTATGTTTATGAACCTATTAGATTTAATCTTCCGGTTCGAATTCGTCTTTGCCTACACCGCAAACAGGACAAACCCAATCTTCGGGCACATCTTCCCAGGCTGTTCCGGGCTGTACACCATTTTCGGGATCACCATCGGCGGGGTCATAGATATAACCGCAAGCATTACATACGTATTTCATTGTTACTCTCCTTTCCACAATCCGTGGATATTACAATATTCACGGGCAAAAACATCTTTTCCTTCTTCCACACAGAAAAAAGCTTCCGGTTTGTCACCGGCATTAAGTTTCTGCCTCATAATCATTCCGTCAACACTCAGTTCAATCCACTGGATCCAGTGCTCTTCCGTCATGGGATGAAGGGTACTTCCCACAGTTACTCGGTAACCGCTCTCTTCCCTGGCAACCAGAGGAACATGCTTTTCCGTAGAACTGTCTGCCGTTTTGGGATCAAGCTTAACCATATCCTGCCCACAACACACCAGAGTTCCTCCGCCGGAGTGTATCATTTCAACAATGTTACCGCATAGTTCGCATTTATAGATATCCATTTGTGTCTCCTTTTACTATAAGATAAGTCATATATAAAAGAAATGAAAGAAAAAAATGCTTTTTTTTTCGTCATGATCAGGAAAAACGATAGCCTACGCCACGAATTGTTCTAATGGTATTTCCCTCCTTTTCCTCACTACGAAGTTTTTTCCTCAGCCAGGCTATATGGACATAGAGAGTCCGGGTAGAAACCGTTTCATCATACTGCCAAACCCTTTCCAGCAGTTCATCATTAGGAACAACTCTTTCCCTATTCAGAAGGAGATAGGCCAACAGCTTGAACTCGATATGGGAAAGGGGAATCGGTTCTTCCCCCTTCCTGAGCTCGCAATTCCGAAAACTTAAGGTAAAGGGACCAAAAGAGCAATCTTCATGACCAAGATCAAGCCAATCATGGTTCACAACCTCATATTCAGCCTGAGTTCCGTAACCGGTCCTTCTAAGCTGAGCCTCAATCCGGGCCAGAAGCTCGTCAAATTCGAAGGGCTTTACCAGGTAATCATCGGCCCCCAAACGAAGACCGGAAACCTTATCGGCCATTTGAAATTTGGCACTGGTTATTATGAGGGGAGTCAATTTCCCCCGGCTCCGAAACTCACGGATAACATCAAACCCGCTGCAACCGGGAAGCATTAAATCCACAAGCAAAAGGTCAAAGGAATTCTTCAAAGCTATTTCCAACCCGGACTGTCCATCGGGGGCATGATGGAATTCATAACCTTCCGCCTTCAGGCGATCCCCCACAATCCGAACAAGCCCCCGGTCATCTTCAATCATCAATATTTTTTTCATTGCCTCTCCCCAGGGGTGTCCACAGTTCAAATACGGTTTCCTTCTTAATAGAGCGATTTATAGTAAGGGTCCCCCCCAATCCTTCGGCGATTTTCCGTGAGAGGGTCAGCCCCATTCCACTGCCGGGGATCTGTTCTTCTCGAACCCTTTTTCCCCGAAAGTAATTGTCAAAAATTTTCTGAGCCTCACTCCAGCTAACCCCCGGACCGTGATCTATCACGGAAAAGAGAACTCCCTCTCTCCTTTTTTTCTTGAACCCTTCCGCCCGTACAATAAGGATTCTATCCTCCGAGCCTGCCGCTCCGTACACGATACCGTTATGAATAACATTCTGCAGAGCCGATTTCAAAAGGGACGGACGGGTACGAAGCTCCCCGGACTCCCAAAGATTCTCGGTCTTCCATGATACATTCCAACTTTTAAGAAGACTGCTATTGGCCCCCTCTAAATCACAAAGAAGAGCCTTCATCGATATCTTCTCCCCCTCTTCCCCGGTCCAGGAGAGAGTGGAAAGCAGAAGGATATTCTCGATCATCCGCCCGAGCCTTCCCGTTTCATTTTTAATCATTACCCCGTATTCGGCCACTTCATCCTTTTCCGAAATATAACCGCCGGCCAGACTATCCGATGCCAGCCGGATCACACTCAGAGGAGTCTTTAATTCATGGGAAATAAGGGAGGTAAACTGCTGTTCCCGCTGATACTCCTGACGAATGCGGTAAACAGAATAGAAAAAGAGGCAAAGCACCGCAAGAAGAAAAATGTATAACAGGGAATAAAGTCCATAGGTTTGGATTTTTCTTTTCCGGAAGGCCCCCGGTTCGGCTTCTTCATGACTAATGACCATATAATAATGATTATCAATAACCGTCTCCGACAAGGGCATGGGGCTAAAGGTATCCGCTCTGGTATAGTAATAATCGCTCAATTGGTAAAGGTTAAAATCCCGATTCAGATCAATCACGACCTGATGATCCCCCTCAAAGTTCTTGAAATCACAGCCTTCGTACAGGGTCAGGGAGTATTCCAGCTTGCCATTACCACTCCCCGGTTCGTCCGATGTTTCCAGTACGGAAAGCAGTTGGGCCGGTAGATATTCCTCTACAACGGAACTGATATCAAGAAGGAGGATAATGTATCCCGAATATCCCTCATCCCCCTCTTCTCTTACGGGAAAAATCATATACCCCTGAAAATCACGGATATAAATCATGATGACAGGGTCTTCCGGCTTTTCCTTTGTCAATCGGGACAAAATCTCTCTGTAAAGAACCCCGTACTTTTTCCCGTCACCCCTTTTCCAATAATCAATCCCCTTAATGATGGAAGGAAAATCTTCCAGCTGATACTCCTCTTCAAGAAGAAGAGCCTCAAGATTCCCGTTCCAACCGGTCTCGTTAATCTCATCCATACGGTCAGAATAGTGCTCAAAAAGATAGAGAATTTCATTTCGTATGGTATGTACCCCATTGGCTGCGGTAGACTGGATAAGGCGCTCCGTTTTTCTTTTCTCCGATATCATTTTCTCTTCCGTTCCCTTTATCAGAAAAAAAAATAGAACCGTAATAAGTCCGGCCAAAATAAGGGCGGTCGCAAGAAGGGTCTTCTTATACATAGCCCCATTTTCCGGTCTTACAGGAAAAAGAACAAGTGAAGCAAGGTTAAATCCAGTTAAAATCAGCACAAAAGAATTAAGCTCCTTTTATATTTCCTTTATAACCGGCTTAACCCTCCCCGGACTCCCTTCGTCTATAGTTAAACCATCTCCGGCAGAGACCGGAAATACCAAAACCAATTGTTCAGGAGTATTAACATGAAACACACAGTACTATTTTTAATTATCGCCATGACGGGAGTCTCCCTTTTTGCCAACGGAGCTCAGGAAGCCAATACGGAGCCGGTCAATTTTTCCGTGGAAGAGCTAAGCTACGAACCGCTCCACACGATTACCGTGGAACCCACCAAAGAAATTCTGGCTGTCTTTGAATCCTTAGGTATTGAATCCTCCTATCTTCTTGAAGTAACCCATGTAGAACAGGACAACGATGACGGAGAGAACATCTACACCACACCCGCTCCGGTGACCCAGGAAGTAAACAGGGAACTGGCCCTTATCCTGAGTGAAAATAGAGGAAACGTTGTGGACATGATTAACGCCGAACTCTCCAGCCGCCTGCACAGAGATTTCTGCGAATCGGCTCAGATGACCATCGGTTCCTATCAGTTCAACGCCAGCCTGGGCTATCCGGAAGTTTAGTCACTCTCCCCAAAACCTAAAAAGGGGCTGTTCCAAGAGTCAAATTGGAACAGCCCCTTTATTTCTCATTAACCTACGAATCTATACATAAAAGTCTTTCATACTCTTGTGAAGCCTCTTCCGGGAAGCCCGAATCTCATCGGAATAGCTCTCCATAACCTCATTCAGCTTCTGACGCAACTTATCATAACCAAAGTGCTCGTTGGCCACGATAAAACTGGTTTCCACCATATCTTTGCGGAATTCTTTATCCACCAGAGCCCGGTGCATTTTTTCCACAACCTCATCGGTAATCATGAGACGGCCGTACTTATCGTAATCGTCCCGAACTTCAATCGTTTTGAGGCCCACCCCCATGATATCCGTTTTGTAAACCAGATAAGTGGTGGTAAGAATGGGGACCTTGGCGGAAATAGCTTCAAGCAGGGCGTTCCCAAATCCTTCCCAAATAGGAAGATAGGTCACAATATCCCCATTCACCAAAACATCCCGGTTAGTGTAAAGCTTCCGGCCCTCTTCGTCCTTTCCTCTAATAGCGGCCACCCTTTCGGCTATCAAGTCGACCTTAACCTTCAGTCTTTCCGCCAGCCCCATGATGGAGGTGACATAGCTGTCGTCCATCTCGTCGCCCTGGTAAAGGGATATGATGAATTTCACCCGCGGGGCCAGATCGGGATAGGTTTCCTGGAATTTCCCCACAAGGCGGACCGAATCCTCAATACGCTTCCGGGGTACAATACGGGTGGGCTGAACAATAAGAATATCGTCGTCACTGTAGCCCAACTCCTTGCGAAAGTCCCGATTATAATCGTCAAAGACGGGAGGATCTTCAAAGTCCTCGCAGTTATTAATGACATGGGGCTTAACCCGCTTGATTGACTCAAGAATATGGGCTGCGTAAGAAGAAATTACCACATGCTCCGTTCCCAGGTCTGCTGGGGGCATGATTTTGTTAAGCAAGTCCTCTATATTGTTACTGCTGAATCGGCTCCTTTCCCACCAAAAATCGTGATGATGGAAGATGGTAGCCACCCGCTTTTCCGTGGTAAGAAGATAAACGGCGATCCCCCCCAAAAGGGTCATGGGCATGGCGTTCGTATTCTGTCCCACGAGCACATCTATTTCATTATCCTTTATGATTTCATACATCTGGTTGGCCACATCCCTTCCGTGGGCCATGAGTTTACCGCGCACCAACTCCAGCTCCTCCTCCATAAGAAGGGGAGGACGCTTGCTCAAGAGAGGAAAGAGCTGAGTCTCGTAAGCTTTCTGCTCCTCCGAGGCAAAATCAATCTCCGGAACGGTAAACTGGTTCGCTTGGGCCACATTCTGAACGGGTTTGGCATAACGTCCGGCAATAGTAAAGATCTCGTGACCCGCTTCCTGCAGAACGGCAATCCACTTATCCACTTCCAGGGAGACACCGTCCACATCCCCCAGCTTACCGCTGACAAAACAGATGCGGAATTTTTCCAATTCACCGCAATCCTTATCTAAATTCATAGCATCCTCCAAATTTAGTTCTATAACATTCCCTTCGCCATGACAAGTGATTTTTCTTTCCATTCCCCTTTTGCGAATAAATCCGTCTCGACTTTCCTCTACCAAAAGATTAAAATAGGGCTATGAAAAGGGCCATTGTATTTTTTAGCCGCGACGGTAGCACCAGAATTGCCGCTGAGATTCTCGGAGAGAAACTTGAAGGAACTCTTATAGAACTGATTCCCCGGAAAAAGCGGGGATTTATCCGTTCTGCCTACGGAGCTATTAAGAAAAAAAACATTCCTTTGGAAGGGGCGCCGGAACAGGAGATTGTAAGCTACGATCAAATACTCCTGGGGACTCCCGTCTGGGCAAGCAACGGAACACCGGCGATAAACACCTTTCTGGAAAGGGCCGACTTTTCCGGGAAGGAAGTAAGTATTTTTACGGTGCAGGCCGATCCGGAACGGGAAGGCAGTAGGGAGATTCACGACTATCTGGCCGCAAAAATCCGGGAGAAGGGCGGAAAAGAACCAATTAAGAGATATGCCTTTCACGGAGCCCGACCGGGAAAAACCTCCCCCCGTTCTCATTTGGAAGAGCAGATTAACAGGATGATTTTCACCTGATGAACAGCCATAATTGGATTTCTCTTCAAAACGATATGATACAGATGGAATTCTGGAAGGGGCTCTCCCATTTCCTTAATGACCGTGAACTCTCCCATATTATGGCCCGCCTGGAACAAGGAAAGACTCTCTACCAATGCCACCGGGATGAAGGGGTACTGGAGAAATATCAACTGGAAGTCTTTAAACTGATTCAGACCTTGAGCCGCCGCTATCCGGACGATACGGTTAATCCCATTCTATAAAATGAATTCTTATATTGCAATTTATCCATAAGGAAACTAACATTAACACTATGAACAATCCCCCAAAAACGGCTTTGGTTACTATCCACGTTGAAGCAAACAGCCTGGCCTTTCCCCTTGCCGCCGCCCAGTTAAAAGCCGCCCTGCCGAAGGGTTTATCAAAAAATACGGACATAAAAGATTTTTACCTTGCCCAAAAGCCTTCTGTCATCGCAGAGGAGCTGGCTAAAACTGAATATGACGCCATTGGATTCTCTTCCTACATATGGAACGCCCGGCAAGTCCGGGAAACGGCGGAACTCCTTAAAAAAGCCAATCCCAAACTGATTATTATCGCCGGAGGCCCCCATGTCTCTGCCATGCCCGACTTTTTCCTTAAGGATGACCTCTTTGATTTCCTCATTAAAAACGAAGGGGAATACGCTCTGGAAAAAGCTATCGGCTCCGAGCCCCAAGAGAAAACGGTCGTACTTGACGGCCCCCGGGTCAATATGGAAACCCTCGCCTCCCCCTTCCTCTCCGGAGCGATTAATACGGACAACTATGACGGGGTTCTCTGGGAACTCTCCCGGGGCTGTCCCTACAATTGCGCCTTCTGCTACGAGGCACGGAATCACGGCTTTGTTCGCCGTTTTCCCATGAGCCGACTGGCGGAGGAACTAAAACTGTTCATTAAAAAAGGGGTCCGCGAAGTGTGGATCCTGGACTCAACCTTCAACCACGATGAGAAATGGTGCACCGCCTTCCTGGAAATGCTCGCAGAAGAGGCCCCGCACATCCATTTTACCTTTGAAATCCGGGCAGAAAGGGTTACGGAGCAACAGGCCCGACTCTTTGGTAAACTGGTAGCCTCCCTGCAGATTGGCCTGCAAAGCTCCAATCCAGAGGTAATGGCCCGGCTGAATCGCCCCTTCAAGCCTCAGAATTACAAGAAAAAGATCCGGCTTCTGGAACAGAATTACCTGGTCTACGGCTTCGACCTCATCTACGGCCTTCCCGGAGATACCCTGGAAAGCTTCAAGGAGAGCCTGGACTACACCCTGACCCTCTCCCCTTCGAACATCGATATTTTCCGCCTTTCCCTTCTCCCGGGAACAGAGCTGGACGACAGGGCGGAAGAGTTTGGAATCGTCCATGACGGCTCCTACGAAAGGCTGGTGGTCGGGCGCCCCGGCTTTACAGATGAAGATTTGGAAGAAGCGGAGGATCTTACCGAACTGTGCGACTTTTTCTACACCAAAGGACTGGCTTCCATCTGGTTCAAAACGGCCTGCGACGCCCTGGAGCTGACTCCTTCCTTCTTTCTGGAACGATTCGGCATCTGGCTGGAGCAGAACGACTTTGACCGGGAAGACTTAGCCGACCTGGACCCGGCCCCCCTTCAAAAGGAATTCCTTGAGTTCTGCTTTAGCTGGCGGAACAAGAAAGAACTCTACCTGCCCCTGGAGAGCTACATCCTCTGGCATGAGGGACTCAACATGATAATGGAAGGGGAAGAAGAGCGCATAGTTGAGCTGAACTACGACCCGGACAGCCTGACTCAGCTGGATGTCATCGGCCTGGCCAACTTCGCCACCTACTTTCCCCCAACCCCACAAAACTGGCGTATTTTCACAGAAGAAAACAACGTCTATTGGGAGCCGATAGTCTAGTAGACGCTTCCGCCCCGGCAATCGGCCGCCACAACGAGGGGGAACTTCTCCACCCTAAGACGGTAGATCGCCTCGGGGCCCAGATCCTCATAGGCTACGCACTCGGAAGAGGTAATTCTTTGGGCATAAAGGGCTCCGCAGCCACCGTAAGCGTAAAAATAGACAGCCCCGTTTCTTACCACCCCATCGAGAACCTCTTTGGCGCGGGGGCCCTTACCTATCATACCCTTTAGCCCCAGGTCCAGAAGACGGGGAGCAAAGGGGTCCATTCGGTAGGCCGTGGTGGGCCCGCAGGAACCTATGACTTTCCCCGGCGGAGTGGGTGCCGGGCCCATGTAATATATGGTTTCTCCCCGGATATCCAAAGGCAGTTCTTCCCCCCGGTCCAGAGCCTCGCACAAGCGCAAATGAGCCTGGTCACGACCTACCAGAATAGTTCCGGTTAATTCAACCGCTTCCCCCGCCGTAAAGGAGCGGAGATCCTCCTCGCTCAGGGGAACCTTAACCTGTCTTACTTCGTCGCTCATAGAATCACCTCCGCCTTTCTGTCGGCCCAGCACTGAATGGTAATAGCCAGGGGCATCCCCGCAATATGGGTGGGGTAAGTGGCGATTTTAACACCCAGGGCCGTTATATCACCGCCCAGGCCTCCCCCGCCGATACCGGTTTCGTTTATCTTTGCCAGCAATTCCTTTTCCAGATCATCATACCAGGGGTCGGGATGATGGGAATCAAGAGAACGGCAAAGGGCCTTCTTGGAAAGAACGGCGGCCTTGTCCATCGTACCGCCCAGGCCTATCCCCACCACGATGGGAGGACAGGGAGAGCCGCCCCCCTCCCGTACAGTCTGGAGAACCGCATCGATTACGGCCTCACGTCCGCCGGTGGGTTTGAGCATATGTACACGGGAACAGTTTTCGCTCCCGAAACCTTTAAGTAAAAGATTTATTTTAAGCTGATTTCCTTCCACCAGTTCATGGTATATAACGGGAGGAAGGTTATTCCCGCTATTCTTACGGTCCTTACAGGGATCGAGGACAACGGACTTTCTAAAAAAGCCCTCATCGTAGGCCTCTTCCACAGCCTTGTGCAGGGCTCCGTCGAGGCTTCCGTCCAGTCGAACATCCCGCCCGATCTCACAGAAAAAAAGCACCATCCCCGTGTCCTGACAAATGGGAAGATTCTCCTCTTCCGCCACCTTAAGGTTTTCCAGACAACGGGAAAGCACATGACTGGCCCGTCCCGTCTCCTTCCCGGCTGCCCCACGCAAAGCCTCCGCCACATCGGGGGGCAATGTCACACCCGCCTTAAGCAGGGCTTCTTTAACAGCCCCGGTAATTTGACCGCATTCTATTTCTCTCATGGGCCCCATAGTAACGAAAAGGGCAAAAAAAATCCACCGTATACACGGTGGATTCGTTCAACAGCGGATTCCGTCGGGAATGGTCCGTTCAGGAATCATATTTATGAGCTCCGAAGAACTCTGTTTGATCTGGAAGGTTTCCCTTCCCGGATATACCGTCCAGCCTCTTATTTGGCTTTCTGATCCTTTTTGGAGCGGATAAGTTCTTTAACCTTAGCTTTCTTACCAACCCGGTCTCGGATGTAGTAAAGTTTGGCTCTTCTGATTTTACCCGGTCTGGTAACCTCGAATTTTTCAATTCTGGGGCTGTGAATGGGGAAAATTCTTTCAACGCCAACGCCGTAGGAAATTTTTCTTACCGTTACGGTTCGGGAAACTCCGGTGTTATTGAGGGCAATAACGAGACCTTCGTAAACCTGTACACGCTCAGTCTTACCTTCAACAATCTTGAAGTAAACCTTTACGGTATCTCCGATCCGGAAATTTTCCCGGTCGTCCTTAAGCTGCTCCGCCTCAATGGCCTTAATCATATCCATCTCAGTATCCTCCTGATTTCTCGATACTCTTATTTAAGTCCCAAAGATCGGGCCTGTTTTTCTTTGTCTTCTCGATTCGCTTCTCGTGGCGCCACTCTTCTATTTTAGCGTGGTGGCCGCCCCGCAGTATTTCCGGCACCGCCAGGCCCCGGAACACCTCCGGCCTGGTGTAGTGGGGATACTCCAGAAGATTGTCCTGGAAGCTTTCCTCCTCCAGCGACTCCTGGGTAATAACCCCGCTGCAAAGCCGGTAAACCGAATCGATTAAAACCAACGACGACACCTCCCCGGAGGAAAGCACATAGTCGCCTATGGTCACTTCGTCGTCCACGTAAAGATCGATAATTCTCTGATCGATCCCCTCGTAACGACCGCAGATCAGGACAATTTCGTCCAATTCGGCGTACTCTTCCGCCTTTTTCTGCGTGTAGGGAACCCCGGAAGGAGTGGGAAACACCACCTTCTTGTCCAGGCCGCCCACCGAATCGAGGGCCGCCGCCAAGGGTTCCGCTTTTAGCACCATTCCCGCACCGCCGCCATAGGGCGAATCGTCACAGGTCCGGTGTTTATCCTGGGCAAAATCCCGAATATTTATGAGCTCGTACTCAATAAGTCCCCGCTCCACAGCCTTGGCCATGATGCTGGACGTAAAGAACGCCTCCACAATATCGGGGAAAAGGGTCAAAACGGTAAATTTCACTCTTCCGCCGCCCATAATACCAGCAATTCCACTGTTTTCTCCGTCACGTCTACCTTGCCGATGAACTCCTTACGAAAGGGAACATAAAACCGTCCCGGTTTTTCCCCTTCCTCTGCCGGAGCAGGTCGTTCAACTTCCATCAAGGTTCCGCCGCCGCCATCGGTCAGAGCCAGTACCGTACCCAGAGTTTTATCCTCATGGTACAAGCGGCATCCTACCAGGTCGGCAAAATAATACTCTCCCTCATCACAGGAAGCGGCCAACTCCCGGGGCACCCAGATTTCCCAGCCGGAAAAAGTCTTTCCCAGCTCAGGCGTATCCACCCCGCGCAGTTTCATAAGGAGATCCTTGCCGTTCAGCGCCATACGCTCCACGGCAAAGTTTCTCGTTCGGCCCCTTTTATCCCTTAGAGTCACCTCTTTCAGGTCAAAAAAGTGGTCCGTTTCTCCGGAAAAACTCCGGACTTTAAGAAGGCCCTTAACCCCATGGGAAGTACGGATGCTTCCAATGGCCAGATATCCCTCGAGACGACCAGTTGCGGCCATACTCAGTCCAGGATCTCCAGAACAAGCCGTTTTCCCGACTTGTTGGCCGATGCGGAAAGAATAGTTCTGACCGCCTTGGCGATCCGACCGTGCTTTCCGATAACTTTGCCCACATCATTATCCGAAACGCGCAGTTCCAGAATAGTGGACTTTTCACCGTCAATTCTGTTCACTTCAACCCCATCGGGATCGTCGACGAGAGAACGGGCGATGTATTCAACCAGTTCCTTCTCCATCTGTTACTCCTTGAATGCGGCTCCGGCCGGGCCGGAACACACATAATACCTTATTTTACGGTAATACCTTTCTTGTTAAGAAGTCTTTTAACAGTGGGAGAGGGCTGTGCACCTTTGCTCAACCATTCTTTAACGCTGTCTTCTTCTACAGAAAACTGCTTGTCTTCCGCTTCGAGGGGGTGGTAAATACCCAGCTCGTCCAGAGTTCGGCTGTCTCTTGCCTTTCTGGAATCCATAACTACAATACGGTAATAGGGTCTCTTTTTAGAACCCAGTCTCTTCAGTCTGATCTTAACCACAGAATTCTCCTTAATATGAGTACAATTACATGCCGCCGAGCTGTTTCATCAGCTGAGCCTGCATGCCTTTATTTTTCGTCAGTTTCTTCATCATGTTCTTCGTTTTCTCGAAATTCTTGATAAGTCGATTAACGTCGGCCACGGAAGTTCCACTACCCTTGGCGATTCTCTTTCGCCGGGGAGGACCGATAATCCTGTGATTCTGACGCTCACCGGGCGTCATGGACAGAATAATCGCTTCCTCTTTTTTCATCTTCTTTTCGTCCACCGCATTCTCGGGAAGATTGGCCGCACCGGGAATCATCTTCATAAGAGACTCCATGCTGCCCATCTTCTTCACCTGTTGAAACTGGGCCAGATAGTCTTCGAGGGTAAAGGTACCACCGGCCATTTTCTTCTGCAGTTTCTCAGCTTCCTCAACATCGGCATGTTCCTGGGCCTTTTCTACGAGAGAAACAATATCTCCCATACCCAGAATCCGACTGGCAATCCTTTCGGGATAGAAGGGTTCGATATCCTCGATCTTCTCCCCCACACCAATATACTTGATGGGCTTGCCCGTAACGGAACGCAGGGAGATAGCCGCACCCCCCCGGGTGTCCGAGTCAAACTTGGTTAAAATCACACCGGTCAGGCCCACCTGTTCGTCAAAGCTCTTGGCAATGTCAACGGCAGTCTGTCCGGTCATGGCATCGGCCACCAGGATGGTTTCGTCCGGCTTCACCGCATCGCGGACACCGACGATTTCCCCCATCATGGTTTCATCTATCTGAAGACGACCGGCCGAGTCAATAATAACCGTGTCGAAAAGATTCTTCTTTGCGTATTTGAGAGCGTTTTTGGCTACCTTAACGGCATTCTTGGTATCTTCCCGGTAAACTTCTACATCAATCTGTTTACCCAAAACGGAAAGCTGCTCAACCGCAGCGGGACGAACCAAATCACAGGCCACCAAAAGAACCTTCCGGCTCTCCTTCGTCTTTAAAAGGTTAGCCAGCTTGGCGGAAGCGGTCGTTTTACCGGCCCCCTGAAGCCCCAAGAAGAGGATAATGCTCGTCGTATCCTTTCCCTTAAGCTCCAACTCCTGACGGGACGAACCCAACAGAGCCACCATCTTATCGTGGACAATCTTGATAAACTGCTGACCGGGATTAACCGATTTAAGAACATCCTGCCCCTTCACCTCGTCCATGGTGCGGTTAACCAGACGGCGAACCACACGCAGATTCACATCCGCATCGAGTAAGGCGGCCTTGATCTCCTCAACGGCCTGTTCTATATTTTTGTCAGTAATCTTCGCGTTCCCCGAAAGTTTCCTGGAAATATCGGTAAAACGGGAAGCTAAATTATCAAGCATATTTCACCCATTAATAAAATTTACGCCCGATATTTATACACTAAACAAAGGAATAGGGTCAATATCACATTCCCGGGAAAAGGGAATTTCTCTCATACAAATAAGTTACCCCTCTTTAATATAATGAATACTCCAAGATTTCCTCCATAAAATGGTGTATTATAATAAGAAACAGGAAGGCGTAGCAACAAGAGACAACTCGACTTTGCTTACTGCCAGCTTGCTCTTGTTTGCACGGATTCACTCCATACCTTTCTCTGCATCAATAATTATTGAAAATTATGAATTTAGAAAATTTGAAATTCATAATAAGGAGAAAAAAATGAAAAAGTATTTTGGGGTAAAAGTATCGGCAGTTATTATCGTCCTAACTCTTCTTTTTAGTTGTGACATCCTAAACAATGACGACAAATCGTCATCATCAAATAGCTGGGACTATGATTCACCCGAGGAGATCATGGATGATCCGGAAGTTGACAATGCCATAACCGAAACTGATTTCGGTATTTATTCCGGTACCAACCCACCAAACATAGAGGGGATTTATACCATGTCCGGCACTGTTGTAGATTCCGATGACAGTTCTTACATAGGAGTTGCAATGGGATCGGAAATAGAATTTTACGATCAAACCTCATCCACTATATCCATGATAGAAACATTCCTGGGAGATGAGTACTATGGCGAAGGTTACTATATAACGGGAAACTACGGCACATATTTTACAACCTGGCAGACCGCAAAAGTAGAAAATGAATACGATACTAGCCAATATTATGTGGTCGTTGCACTAATATCAGGAACGATTCTTTCCAATGGAGATTTGGACGGAGAAAGCCTATCCGTAATTACTCAAAAAGTAAATCTCGAAAGCTATTACCTGCCAACATGGTGGCAAGGGGAGGTCTACCTTGAATGGACTGACTACACCTACCGTTCTATTGATGAAGCCCTCCAAAACGGATTAATAGGGAATTTCTTTACCGAATAATAACAAAGCGGTCAATTCAGCCCAGTGCAACCGAACTGGGCCTTGCTTTTTAAACTCCACAGTCCATCAAACCGGGCTTAACGCCATATGTTACGGCGGTCACCCACCCTCAGGTTCCCAGGGCCGCTACATGGAATCCTCCTTTATAATCCCTTAAATCCTTTACGAAAGTTCCTGATTTTCCCATCGACAGAATCGGTTTCCAGGTCGCCGTCATAGAGAAGTAAACCGGGACTCTCGCATTTTGACAGTTTTCGAAAATACTCAATTCCTTTAAGAAAGTGACTATGATAAGTTCGGGAAGATTTGATCTCAACAGGTATATAATCAGATCCGACGGGAAACAGAAGGTCCACTTCATGCTGATGATTATCTCGGTAAAAGTATAACCACCCCTCCTTCCCCTTATTGTACCGCTCCTTCAATGCTTCCAGAATAACCAAATTCTCAAATAAACCGCCAAAAGCCCTGTCCCGTTCTAACTGCTCCGAAGCCTCTATCCCCAACAGATATACTGCCAGGCCCGGTTCGGTAAAGTAGATTTTGGGAGATTTGGTAAGCCTTTTTCCATAATTCTTATAATAGGGAGGTAGCTTAAAGAGGATGAAAGAGGCCTCGAGCACTCCGATCCAACGTTTAACCTGGGGAGCACTGATTCCTACCTGACCGGCAAGTTGACTGTAATTAAGCTCCTGCCCTACCCGGCCGGCCAAAAGACGCATAAGCAGTTCAAAGGCCTGTTGATTCTCCAGAGCGATTAATTTGCGAACGTCACGCTCTACATAGGTTTGGTAATAATCCCGGTAGAAACGTCCCGGCCGGATTTTCTGATCATGGAGACGGGGCATGAAACCGGAAAAGAGCAACTCCTCCCTGGGTCTGTCCTGTAATTGAGCGGGCAATTCCCTTAATGAGAAAGGAAGCAGAGTCAACAGGGAGGTTCGACCTGCCAGGGATTGACCGATGGCTTCCCGTAAAGAGAGCTGATGACTCCCAGTTAGTATAAACAGTCCCTTTCTTTCCGGATCCTCATCCACCATGACCTGAATCCAGGACAGCAGCTGAGGAACATTCTGAATTTCATCCAGGATACAGGGAGGCCGAAAACGATGGAAAAAGCTTTTGGGATCTTCCTGGGCGAGTAAACGGTATTCAGGCTGCTCCAGGTTAACATATTCATGATCGGGAAAAACCATCTTCGCCAAGGTTGTTTTCCCCGATTGACGGGGACCAATCAAAGTAACAACCGGATATTCCGATGCGGAGAGACGCAGTTCCTTTTCAATTATTCGACGAATCATACTGTACAAATATAAACTCTAAGTTTTAATTAGTACAGCATTTTCTTCCCTTGCGTTAAATAAAGAGAGCCCGTTATTGAGTATCGCACTCCATCATCCCGGGCACAATGCCGTACTTAACGGCGGTAACCCGCTCGCATTCTCCCAGTTCCGCGCCCTTACCGGCCTTCTTCCGGCAGCTCAGGTAGTTCCCGCTCAGCCCTATGAGAAAATCCCCCTCTTCCTTCTCCCAGACCACATCCAGTTCGCGCCCTTCCCAGCTCAAACCGTAATCGTTCTGGCAGCGGGTCATCATCTCCCGCAGCCGTCCGGTCCGCTCGGAAATAATCGACTCCTGAACGGCGTCCTTCCGGCCAAAGGCGGGTGTGCCCGGACGGGGTGAGTAGGGAAATACGTGAGCCCGGGCAAAGCGGGCCTTTTCCATAAGTTCCAAGGTTTCCGTAAAATTCTCTTCCCTCTCACCGGGAAAGCCTACGATGATGTCGGCGGAAATAAAAGGATTGTCCTTTGTCTCCCGGAGCAGTTCCACCGCCCGTTCTACCTCGAGAGCGGCGTACCCCCGATTCATCTCCTGCAAAATCCTGTCCGAACCGGACTGAACGGAGAGGTGAAAATAGGGGCAAACCCGCTCATGGGCCACCACTTTAGCCAAAGCGGGGGTAAAGGTATCCGGATCTAAAGAGGAAAGCCTAAAGCGGATAGCGGAAGTATTAGAGAGAAGAACTTCCAGCAGACCGGCCAAGTCCGTTTCTCCGGAGCGGTAGGAATCAATATTTACGCCGGTGAGAGTTACTTCGGCAAAGCCCTTCTCTTCCAGGACCTTTACCCGTTCAATCACTTTATCCAGAGCCAGAGAAACGGAAGCGCCCCGGGCCAGGGTTACCCGACAGTAGGCACAGGAGTTGTCACAGCCGTCCTGAATTTTCAGGTAGGCCCGGGTATGGTAGGTAAAATCGTCGGGAACAAAGCGGAATCGTGCCTCCGCCTCGTCATTGGTCCGTCCGTTATCCCGGAACCAGGCCCGGGTATCCTCCAACAGCTCCTCCCCCTCTTCATCGGGGCGGTTCATAAGGTAGAGAGCGAAATCCTGTATCAAGTCTTTCTCTTTAAGAGGAACGGCAAAGACATTATGGCCCAGAGAATTAATCAGGTCCACTTCCATCTGGGCGTAGCAGCCGGTAACAATAACCACGGCACGGGGATGCTCCCGATTCAGACGACGAATAACCCCCCGGGCCTTCTGTTCGCTTTTAGAGGTAACCGTACAGGTATTAATAACATAAACAAGAGCGTCCCCGGAAAGGGGGACGATGGTAAAACGGGCGTGACGAAAGGCGTCCGCCAGGGCTTCCGTCTCCAGTTGATTGAGACGGCAGCCAAAGGTGTGAAAGGCGGCTTGCATCAGCTTCCCTGCAGTCTCTCCAGACCGGAAAGGGCGGCTTCGTTGTCGGGCTGGAGTTCAACGGCCTGCTTGTAAGCAACAAGAGCGCCTTCCTTATCTTCCCCCATCTCCTTGGCATAACCCAATCGGCTCCACCAACCGGCCACGTTGGGCGAATGGTAAAGGGCGGTGGAAAGGGCGATATCGGCGTGGGCAAACTCTCCCAGACGAATATAGATCTCCCCCATGTAATAATAGGCATTCTCGATTCTCTGACCGGTGGGATTCAGTACGGCGTACTGCTCAAAATACCCCAGGGCGTTAATATTTTCCCCTTTATAAAAGTGGGCTTCCCCCATGGTCTCTATCACCCGCTGATCGTAACGGAAAATGGAAAGGGCCTGCTGACCAAAGTTAATCGCATCGTCATAACGTCCCAGACGCATAAAGGACCAGCACATCACGTTGTAGGAATCCAGCTTTTTGTTTACTTCGTCTTCGCCGTAAATGTCCAGCTCTCCCTGGCATACTTCAATGGCCCGCTCGTACTGACCGTTCCGGTACAGCTCCAAAGCGTCCTCTTTTTCCTCTTCCTGTGCCGCCAAAGGCATAAAGACAGCGGCCAGCGCCAGTAGTATAATCAGTTTTTTCACAGCTTCGCCCTCCTCTGCATGCGGCTTGTTCCGTCAAAGCGGCATCCCGTATCCATAACGATCTGGGGAGCCGTAATATCTCCGGCCACCTTGGCGGTGCCGTGAAGTTCAACCCGGGTATCGGCCATAATATTTCCTTTGACCTGCCCCTTAATATAGACAGCACCGGCGGTAATTTCCGCTTCCACATAGGCACTTTCTTCAATATAAAGATTGCCCGATGCCTTTATGGCACCGTAAAATTCGCCCTTGATCATCAGATCCTTGGAAAAAAAGAGCTCCCCGGAAAAGTGAATTTCCTCGGTGAGCACGGTGCTGATGTTTTTCTCGTAAACACGTTTTTCGTGTATTTCCAGTTCCGCCAAATCGGTCTCCTGAATTGTTCCGCCCCAAAAAAAATCTTAGGGCTGAAGGTACTTTATCATTTTTGCCAGAGTCCTGTCCAGCTTGCTTCTCATCTCCTCCGTATGGGGATTGAGTTTTTGTAAATCCATAAAGAGCTGCCAGTCGTCGTTACAGGTCTGTTCCATAATACGTTGAAGGCTCTTATAGCCGGAAGTAGCTATGGGACTCTCCTCCAGGTGCATATCCCCCAAAATCCGCCCGATAAAGTGGGTGATACCCTGGGTAAAGGCCGCTTCCCTATCATGCTCATCGGGAGTCATAACGTGAATGGTGAGCTTGAGGGCCTGGAAAATCCGCAGCCACTCCTCTTCACGCTCCCGGGCAATTCGCACCGGGGAAACGACGATGGGAAGCCCCTCCACTCCGTTCTTCCCTGAATCGGGACCGAACATAGGATGGGTTGCCAAAATCTCCGTCTCCGCAGGGAGGTATTTCTCCATCATCTCCACCGGCCAGACCTTTACGGAGCAGCAGTCCATAATAAGGGCATCTTTCTTTATATGGGGAGCAATAGCCTTAAGGACTTCTTCCATCGAGGAAATAGCTGTCGTCAGAATAATGACATCGGAGGCGCACATTTCCTCAAAGCTGACCCGCTTTACGGTGGGGGGAAATTCCCTGTCCGAACGGTTGTAGCCTCGCATATCGGGAACAACCCGGCTCAACTCCTCCGCCCAGAAGCGACCGAAGCGCCCCATTCCATACATACAAACGGTCATGCGTCCTCCGTCCGGCCGGCAAAGAGGACTTCCCCCGCCTTATCCGCTTCCAAAACAAAACGGGCCTTATCATCCCATTCAACAATTATTTGGGAGGGAGAAGAAAAAAACCGGCTTAAAAATCCCTGCCCCCCTTTGCGCTTACAGCGAACCCTGTCCCAGGGCAGGCCTTCGAGGGGGTATTCCTGTTTTTCCTTTGCGGGAGTCATAGACAAAAGCCGGGCCATGGCCGATTCGGAGGGAAATCTTTTATAATAGAGAGAACTTTCCGTGGAAAAAAACAGAAGCCACTTGTCCTTCAAATCTTCCGGCTCGGAAGCCATTACACGCAAAAGGGCGTGATTCAGAATCTCTCCGCCCGCTTGATCTGCCATGGACTGCCAGAATTTCCGGCGCATTTCCTCATCTTCCCGGCGGCTCAACTCTCCCCCTCCATCATATCGGTCAGGAAGGATTCAGCCTCATCCCCTTTCTCTTCCAGGAGCTCCATGAGCTTATCCTTTTCTTCTTCAGAGAGGCCTTCCAGACGGGTCTTCAAGTCAGTCAGACTATCCTCTTCCCAATCTTCCAGGTCCCGATTCAACCCTTCCACTCCTTTAAAGAAGTTTTTGAGATTCATATCGATCCCGGTAATCTCCTCAATGCGGTTTTCCACCCCTTTTCTGGTGCGGTATTTTTCCACAAAGGAGGCCTTGTTGTAATTGATGAAGGCGGCGATGGCCAAAATGACTGCCACCGTAAGGATTTTCCGTTTCATAGCTGTAAAAATACCATTAGAAAGGAAAAATTACAATCGCCGTTTTTCCCTGACCGGGAACTATTCCCCGTAGCTCTTTCTAAGGGCTGTCAGAAAGGCTTCCACAGCGGGCCCCTCTCCTTTCCCCTGCCAAATCGGTCCGCGGCCGCCGCCTTTCCCGTTTATGAGGGGCAAAATATCATTTCTGGCCCGACCGAAATCAAAGGAGCCCTCTTCACCGGCCCCGATAATCCATTGCAAATCCCCGTCCAGTTCATTCACAAGCACAAAAAAATGGCATTTTTCCTCTTCCAGAAGGGCCTGAGCCGCATTTTGAAGAAACTTCTTATCCCCCGTAGAAACAACGGCCGTAAGAATCCCCGATTCGTCAATCTGATTTTTCAGGCTGATTAAGCTTCCTTTGAGAAGTTCCTCCTTCAGTTGACGGATCTCTCCTTCTTTCTCGAAAATCTCCCGGTCCACCGATTCAAGCCGGGCGGGAAGCTCCGAAGAAGGAACAGCATATTTTACACCAAGATCCCCCAGGATTTCCCGATCCTGCCGAATCTGCCTAAAGGCCCGCTCCCCAATCTTCCAGAGAGTTCTGACCCGTCCCCGGATTTTCTCCTGCCCCAGATAAATAATCAGCCCAATGTCGCCGGTTGTCGAAGTATGGACCCCGCCGCAGGCCACGCAGTCGGCCCCGTCCCCAATCCGCACAAGGCGAATGGTTCCGCTCACCTTGGGAGGGCGGCGCAAAGGGTATTGATCCAATTCTGACTCGTCCACCCAGAAGGTCTCAACCGGCAGGTTTTCCGTAATAATCCGGTTTGCCTCCCGCTCCACCTGGTAGAGTTCAAGCTCGCTTATTTCCGCCGTATCAATCTCAATAGAGGTGTATTCTTCCCCCTGATGAACGGAAAGGGTGGCCCATTCGCCCTCCTTCATAAAAACCCCGGAGAGCACATGCTGTCCCGTGTGCTGCTGCATGTAGTCGAATCGATGTTCCCAATCCACTTTGCACACCACATCGCTTCCCGGTTCCAGAGGAGACTCGGTGTAGTGAACGGGATACTCCTCCCCCTTGGCCACGTGAAGTACGGGAATATCATTAATGAATCCCACATCGGAGGGCTGACCGCCCCCTTCGGGATAAAAAGCGGTCCGGTCCAAACCTATGGCATAACGGCCGTCCTCCTCCCGGCGGCACTCAAAAACAGTGGCTGTGAAGGTTGTTAAATGGTTATCGTGATAATAGAGTTTTTCTCTGTTCAATGTTCTATCCTTGTCCGGCAAAACCGGTTTTATGAATTATAAGCAAAATCGGGACAATTGTGTAGACTAACTTTCCCCGGCCCCATTTTTCACAAAAAGGCAACAAAAAAACGGTTGCCTTCTTCTTGTAGAAATGTTAGATCGGTGTTAATGTCTTCCTATGAAAAATTTCCTTTTCCCGATTATTATACTAGCTATTTTTTCAGCTTGCTCTAACAGCAGCGAAACAACCGCCTCCGAACCGGAAGGCCCCCTTCCTCTGCACAGCTCTTTTTCCTATACCGAAGAAGACCTGGACGAATTGATTGACGGGGTTACCGGTATAGACGCTCCTTCCCGGGAAGCGATAATGACTGCGGTGAAGGCAAATCCGGAAACTTTTTTTGATCTGATGGAAGAGATGCTGAAAGAAGATCCTTCCCTGTTTATCCTTGTGGACAAGCAGCATCCTCTGGAGAGCAGCTATATCCCGCCGGATCTGGTGAATATGGATGATATAAGCCTCTTTAAGAAAAATAAATCGGCCATGCAGATCCGCCGAATCTGCCTCCCTTCGCTCATAGAAATGAATCAGGCCGCCGAAGAGGAGGGATTGGAACTGCTTCACTCCTCCTGTTACCGCTCCTACGTTTACCAAGTAAAAACCTACAACTATTGGGTAGAACAATTGGGTAAAGAAGAGGCGGACAAAGTTTCCGCCTATCCGGGAAAATCACAGCACCAGCTGGGACTGGCTCTGGACTTCGGTTCCATAGACGACTCCTACGCAGAAACAGCGGAAGGAGCCTGGCAGCTGGAAAACGCCTGGAAATACGGCTGGTCCCTCTCTTTCCCGGAAGGAAAGGAAGAGTTGACCGGCTACTCCTACGAGTGCTGGCATTACCGCTATATAGGAAAAGCAGCGGCCCGGGTGGAAAAAGAGTATTTCCACGGGCTTCAGCAGAATCTCCTGACCTTTTGGAAAGAGAAAGAAGAAGATATCCGCAGCCACAAGCTTTCAGAATCCCCAGTCCAGGAATCATAATCTCCCTCTAAAGTTGCATTTACCCCTCCCGTCTCTTACACTTTCCAGAGAGACAGGAGGCGGGCTCAATGACCGTAATCAAGACACAGAAACAAGAGAGTCCCCAAAATACAGCTCTCGAAAAAATCATCAGCACCCGCAGTTATATAGACGAAGGAACGCCCCGTTCTCTTATTCATAGAGATTTTCTTACTCATGAAAACCTCAGAGCCCTGGCCGTACTTGATAATGAGGGCAACTTATTAGGTCATATAAGTCGTCGGAACTGGTTTGAACAGATGGCTCGGGATGAAAACAGCAATACCTCAGCCCATTCGGACTTGACCGGTTTCATCAATCCCTGCCTCATCCTTACCCCGGAGACCAATCCTCTGGATATCTGGGACTCGGGGGAACTGGAAAAACTTAACAGGGAATTCTGGTTTGCCGTGGTGGAAGAAAACGGGACTTTTAGGGGACTCTTTTCCTCCTCCGACCTGCTGGGTTACTTTCTCAAGCTGACCCACTCGGAACTGCAGTTAGCCCACCAGATTCAGGGGCGCCTCAATCGAAAGGTTGTCAACGGCTTTAGCTCCCGCTATGAAGTGGAATCGCTCACCCTGCCGGCCAAAGGGATCGGAGGAGATCTGGTCTACAGCCGCTCCCTAAGTCAGGATAAAAGCCTTTTTGCCCTGATAGATGTATCGGGGAAGGGAAATGCCGCCGCTTTGGTTACCGGTATGATTTACGGGATTCTTTCCCTGGCAGGCCCCAAAACAGAGCTTAACAAACTCATAACCGTTATGAACCGTGTTATCTACCGTACCTTTGACCAGGAGATTTTCGCGACCGCCGTAATAGGAATAATCGACGAAGAGGCGGGCTCCATCAGTCTGGCCGATATGGGCCACTCCCACTATTACCTTATACCTTCCCCCTTTCCCGATGCCCTTAGCCGGTCGGGAAGTATTCCCCTGGGCATTGAAAAAACCATCAATCCCGAACCGGAGATTCTCGAGATTCCCCTGGGAAAGGACAAGGAACTCCTTATCGTAAGCGACGGCATTCTGGAACAGGAGAACAAGACGGGAGAACTCTATGATGTAAAAAATATTTTTACCATTATGGAGAGCGGCGAAAAGAAGCCCCTAAAAGAGACGATCGAAGCTATCGGACAGGATTTTCGCCATTTCATAGAGTCAAAAGTACAACATGACGATGCGTCCCTGCTTATCGTGAGAAAATCAGAATAGAAGAGTCAGAACAGGAATAACCACGGCCAGCCCCATGGTGGTAAGGAACCAGCATGTATTAGCCAGATCCAAATCCAGGTCATACTGAGTGGGCGGCACCAAAGCGTTAAAAGCCACCGGCATAGCTCCCAACAGGACCACAACCTTAAGAGGCAATCCACCGGCCACATGACCCAATCCCAAAAGCGTCCCGGCGGCAAAGTTAAAAGTCGGCATAACCAGACTCTTTATCCCCCATATTGCCAGAGCCGGTTTCAGATAATTCCTCATAGGTCCGAATTTCATGGCCAATCCAATGGATATCATGAGAAAGAAAGAGTTTACCGGAATGATAAACCGGTTTATATCGGCCCAAAAGACAGGTCTCTCCACTGTTAGATTCAGGATAATCCCCAAAAAAGTGCTCCCTAAGGTCACCAAAATAAAGGGATCCCAGAAGATCGTCTTTAATCGCTGCCAGCGAGAATCATCCTCAGCCTCCTCCTGCCAGCGGGGACTCACCCGCCTGGCCATGGGAAAGCCCACCATATAATACCAGATTCGTTCAAAGAGGCTATAGAAAGGCCCCAGGGCATAACCGGCCTCTCCCAAAATCATAAAGCAGGTCAGCCCGCCCAGAGAGCCCAGATTGGAAAATCCCCCGCAAATAAAGTAAACCGTACGCTGCTCCCGGTCAAATCCCATAAACCGGGCCAGAAACAGGGCGCAAAACGCCCCCAGCACAAGACAGGACAGCCCGATAAAAGGCAGGGACATAATCTCCCAATGCCTCCAGGGGGCCACCCAAACACTGCCGATCACTGCCAGGGGGGAGAGAAAAATGAGACAGACAAACTGGATTCGCCGCCGGACTTTGCGGTAATCGGCGGGACGAAAATACTGCACCAGATAGCCCAGGGTAAGACCTGAGAAGATAAGGAGCAGCGATTTAATAAGGGAGAACACTGAATTACTCCTTCTATAGTCTAACAGTAGCATACTTATTTATAGCTATTCCATATTTATGGGAATTAGATAATTATTTTTCTTTCTTGGCAGATACCATTCTTGTGACTATACTGTAAACACTAATCATTTCGCATACAATACTGTATACGATCTTAGAGGAGAAATAAAATGAAAAAAGCACTCACACTGCTTCTGATACTGTTTATTGGCAGTATCTTCTTCATGGGTTGCAAAGAAAAAGCACCCGCAACTACAGAGGATTCCAAATCTGGAGGAGTTCTTGTATTTGCCCGTTCCGGCGATTCTGTCGGCCTCGATCCCGCCAGAGAAACAGACGGGGAATCCTTTTACGGCTCCACCGCTGTTTACGATACCCTGGTAGAATTCGTACCTGGAGAAACTGCCATTCAGCCCGCTCTGGCCAAAAGCTGGAGTTTTTCCGACGACGGTTTGACCGTTACCTTTAATTTACAGGAAGGCGTTATGTTCCATGACGGAACTCCTTTCACTGCCGACGCCGTGGTGTACTCCTTTGCCAGACAATTCAAAAAAGACCACCCCGACTACGACAAAGGCCCCTGGAAGTACTGGGGTTACATGGACATGGATAACATCGTGAGCGACGTAATTGCCGTTGACGATTACACCGTTGAGTTCAAACTCCTTAAGAAGGAAGCTCCCTTCATTGCTAACCTGGCAATGGATTTTGCCGCCATCGTATCCCCCACGGCTGCTGCAAAATACGGGGAAGATTTCACTAACCACCCCGTAGGAACGGGCCCTTTCAAATTCGTTTCCTGGGTTAAAGACGACAACATGGTATTCGAAAAAAATACCGATTACTGGGGCGGAGAGATTTACCTGGATAGACTCATCCTCAAGGTTATCCCCGATGCCACAGCCAGATGGCTGGCTCTTCAGAAGGGCGAAGTTGACGTAATAGACTTCCCCTCCCCCGAGGACCTAGCTGAAATGCAGGCTACCGAAGGCATCACTGTTCAGCAGCAGGAAGGCCTCAACGTAGGTTACCTGGCTCTTAACAACGAAAAAGCTCCCTACGACAACGTACTGGTTAGACAGGCTATGAACTACGCCATCGACCGGGACGAAATAGTAGCTGCCGTTTACGGCGAAGCCGGTAAGCCTGCCAAGAACCCCCTGCCCCCCACCATGTGGTCCTATAATGACGATATTGAAGCCTACCCCTACGACCCCGCCAAAGCCAAGGAACTCCTGACCGAAGCCGGATACCCCGATGGCTTTGAGACGGAAATCTGGGCCATGCCCGTAGCCCGTCCCTATAACCCCAACGGTAAGAAAGTAGCCGAAGTCATGCAGGCTCAACTCGCCAAAGTGGGCATTTCCGTAGAGATCATCTCCTACGAATGGGGTACCTACCTGGACAAGACCGACCAGGGTGAACACCAGGCCGCCATGCTCGGCTGGACCGGAGACAACGGTGACCCGGACAACTTCCTCTGGGTACTCCTTTCCGAGCCCGCCGCCATTCCTCCCGCAGGAAATATCGCTTTCTGGAAAAACGCCGAGTTCACCGAACTCTGTGCCATGGCCAAGGAAGAGATGGACCAGGAAAAGAGAACCGAGTACTACCGACAGGCTCAGGAAATCTTCCACGAAGATGCTCCCTGGGTTCCCATAGCCCACTCGGTCGTATCCGTACCCATGAAAGATTCTGTTAAGGGATTTACTATCTACCCCACAGGTAAGAGAGTATTCACCCATGTGTGGATAGAGGAGTAGGCCTAAATATTATTTAGGTTTCGCTTTATATCGCTATAGTTACGGGCTGCCGTCTCTATTACAGGACGGTAGCCCATTCATTGTAGGTTCTATGTTTAAGTATATTTTAAAACGTTTGGCCCTTCTGTTCCCCACCCTTTCCGGCGTGGTGACGTTGGTTTTCTTTATGATTGCCCTGGCTCCGGGAGATCCGGCCCGAGTGATGTTGGGGGAACGGGCCAGTAAGGAAAAAATTGAGAGGCTTCGAGCCGATTTGGGGCTGGATAAGCCTATGGGCGAACAGTACGTCCTTTACTTAAAGCGAGTGGTTCGCCTGGACTTTGGTAAATCCATTAAGTCGGGACAGCCCGTGATGAGTGAAATTAAAGACCGATTCCCCGCTACGGTAGAATTGGCCCTTTGCGCCATGATTTTCGCTACGGTTTTGGGAATCTGGATAGGGGTAATTTCCGCTACCCATAAAAACAGCTGGATAGATCTGTCTTCCATGGTGGGGGCCCTCTTTGGGGTGTCCATGCCGGTTTTCTGGCTGGCTTTGGTAATGATCATGATCTTTTCGGTGGGACTGAATATGTTCCCCACCGGCGGGCGTATCAACATCCGCTACTACTTTACACCGGAAACTAATTTCTATTTGATAGATACCTTTAAATATCTGTTCCAGGGCAAACCGGAGTACTTCTTCTCCGCCCTGCACCACCTGATCCTGCCCTCTATAGCCCTGGGAACCATCCCCTTGGCCATCATCGCCCGAACCACCCGCTCCAGCATGCTGGAAGTGCTTAAGCAGGACTACATTAAAACGGTCCGCTCCTCGGGAATCAAGGAGAGCCGTGTCATCTATCGCTATGCCCTGCGCAACGCCCTGCTCCCGGTTATCACCGTAATCGGCCTGCAGTTCGGCCTTTTGCTCTCCGGAGCAATTCTGACCGAGACAGTGTTTGCCTGGCCGGGCATTGGTAAGTGGCTCTATCAGGCGATCTCCGCCCGGGACTACCCCGCCGTGCAGGGGGGAATCGTTATTATCTCCACCTGCTTCGTACTGATTAACCTAGTGGTGGACCTCCTCTACTCGGTTATCAACCCGAAAGTAAGACTACAGTAGGCGGCCGGAATGAGTACAGAAAAGAAACAAGACATACAGAAAGAAGAGAGCCTCTTGGCAGAACACTGGTATCAGCTGCGGAAGAACAAAACCGCCATGACCGGTCTGGTGATCATCGGGCTCTTCATATTAATCGGGATATTCGCTCCCCTTCTCTCCCCTATGGACCCGCTGGAGCAGAGTATCGAATTAAGAAAATCCCCCCCCTTTACGGGTAATTATATTTTAGGGACCGACGATTTGGGCCGGGACATGCTCTCACGCCTGATCTACGGCGCCCGAATCTCCATGATCATCGGGGTGATTTCCGTGGGTATATCCCTGGTATTCGGAAGCGCCATCGGACTGATTTCCGCCTACTACGGAGGCTGGTTGGATAAGCTGATTATGCGCCTCATCGATATTATGCTGGCCTTTCCCTACATCCTGCTGACCATTGTAATCGTGGCGGTTTTGGGCCCGTCTCTGGTGAACGCCATGATCGCCATCGGCATCTCCCAGATCCCCCGCTACGCCCGGGTGGTGCGCGCCTCCGTACTGGCCGAGAAGGAAGCGGACTACGTACTGGCCGAAAAAGCCCTGGGCGCCCGGGACTGGGAACTCATGTTCAAGTCCATTTTACCCAATTGCCTGGCCCCCATTTCGGTACAGGCCACTCTGGGTATCGGTACGGCCATTCTGGATTCGGCGGCCCTCTCCTTCCTCGGATTGGGAGCCCAGCCCCCTACTCCCGAGTGGGGTTTGATGATTGCCAGCTCCAAGGAATTCATAACCAGCGCCTGGTGGATCGTTACCTTTCCCGGTATCGCCACCTTGCTGTCCGTATTGGGTTTTAACCTGCTCGGCGACGGACTACGGGATATTCTTGATCCCAGGATGAGGGACTAATATGGAAAACAAAACACTACTCTCCATGGAGAACATTAACGTCCACTTTCACACCCGTCGCGGTGTGGTTAAGGCGGTCAGAGACCTAAATCTCCAAATAAAAGAGGGGGAAACCCTGGCCCTGGTGGGCGAATCGGGCTGCGGTAAGTCCGTTACGGCCCACACCATCAACCGGCTCATTCCCATGCCTCCCGGCGTCATAGACAGTGGCAAGGTGATGTTTCGGGGCACTAATCTTCTTGAACTAAGCGAAAGGGAGATTCAAAAGTACCGGGGCACCCAGATCTCTATGATCTTTCAGGAGCCCATGACCAGTCTAAACCCGGTCTTCAAGGTGGGAGAACAGCTGGCCGACGTCTTCATGACCCATCAGGGAATGAAAAAAAAGGAAGCCCTGGAAAAAGCGGTGGAACTGCTGGATCTGGTAAAGATCCCCGCCCCGGAAAAGCGGGCCCACTCCTATCCCCACCAGCTCTCGGGAGGAATGCGGCAGCGTGCCATGATCGCCATGGCCCTGGCCTCTCCCGAACCGGGACTTATGATTGCCGACGAACCCACCACAGCTCTGGACGTTACCATCCAGTCCCAGATTTTAGATCTGCTCACCGACCTGAAGGATAGAATCAACATGTCCCTTCTCCTCATCACCCACGACATGGGCGTTGTGGCCGAAACGGCGGACCGGGTTGTGGTCATGTATGCCGGCCGTAAGGTAGAGGAAGGATCGGTCTATCAGATATTCGACAATCCCTCTCACCCCTATACGCTGGGACTGCTCAACTCCCTCCCCTCCAACAGAAAGTATCAGGGATCGGACCGGCTGGAAGCCATTGACGGTAATGTACCGGACCTGCTGACCCTGGGAGAGGGCTGCCCCTTTAGAAATCGCTGTATTTATGGCGATGAGAAGTGCGACCAGAGCTTCCCGGAGGCCACAATAAAAGAAGAGGGCCACTCTCTCTGGTGCCACTATGCGGATAAGGTTATGAGGGAAAAGGACAAATAATGAAAGAGAAAGATACCGATAAAGCGCTGCTGCGCGTGGAAAACTTAAAGAAATACTACCATATTCCCTCTTCATCCATGAGTAACGAAAAGGTTGTTCTCAAGGCGGTGGACGATGTAAGCCTGACCATTCAGCCCGGTGAGATTCTGGGAGTGGTAGGCGAATCGGGCTGTGGAAAGTCCACCCTGGGAAAGACAGTGCTCCGTCTCCATGAAAAAACCGACGGCTCGGTCTACTACCGGGGAAGAGAGCTTTTTGATCTGCCCCAGAAAGAGTTGATCCCCCTGAGGAACCAGATCCAAATGGTCTTTCAGGACCCCTTCTCCTCCCTGAATCCCCGAAAAAAAGTGGAAGATCTAATCAGCCAACCCCTGCGGATACACAACTTTGGCAGCAAAGCGGAGATCTCCGCGAAAGTGGAGTCCATCATGGAAGAAGTCGGCTTGAATCCTCAGTACAAAAAGCGGTTTCCCCACCAGTTTTCCGGCGGGCAGCGTCAAAGAATCGGCATAGCCCGTGCCTTGGCCATGAACCCGGAATTCGTCGTGTGCGATGAGGCTGTTTCGGCTCTGGATGTATCGGTACAGGCCCAGATAATCAACCTGCTCTTAGACCTGCGGGAGAAACACGACCTAACCTATATGTTCATCGCCCATGACCTATCGGTGGTGGAGTTTATTTCCACCCGCATCGTGGTTATGTACTTGGGACGCATTGTGGAATCGGCAAAAAAGGAAGACCTCATAGCCGACCATCGTCACCCCTATACAAAGGCTCTGTTTCAGGCGTTCCCCTCCACCAATCCACGGGAAAGGGGCAACAAGGAGAAGATCGTAATGGGTGACGTGCCCTCCCCGATCAACCCTCCCGCAGGCTGTCACTTCCACCCGCGATGCCCCTATGCCATGGACATCTGTAAAAAGGAGTACCCGCCCACGAAAGAGGTGAGCCCCGGACACATTACGACGTGCTGGCTGGAAGCGGAATAGAATCCTCTTCCCGTGCCTCAATGGTAAAGAATTTCATTATCTCACGCAACTGCTGAGCCTGGGCGGCCAATTCCTCCGACATGGAGGCCATCTCTTCCGAAGAGGAGGCGTTGGACTGAATAACTTTATCCAGGTCCAGAAGAGAGACATTTATTTGCTCCGTACCGGTGTTCTGCTCATGACTGGCCGTATTGATCTCCTGCACCAGTTCGGCGGTCATCTGGATATCCGGGACAAGGCGACTCAAAAGATCTCCCGAGGTGGCCGCACTCGCCCTGGTCCGGGAGGACAATTCGCTAATCTCCTTGGCCGCCTCCTGGCTCCGTTCGGCCAATTTCTTAACCTCACTGGCCACGACCGCAAACCCCTTGCCCACGTCACCGGCGCGGGCCGCTTCAATGGCCGCGTTCAGGGCCAGCATATTGGTACTCCGGGCGATCTCTTCGATAATGGAAATCTTCTCCGTAATCATGGTCATGGCCTGAACCGACTCGGTCACAGACTCACTGGTCCGGCCCGCATCGGCCGCCGCCTGAACCGCTATGGTATCGGTCTTTTTCGCGTTAGTAGAGTTCTGCTCTATGCTGGAACTCATCTCTTCCATGGCCGATGAAACCTCTTCCGCCGCTGCGGCCTGTCGGGTAGCCCCCACAGACAACTGCTGGGCCGCCGAAGAGAGCTCATGACTGCCGGAAGCCACATTCAACGCCCCCTGGTTCACCTCGCTCACAATACGGCTGATTTTCCCGGTCATCTCTTCCATAGCATCAATAAGCCGCCCCACTTCGTCCCGGGAACGTTTGCCAAAGTGTACCGTCATATTTCCGCGGGCGATCTCTCCCGCCGCATGAACCGCTTTGTCCAGAGGGCCCAACTTAACCTTAAGAAGCATAACAAGGGCCAGAACAATCACAACAAGACCGGCAATCCCCACAGTCACCATAACAAGGGCCGTTCGCAAAGCCGCCGCCTGAATATCGGAACAATCAATAACGCAAATAGCCAAAAGGCCAAAATCATCGGTCTTGGTAACCGCAAAAATCTTTCTGACACCGTCCACTTCCAGATCAACAACCTCTCCACTCTCCAAAGCCAGAAGCTCCTTCCCCCAGTCCGAATCGTTCAGGTTCGTCTGAAAAATCAACTCCTTGTCGGGATGGGAAATAATAACTCCATCCTGATTCGCCAAGAAGGGAAAGCCGGTGGTACCAAAAACCTTGTCACCCAGGAGGCGATCGGTGGTTTTTCCCAAGTCAAAACCGTAAATGAGCATTCCCCGGGGCGTACCATCAATTTTTACCGGAAAAAAGAGAGTCACCGTGGGCTTCCCCGTCAACGCGGCCAAAGAAGGAGGTCCGACCACATAATCCCCGGTCCTGACAATGGCCAGTTTATCCGGATTCCTTTCGCCAATATTCAGCTTAAGGATATTCTCTTCCCTCGCCGCCGCCACCAAGCCAAAAGAGTCCTCCCCGGGCTCAACTATCTTAACCATAAAAATATTTGCCAGATTCCCCTGAATCTCATGAAATCGAGAAAAAAGAGTACGAACTTCGCTGTATTCTTCGCTAACCAAAGACTCTTCCACACGGGTATCACCGCTCAAGAAAACAGCATTTTTAATCTGCTGCTCATAATAATCGGTCAAAGAAAGGGCGATCGTCTCGCTGTGGGAAAGCATTTGCGACTCATAAACAGACCGAATGGCACTAAGTGAATTATAATAAGATATCAGACAGATGGCGGCTATAACCGAAAAGGCCAGCACCGAAAGGAGCAAAGACAAATCCTTGCCCATGGTTTTCTTTTTTTCAATCCCGTTTTTTTTCATCATTACTTCCCTATAAGCTTTTTACTTTAATGTTAATTTGTTAAAAGTAAAAATGCCAATCAAGTTCAAGAAAAAGAGCGTCCACGCCTCTAAAAAAAGTTTTTCATATTTTTTTTAGAGAACTGTTGACAGAAAAATTTATTTCCCCTATTATACGCAAGCACATTGAGTGTACCCCCCGAGCCCCGGTAGCTCAGCAGGATAGAGCAACTGCCTCCTAAGCAGTAGGTCATGCGTTCGAATCGCGTTCGGGGTATTAGCTCAAAGAGCATATGGAGGCGTAGCGAAGCTGGTTATCGCGCCGGCCTGTCAAGCCGGAGATCGCGGGTTCGATCCCCGTCGCTTCCGCAAGAGAGATCATCCCTGGATGGTCTCTTTTTTTTTGCTTTTTGGGGGAACCGGGCAGACCCGGCGGGCTGCTCCGGGCTCCGCTCATCGCTCCGGCCGCCTGCGGCGTCTGGCGTTGCCACCCTGCGTATCCCTCTCCCTTACCCAATTTTAAAATTTCCCCGTTTTTTTCTTTGACAAATCCCAAAAGCCATTATAGAATGACTTCATATTATAGTATAACCATAGGAGGAGCCTATTCTATGGCCGAAGTTATTCTAAAGAACATTTGTAAAGTGTACGACGGTGGTGTAAAAGCCGTTGACAACGCCAACATCCACATCAACGATAAAGAATTCGTTGTACTTGTTGGTCCCTCCGGATGTGGTAAATCTACCACTCTTCGAATGGTTGCCGGTCTTGAAGACATCACAGACGGTGACCTTTTCATCGATGGCAAGAGAGTAAACGACGAAGCTCCCAAAGACCGTGACATCGCCATGGTTTTCCAGAACTACGCCCTTTACCCCCACATGTCTGTTTACGACAACATGGCTTTCGGTCTCAAGATCAGAAAGTACGCCAAGGATGAAATCGACAATCGTGTAAACGAAGCGGCAAGAATCCTTGACATTGAAGAACTGCTTGCGAGAAAGCCCAAAGCTCTTTCCGGTGGACAGAGACAGCGTGTAGCCGTAGGTCGTGCTATCGTTCGTAAGCCCAAGGTATTCCTTTTCGATGAGCCCCTTTCCAACCTGGATGCCAAGCTCAGAGTACAGATGAGAGCGGAAATTTCCGGTCTCCACGCTAAACTGCAGGCTACCATGATCTATGTAACCCATGACCAGGTAGAAGCTATGACCATGGGTGATAAGATCGTTGTTATGAAGAACGGTGTTATCCAGCAGATCGGTACTCCCCTGAAGCTCTACAACGAACCTATCAACAGATTCGTTGCGGGATTCATCGGATCTCCCCCCATGAACATCGTTACCGCCAAGGTAGAAGAGGAAGGTGGAAACATCGTTCTCAAGGGTGCCGGAATCAATGTTGTTCCCGGTGCGGACTACAACGACGGCCTTAAAGCTTACGTTGGTAAGGAAGTCTTCTTCGGCGTTAGACCTGAAGACCTTGAACTGACTACCACCAAAGACGCTTCCAACAACATCACCGCTAACGTAGATGTTATTGAGCCCCTCGGTGCGGAAACCCACGTATACGTTAGTACAAGCGAATCTTCACTGATCGCTCGTACCAACCCCGATTCCGACTTCAAAGTGGGAGATGAACTCTCCTTCAAGTGTGACCTGAGCAAGGTTCACTTCTTTGAAATGGAAAACGAAAGATCTATCTTCTTCAAAGAAGACTAAATCTTAGGGTTTGTAAAAAAAGGCTGCTTCGGCAGCCTTTTTTCTTTTTATAAGGCTTCCCATTAATCCCTGTCAAAGAAAAAAAAGAGAGCTCACAGGGATAAGAGGGAAAAAGAGGATTAAGAAAGACCTAAAGCTAATAAAGAAAAATCCCTGATTTCCCATTAATCCCAGTCAAAAAACGACTAATCGGCCAGGTCCTGTCGGGCCCTTAGGGAACGGGCCACACTAAGCCGGTCGGCGTATTCCATGTCGCCACCCACGGGGAGACCCGTGGCAATACGGGTCACCTTTACCGGCTCATCCTGAAAAAGACGGACAATATAGAGCGCCGTAGAGTCCCCTTCCAACGTAGGATTGGTAGCCATGATAATCTCTTTGGTGCCCTCATCCTTGGTACGTTCCACCAATCGGTCCAGCCCTAGTTCTTCCGGACCTACCCCGTCTAGGGGAGCCAGAACACCGTTGAGAACATGATAAAGACCTTTATACTCACCGGTAGCCTCAATAGTCATAACATCCTGGGGATGCTCCACCACACAAATAAGATCCCGATCCCGGTCGTGGGCCGTACAGATAGGACAGGGGTCCTCCTCGGTATAGTTCCCACAAACGGAACAGGAGACAATCTTCTCCTGGAGCTCAATAATAGCTTCCCCCAGAGTCTTGTTAAAGGAGTTGTCACTTCGCAGCAGCCAATAGGCCATACGGGTAGCGCTCTTCTTCCCCAACCCGGGAAGGCGGGAAAGGCTGTTAACAACCAGTTCTAATTGATTCACTGGCCCAGCCCGGAAAACATCTGAGAGATCGTATCGGAGGAGACTTCCTTCTGGAGTTTTTCCTTGATCGATTCGGTAGCCCCTTCAATGGCGGAAAGAATCAAGTCCTCAAGCATAGTAACATCCCGAGGATCTACAGCAATAGGGTCAATCTTGATGTTTTCGATCTCCATCTTGCCGTTTATCACAACCTTAACCAGGTCGCCTCCGGCAGCCCCTTCGGCCTTCACATCCTTGAGCTTTTCCTGCACATCTTTCATCTGCCCCTGCATCTGGGCCAGGTTCTTCATTAAATCCATGGGGTTAATATTCATTACTTTCCTCCCGTTCCGTCCTGAATCACGGTTCCTCCGAAAATTCGGACGATGAGGTCGACCTTTTCGTCCACCTCTTTTATCTGGTTTACCACTTTTGGCTTCTCAATAACTATGTTTAGATCATACTCCCGACCCATCACACGGGCGATAGATTGGCGTATGTAACTTTTTTCTCTTTCGATCGATTCGGCAATAAACTCGGAGGGAAAAACAAGGGTAATCTGATCCTCTCCCAAACGAGGTTCCCCCTTACTCATAGAGCCCATGAGGACCACATTGCCGTCCTTCTTCATGAGATTAAGCAGATTTTCCCACCAATCACCCTGGGAAGGGGGCTGAGAAGAAGGAAGAGAGACTTCCTCATCCCCATAACCCTCCTCTTCCATTACGGCAAAGGCAGGAGGCTCCGGCTGGGGCGGTTCAAACTGACTGGGGGGTTCGGAGGGAACCGCTTGTTCAGGCTGATGAGACGCCCCTTGTTCCGGGGGGCGGGACAATTCAGCTTGAGGAGCGGCTTCTGAAGGATTTGGCGCATCATTTCCCTGCGAGACAGGCTGCTCTACGGAGGATGCTCTCTTCTTGTCGGAAAACATATTAAAAAAGTCGCTGGCCGCATCGCCCGCTTCAGGACTATACTGCTCCTCACTCTGACTCTTGTCGGAAGGGGGAGGTGTTATTTCCGTTTTTTCGGAACCGGGTATAGAAGGAGGAGAAATAGCATCACCGACCGGAGCCGTTATGGCCCCGACCGAATTATTCAGGCTTTTTTTTTTCTCCCCCTCATCGGAGGGGGCTGAACCGGAACCGCTGCCGACGGGGATGGGCCCGTTCGTTAGCTGCTCCCTAAGACTTTGAATCTGCCCCAAAAGTTCTTCCGCCCCAAAATAGCTTCTAAGCTTAACCATACGGGAAAGAAGAAGCTCCAGCTCAAAGCGCTGATTCAGGGAATAACGCACATCCTTATAAAGCTGGAAAATCATTCGGGATGCTTCTATAAGCTGATTCTCCGTAAAGGCATTCACCACTTCCTTGTCAAAGCTCTCGGGAGAACTTCCCAAAAGGGATTCCTTCTCCACACCGCTCTTAAGAAGCAGAATATTACGAAAATACTCGGCCAGTTCCACAAGGAACTGCTCCACCGAGACGCCGGCGGCCACAATCCGGTCGGCACTTTCCATTACGGGACCAATCTCACCGGCCCCGATCAAACGGGCCAGTTCATTGATTCGGTCCAGGCCGACAAGCCCCAGCTTCTCCCGGATTTTTTCAACAGTAATATGACCGTCGGAAAAGGAGACAACCTGGTCAAAAAGGGTGTAGGAATCACGCATGGACCCGGTTCCTTCCTTGGCTATCCAAAGAAGACCGTCCTCTTCATACTTAATCCCCATTTCATTACAGGCCATGGCCAGCTGTTCCTTAACCGTATCCAAAGAGAAGAGACGGAAGTTAAACTGCTGGCAACGGGAACGAATGGTGGCGGGCACCTTATGAATTTCGGTGGTGGCGAAAATAAAGATGATGTAGGGCGGCGGCTCTTCAATAGTCTTTAACAGGGCGTTAAAGGCACTGTTGGAGAGCATGTGCACCTCATCGATGATATACACTTTGTAGCGGGAGTTGGTCGGGGCAAAGAGAACTTCGTCCTTAATCTCCCGAATATCGTTTACCCCCGTATTGGAGGCACCGTCAATCTCAATGACATCCAGAGAATTTCCCTTGGTGATTTCCACACAGTTGGGACAAACGCCGCAGGGTTCTGCCGTAGGACCTTCCTGACAGTTGAGGCTTTTCGCAAGAATACGGGCTGACGATGTCTTTCCCGTTCCCCGGGGACCGGAGAAGAGATAGGCATGGGCAATCTGCCCCTTGGAGATAGAGTTTTCAATGGTGGAGACAACAAATTCCTGTCCCACCAGCTGCTTCAATGTTTGAGGTCTTCGCCTTGTTGCGGTAACTTCGTATGCCATTGAAAGCAGTGTACCCGAATGGTCCGCCTATGTAAAGGATTTCCCTTGTCTCCCCTCCCCCTTTTTATTAGATTCATAGCATGGGTAATTACAAAAACGCCAAACTGTGTCGTCTCATTAGAAAGGGCATTCCCGCAACAGACCCGGAAGGTTTCGCGGAAGTGGTAAAAAACGCCACCTTCTTCTGTAAAAAATGCGGAGCCTCTTCCCGGGATAAAAAATGTCTTTGCAAACCCCATAAAATCTGATTTTTCCTTCCCCATTAAGAGAGTATACAAAAAACACTCCCTTGACCTTGCTTCTAAACTGCTCTATAAAATAAATAGATATAAATAGGGAGGAATGGCTCTCATCTCTCCCAGGCAAAAACCAATAGGAGAATTTTATGAATATTTCGGAACTCCAGAAGGCACGGTATACCTACCAGCCCAAACTTCCTGCTGTTCTGCAGAAGGATGTAAAAAACATCACAGTGTCCCTTGGTGATCCCACCGAAGCCGTAGCGGATAAGGAAGAGGTAAAATCCCTCTTTTCCCACACCTATGGCCAGCCCATCGCCCGATTTGTGGAAGGAAGCAATGAAGGGGCATCCAAAAAGATTAACGTAGGGGTAATTCTCTCCGGCGGACAGGCTCCGGGGGGACACAATGTTATCGCCGGTCTCTATGACGGAATCAAAAAGGGTAACAAGGAATCCAAACTCTACGGTTTTAAAGGCGGTCCCGCCGGAATTATCGAAGGAAACTATGTGGAATTTGATGATGCTTTCATCGATGCCTATAGAAATACCGGAGGATTCGACATCATCGGTTCGGGCCGAACCAAACTGGAAACGGAAGAACAATTCAAAAAATCTCTCGCTGTTTGTAAAAAACTCGACGTAAGCGCCGTTATCGTTATCGGCGGGGACGATTCCAATACCAACGCCGCCCTCCTGGGGGAGTGGTTTAAGGCTCAGGGAGAAGCGATTCAGGTAATCGGCTGTCCCAAAACCATCGACGGAGACCTCAAAAACGAATTGATTGAGACCTCCTTCGGTTTCGATACGGCGACCAAAACCTACTCCGAACTTATCGGTAACATAGAAAAAGACGCCAATTCGGCTAAAAAATATTGGCATTTCATTAAACTCATGGGAAGAAGCGCTTCTCACATAGCCCTTGAATGTGCTCTCCAGACTCAGCCCAACTTCTGTATCATCTCCGAAGAGGTGGAAGAGAAGAAAATGACTCTTAATCAGGTGGTGGACGACCTTGTTAAAATCATCATGAAGAGAGCCGAGAAGGGAGACAACTTTGGAGTGGGACTGATTCCGGAAGGTCTGATCGAATTCATTCCCGAAATGGGAGCCCTCATTGGAGAACTGAATGACCTTTTGGCCCACGAAGAAGAGTACTACGCTACGCTTAAGACTTTCGAAGATCAGCAGGAATTCATTAACAAGAAACTGAGCAAAGACGCGTCCTATGTCTACTCCTCCCTCCCACGGGACATTCAGATGCAGCTGATTATGGATCGCGACCCCCATGGTAACGTACAGGTTTCCCGAATCGAAACGGAGAAACTCCTTATGGAAATGGTAGGAGTCCGGCTGGATGAGTTAAAGGCCAAGGGTGAATACAAGGGAAGCTTTAGCACCCAGGCTCACTTTTTTGGTTACGAAGGCCGTTGCGCCTTCCCCTCCAACTTCGATTCCGACTACTGCTATACCCTGGGATTTAGCGCCTTCCTCCTGATTACAGCCGGTCTGACCGGTTATATCTCCAACGTGGCCGACCTGGACTGCCCTGCCAATGACTGGAAGGCCGGAGGCTGCCCCCTTACGATGATGATGAACATGGAGCAGAGACACGGAGCTATGAAACCAGTAATAAAGAAAGCCCTGGTGGAACTGGAGGGCAAGCCCTTCAAAGCCTTTGCCGAACAGCGTGACGTCTGGGCGGTTGATACCTGCTTCACCTTCCCCGGTGCCATTCAGTACTACGGTCCCGATGAGGTGTGCAACATGCCCGCCAAGACCCTGACCCTGGAAAAGGGCGGTTGCTGCGGCGGTAAAGCCAAGAAAGGCTGCTGTTGCTGCTAGGAATAATCCAGACTAATAAGCTCCCCTCTTCGGGGGGCTTTTTTATGCTAAGCGGATTAATCATTCTAGAAGTAGTTATACTTCGCTATGATTTGCCCTATGACTCCCTCATCCAAGAGTTCCCGGGTCGCTTCTATTAGGGCCGTACGAACGACAGGATCATCCATTCGTTTTGATATGACAAATAAAAGAAGAGAACCGATTTTTCAAACAGAACGGTTCACTGTTAATAACTGCATATAGAAGTATTCCCCCACCTTTTTCAAGGCCAGAGGGGATAGGTTCATCTCATCAATTAACTCCTCCGGGGAAACCCTCCTCTCCCGAGGAGGCCCGAAGGGAGTGTCCCTTTTCTCAATCTCTATTATGGCGATTTTCCCCTTTGGCTTCATAATCCGCTCGGCTTCCCTAAGAAAACCGGCTTTTTCCTCATGGGAAAATATATGATAAACCGTAGAGAGATACATTAGGTCTATGGAATTGTCTTCCAATATAGTCTTTTGCGTAATATCTCCGGCCAAAAACTCTATATTACTGTCTCCCCGATCGTTTTTAAGCCATTCAATTGCTTCAACAGATCTATCCAGACCATAAACCTGACCTTCCTCTCCTACCAGGGAAGAAAAAACTTTCGTCATGTAGCCGTTTCCGCACCCCACATCCAATACAGTTTGTCCAGTCTGTATATCAAGGCCCTGAAGAATGAGATTCTTATCCAAAAGTCTTTCCGTCGAATTTCCCCTGTGATGGCCTCTAGGAGTCATTTTCCGTTCCTTCCTCTTCTGTCGTGGAATAATCAGCTTCACAACAACTCTCTTCGTCCCAGTGTCTGTTCATGCGCTTACGAAACTCCCGCTTAAAGAAATCCACATCTTCCTTATTGAGGTGTCTGCCGTGAGGGCCATGAAAATGTCCGTCCCTACTCCTAGTCCCGTGAAAGTGGTCGCTGTGCCGTCCGCCGTGACCGCCTCCCTTAAAAAGAAGATGACTTAACAAAATCAGTCCCCATGCCTGTATATAACTAATCGTGGCCAAGCCAAAAATTTCCGGCATTAACCAGTTCCAGAGCAGCATAAGCACCCATCCGAACAGGAAGGCAAATACCGCCGCGAAGGCAAGAGCTCCTATACCATACAATATACCCTTTCCAATAAATCTCGCTTTATTTCTTTTCATTTCATGCTCCCTATTTCATTCCAGACGTCGGCAAAATCCTCCAACGCCCCTCTTAATAACTTAACCGCCTCCCGTTTACGAGAGAGAAGAGTCCCCACGGGAACACCCCTCTCCTCGGAAAGCTCCTTAAAGGTCCGCCCCTCCAGGGACTGGGCCTTTACGACAATCCGGAGTTTCTCCGGCAAGACTTCAATCGCCTCATAGAGGGCCTCGAACAGGGCTTCCCTGAAATACCGGTCTTCCAGGGCTCCCGCATCGGCCAGAAGCTCAATCAGCGCTTCTTCGTCCTCATCGGCATAATTCAGGCTCTGCTCCTTCCGACGGGCCCTTTTTCTGTACCAGTCGGTAACCTTGTTGTGGGCCGCCCGGAAAAGCCAGGCTGTCTGGTCCTCTACCCGGGCAAAACTGTCCAGATTGGCCAATACCGACTCATACAGGTCCTGAAGGAGCTCCCCCGACTCTTCGGGATCGTTTGTTTTTCCCAGGAAAAGCCGGTAAAGCCTCTCTTCCTCCTGTATAACTCGCTGAATTATGCTGCTCATACTTATAAAGACGATGAACGGGAGAAAATATTTATAATTTTTTTTAAAAAAAGTTTTTGAAACATAAGCCGTTCATATCTCGTTCATATTTACAGCTCATATTGTAGACATCAAATCAAAAACAACAGGAAACGGCGGATGAGCCGATCCTGCGGAGGTTAAAATGAAGAAGACTATATTTACAGCAATGATGATTACGGCGGCCGCCGGAGCGGCTCTTTTCGCCAACGGCGCCGATGAAGCGGCCAGAGGCCGAGGGGGAGAAGCCAGAGGATTTGCCGGACCGGAAGGTGTGGAAATCGTAAGCATCGAAGGAACCGTAGAAAAAGACAGCTACGGCAACATGATGATTGACGATGGCAAGACCAACTACCTTATCGCGCCGGTTCGTTCCATGGACCTTGTCCTTGAAGAGGGCGATGTGGTTGACGGCGAAGGGGTTGAAGGAAACCTCATCTACACCAAAGACGGAGAAGATTATGTAAACTTCCACCTGACCATGGCCACCGTGGACGGAGAAGAGTACGTTCTGGACATGAAAAAAATGGCCGGAGCCAAGGGTGCACAGGGCGGACGAGATATGGGCCGGGACAACGGACGAGGAGCCGACCGGGGCAACATGCACGATGACCAGAAAGGCGGAGACAGACCCGACCATGACGGCGAAAGAGGCGGTTACGCCATAGCCGAAGACGCGGAAGAAATCACTCTTTCCGGTGCCATCACTTTCGTAGACGAGTTCCACCCCGTTATCGAAGCGGACGGCGTTTCCTATCTCTTTAGAATGGGCCGGGACAACAACGAAGCCATTGAAGACGGCGCAGCAGTAGAAGTTACCGGATACGTAGGCCCCGCTATTCCCGGAAAAGACGGAAAAGAGTATTATGGTCTTAAGATCACCACTCTTACCGTAAACGGCGAAGTGATTGAAGTTGAAGCCGGTCCCATGAACAAGGGCGACCGCTCTATGGGACGAAGAGGCTAGGAGGAGACTATGGAAGAGCTGATTCTTGTCGGAGAAGACGAAAAGGAAATGAACCGGATGATTTGCGACTATCTGGAAGCGGTGGGTTTTAGAACCATTTCCGCTCTGGACGGCAGCGAAGTCCTGGACCTTTTTCGCCGCGAGAATCCGGCTCTTGTCCTTTTGGATATTATGATGCCCCGCCTGGACGGCATTGACGTAACCAGGCGCATCCGGTCCCAATCAAATACCCCCATTATTATGTTAACCGCCATGGCGGAAGAGGGAGATAAGCTGATGGGACTGGAGATCGGGGCTGACGATTACATGACAAAGCCCTTTAGCATGAAAGAACTGGCCGCCCGAATAAGGGCGGTTTTGCGCCGGGCCGCCAACTTCTCCTCCGGGGAAGCTGCAGAAACCGACGAAGACAAAACTCCCCTGGAAGAGGGAGATTTAGTTCTGGACCGCCTTAAAATGCTCCTTTACAAGGGAGGCAAGGCGGTGGATTTAACCGCCGTCCAGTACGCTATTCTGGAAAAGATGATGGCCTCTCCGGGTCGTGTTTTTAACAGAATGGACCTGTTAAACAGTTTCCAGGAAGATCCCTGGGAAGGCTATGAAAGAACCATAGATGTTCATATAAAAAATATTAGAAAATTGACCGAAGCCGATCCTTCCCACCCGGAATATATAGAAACGGTCTGGGGCGTGGGCTACCGGTTCAGAGAAAAATCATGAAGTTTTACCAGTCACTCCGATTCAAAATCACCCTTCTATTCATAAGCCTGATGGTTCTGGGAAATACGGCTGCCATCTACCTAGCCAATCGTCAGGTAACGGAAAACTACTCCCAATACGCCAGCCAGGCGGACAAGCAGAGAGCAGCCATGGCGGCCCTGTTTTTGGCGGACAGCTGGGATAAGATAGAAAATAATAAAGATAGATTAACGACCCTTCCTTTCCAGGGAAGAGACGAGGCGGCCCGCCCCGGTGCCGGCCGATTTGAAAGAAGTGAACCGGTCCCTTTTGTTGTAATCGACCGGCAAGGGGAACTTATTTTTAATACCTCCCCGGGAGAACCGCCCTCGGAAAAAATCACCCACTATCGGAAAGGCGTGCCTGTCCTGGTAGACGGGGAAATAAAAGCCTATGTTCTGGCCGGTTCCATGATAGATCAGAAACTCAGCAAGTTCGACAGCTCCATGCTGCAGAGTATTAATCACTCCCTCATCCTTACCAATCTGGTATCGACTCTCTCCATTCTTGTCCTGGGTGTGATTCTCCTGGGTAAGATGCTGGCCCCCCTTAAAAAAATAGACCGGGCCGCCGCCGACCTGGGCCGGGGACGCTATTCGGTACGGACCGATGTAACGGGAAATGATGAAATAGGCCGACTGGGTCTCCACTTTGACGAAATGGCCCAGTCCCTGGAAGAGTCGGAGCAGTGGAAAAGACGAATTATTGCCGATACGGCCCACGAACTAAGAACTCCGGTAGCCCTGGTTCTGAGCCGCCTGGAAATGATAAAAGACGGTATATACCCCGCCGATGACGCCCAACTGACCCACCTCTACGGGGAAGTGGAAAAATTCTCCCGCCTGATTGGGGAAATGCAGCGTCTGGCAAGTATGGAAGGGGGTACCGTTTCCCTGGATAAAAGTAAAGGACCACTCAATACCTTCTGCCTGAATCAGCTTAACGCCTTCCTGCCGGAAAGCCGCAAGCGGGGAATCAACCTTCTTTGGAAAAACCAGATTGTGGCGGAAGATTTTGCCCTTCCCGGCACAGGTCAAGAAAGGGAAATCTCTGCGGATTGGAATAAACTGGAACAGGTTATGAAGAACCTTCTTTCCAATGCCCTGCGCCATACTCCGGAAGAGGGCAAGCTGGAAGTTCGCACGGAGTTTTCCGAAAAAGAGGTAGTTATTACTGTAGGAGACAGCGGCCCGGGGATCCCCGAAACGGACCGAACAAAAATTTTCGACCGTTTTTACCGCCTGGACAGCGCCCGCAACCGGGACCACGGCGGTTCCGGATTGGGATTGGCCATATCCAAGGCTATTGTGGAAGGCCACGGAGGAACTATTTCTGCCGGCGAAAGCTCCCTGGGCGGAGCCGAATTTAAAGTAACCCTACCTCTCTAAATACCCACTGGGAGAAGAGGGAATAAGAGGATTAAGAAAAGCCATTAAGCTCTTACATTAAAATCCCATAATTCCCATTAATCCCAGTCAGAATAAAAAGACAAGAAGATTCACTGGGAGAAGAGGGAATAAGAGGATTAAGAAAAAGCCAGAAAGCTCTTACATAAAATCCCATAACTCCCATTAATCCCAGTCAGAATAAAACAAAGAGGGCTCACTGGGAGAAGAGGATTAAGAGGATTAAGAAAAGCCATAAAGCTCTTACATTAAAATCCCATAACTCCCATTAATCCCTGTCAGAATAAAACAGAGAGGGCTCACTGGGAGAAGAGGGATTAAGAGGATTCTATTTTTGGCAGATTATTAAGTTATGGCTGCTCGCTCCCAGGCTTGAAAGAAGAGAAGCCTTGGACATATGGTAATCCAACAAATCCCGAAAAGCCTCATCGGTCAGTTTCTCAATCGAATCTTTTAAGAGAGTGTACATACCGTCGGCCGCAACATGGTCCAGAATTTTCAGGCCCGACTCTTCTACTTCCTCCGCCATAGCCTCCGGCGTGGAATAGTAGCTAATATTCATAAAATCATCGGGAAAATCCTTATAGTCCCAACTGGTTTTAGCCATCTCCTCATAATCTTTCTTATTGAACTGAGCTCCCAGGGATTGAATGTAAGGAATGGCAAAATGTTTGTTGATATAGGCGAGAATTAGGATTCCCCCCTCCCCTGTTACGGCAGCACACTCCCGGAGACAGGTAGCCCTCTCTTCTTCCCTTCTAAGATGATAGAGCGGCCCCAGACAGAGAGTCAGGTCGAATTCCGCCTTAAATACCTTACTGGCCTCAAGAGCATCAAGCTGACGGACTTCCAGATTCGCTTCATTCTCCTTCGTCACAAGGGCGCTCATCTTGTTAACATTGTCTTCCACAATATCGGTGGCCACCACCGAATGGCCCTGCTCGGCGAGATAAAGAGAGTAGACCCCATGGCCTGCCCCCAGCTCCAGAATACGCCCCGGCTTTGTAAGGTACTTTTCTATCACACCAAGTGTCGTATAGAACTCAATGGAGTGGGCTCTGGACCGAAAAAGCCGGTCCCCCTCTACTATGGATTGGTAATGGGAGCTTAGGGTTTTCATGGGAATCCTCCTTAACAACTGTATATTATCATAGCCAAAGCCCCCTTGCGATCCCCCCTTTTTTCCACTAACATAAAACTATGGAGAAACCTCCCTTTATCGTCAGGACCTGCGGCTTTATAGACGGGCCCTTGAGGAAACCGCAGAACCCCCATGTTCACTCCACCCCCGGAACCAAGCAAGGCGATTATATGGTCGTTCTGGTTACCCGCGGCAAGGGTCGTTATGTGAATAACAGAGTGGACAGACCTATTCTGGCCGGGGAAATTGGTCTTTTTAACCCGGAAGACCCGGGGGTCCTTATGTCCGACCGGGACGATCCCTACTGTCACTACTACTGCCGCTTTACCGGCACCTACGCCCGACAGATGGCCGATGAGATTCTTCACCGACAGGGTCACCCGGTCTTTCGCGCCCCCCACAGGGAGAGGCTTACCGAATTTTTCCACAACATGGGATTCGTCTCCAACCTTCGCTACCGGTACGACCTGCCCGACAAGCTCGGTTTTAGGGAGGCCCTGCTCACCCAGATTCTGGTAACCCTGGACCGGGAAGAAGAGCCGGGGCAGAGCAAGAACATTCTTACCGCCGAATCCATCGCCGATCTGCTATCGGAACATATGGGAGACCCCACCAACATTGGGGAATTCGCCACAGGACTTTCGGTCTCCCGGAACACTCTGATGAGAAAGACCCGGGAGTTTTTCGGGATGACAGTCCTACAGCTCCACGAGGAACTTAAAATGGAATGGGCCCGCCAGCTCCTCTCCCTGGAGATGCTCAATATTTCCGAAACGGCCCACCGCCTGGGCTACAAGGACCCGCTCTACTTCTCCCGCATTTTCAAAAAACACTACCGGGTGAGCCCTTCGGAGTGGAAAAAATTGTACAAAACCGGTGAGGCGCCGGATCAAATAAACAGAGAAACGAGCTGCCCAATTACGCAGCCCCAGGAAGGAGTGATGGATGGATTATTTTAAGCTGATTGAAGAGACCCGATCTATTCGAAGGTTCAAGGAAGCCCCTATAAGCCGGGAAACCCTGGAAAAACTGGTAGACTGTGCCCGTCTGAGCCCTTCCGGTGCCAACGGCCAGCCCCTAAAGTTCGGTCTTTACAACAGCCCCGACGAGTGCTCCCGGATCTTCCCGGTCATTAAATGGGCCGGAGCCCTTCCCGACTGGGACGGACCGGAAGAGGGCCAGCGCCCCTCGGCCTACATTGTAATTGCCCTGGACAAGGAAATTAGCAAGGCCCCCGGCATAGACCACGGTATTGCCGCCCAGAGTATGATGCTTGGCGCCCGTGCTTTGGGCCTGGGGTGCTGCATGATAGGCGCCTACGACAAGGGAGCCCTGCTGGAAAACATAACTTTGCCGGAGAACCTTTCACCCCTGCTCCTTCTCGCCTTGGGTGAACCGGGGGAAGAAATCGGCATTGAAGACATGAAGGAAGGGGACAGCACGACCTACTTTCGTGATGAACAGGACAATCACCACGTCCCCAAGCGGACCGTGAAGGAGCTTATATGGAAATAGTACTGGCCACGGGAAACGCCCATAAGGCACAGGAACTGGAGAAGATTCTCTCCCCTCACCGGGTACTCATCCCCGCCGATCTGGGCCTGGATTTCGACTGTGAAGAGACGGGCACCACCTACCTGGAAAACGCCCTCCTCAAGGCCCGCACCCTGTCCGCCCTGACCGATAAACCGGTGGTGGCCGACGACTCGGGTATCTCCCTCCCCGCTTTGGACGGCGCACCGGGAATCTATTCGGCCCGTTACGGTTCGGAAGAGGCGGGGCGTATGCTAACAGCCCCCGAGCGGAACGCCTACCTCCTTAAGAACCTGGAAGACAAGGATGACTGGAGCGCTTTTTTCGTTTGCTCCATGGTTCTCATGGTCTCCGAGTACCGATTCTACACGGTGCAGGAAACTATGGAAGGCCGCGTCACCGACCAGGATGCGGGAGAGGGCGGTTTTGGCTACGACCCGGTCTTTTTTCTGGAAGAAAAGGGTAAAACAGTGGCCGAACTGAGTGAGGAAGAGAAGAACCTGATATCCCACCGGGGTAAGGCGGGAGCAAAGCTTAAGCTGATTCTGGACAGCCTGGAGTCGTAAATGAAAGATTTGAATAACGAACTGATTGATCTGGCCCCGGAAGTCCGGGAAGCGGTAGAATCGGGAAAGGGCGTGGTGGCCCTGGAATCAACCATTATTGCCCACGGCATGCCCTACCCGCAAAACGTAGAGACCGCCCTGGAAGTGGAGAAGATTATCCGCAGCGAAGGGGCTGTTCCCGCTACGGTGGCCCTGATGGACGGCAAGTTTAAGGTAGGTCTGAGCTCCGACGAAATCGATATGCTGGGAAAAGCCGGTTCGGACGTAATCAAATGCAGCCGACGGGACCTTCCCTTTGTTCTGGCCCGAAAAATTCCCGGAGCAACCACCGTGGCGGCCACCATGATAGGCGCGGCTATCGGGGGGATTAAACTTTTTGCCACCGGCGGTATCGGCGGGGTACACCGGGGAGCGCCGGCCACCTTTGATATTTCTGCAGACCTGGAAGAGTTGGCCCGTACCGACGTTGCGGTTGTCTGCGCCGGGGCGAAGGCCATCCTGGACCTGCCCCTCACCCTGGAGTACCTGGAAACAAGGGGCGTGCCCGTTGTAGGCTTTGGGACGGAAGAACTGCCCGCCTTTTACACCCGTTCCAGCGGCCTGGGCGTGGATTACCGGGTGGACAGCGAGGCCGAACTGGCCCATGCCCTGAATATTAAGTGGAAACTAGGGCTTGCCGGAGGCGTCGTGATAGCAAACCCCATCCCCAAAGAGTATTCCATGGAGCCGGAGCATGTGACCGACGCCATTGAGCAAGCCCTGGACGAAATGCACGAGAAGGGAATCAAAGGAAAAGAGTCGACCCCCTTCCTCCTGGCACGCATAACGGAACTTACCGAAGGAAGCAGCCTCTTTTCCAATATTAAACTGGTTCACAATAACGCCCGGGTAGCGGCTCGAACGGCGATGGAGTTGGCGAAGTACGAGAGCTGAGAGTAGAAAGCTGAAAGCGGACAGCGGACAGCGGAAGTTGATTTGAGGGAACAAGGATGATTATTACGATTGACGGAACAAGCGGTTCTGGGAAGAGTACGGTGTCTCGGAAATTTGCGAAAAAGCAAAACATGAGCTTACTGAATACGGGCTCCCTTTACAGGAAGATTACCCTTGATTGTCTAATTAGCGGAATCAAGATTGAAGACAGGGAAGCTGTCATCTCCGCCGCCGCCCATTGTGATTTTGAAAAGAAGAATGAGTTCCATCTTAACGATGAAAAGATTTCCCGCCTGGTTCCTTTGATCGCACAAATCCCGGAAGTAAGGAAGATTGTTAAAGACTATCAAAAAGAACTGGGAACCGCCGGTAATATTGTCATTGAAGGCAGAGACATAGGTACGGTGGTTTTTCCCGAGGCGCCCCTCAAGTTTTATATTACCGCCTCTCCTGAAACCCGGGCCAGGCGGAAGTTTGAAGAACTCAAAGCAAAGGGTATTGAGGAAGATTACCAAATGGTCCTGGAGAATATAATCAACCGGGACAGGGCCGATGAAGGCCGAAAGATTTCTCCCCTGAAGATTCCCGACGGAGCCGTAGTGATTGATACGTCGGAGCTGACGATTGAGCAGGTTGTTGGACAGATGGAAGAAGAAGTACGAGAGCTGAAAGCTGAAAGCGGAAAGCGGACAGATGAAGTAAATTAAACTTACTGCGGAACGTAAGGCACGGGCGCAAATAACCGTACTACGTCACATACCCGACATTTCCGCTGTCCGCTTTCAGCTTTCTACTCTCCGCTTTCCGCTTTCCGCTGTCGCACTTCGGCTTTCGCGCCAGGGATCGCAGCGGTTACGGCGCCCGACGCCCGGCTGACGGGAGGAAGACGGAAGTAGCGGCGGGGTTAAGCCGTTTGAGCGGAGCAGCCCGGCCCGGAGCAGCGCCAGCTGCGGAGGGAGGCGCCCGCCTCTTGAAAATTGAGCGGTTTTCCGTCATTATGGGCTCATGAAAGCCGTTTTACCGATGAAAAGACAGACTGTTACCGTTGCCGCTCCGCCCGCCAAGGCTTATACGCTCAGGGCGCTGGTTCTCGCTTCTCTGGCGGAGGGGACGAGCCGGGTGAGGAATCCTTTGATGGGTCAGGATCAGATTCATTTGATTGGGTGTCTTAAATCCCTGGGGGCTCAGATTGTTGAGGACGGGGCCGATTTACTTGTGACCGGCTGCGCGGGGAAGTATCATCCCCAGCAGGAGGAGTTGAATGCGGGCGAATCGGGGGTGACGATGAACTTTTTGTCTTCCCTTTCTGCGCTCTGCGACAAAGAGGTGGTTCTGACTGGTAAGGAGGGGCTTCTCAAGCGTCCTATTGGCGAGGTGATCAGCGGGATTCACCAGCTGGGCGGCAAGGCGACGTACCTGAATAAGGAGGGTTTTCCTCCTGTGCGGATTCACCCTTCTCCTCTTAAGGGGGGCGAGACGACTATGTCCGGGGCCAAGACCTCCCAGTATTTTAGTTCTCTTGTGATTTCCGGGGCGCTGACCGAAGAGGAGACGACGATTATCTGTTCCGATGAGATGTCGGAGCGGCCCTATTTTGATATTACCACGTCCATGATGGAAAAGTTCGGTGTGAAGACGGACAATCGGGACTATAAACGTATGACGATTCCTGCGGGCCAATCTTATAAGGCTTGCGATATTGCGGTTGAGGGCGACTTTTCCAGCGCGACCTTCTTTTTTATTGCCGCGGCGGTGTGCGGGAAATCTGTGACGGTGACCGGGCTGAACCGGGAATCGGTGCAGGGGGACCGGGAGATTCTGCCCCTTCTGGAAAAAATGGGCTGTAAGGTGGAGTGGTCCGGCGATGCTGTGACTCTGACGGCCGGTCCTCTTAAGGCTATTAAGGCGGACGGGACCGATATTCCCGATATGGTGCCTTCCCTGGCGGTGGCGGCGGCTTTTGCCGAGGGGGAATCGGTGTTTACCGGCGTGGGTCGGCTCCGCTACAAGGAGTGTGACCGGCTGGAGGCGATTCGGTCCAACCTTGAGATGATGGGCTGCCAGGTCTGCTATGACGATGACAATATCTATATCCAGGGCGGCTCGAAGCTGCACGGGGCGGAGATTAACTCCTTTAACGACCACCGGATTGCCATGGCCTTTGCGGCGGCCGGTCTGGCTGTTGAGGGTCAGTTGATTGGGGAGCCGGGCTGTGTGTCCAAGTCGTTTCCCGATTTTTGGGAGCGCTTTGCCCCTTTTCAGGAGTAAAAACCACATCCATCGTGTTAATCGCCGTTGAGGTTTTAATCATTTTCTAACAGAATCTGTGCGATGATCAGGCGCGATGGGTACAATCAGAAAGATTCACTATGGGGGATACGGGCTGGGCGATTTGGCGAATGGCCTGACCTTTGGCATGTCCTCCGCCTTCCTTCTCTCCTTCTATACTGACGTTCTGGGAATTAGCGCTGCTGCGGCGGGGACTCTGTTTCTGGTAGCCCGGATTTGGGACGGTATTAATGACCCCCTTATGGGTAATTGGACGGACCGTCTTTTTCTGCGCCGGGAAAAACGTAACAAGGGGGGCGACAAGTTTCGCCCTTTCCTGATTCGGGGGAGCTGGCCGGTCGCGCTGGCGGCTGTTCTGATGTTCTTTGTCCCGGAGAAACTGGCCCGGGGGCACAGGCTGATCTGGGCCTACGCGACCTACATTAGCTGGGGGATGTGCTACACCTTTGTAAATATTCCCTACGGCTCCCTGGCGTCGGTGATGACCCGCGATCCGGTGGAGCGTTCCATTCTTTCCGTAGCCCGGGGCATAGGCGGTTTGGCGGGCATGGTGATTCCCCGGGTCGCGGTGCCTCTGGTTCTGGTCCGATTCGGCCAAAGGCAGGAGAGGGGCTATCTGATTTCTATGTCTCTTATTTCCGCTCTGGTGATCCTCTTCTACCTTCTTTCCTGGCTTTTTACGGCGGAAGATCCCGCCTGCCGGTCAGCCCATGTTACTATTCAAGAAAAAAAAGGTCCTCCCGGACTTCTCAAAAACCGTCCCTTTATGGCTCTCTCCCTGGCTTCTGTGGCTCTCCTGACCGGCTTGATGATCAACGGGGCTATGAATGTTTACTACTTTAGGGAGAATCTCGGGGCCCTTAAACTCATGTCCTATGCCGGAGCCGGGGCGGTTTTGCCTGCTATTGGGGCCTCCTTCCTTATCCCGACTTTAGTTAAACGCTTTGGCGCGGCAAAAGCTTCGGCCTGGTCCTCCCTGTTTTCCGCCCTTTGCTGGACGGGCCTCCTCCTCCTCCCCTCCCACCGGATACTCTATCTCGCTGGGGGTCTTGGGGCCTACTTTTTTCTCATGATTCCCAATATGACCGTCTGGGCCCTGGTCTCCGACTGTATTGACTATCAGGAGGAGCTTACGGGAGAACGACGGGAAGGGACCATCTACGGGGCCTACAGTTTTGTCCGCAAGTTGGGACAGGCCGCAGCCGGTTTTCTCTCAGGTACGGGGCTGGCTCTTACCGGTTATACTTCCGAACAAATCGTCCAGCCCCGGACAACTCTGGCAGGGATCAAATTTCTGACCCTGGGGATTCCCGCCATCTGCCTTTTACTGAGTTTTTTCGCTTTTCGCTTTATCTGGAAGAGGCCCGGACAAAGCACGCCCCAAGGAGTAACAATTTGAAACGATACCCCCTTAAAGAGTGGACCTTTACCAAGGAGAACCGCAGCGAACAGGTCACCCTCCCCCACTGCTGGAACAGCGCAAGCGAGGGGCCGGACTACTACCGGGGCACCTGTATCTACCAATGCCTGCTCCCGGGAAAACCCTGTAAGGACAAAGTCTATTATCTTGAGTTCGGGGCGGCCAATTCGGTGGCACGGGTTCAGGTAAACGGCAAACTGGCCGGGGAGCATCGCGGTGGCTACTCCCGCTTTCGTTACAACATCACCCACCTTCTTCGTGAGGATAAAAACGCCCTGCTTGTGGCGGTGGATAACAGCCACAGGGAAGACATCTATCCCCTCATGGCGGATTTTGCCTTTATGGGAGGTCTCTACCGGCCGGTCTGGCTGATTGAGACCGAAGAGGACCGCTTTGACCTGGATGACTTTAGCAGCGACGGGGTGTATGTACACCAAAAATCCCTCTCTTTGGATCGGGTCGACTTTGATGTGGAAGCCCTCCTGACTCTGGCAGGGGACGGGAAAGAACTTTATTGCCTGTGCGAGGTCATATCTCCGGAGGGAGAGGTTCTTCTTCGGGAAAAAAGTCCCGTGGAAGAGAGGAAAATCCGCTTCTCCTTCTCTCTGGACAATCCCCGGCTCTGGGAAGGCCGCCACTCCCCTACCCTTTACGGGATTCAGCTCTGCTTAATGGGAGGAGGTGAGAAACTGGACCGACGCCGCCTCTTTACGGGCTTTAGGACTATAGAGACCCATCCGGCCAAAGGCTTCCTGCTTAATGGAAAATCCTATCCCCTTCGCGGGGTAAGCCGGCATCAGGACCGGGAAGGGGTGGGCTGGGCGCTCAATCAAAATCATCTAAGCGAAGATATTAAGATTATCGAAGAGATGGGAGCCAATGCCATTCGCCTGGCCCACTACCAACACATCAGGGATTTCTACCAACTCTGTGACCGGGAGGGTTATGTTGTGTGGGCGGAGATTCCCTATATTTCCCGGACCTCCCATGAGGACAAAAAGGGAAGCAACGCCCTTTTGCAGCTGGAGGAACTGATCAAGCAGAATTACAACAGCCCCTCCGTCTGCTTCTGGGGACTTCAAAATGAAATAACCATAGGAAGCCAGAAGGATTGGGCCCGAATTATTACACAGAAAATGCAGGAACGGGCCAAGGAACTGGATCCGGGGCGCCTCACAGCCCAGTCCCAGGTGGGACACTACGCCGACGACGGCCCTTTAAATGAGATTAGCGACTGTCTGGGCTACAATAAATATTACGGCTGGTACTACGAGGACTGTTCCCAAATGGACCGCTGGCTTAAGGAATTTGCCCAAAAAAATCCCCAGATACCCCTGGGTATAACCGAATATGGAGCGGAAGGACTGACCACCTATCACAGTGATTCTCCCCGCCGGGAGGACTACTCGGAAGAGTATCACGCTCAATTTCACGAAGAGATTTTAAATATTTTCAATCGCCATCCCCGGCTCTGGGGTACCTTTGTGTGGAATATGTTTGATTTTGCCTCTCCCATGCGGGACGAAGGGGGCGTACAGGGTATGAATAACAAGGGGTTGGTGAGTTACGACAGAAAAACCCGAAAGGATGCTTTCTACTGGTACAAGGCCAACTGGAACGAGGACCCCATGGTGCATATTACGGGAAAAAGATTCCAAAAGCGCCAGGGAAAGACCATGGAAATCAAAGTCTACTCCAACCTGGCTTCGGTTATTTTGGAAGTGAACGGCCGTGAATGGGACGAGGCCCCCGTTTCCGATAAAACCGCTGAGTTCTCCCAGATTCCCCTTAAAAAGCGGGGGATTACGACTGTCAAAGTGCGGGCCTTTGACAAAAAGGGCAAGGAATTGTGCTCCGACAGAGCCCGATTCAATCGGGTCTGGCGGGCGGAAAAATCCTACATCTGCCCGGAAGATCCCTTCCATTTTCTCAAGAACTGGTTCGAAGGGGAAGCGGATGAAGAGATTCCCCCCATGGAATTTCCCGAAGGGTATCTTTCCATCAAAGACAAGATCCGTGTCATACTTAAATACCCCAAGGGAAAGGAGTTAATAAGAAAGTATGCCGGTCCCCTCTACGAGCACCCCATGTTCCCCATGGCCCGGGGGTTTACCCCGGAAAAACTGGCCGAGGCACGGCCGGGTACGGTACCGGAATCTTTCCTGGCCCGAATAAACGGGGAATTGAACAAAATAAAGAAAGTCTAAACCGCCCTTGACAGTTTTTCTTCAAACTGCTATTTAAATAGTAATGACTAACAAGACTTGGCCCCTATTTGTATTTAACTCTTTTTTTGGTTTCTATTTTTATTTTAGACGCCCGGGTCTTGTTGCGCTTGGTTTGAAGCGCTAGTCGAATTAGCAAGGTAATCGAGACCCGGGAATCAGTTTTCTGAATCCCGGGTCTTTTTTTTGCCCAAAGGAGTAAAGCATGAATGAAGTAAAATTGATCGACTGCACAATTAGGGACGGGGGACTTATGAACAACTGGGAGTTCTCCCTGGAAGCGGTTCGTTCCCTCTACGAAGCCAATATTCGGGCGGGGGTAGATATCATGGAAATGGGCTACCGGGTGAGTCCCAAGGTTTTCAACCGGGAAGATCACGGGCCCTGGAGATTCTGCGATGAAGCGGTTCTGCGCCAGGTGGTCACGGAGAAGCCCGAATCCATGAAGATTGCGGTTATGGGCGATATTGGACGCTGCGAAAAGGAAAACTTCATTCCCAAAAAGGAGTCGGTGATCGATATTTTCCGACTGGCCTGCTATATCCATCAGATTGACGAAGCCATTGAGATGTCCAACCATCTTAATGAGCTGGGTTATATGACTTTCTTCAATATCATGGCTGTTTCGGCAGTGGATAAGGAAGACCTGCAGGCCTGTCTGGCCAAGGTGAATGAAACCGGTGCGGAAGGGGTTTACCTGGCTGATACCTTCGGTTCCTTTATCGCCGCCGACATAAGGGAGCGTCTCTCCTTCTACAGGGAGGCCTGCCCCAATCTCAAGCTCGGTTTCCACGGACACAACAATATTCAGATGGCTCTTGCCAACAGTCTGGAAGCAATGAACTCCGGCGTAGACTACATTGACGCCTCCTTCTACGGGATGGGTCGGGGAGCGGGCAATACGGCCATGGAACTTCTTCTTCCCTTTGCCAAAGGCCGGGACAGGGATATTACAGGAATCATTAAGGCGATTCAGAATCACATTGAACCCCTTATGACCACCTATAAATGGGGTTACCGAATCCCCTACGGAGTATCGGGGCTTTTGAATCAGCACCCCCGGGAAGCCATGGCGGTAATGACGTCGGAAGAGGACGTTTGCTACGGTTCTTTTTATGAGAGATGTGCCGGCTAAAAAAAAGGAATTGCCATTATTCGTAAACAGTCGTATTATGTGCCTATAATAAAATATAGGCAGGTAGGCCATGTCAGGTAAGATAACAATTGGTTTTATGACAAAATCCATGAGAACCCCCGTAGGATTCAGTATGTGGAACGGGGCAGTTCGGGCAGCCCGGGAATTGGATATCAATATAATTACTTTGGACGGAAACAATTTGGGGCGGGACGGCAGCCAAATCTACCATCTTCTTAAAAAGAGTAATGTGGACGGTGTCCTGGCTTGGGCCTCCAACAAAATGGATGAGTTCGCCCCCTTTTATAAAGAGCAACTAGCAGGGATGCCTCTTGTTACCTTAACACAGCCGATTTATGATTTCCCCTTTGTAAAAATCGACTCCTATGAAACGGTAAAACTTTCGGTGAAGCACTTTGTGGAAAAACACGGATACCGGAAAATCGCCTTTATTTTGGGTGACAATAATAACGCTCTCTTTACGGAAAGATTCCAGGCATATAAAGATAGTCTGAAAGAATTGGGGATTCCCTACGATCCCGACCTTGTTACCACATTTGAAGGAAATCCGGATCATATTATGAAAGATTTCACTTATAGCCAGCTGAATACGCTCATCCATGAAAGAAACAAGAAACCGGGTAAAGACTTTCAGGCAATTATGACCGTTTCGGAGAAAATGTCTTTAAGGATTTTTGACTATTTTGAAGAGAAGGGGATCTCGATTCCCGATGATGTGGCCCTTATCAGCTACGATAACTCGTCGGCAGGTAGATATAGAACCCCCTCTCCCACCGCTATGATCCTTCCCTTTGAAGATCAGGCTGCCCGGGGAGTAAAACTTCTGGTAGATAAAATCAAAGGGGAAAATATCTCCCGGGAAAACAGCATCCCCGGTTATCTCGAAATTAATCAGAGCTGCGGCTGTGAAGAAAAGTCCAAGGATCTGGTGAACTCCTATATTAATTATAATCTGCCTGCCCCTTCACGACGTAATAAGATAGTAGAAAAAGAACTTGCCGCCCATGAGATAAGCCAAAACATTTCTGCTCGCTTTATCCTTCATATGAAAGAACAGGAAAAGAAGAATTCAGCCTATATAGATCAACTTGAAGGAATGATCGGGAAGTTTATTCCAGCCACGATAAAAGATCTTGGTTCTGAACAAATCCTATCGGTAAATTCCCTAAAAGAATTGATTCATTACTATAACGATTATAAAATATCCACCGAGCTCTTACAGGATCTTATAACCTTTACCAGGGAAGAATTAATCAGGCACATAAACAATATTTCTTCCATTGAACAATTGGAAAGACTGATTAATATCTACAGAACCGAAATCAGTTCCTCACTTACCTACTTCCAGGGTTTAACTCAGACGAGAAATGAAACTTTACAAGAAAACCTGCAGCAGTTCATCCGACTTCTATCCAGCCAACAGACCTATAAAGGAATATATGAGTCTATAGAAAAAAGAATTGGATTTTTGGAAATCCAGGATTTCCACCTTGTTCTCTATCCCAAGCTCCTAAAAGATTTTAAGACCGATAAGCTTCCGGAATTGTCCGAATATGCCCTGGGGATTTCCCATGGAAAAAAAATAAATATCAAGGAAAAAAACTTCCCCACGGAAAATATACTACCCAAAAGTGTCCTTGGAAAAATTAATATTCACAATATGTTAATTCTTCCCTTGGTTCCCTTTGGGGAAAGTATTGGCTATGTCATCTTCCAAGGGGGCCCGGATGACAGGATTCTTTACTCCACTCTCAAAGATCAAATAGCCAATACTCTCCGGGCCGCCTATGACAGGAAAAAATTGCAAGAAGCGGAAATGACAAGCGCCCGCGCTCTGGAAACGCTTAAACAGAAGGCGGAAGTCATTACCCAGAATACCCAGAGCATTAACGCTCTTATTCAGGCTATTTCTTCCTCCATGAGTAAAATTTCAGATAAGGTCCAACTCATTTCAACGGACGTGCTGAAAGTAAGCGAAGAGAGTACCACCGTGGTGGAAGTTACCGATCAAACAAACAAATTTGTAGACGACCTGGATGCCAAGGCCCAGGAAATAACCTCTATTATCAACCTGATTTCGGATATATCAGAAAAAACCAATGTCCTCTCTATTAATGCCCGAATTGAGGCGGCCCGGGCCGGGGCTAGCGGTAAGGGATTTACCGTAGTAGCCAACGAGATTAAAAACTTGAGCGAACAGACAAACAAATCGACCGAACAGATCAGTGGGATGATTGGAGAGATGCTGCACGGGTCGGGCAATACCCTCCAGTCTATGGCCCGGATTCACAGCATTATCCAAAAAATTAACTCCCTCACAGAGAATATCAACGGGAAGATAGAAGAGCATCTTGAAGCGACAAGGCAAATCTCCGCCCAGCTGACAGAGGCCTCTTCGGGAAGCCAGGAGATCTTTTCGGCGATTTCCGAAGTGGCCGCCCAGGGGTAAAAAGGCGAATAGGGAAAAAACAACTCTAAGAAAAATAGCCACAAAAAAACTCTGGTCCTTTTTTTCTCCTTCCTGTAGTATTGAACCTCAATTAACTATAATCATGGACAGAAACTGTCCGGGGGGAAGGAATAATGTCGTTCATTGAAGTTACCGATTTATCTAAAACCTTTGTTACCGAAGTGCGTCATAAAGGACGATTCGGTGCGGTAAAGAGTCTTTTTTCGCCCCAGTACAAAGAGGTGGAAGCGGTTAAAAATGTAAACCTGACTATCGAGAGCGGAGAAAGTGTAGCCTACCTGGGACCTAACGGAGCGGGCAAGTCTACCACCATAAAAATGCTCTCCGGGATACTCGTTCCGACTTCCGGCGAGGTTCAGGTGGGAGAGTTCGTACCCTACAAGCAAAGAAAAAAGAATGCCTACCAGATCGGCGCCGTCTTCGGCCAAAGGTCCCAGCTTCTTTTTGACCTGCCCCTGATCGACTCCTTCGAGTATCTACGCTACATGTACACTATTCCCCATGGTACCTTCAAAAAAAAACTGGACCATTTTACGGAGATTCTGGACATCCATGAGCTGCTTAAACGACCGGTGCGAACCCTCTCTCTGGGCCAGCGCATGAGAGGCGAAATCATTGCCGCCCTCCTCCACGATCCGGAAGTGGTTTTCTTTGACGAGCCCACCATAGGACTCGATGTGATGGCCAAGGACCGGATCCGGGAATTCATCCGCCAAATCAACCGGGAAGAAAATGTCACAGTCCTTCTTACGACCCACGACCTGGGCGATGTGGAACGGATCTGCCCCCGGCTGGTTATCATTGACAAGGGAACTATTGTGTACGATGGGGACCTGGCTTTGATCCGGGAAAAATACGCCACCCAAAAAACCATATCCATGATGCTTAGAGACGAAAGGGAAGCGGAAGAAGCCGCCCGGGCGGCCCAGAAGACTCAAGGACTCATCGTGGACGCGGACGGCCGCAAGGTCACCGTCGGCTTTGATCAGCTTAAAACGGACAGCGCCGAACTAATGCGCTCCCTTCTCTCCGAATCCAATCCGGTGGACCTCTCCATCAGCGACGAAGATATTGAAGCCATCATCAAGCGGATTTACGAAGAAGGAATCAAGGAGGAGGTGTTGGTATGACAGCAGCCCTTCCCATGAATCGATTTAACCGCTTTTGGGGCCTAATAGCCATCTATGTGAAGGAGAGGATCCAGTTCCGCTTTGCCTTTTTCATGACCATCTTCACCACCCTTCTCTATGCGGTGATGTACTATATGGTTTGGAAGGCGGTTTATAATAACTCCACCTCCTTCCCCATGGACTGGGACGAACTAATTACCTACGTCATGATTGGACAGGCGGTCAATATGGCCCGTCTCTCCCCGGCGGAACGGCGCCCCCTTCTGACCATGGGCTACCGCATCCGTAACGGAGATCTGGCCCTGGACCTGCTGCGCCCCATAAGCCTGCAGGGACAGCGTTTCGTGGAAAGCTTCTCCTACTTCCTCTCCGAGTTTATGTGGGTGAATATTCCCGTTCTGCTTCTCATGATTTTTGGGCTTAGGGTCTCCCTGCCTCCCACGACGGCAGCGGCCCTGGCCTTTCCCCTCTCCCTGCTCATAGGCTTCCTCATTGGCTTTGCCCTGAATCTGGTCATACTGACCATGGCCTTCTGGACCCGGAATATCTTTGGCGCCCAGATAGCTAAGCGGGCCATAGTGGATATCTTCGCGGGGACTCTGATTCCCTTCAAGCTCTTTCCCCACTGGCTTCAGGTCATTGTGGAACACCTGCCCTTTAAGGGAATGGCCTACATCCCCCTCTCCATCTGGACCGGGGATATTGCGGGGAAAGAGATTCCCCTGGCTCTGGGGGAACAGTTAATCTGGGCGGCCCTACTCTACGGAGTGGCCATGCTGATTTGGCGTCACGCCATGAAAATCATCGTTATACAGGGAGGCTGACATGAAAGCACCGGAAAGAAATATATTTCAGACAATTGCTTATTACATAGGACTCTACGGCGTTCACCTCTCCAACTACGGCAAGAGGCTGGTGGAATACCGGGCGGACACCTTCGTGGCCATGTTCGGGGGAATGGCCATGCAGGCGGGTTTTCTCATTTTTATCAACACTATCTACCAGAGAGTCCCCGAACTGGAGGGCTACAACAGGACCGAGCTGATTTTCCTCTTTGGCTTTGTGACCCTGGGGCGGGAACTCTCCCGGGTCTTCCTCGACTCCCCCTTTAGACTCAGCTTCATCGTCCGCCGGGGGCTCCTTGACACCTTTATCATCCGCCCCAGCTCCACCCTCTTCCAGCTCATCGCCCTGGATGTGCAGGTCGTGGCTTCCGGCGGGGCCATAGTGGGCCTGGTGGTCATGATCAGCTCCCTGAACCAGATGGCCCTGAACGTGGGAGCCGGTATGATTTTCTGGCTCGTGGTAGCCGTGCTCTGCAATATGCTTATTCAGTTCGCCATACTCATGAGCCTCTCCACCCTCTCCTTCAAGATTCCCGAGGTAAGTTCCATTCTCCTCCCGGTCTGCTGGATCTACGAGTTCAACCGCTACCCCATAGGAATCTTCCCCGCCGTGATTCGGGGCTTCCTCACCTTTGTGCTCCCCTTTGCAGTAAGTGCTTACTATCCGGTGGCTTACTTCCTTCGGCCCGATCTGTACCCCTGGGTTCCGGTGGCAGTTCCCTGCCTTACGGCAGCCTTGGTGGGACTCTCCCTGGCCATGTGGAAATGGGGGATGAAGCACTATTCAAGCTCCAATGCGTGATATTTTTTAATGTAAAAGGCTGAATTCATCATATCCAAATAGATGATATAATTCTGGAAGAACTTATTGCCTACACGAAGTTTACCGGACTCTTTGATAACCGTGTTTACCGAGTCGAACTCGAATCCCCCCATGGTTAAATCAACCTGTCCGGTACTCTTCAAAGCCCTGCCCAAACCATTTATTGACAAGTTCCAGTCATCGGTCTCTTCAAAGTCATATTTATCCCGAATTATCTTGGCCAACTCCGAATCGGCCGGTACAGTCAAAGCTTCGTTGGAACCAAGATCTATTTTAGCCATGTACTCATTGCCGGCAATCGTAAGGGGAAGATAGAAGGTACTTCTTATCTCCTGAATCTCTATTTTTTCAAAACTCTCATCAATCAAAGAATCGGAGGAGAAGGTTATTTTCTGATGAGGATAATCTATAAGCCAGTTCGCCTTATTGATCACCGATTGACCTATGAGTCCTCCCAAGTCGGGCACATGAGACTCAAAATCCTCCATAGGCAGATTTAAAGCTGTAAAGTCTTTGAATTCCACCTCTCCCAAATTCAGAGAAACTCCTCTTTCCATGTAGGCTTCTCCCTTTCTGTTATCCGCTCCGGTGACTTTTATTTTTCTCCCCTGCGGTTCCTCTCTGTTAAGGACAGTCAAAGAAGCGCCCGTATCAAAAAGAAAGTTTTTCTTTTTTCCCTCAATTTCAACGGGTAGGATAATTACTGATTCCCATGTGGTAAATTCCCGGGTACAGTAAAATTTCTCGGGAAGAGCCATTCCTTCCCCCTGAATATCTTCAAGAGTTTTATTACTTAAACATCCGGTAAAAAAGAAAACAACAACAAGAAACAGAACATGTCTTTTAACATTACCCATAACTATTTAATTATCATACACTCACTAAACAAACAATCCTTTACGGCAGAGAGAGGATATTTTTTATTTATGAATAGAAGATAATAGGGGACAGGCCCCTTGTTTATAAAGAAAACTTCCTATACGGTGTAACAAGTTTATTAAATTCAAGTATTATTTTTTCATATTTTAATCGTTTATAATTGTTTCAATTACTAATTTTCATCATATTGATTTGGGAATACTTTGGTTTCTTAACAAATTTATTTCTGGAAAACCAGAAAAGGAGTAGTTATGGCTACAAATCTATATGTGGGAAATATGAGCTTCAATGCAGCGGAGGGCGACTTGGGAGACCTGTTTGCCGAGTTTGGTCAGGTTAACAGTGTAAAGATCATTACCGACCGTGACACTAACCGATCCAAGGGTTTCGGCTTCGTGGAGATGGAAGATCAGGCAGCAGCCGAAGCGGCTATTGAAAAACTGAACGGTTCTTCCTGGATGGACAGAAACCTTGTTGTTAACGTGGCAAGGGAAAGAACGGAAAGACCCAGAAACAACTTCAGATACTAAATCAACTTAGCTATGTTAAGACAGCCGGTTCAGCCGGCTGTTTTCAATTATAACAATCGGAGAAACTCAAATTGGGAAAAGTAAATTATTCCTACGCAAAAAGGCAACAGGAATTAAAAAAACAGAAGAAAAGACAGGAAAAACTGCAGCGCAAACAGGATAGAAAACTGGAAAAACAGAACCTTGCAGAACCAATGGAAACAGAAGAGTCTCCCATAACAGAAGAGGGAGAAGAGAACCCCTCTTGACAAAAATCCTCTTCCCCGCCTATGCTTTATTCCAACATTAAGTCTTCGGGGCAGGGTGAGCCGTATTGGCAATTCCCTACCGGCGGTGAAAGCCCGCGAGCCGGTCGTTGTACCGGTTGATCTGGTGAGATTCCAGAGCCGACGGTATAGTCCGGATGGAAGAAGATACACGTAAAACCATTGACCAGCCCCGGACAGGTTTATCTGTCCGGTTTTTTTATGCCCATGGGGGAACACCGCTTTCCCCATCCCGGGCAGGCTTTTCCTTTTTACGTCCTTTTCCCAACGATGCCCCGTAAAGGGGGTAATTTTTGCATACCGATGAATTCTATATGGACCGGGCCCTGACACTCGCCCGCCGGGGAGAGGGAAAGGTTCTTCCCAACCCTATGGTGGGAGCCGTAGTGGTACGGGATGGCCGGATTATCGGCGAGGGATGGCACGCCCGTTACGGCGGCATCCACGCGGAGCAAGCCGCTCTGGAGAATTGCAAGGAAGATCCTGCCGGTGCCGAACTCTACGTAACCCTGGAGCCCTGCTGCCACCGGGGAAAGGGTAAACACAACCCGCCCTGTACCGATCTCATTCAGGCAGCCCGAATCTCTCGTGTAGTTATTGCCCGGCTCGATCCCAACCCACCGGTCGCAGGTCAGGCTGTAACACTTCTGCGCCAAAAAGGCCTCTCCGTCGAAACGGGCATTCGGGAAAGAGAATCGGCCTCACTCAATCGGGTTTACGAATCGCTCATCACCACCAATCGCCCCTTTGTCCATCTCAAAGCCGCCCTGACCCTGGACGGTTTCCTGGCCGACTCACAGGGAAAATCCCAATGGATAAGCGGGCCCGAATCGCGTAGCAAAGTCATGGAATTCCGCTCCACCTGCGATGCCATATTGGTGGGGAGAGGCACTCTTTCTGCGGACCTCCCCTCTCTCACCATCCGCGATTCCCAAGGCCAGCCTGTCTCAAAAGAGCAACCGGCCCGTATTTTTCTCTCCACCAGGGGACAAGTGCCGGAGAATTGGGACAAAGCGGGGGGCGAAGTCCATATTTACCATGACAGGGACCTCACTCCTTCCCAAGGCCCCTATCACTTTCACGGAGTAAGTCTGAAAGAGGGCCAACCGGACCTTGAAGAAGTTCTAATCGATTTACGCCAGCGGGGAATCGATCAGCTTTTTGTTGAAGGGGGCTCCCGAGTATTCGGCTCCTTCCTGGCTTCGGGACTCTGGGACAGGCTTTCCCTCTTTCTCGCCCCCTCTCTTCTGGGCAAGGGAATACCCTTTTCCGAAGGTTTTCAAATTTCCGACCTGGATAACAAGCTGAATCTCAACGACTGCCGCTACGAAGTTATGGGCAAGGACATTCTGGTGGATGCTTACCGGAAGGAGCTTCTATGTTCACAGGACTGATTGAAGCCATGGGCCGAATCAAGGCGCGAAAAGCCCTCCCGGAAGGGTTGGAATTGACCATAGAGCACTCCCTTTCGGAAGATCCCGCCCTAGGAGCCTCTGTGGCGGTAAACGGGGTCTGCCTGACCGTAACAGGGGGGACCGTCGGAGTCTTCAAGGCCGAATGTTACTACGAGACCGTGCGGAAAACGACTTTAAACCGACTAAAACCGGAAGCAAAAGTTAACCTGGAGCAAGCTCTAAGGGCCGACGGACGACTGGACGGACACATTGTCCAGGGCCATGTTTCTGCGGTAGTACCTGTCATTCGAACCGTCTCCCGGGGTAAAGGAGTAGAACTGACCGTAGGACTCCCCTCTTCCGGCCGGGACGGGTTAATTCAGGAAGGTTCTGTCGCTCTGGACGGGGTAAGCCTGACCATAGCCTCTCTCACGGCAAGAAGCCTTTCGGTTCAGCTGATTGGGGAAACTCTGGAAAGAACGACTTTAAAAAACCTGCGTCCCGGCGACCTGGTAAATCTGGAGAGGGATGTCCTTCTGCGGGACCGGGAGAGCCGGGAAATTCATAAATCAAACATTACAATGGGCCGGCTGGCCCAATGGGGGTACCTGTGAAAAAAAGAAAGATTACAAGCGAGGAAGCTCTGGAAATTATCGCCTCCGGCGGAATGATTATCATGACCGACGATGAAGACAGGGAAAATGAAGGGGACCTGGTAGGGGCCGCCCGTTTTGCCGATCCGGCCATGGTCAATTTTATGGCTACCCACGGGCGGGGGCTCATCTGCTGCGCCATGGAACAGGCACTCTGTGACCGGGCGGGACTCAGTCTCCTTGATTCCAACGCCGGGCCCGATGCGCTCCACGGCACCAACTTCTGCACCCCGATTGACCTGATAGAGGGCTGTACTACCGGGATTTCCGCAGCGGATCGGTCGGCTACTCTTAGGCGCCTCGCCTCCCCCGACTGCCGCCCGGAAGACTTTGCCCGACCGGGCCATATGTTTCCCCTCCGGGAAGCGGAAGGAGGCCTCGCCCTACGTCAGGGGCATACGGAAGCCACGGTGGAACTCTGCCGCCGGGCCGGTTTGGAAGGGGCCGCTGTTATTTGTGAAATAATGGATTCAGACGGAACCATGGCCCGTTGGGACAGACTGAATGAACTGGCCGGGGAATGGGGGATTCCCATCCTGACAATTGCCGACTTCAAGGTCTGGGTAGACAGTCAGTCTTCTCCGGAAGGAGTACGTCTTCCCACCCATGAAGGGCAATTTACCATGGAATTTCCCCGCCTGGCCGAAGGAGAAACGAGCACGGGGGGCGATACGGTGTGTCTGGTTCGCCAGCCCGACACTCCCGATCATGAATCCCATCCCCAAGGCCCCCTTGTGCGAATTCATTCGGAGTGTCTCACGGGAGATCTCTTTGGTTCCCAGCGCTGCGACTGTGGGGAACAGCTCCGGGAGTCACAGCGGCTCATAGAAAAGGAAAAGGAGGGCTACCTCATCTATTTGAGACAGGAAGGACGGGGAATCGGTCTAAAAGCCAAGGCCGCCGCTTACCGCTTACAGGATGAGGGCCTCGATACGGTGGATGCCAACCGGGCCCTGGGTTTTGCCGATGACAACAGGAGCTACCGGACGGCAGCCTCCTATCTAAAGGGAAAAGGGCTCAAAAAGATTCGATTACTCACAAACAATCCGGATAAGGTTAAGCAGCTGGAAAAGGAGGGCCTGGAAGTGGTTCGGGTTCCTCTTATTATTGAAGCCGGTGTAAATAACCGCCATTACATAGAAACAAAACAGAACAGAATGGGCCACTGGTCCGCTTAAGGAGTAAAACAATGCAGAATAATGAATTAGTAAGGGAAGGAAACTTCCGGGGAGAGGGACTTAAATTCACCATGGTGGTAAGCCGCTTTAACGATATCATCACCTCCCGTCTGGAATCGGGTGCCATGGACTGCCTGGTGCGCCACGGCGTTTCACCGGAGAATGTAAAAATCGTCCGTGTCCCGGGGGCCTTTGAAATTCCCCTGGCCGCAGCCTGGGCGGCGGAAGAGAATCCCCACGGTGTTATTTGCCTGGGAGCGGTTATTCGGGGGGGAACGCCTCACTTCGAATACGTCTCGTCAGAAGTTTCCAAGGGTGTGGCCTCCGTGTCTTTGGACAAGGGAATACCCGTAGGCTTTGGTGTTCTTACCTGCGATACGCTGGAACAGGCCCTGGAACGGGCGGGCAGCAAGGGAGGCAACAAGGGTTGGGAAGCGGCCATTACCGTACTGGAAATGGCCGCCCTTCGCCGGGATTGGTAGGAAGCCTTAGAAGGCCCGTCCCAGGGATACGCCCAGACGGTTGGCCGTTTCGACCAGGCCGTTGTCTTCACTAATGTATTTCTTTTTGCCCACCATCTCCTCCAGGGGAACGGCAACGAATTCGTTACATCGGACAGCGGCCATAACACCAAAGTGTCCTTCCATAATCAAGTCGGCCGCTACCGTACCAAGACGGCTTGCCAGCACTCTGTCCCGGGCGGTGGGAGTTCCTCCTCTTTGAAGGTGCCCCAAAGTGGTAATGCGGGTTTCGATTCCCACCCGCTCTTCAATAATACGGGCCAGGTCATGACTCAGGCCATCGCTGTAAGCGGCATCCCGGGCTTTTAGTTCCTTCCGCTCCATATCCTTGCGCAGTGCCGCTTCTTCCATGGAATGGGCCCCTTCGGCAACAACAACAATACTAAAACGCTTGTTTTTTCGTTCCCGTTCAATCAGAGCTTCCACGACTTTGTCTATGGAAAAGGGGAATTCGGGAATAAGAATAACATCGGCCCCACCGGCGATCCCCGCTCCCATGGCAAGCCATCCCGTATTGTGCCCCATCACATCAACCAACATGCAGCGGTGATGGCTGGACGCAGTAGTATGAAGACGGTCGATCGCTTCGCAGGCAATGGACATTCCCGTATCGTATCCAAAGGTCACATCGGTCCCAAACACATCGTTATCAATGGTTTTGGGCAGGGTGACAATATTGGGGATTCCGTTCTGGTATAAATGATAGGCATTCTTGTGGGTTCCCCCACCGCCAATACAGACAAGAGCATCCAGGTGAAGACGTTCGTAGTTAGCCACCGCATCACGGGTCCGGTCCGATTTCCCTCCCCCCTGGCTGTTGGGATATTTTTGCGGCTTGTAACGGCTGGTTCCCAAAATGGTCCCCCCCTCAACAAGGAGTCCCGATGTTTCCCGGGCGCCCAATTCCATAGTCCTGTTTTCTACAAGACCGCGGAATCCATCCTGAATTCCAATAATCTGTACACCCTTCTCCTGCAGAGGTTTTGCCACTCCTCGGATAGCCGCATTCAAGCCGGGGCAGTCTCCCCCGGAAGTTAAAATCCCGATTCTTCTTATGTCTGCCATGACTTTTAGTTTAGTATAATCTTAGAAGGGGGACAACAAAAAAAGGACAACATTTTTTAAAAGGCATCTTTTTTTTCCAGACCCCTTGCAACTTATGGAACTTAAGAATATATTTTTTCTTATAGTGGCGTGGTATATCACCATAATAAGTCACAAACAGGAGCCGGAAAATCCCATGCGGATTATCAGTAACGACGAGTTTAAAGATATCATCAAGAAAGACTTACGTGATCTTGTCTCCCTTACCATAGGGATCTCCGGCATTACCGTTAAGGAACTGAACCGGCCTATGCTCGGACGGCTCCTCATGGAAGCGGAAAAGTGCGAAGAAATCATCGATGCCTACGGGATAAAACAGAATGCCTACTGGTATCCTCTCCGTAAATCGATTGGGGTCATTCGCTCCTATTCCCGTGTAGCCTATAATTTCCTACACCTGCGATATTCCGCCCCCGCCTATCGTCTCGTTCCCATAGAAAATGATTTTTTTGCCGCCCTGGAAGAGAGTATTGACTGTCTTTTTAAATCCTTTATGTTACGGCTGGAAAGTTTTTCTTCTTTTTTACACAAAGTAGGAATGACCGACGATCTAAGGGCATTGGACAGTTATCCTTTTTCCGAAAGTATTGCCGATGTCAAACTGGAAGATACCCTGGAGTGGACGCCCCTTGAAGCGGGTGCGGAAACGGCGGTTTATCTGGCTTCAAGCTTTCTAAATCTGGCCGAAGAGAGCCGGTTCATCAAAGAAGCCTGCCAGAAAAAAACCGACGACTACTCCTCCATCATCCCCGATATTGTGAACGAAGAAACCCTTCGCCTCATATCCAACAGCTTTCATAATCTGCAATCCAAATACGATACCATCCTATACCATTCCACCATAACCAGAACCGATGAGAATCTTCCCGCCCTGCGAGGACAGATTTCCATAGTTTATCACCTCCTGGAAACATCCACCCTGCTTCTTCACTACTTCCAGAGACACGAGATGCAAATCATAAACAACAAGTCGGAAGAGATGCAGCAGCATTTTAATCAGCTCTTTACGATTATGGTGGATTTTTGCATGTTCTATGCCCAGCAGTATATTGCCGCCGCCCAGAATCTTTGCAAAGATATACTAAAAACCTATTCCGAACAGGATCAGATAAAAGTCCCCATCCCCAACTACCGGGGTTTTCATGTACGCCCTTCCACTCTTATTGCGAAAATTGTCATTCATTACGGCAGCGAAGTGGAAATGAAACTGGGGAATAACGTTTATAATGCGTCCATGCCCCTGGAACTATTCCGGGCTAATGAAGAGATCAACCTCTCAAAGAGATGTGCCATAGCCAAGGAAATTCTGGAGCATAAGATGATCAAAGAGGACGCCGACGCCCTCTACGACGCCAAACTTATGAAAAAAATCTTGAGAATCATCTTTTTAGACCTACTGGAAAAGCAAAAAATCATCATATATGAAAACGACTTCTCCTTTGATAATCTGACTCCCTTTGACAGCGAAACCATAGCCGACTTTGCCAAACGGGGCATCGCCCTCTATCTGGCGCTGGGGAAAATAGATATTATCAGCGACACGCAGGTTGAGTTTTCCGGGGACAAGAGAGTCCTTCACGATATTCAGATTCTCGCGGAAAACGGTTACGGAGAGGACAAGTTTGGTAATAACATTGTCCTCCCCAAGGAACTTTCCTACCTCAAACGCTAAAGCTTACCCGCCTTCTAGCTGAATAATCCGGAGGGAGGCAAGTAGTAGTAAAAGCACCCCACCTGATTCCTCATAAATTCAGTTAAATCCGAATTGTCATGCTTCATGAGTTCCTTATATTTTGCCACAGGCATGTGAGTAAAAAGTTTGAGATCCTTGGTTAGGTGAGAATAGTCATAATAGCCCGCTTCCGTCACAATTTCGCTCCATTTGTATCCGTCCTGCAGAAGGGAAATAGCATAGCGAAGACGTTCTATCCGACTGTAAACATTCAGGTTAACCCCCATGTGCTTCTTGGCCAGATAAAAGAGATTCTGACGGGTTAAATCCAGTTTTTCCGCCAAGTCCTTTACCTGTACCGTACCGTGAGAGTCTTCCACATAATGATGTATTTTTACCAGGGTTTCCGGTGCGGGCTGGCTCTTATTCAAAAAGAAATCCCCCACCCCTTTTCCTATTCGGGCCGCCCGTTCCTCCAGAGGAAGGGCCAAAAAATCGTCGTCTTCCAACCAGGACATATATTCCACAAGAGAAGGAACCTGCTGGTAGGACTTATTTACAAGATTTGCCGCATCCTTGCCAAAAAGAGAGGTGACCCCAAAGGGGGTCAGATAAATAATGACCGCTTCGTACTCTTCCAGGTCGGCAAAATAGCGTGGTTCTGTCTGGAGCCCCACAAAGGAGACCGGCTCCTCGGGACGGACCCATCGATCTTCCCGAATCTCGTAAACCCCTTTGCCAAAATAGAAAAAAAGCATGGCCATATTCCCCGGAACGAGCACGCGAAATTCGGTCTGCTGCTTAAGCTTACTTGTCCTTAGGACAATGGTTTTAATGTAATTTTCCACAGCCCGGTCAACGGGCAAAGTCTCCATAATCAATCGATCGGACATGGTTAAACTCCGTATATTTCCAAATATTTCTTTTCTAAATAGTCAATAAAATAGCGATAATCCAGGTCTTCCCCACAAATTTTCCGACACAATTCGGCGGAAGAGTAGACCGAACCGTGCCGGTGAATCTTCTCCCTGAGCCATTTAAGAGGGGGCTCACAATTTCTTTGCCTGAGTAGATCATCCAATTGGGGAATATCTTTTTTCATGCGGGCCATAAACTGGGCCCCGTAAAGATTCCCCAAAGCGTAAGTGGAAAAATAGCCTATAAGACCGTGGGACCAGTGAACGTCCTGAAGCACCCCCTGGGAAACGGACTCGGGAAGGATACCCAAAAGTTTCCGGGACTCCTCATTCCAGGCTTCGGGCAAATCCTTCACCGCAAGACTTCCCTCCAGCAGGGCCAATTCAAGGTTAAAACGAAGAATCACATGAAGGCTATAGGTCACTTCATCCGCCTCAACTCGAATAAAACTCGGTTTAACCCGATTTATCCCGCGGTAGAAGCTTTCTCCGTCTATATCGCCGAAGGCCTGGGGAAAGTAGTTTTGATAAAGGGGCAGAAAACCTTCACAAAAAGCGCGGCTCCTTCCCAGAAGGTTCTCCCAAAAGCGGGACTGGGATTCATGAATCCCCAAAGACGTCCCCGTTCCCAACAGGGTTTCCGAGAGGGTCGAATCGATTCCCATCTCATAAAGGGCGTGTCCCCCTTCATGGATAACACTAAATAAATTGGAACAAAAATCAAATTCATCGTAACGGGTGGTAACCCGGATGTCGGCGGGGCCCAATTCACTGGTAAAAGGATGGGCCGTGGCATCGAGCCGTCCCTTTCCAAAGTCGTAACCAATAGCCTTAAGGACTTCCTTACCCAACTCTTCCTGCTTATCCACGGGACAGCTGCGGGAGAGAAAGTCATCCCTTACAGGAGGCTTTTCCCCAATCCGTTTAACCAATCCGGCCAGATATTCTCCCAGGGGATCAAAAAGCTCTTTTATCTGTGAGGCTTTCATATCGGGCTCGTAGAGATCCAGTAGCGCATCATAGGGGTGCTCTTCGTACCCCAGGTACTCCGCATCGCGCCGGGCAAACTCCATGTTTTTTTCTAAAAAGGGTCGGAAAGCTTCAAAATCTTCCTTTTCCCGGGCCTGAATCCAACCGTTTTGAGCCAAACTGTGGTGACGGGCCTTTTCAATCACATAGTCTTCGGGAAAAACTTCGGCCCGGCGAAACTCACGTCGAGCCACTTTGAGAAGAGCCTTTTCCCTATCGTCGGCAGGAGAATAATCTTCCAGCTTATCCAAAAGGTCTTTGATTTCCGGAGCCGTCTCACGGCGATGCATCTGCCCCGATAACCAGGCCAGCTGTTCCGAGCGCCAAAGCAAAGCCTCTTCGGGCATATAGGTTTCCTGGTCCCAGCCTAAAACGGAAGCAATGGAACCGAGGAGTTTAATCTCTTTTTGCGTTTCAATCAGAGCATTCAGATTCGGATTGTGACTGTGCATGCCCCTATTTTACCCTACTTTTTGTAAATGGGAAAGGAGAACTTGACTAAATTGCCCCTTTTCGTTAACCTCTCATTTACTATGGTTAACAAAAAGGACTCGCGAAGCATACTTCTCAACCTCCTCCAAAGTGCCGACTCCCCCCTTTCCGGGGAATGGCTCAGCGGCCAAATGGAAATATCCCGTGTGGCCGTTTGGAAGCAGATAGGCAAACTTAGCGAATTGGGTTACGAAATAGAATCCTCCCGCCAGGGCTACCGGTTAACCGGAGAGCCGGCCGATTCCCTCGGGGCCCACCTTTTTAGGGGTAAAGAGCGTTTCTACTGCCTGGATGAGACCGACTCCACCATGGACTACGCCCAAACCCTCCTTCACCGTCACCGGGACAAAAACTCTCCCCCAGAAGACTTTGTGGTAACCGCCGAAGAACAAAGCGCCGGAAGAGGACGGCACAGCCGTGAGTGGCTCTCCCCCCGGGGAGGACTCTTCTTCACCCACAGTTTTGAGGAGAACCTGCCCACCCCCCGGAGTTATCGCAGCTCTATGGCGGCCCTCATCGGCCTGACCGAAATCCTCCGGGACAACTACAAACTTCCGGGCCGCATCAAATGGCCCAACGACATTCTGGTTAACGATAAAAAAGTCATAGGCCTTCTACCCGCCTTTAGCGGAGAGGGAGAACGGATTACCCGCTTTAACCTGGGAATAGGTATAAATGTAAACAACAATCCTCCCACGAAAGAAGCCTCCTCCCTCAGCAGCCTTACCGGCCATAACCTCTCCCGCTCGGACCTTATGAAAGGCTACCTCCAAAAGATGGAAACCTACCGAGCCATGGGGGGACGGGAACTGACAAACCTCTATAACAAACTCTTTCTTTCCCGAGGGCAGTACGGCTTTGAGCTTAGCGAAGGGGAGCGTATTAGCGGTTGCCCCCGGGAAGTAGACAACCTGGGGCGTCTGATTCTGGATACGGGCCGGGCCATCTTCCCCGGAGAATGTATAAAAACTCAACTTCTATCCCAAGGAAAATAGATACTTAATAAAAAGGAATAATATGGAAAAGAAAGAGATTCAATCAATTGTACTAACGGCGCTTTTTACGGCGCTCATCATTGCCGGCTCCTATATGGCCCTGCCTATCGGCCCGGTGCCTGTCGTTCTGGCTACCCTGTTCATTTTGCTGGCCGGAATGCTTCTGGGGCCCCGCGCCGGAGCTTCTGCCGTAATAGTTTATCTTCTCTTGGGAGCGGTAGGCCTTCCTGTTTTTTCCGGAGGAAAAGGGGGCGCCGCAGTACTCATAGGACCTACCGGCGGTTACCTCCTGGGCTACTTCCTTTCGGCCCTGGTCACCGGTATTATCGTACAACCCGCCAAAAGTCACGGTAAAGTTTCTCTTGTTAAACTGATCTTAGCAACAGTAACAGGAACGGTTCTCTTTTTCCTCCCCGGCGTTCCCTGGCTAAAGTTTAAACTGGCCATGACCTGGGGAGAAGCTCTGGCCGCCGGTTTAACCCCTTTTATCCTGGGAGCCGTAATCAAGGGCACCGTAGCCCTTATTCTGGCCCGTATTTTCATCCCCCGCTACTGGAAAGAACAAGAATAAATGTCCTCCTCCCCCCTCTTGGAAGTACGCCGACTCAGTCGGTCATTTGAGAAGAACCATCCCATACTCAAGGAAGTCAGCTTTAGCCTTTCACAGGGAAGTTGGACTATTCTGGCCGGAACCAACGGCTCGGGAAAAACGGTTCTCATGAACCATTTGAATGGTTTGGAAAAACCGGACCAGGGGGAAGTGCTCTTCCGGGGACAAAAAATCCGCTCCATGGGCGATGAGATCCGCCGAAAAGTAGGCCTGGTCTTCCAGAACTCGGACCTGCAGTTTGTGGAGCAGACGGTGGAACGGGAACTGGCCTTCGGGCCGCAAAACCTTAAACTCCCCAAGGAAGAGATCCGGCAGCGCATAGAACAAGTAAAAGATGAACTGGGCCTGGAAGAGTTTATGAACCGCCGGCCCCACAGCCTCTCGGGGGGAGAAAAAAAACGGGTGGCCATAGGAGGGATTTTGGCAATGGAACCGGAACTTCTCGTACTGGATGAGCCCTTTACGGGCCTGGACTGGAACGGGGTAAATCAGGTTCTCCACACCCTTATAGAGCTCCACAAAAAAGGAATGACCATCCTGCTCATCACCCACGACCTGGGCAAATGCGCCGCCCATGCAGACCGGCTGATTCTCATGGGCGACGGAGAGATAGGAATGACCGGAACCGTAGAAGAAGTCCTCCCCCATGTAGAAAAGTGGGGCGTGAGAAAACCGGAAGGACTCACATGGCTGAAGTAGCTTTTCTTCACTATCGTCCGGGAAATAGCCTTCTCCACCGACTCCCCGGTTGGATTAAGCTGATTATGATCCTGATTTTTTCCCTGGCTGTGGGAAGGGCGGGTTTTATCCTTTTAGGCGTCTCCACACTACTCCTCCTGGCGGCCTCGTTCGCAGTGAAACCGGCTTTTCGGAAAATGGGAATTGCCCTGATTTTCGCTCTGGTGATGGGGGGCCTTCTTCTTTGGAGTGACTTGAGGATGGGTTCTTCCCCGGGGGAAGCCTCTATCAGAGGAGCCCGCTTTATTCTTATGTTCTGGGCGGCTATAGTGTTTACCGCCTGTACCCACCCGGCCGAATTGGGAGAAGCCTTCTACCAAATAACCCGCTTCATTCCCTTTGTTCCCGCCCGCCGTCTCCAAACCCATATTACATTGACCCTCACCTTCTTTCCTCTTATCATGGACGAATCGGCCACGGTAGACCGGGCGGCCCGGAGCCGCTGCTTTCACCGAAGAAAAAATCCCTTGATACGGCTCCGTTATCGAGTGGAGCCTCTCATTGACGGAGTATTCCGCAAGTCCGATGAAATCAGCCGGGCTATGGCCGCCCGCTGTTACGGAGAGGAGGAGAAATGATTCGCTTTACCACATTCAATACCCCCCTGGGAGAGATGACCGGAGCCTCCTTCGAAAATCAAGTCTGTCTCCTGGAATTTACCGACCGGGTCAAGATGGAGCGGCAGCTCAAATCGCTTGAGAAATATTACGGCAAAGAAAAAAGCTATGAGAGCGATGAAGTTCTGGAAGAGATGAAAAGTCAGTTAGACCAGTATTTTAAGGGTGAGCGAAAAGAATTTACTCTTCCCCTAATCTACAGGGGGACGCCCTTTGAAGAAAGGGTTTGGACCGAACTGCTGCAGGTCCCCTACGGGACGACCCGCTCCTACGGGGAACAGGCGGTTAGACTGGGGGATATTAAGGCTGTACGAGCTGTAGCCGGGGCCAACTCCCGGAACCGCATAGCCATAATAATTCCCTGCCACCGTATTATAGGTAAAAAGGGAAAACTTACAGGCTATGCGGGAGGACTGGACCGGAAGGCCCGTCTGTTGGAGTGGGAGAAGAATTAGGCCTTATACCGTCTTTTGGCCGGATCGTCCTGGGGACGATAAAGAATAGCGATATTGCCGACTACCCGAATAAGACAGGCGTCGCATTTTTGGGCGATTTCATCGGAAATTTCCCGGCGGCTCTCTTTATAATCCACAAATTTCACTTTAATGAGTTCATGGTTCTCCAGAGATTCGCGAACCATGGTAAGGAGCCCTTCGGTAACTCCCTTTTGTCCTACCATAACCACCGGATTGAGGTCATGGGCTTCTTTTGTCAGATATTTTCTCTGCTGACTGGTTAATTCTTTCATTATTTTGATCATAGTTTAATAGGCCTTGCTTGTAAAGAGAACTAAGTCTTAAGAATTATTTTTCCCCGTCGATAATAGAAATATCTAATCCCCATGGAGGAAAAATAGAATGAGAGAATTTCTGGTAAACGGTTCAAACACCAAAGAAAGCGTAACCATCCTTGAGGAGCTTAAAGACGGCTACAATGTTAAAATCACCCGATACAGGGACGATTGGAAGACAGAAAGGGAAGAATTTATGCCCAAACAGCTTCTGGACAGCTGCCTCAGAACCAATTATTTAGTAGAAAAAACGCTCACCGCATAAAGCGGAAATATAAAAGGCTGCCTCTCGTAAACGGGGCAGCCTCTTACTCTACTTCTGCCAGAAGGTTGCCTGAAACTTGCGATTGTCCGACGCAGCCTGCATGGTCAAAGTCAGTCCGTCAAATCCCAGTTCCACCTGGAAAACCTCCCCGGTCCAGTCCTTTCTTTCCGGAGCCGACTCGGGGCGAATCAACTCAAAAAATCCCTTGTAAAGATCCTCTGCCTCGCTATACCAGGCATAGCCAATCCAGCCGTTATTAGAGTCGAGAGAAATAATATGGGGTGTTTCGCAATTAATGTTCATGGCCACAATCATATCGGAATCACCGGCAGTACTGGCCGTTTGGGTCCACCAGCCTTCGGGAATCTGTTCAGCCGTCACGGTGGCAAGGGCTCCCGTGGCAATCATAATCAGCATAAATAAAAAGATATTTTTCATTGTCAGTCTCCTGACTTAGATTTTAAAGGCCCTTTCCGGTCCAATCAAGCACTTTTAAAAAAACAATTCCGATTTAATCGTGAGTTCCGGCGTCCCTTTGTTTATTAAATCATAACCATATTCGATGTTCATTTGCAGACTCTGCAGAAAAAGGGGAAAGAGGGTAAGGCCGAATCCCGCAGTCATACGGTAATCATAGGGATCGTAAGGGGTGTTATCGTTATAGACCATTCCCAAGTCAAAGAGAGGATAGACATGCAACTCCAGAACGGGAGGAATGGTAAAGGCTCTCACATCTATATTATTATTCAGAAAAATTCCCCACTCTCCGTACATCAAATAATCCAGAACTCCGCGGATGTACACCCCTGCTTCCTCCCGGATTCCATCGACAACATAGAAACCGGAGACATGATGCCCCATGCCCAGAAAAGGAAGGGGCCGGTAAAAAGCACTACTTCCCGCCTCAAGAGAAAGAAGCGGCTCCCAATCACTGCTTAAATCCCCTTCCAGGGTCATGGCCAACTCACTTTCAATACCTACGCGGAAGTTCTCTTCCCAAAAGTAGTCCGTGTGGGAAATCCCCCAGGTAAAAGTACCGGTAGAAACGGTGGCAAGCTCATCAAACTCCCCACGGCCATAATCATCGTCATAGTAGTCCAACTCATAATTAAAGGGCAAATAGATTCCCGGTTTAACAAGAAGCTCCCATCCGCCCACGATGGGAAAATCCACCCGCATATTAAAATCAAGGAGGAGATTACTATACTCCAGGACGGTGTTATCATTATCATCCACACGACGGGTCGTCACTTCTTCACAGGAGAGGGCAAGATCCGCCCGAAAAAGATGGATCGGAACATTCTCCCATGTTCCCCCAACCTTCCAGGTTTCCGTTCCCCCATAGCCCTTCAAGTTAAAATTCGTCAATGTCCCAAAGGCATTATTGTAGGCAAAGTTTCCCCCATAGAGCATCCCCAAGTTACTGTCGTAGGTGACCGAAGGAAGAAGATAAAGGGAAAAAGAATCTTCCACATGAATCGAGATATGCGCTCCCAGGCTCTCCCTGGGGAAGAGGGGTAGATTCTCTTTCCAGTAACTCACTTCAAAACTGATTTCCTTAAAAACCTGCTGGCTATTAAGGTCCTGAGTTATTCGCTCCAACTCCTTTTCCAGTTTTTCCGGCGACTCATAGACATCGCCTATCTTCATCTGAAAAAACTTCCTTAACGCCTTCTCCCGGGTCAAACCGGCCCGTTGTTCTTCCTCTTCGCCAATGAAGAAATTTATCCCTCCCACACGAACCTCTTGAACACCCCCGCTTTCCTGTCCGAAAAGAGATGAGATAAGGAGGAAAGTAAATAGAGATAGAAGGGAACACCTTTTCATAGCCATGCTCTTCAAGTATAGTACAATTCTAGGAGAAAGCCATGGATAAAACTCTACTGGAAGAAAGAAAAAAAACACTTTTCCGACAGCAAACCAGCGCTTGGCACAGTCTGAGCGATGAAACAAAGGCTGCCCGGGATCTAAGCGAAGAATATAAGGTTTACCTGGACGAGGGTAAAAACGAACGATTTTTTATAGAAAAGGCCGAATCGGACGCACGAAAGGCGGGCTTTGTCCCCTTTGAAGAAGCGGGAGAACTCAAGGGGGGATCAAAGATTTTCTTTACCAACAGAAAAAAGAATCTTCTTTTAGCTGTGATTGGTAAGGACGGTGTAAACAAAGGGTTCTCCCTCTGCGCCTCCCACGTGGACGCCCCCCGGCTGGATGTGAAACCCAATCCCCTGAACGAAGACGGGGACAGCTCCACCGCCTACCTCAAAACCCACTACTACGGGGGCGTCAAAAAGTACCACTGGGTGCAGATCCCCCTGGCCCTGACCGGCGTGGTCATTCTCAAGGACGGGACGGTAAAGAAAGTGGATATAGGAAACGACCCGGCCGATCCGGTCTTTACCATCCCCGATATCCTTATTCACCTGAGCGGAAAAATCCAGGCCGACAAAAAGATGCCCGAAATCATCACCGGGGAACAGCTGAACGTCCTTCTGGCCCACCAACCGGTGGATGATCCTGAGCTAAAGGATGGCATTAAGCTGGCCGCCCTGGAGTTCCTGAATGAAAAATACGGCATGACCGAAGAGGACTTCCTTTCCGCCGAGCTGGAAGTAGTCCCCGCCGCCAACGCCCGCGACCTGGGACTGGACCGAAGCATGATTCTGGCCCACGGACAGGACGACCGGGTCTGCGGCTTTGCCAACTTAAAAGCCCTCTTTGACCTAAAGGAGACACCGGAGCGAACCTGCGTGGCCTTCCTGGCCGATAAGGAAGAGGTCGGTTCCCGGGGCTCAACCGGTATGGATTCCCACTTTTTCTACCACTGCCTGAGCAAAATCGCCCACGGCGTAACAGAAAACTATTCGGAAATCCTCTTCCGGGATATTCTAAACAACTCCCACGCCCTCTCCACCGATGTGGCCGCCGCCGTGGACTACAACTTCAAGTCGGTCCACGACATGGGCAACGCCGCCAAAATGGGACGGGGGGTGAATATCAACAAATACACCGGAGCCCGGGGCAAAGCGGGAAGCAACGATGCGGACGCAGAATATCTGGCGGCCCTGCGTCAGCTCCTGGACGAGCACAACGTCCCCTGGCAGATTTCCGAACTGGGTAAGGTAGACGAAGGGGGCGGCGGGACCGTAGCCTTCCTCCTCTCCCGCTACGGCATCCACACCATAGATATGGGAACACCGGTCATGGGAATGCACGCTCCCCTGGAAATCACCTCGAAAATTGACGTTTACGCCACCTACAAGGCGTGCCGGGTTTTCTATGAATCCTTCCGGGGCTAAAACCTTCAAGGCCGCCCTCGCCTCTCTTCACTTTGGGGAAGAACCGCCTCTTGTGGGAGACCGGGGTAGCGGCACCTTCTTCCTTTCCGGCTGCAACCTGCGCTGTCCCTTTTGTCAAAACTGGCAGATTAGCCGGGGTTTGATAGGAAAGGAGTTGACCATAGATGAGGGAGCGGAGATTTGTCTTAAACTACAGGAAGCGGGGGCGGCCAATGTCAACTTTGTCACCGGCAGCCACTCTATTCCCCAGCTGATTGAGGTCATAAAGCGAGCCCGGGAGCTAGGACTTACCCTCCCGATCCTCTGGAACTCATCGGCCTTTGAAAAGATTGAACTTCTGGAGCAACTGGCCCCTCATGTGGATATCTGGCTCCCCGACCTCAAAACCACCGAAGCCCGCTGGGCTCAGGAAATTTACGGAAGAGAAATCTATGCCGAAAGAGCCCGGAAAGCGGTAAAATTCATGATAGCTCAAAGCCCCCTTGTCTATACCGAGGGGGGAATGCTGACTAAGGGAACGATTATCCGTCACCTCATAATCCCCGGTTACCCGGAAATTACGGAAGAACTCATAGAGTGGTTTGCCCAAAAAGGAAAGGACCGGGCCCTGCTCTCCCTCCTCTCCCAGTATACTCCGGTCCATATCCCCGGAGAGACTCACCCCATTCCGGAGCGTTATGTGTCGGAGGAGGAGTACGAAAGGGTCATTGCTATGCTGGAAAAATACGCCATAGACGACGGTTTTATTCAGGAATTGGAGACCGGCAGCGACTGGCTCCCCGACTTTAGAGAGGCCGAGCCCTTTTCCGCCGATCTCTCCCGGGTTATTTGGAAATCACCGTCCCCGTAAAGTCTCCCCCGTCAAGGATTTTCCCCAGATTATCCAGGTCACGACCGTCGGCCACAATGACATTCAGCCCGATTTCATGGGCTTTTTTACTGGCCACAGGATCGAAGGGAGCGTTCATACCGGGGGTCCATTCGTCCCCGCACATGGCCCGGTAGTCTGTCCAGCTAATGGCATCCAGAGGCTGAGCGTTCGGGTCTTTCCGGGGATCGGCGGTGTAAACCTTACTTATATTGGAAAGGTTCAGAACCCGTTCCGCCCCAAAGGCTTCCGCCAGAAGAACCGCGTCATAGTCGGTGGACCAGCCCGGCTTCCATCCGGCTCCCACCAGAACCCGGCCGGTCATGGTTTTAATGACCGTGGGATCGTACACCACATCGTCAAAGCAGTATTTAGAGAAAAGGGCGTGCACCAGCTGAGCGTTCAGACGGGTGGCCATAATGCCAATCCAGTCCTGTTCGTCATGATTCGCTTCACTCCCGGTCACCTCCCGATAGGCGTTCTGAAAGACACGAGCCGGATGACCTCCACCGATGATAATAATCAGCTTACGCTCATCGTCCTCTTCCAACCAATCGATGAGAAAGGTCCGAATCTTCTTAAGGAAGTCGATGTCCATTGTTTCCTGGGCTACCAGAGAGCCTCCCAGGTCCAGTACTTCTGTTTTTGCCATGCTTATCTCCTATGGGGCACGCTTATCTAGGGCTTTCCCACTTAATTTATACCCGTATCCCCGCATTGTTTCTATATAGGAACGGTTTCCCAACTGTTTTCTTATATTTTTTATATGATTATCCAGGGTTCTCGTATTCCCCTGTTCAAACTGAAGACACTGACGCAGGAGAAAACTCCGGGACAGGGGAAGACCGTCGTTATCGATCAGGGCGACTAAAATAGTCCACTGGCTATTGGTCAGACTCAGCTCTTTGTCGTTTAAATAGACTAGATGCCCGTCAAAATCCAGTTTGAGTCGGTCCTCTTTGAACTGCCAGAAGAGCTCCGACCGATTCCGTTCCTTAAAGCCGGAGCGGCTTAAAGCTTTCCGAATCCTTAACCCCAAAGCCTGGGAGGTCCAGGGCAAAGGAATAACATCCTGCACCCCCATTCGGTAAAGTTCGGCCCTGACCAAAGCGCTGATATTGCGGCTTAAAACAATGAGCGGTTTCTTCTGTTTTTCAATGAGTTCCTTGAGGGAGGTAAGCAAAGAAAAATCCCCTTCCCCCAGCTCAAAGAGAAGACAGTCCCCTTCAATAGCTTCGTGGAGAGCCGTAGCGCCTTCATCCACAAGAAGAGCCTGGACCCGGTAACCTTCCGCACCAAGATAGGGAAGAAGTTCGGACTCGGTTTTGTTATCTTTAAAAAAGAGGGTAATTCCTATGGCCATAACTTAAAGCACCCTCCCTCTCAGGCGGTAACCGTAGCCCCGCTCTGTTTCAATGCACTTCTTGTCGCCCAGCTTTCGACGGAGATTTTTAATATGCCCGTCCACGAGACGGTCGTTCCCCTCACTGCTTTCTCCCATAAGAGCTTCCAGCAGGGTCTCCCGGGATAGGACACTATTAATCTTGCCCGAGAGAATAAGAAAGATATCCCATTCCCGGGGTGTGAGTTTTATGTGAGAATCGTTACGGGAAACAAGACGCTGCTCCAGGTTAAGGGAAATAATTTGCCCTCCCGGAAGAAGTATCTTCCTTTGGGATTCGCCCTTTTCCCTCTTTAGCGCGGGGAGGACACGCAGAAGATTTACGACACGCTGACAAATAAGAGAGGGGTGGAGGTCACGGGGAAGAATATCCTCCGCTCCGGCTTTAAAGGCGCTCATTTGAAGATTTTCCCGCATATCACCGGAGAGACAAAGGTAGGGTATTTGGTCGTACCCTTTTTTTATTCTGATTTTTAACCAGCGATTCAGATCAATACTATCCAAATCGACAAGAAAAATCTCCCGGCTTCCTACAGGGCCCAATTCATTCTGGGGAATGAAGTTGTAAAGGTCCATAAAAGAGAGAAGATCCCCGAACTCTTCCGGTTTATCGCTTTGCAGGAAACAGCCGCATCGTTTCATTGAAAGGGATAATACAGAAAAAAGGGCCGCCCCACAAGGGAACGGCCCAGCAATTTATTGATTTATTTTAAAGGAAATACTTAGAAATCAATGTCCATGGAGAAGGATACGGCAATGTTTTCTTCATATCCTGCTGCGGACTGGGGTGCTACGTAAGTTTCACCGAGAGTGCTGTCGTCGGCGACGTAAGAGGCACCAAAGGTATAGGTTACAGTGTCTACGTCAAAAGCTACACCGGCGTCAACACCGTAGGTATCGGCGGTTTCTTCGGTGGGGAAGTAAGCACCGGCAGAAACGGTGAAGGTTTCGTTAAGAGCGTAAGATACACCTACGGCGATGAATTCTTCAATGCTGTCATGATATTCGGCAGCCAGAGTCAACGCATCAATCACATAGGAAGCGCCGGCCATATAGAGGCTCTCTTCTGCATCGATGTCGTAAAGGTACTGACCGTAAACGGTAGCATCTTCTGTGGGGAATACTTCGGCGGCACCGCCGAATACGCCGTCTTCTTCATCACCGTCTCTCAGGTAGTGAGCGGCAACGTTAGCCATATCGGAGGCGTAGGCTGCTTCAAAAGCGATGGCGTCAAGCTCATCGGCAATTTCGGAAAGGGGCAGGTAAGCAGAAAAGGTAATCTCTTCTGTTACGGCGTAATCAAGCTGAAGGGCAGCGTAAGAAGCAGAAGAGTCCCATTCCCACTCGTAGATATAGTCGTAGTAGGTACCCTGGAAGTCAAAAGCACCGGCGGTCAATGTAAAAGTTTCGAATTCCTGAGTCATTTCGATGGAATCAAGAACAAGGTATCCTGTAGAATAAACAACTTCATCAGAATCAACTTCTTCATCTTCATTGAGATCATCCCAAGTAAATGCTCCAGAATCATCGGGATCGGCTTCAATTTCTACACTAAAAGAAGTAAATTCGCCAATGGATGCACCAAGGGTAATATCCATATCCTGGCTTACGGCGTCATCGGTAGTGCTAAAGTCAGTACCAACTTCATAAGTAAAGTCTCCGTCGAGGGTTACAGCGCTGTCATCGATAGCGAAAACAGGTGCAACGGCAATGGCTGCCATAAGAGCCATCATTACTGCTAATTTTTTCATTTCTCTCTCCTGGGAAAAGAAGGATGCCTCTTTTCCACGTTTTTAGTTGAAGCTAAGTTTAATAAGGTAATGTAACAGGAATATGTGTGTAATGTGGGGGGAAAGTAAAGAAACAAAAAAAGGCCATACCATATTGTAGTTTTTTACTGAAATAAAATTATTGACCCCATTGGGAGTTTAGGATATATTGCTATTATACTATACTCCAAAGGGAGGTACTTTATGTACGTAATCGATGCAGAAAAATGTACCGGTTGTGGTGTTTGCGCTAGCGAATGTCCCACCGAGGCAATTGTTGCAGGTGATGTTTATACTATCACCGATGCTTGTGTGGACTGTGGCGCTTGTGCCGGTGAATGTCCCATGGATGCTATCAGCGAAGGTTAAGATTCGTTCTGAAGCATTAAGGCTGGTTACAACAACTGTTGCCGCCAGCCTTTTTATTTCAGCCGAAACTTAGGCATATCTATTTATTTTACGGGACTATAATTCAGTTCCTATCATGATCATACGCATGGCCCGTTCCGCCGCTTCCACAAGAAGTTCGGAAGAGTTGTCCAGAGCGTCCTTAAGGGGCATGGCCTTGTTTACGGTACTCATGATACTGTCGATACCCAGTTCATAGGCTTTTTCCGTTCCCGGTCCAATATCGCCCACAATGGCCAAAAGAGGCTTATTCAAGGGCTGACATCGTTCGGCAATGCCCACGGGAACCTTCCCGTAAAGAGATTGCCCGTCGATCTTCCCTTCTCCGGTAATAACCAGGTCAGCCTCTTTAATATGTTCATCAAGCCCAATAAAATCCAGAATAGTCTTGATACCCGAACGAATCTCCGCCCCGCAAATCGCGACCAAACCGAATCCCAATCCACCGGCCGCACCGGCTCCGGGCTTATTCCGGTAATCTTCTCCCAATGATTCAGCCAAAATATCGGCATAGGAAGCCAGACCCCCTTCGAGTTCCTTCTGCATTTCCGGGGTAGCCCCTTTCTGCTTGCCGTAAGTATAGGTGGCCCCTTCTTTTCCCAAAAGAGGATTGGTCACATCACAGGCCACGGTCATAGAAAGCTCGGTAAGACGAGGGTCCAGACCGGACAGGTCCGCTTGGGCGACTCGGGCTAAGTCACCCCCTCCGGCTCCTTCGGGGATTTCCTTTCCTTCCGAGTCATAAAATCGGGCTCCCAAAGCCTGGGCCATTCCCATACCGCCGTCGTTTGTGGCGCTCCCCCCAATCCCTATGATAATTTTACGGAATCCCCTGTCCAGAGCTTCCCTTATCATCTCGCCGGTACCATAGGTCGTCGCCTTAAGGGGATTCAATTCTTCCCCTTTTAAAATAGGCAGGCCCGAGGCCTCGGCCATTTCCATAACCGCCGTATCGCCCGCACTTCCCCAAAGAGCTTCCTTGGGAGCCCAAAGAGGGCCTTTTACCATAACCTTATGTTCCTCCCCGTCCAGGGCGGTCAGAATGGCATCAACCGTACCTTCCCCCCCGTCGGCAACGGGCACTTTGGTAATTTGGGCCTGGGGAACAACTTTGACGATTCCCTCTTCTATGAGGGAAGCCACACGCCAACTGGTATTGGTTCCCTTGTACGAGTCGGAGGCGATAACGATTTTCATGGGGATCTTTCTCCTTTTTAATCGGCCAGAGCCACAATGCGCCTTCTTGCCTGAGAAATATGTTCTTCCATAAGGGATTCCGCTTCGGAAGCCTTACCTTCACCTATAAGACGGGCCAACTCCAAATGCTGACCTATACTGTAATCAAATTCGGTTACGATATTCTGGTTACTAAGGGAGATAATGTTGTAGGAAGAGGTCATTTTATGAAGAAACTCATTCCCGCTCAGTTCCTGAATAAGACTGTGAAAGTGGTAGTCATACTCACAGAAGCTCTTCTGGTCCATGGTTTCTCTCTGCTTGGGAGATATCTCGGCCCGGGTCATGAGATCCCGGGCTCCTTTAGGTGTAATATTGGCGGCAGCCCGGCGGGCTGCGAGGGGCTCGAGTTGCAAACGGATATCAAAAAGGTCCAACTCTTCCTGACGGGAAAGCTTTCTTACGTAGTACCCGCGGCGGGGAAGGGATTCCACAAGGAATTCCTTTTCCAGTTTGGAAAGGGCCGATAAAAGAGGAGTTCTGGAAACCCCCAATTTCTCAGCCAGTTCTTCCTGTATGAGTTTTTGACCCGGAACCAGCTGATTCCGAAGAATCATCAAACGGATCATGGAGTGTACTTTTTCTACTAGATCTTGCGATTTTACTTTATAATTAGCCATGTCATCAATATAAGTAAAAATCGCCTCTCAGTCAACTTTGTACACAAAAAACATTCAAAAATTGTTTAATTATTTTAGCAAAGCCGCCCATTCGCTCTGAGGATAGAGGTCCAGAAGTTTCTCTTTTACAATCTCCCTCTTCCTCTCTCCCTCCTCCTGGGTGGAGTATATCTCCCAGGAACGGTAAAGAGCCCTGGCCGCCCATAACTCCTGTTCCGGATAGTTGTAAGAGACATTCAGAAGTTCCTGGGCCCCCTCGGAAGGATTTTCCAAAACCAGAAGTTCCCCCAGAAGATAGTTGGCTTCCGCCCCCAGTTCCCCCTTGTTGGAATCCATGACAACCCGGTAGAGAGCTTTTGCTTCTTCCTCTTCTCCCCGGTCTATGCGATAGTCCCCCAAAAGAAGAAGGGCTTCAGTCCTCATGGAAAAGGGAAGTTCCTCCGCCCGATAGAGAGCTTCCAGGGAGGCAGACCTGTCCACATCCCCCGAACCGGTCCGTTCAGCGGCAATAATAAGGGGTGCCAAAAGAGACAGATCATCGGTCTTTTCCTTCAATTCCAGCAGGTAGGTCTCGGCCCGGTCGGAAGAGCCCCCTTCCACGAGCAATCGCCCCAGAGCGGTAGCACGACTATAAAGGCCCTGCCCGGCCGAACCGGACAAATCATTCAGAAGCCCTGAGTACAACTCCTCAATAGCCGAATCGGGATCGCCCCCTTCGGCCAGAGCCAGGGAAGCCCTTAATGAGGCCTGAACCTCCCGTGCTTGCTCGGGAAAAACTTCCAAACAAAGAAGATACCAGGTACGGGCCTTGTCAAATTCCCTCAGAGCCCAATAATCCTCCGCTTCGGAAAAGAAGAGATGAATACCCAAATCACTCTCGGGGTAGTCCGATTTAATCAGGCGTGCCAGATCAATAGCCTCTTTACGGTTTTCCTCCCAAAGGGCAATGCGGGCCAACTGATAGAGGGAGCGCTCCCTGACTTCTCCGTAGGTCTGAATAACCGCCTCTTCAAAGATCTTTCGGGCATCGGTCCATCTTTCTTCTTCAATCCGGCAAATCCCTTCCTGGTAAAGGGACTCGTAGCCATAGAGCAAGGCGGGACCGGAAAGATAAAGATTATGAAAGAGGTCGCCCGAGCGGGCCCACTCTTGATTCTTCTGTAATGAAAGGGCTTCCTTAAAAGCCGCTTCGCGAAGGATATTCTCCTCCGATTCTTTCAGAAGCGTTACGGCCCGGCCGTAATATTCTGCGGCAAAAGCCCAATTTCTATTCTCAAAATGGATATTTCCCATGTAAAGGGCAATCTCTCCGGCCTTTTCGTTATTACCGTACTTTTCCAGATACTCCTCAAAATAGGTAAGAGCCTTGTTTCCTGCGCCCCCTTTATAGTAGGCCAGGGCCAGGGAGTAGCGGCTGTCCTCTTCCACCTGTGAGGTCAACTCCTTATCCAGAGCAAGCAGCTCCTTAAAGAATTCCGCCCCCCGAATGTACTCTTCCCTAAGGATATAGATATAACCCAGGCGATAGAGGGCCTCTTCCCTATATTCGCTTTGGGGATAGTTAGACTCCAATCGCCCCAGATAGGTCAGGGCCCGGGTCCACTCCTCCCTGTCCATAGCCGCCTGTCCCAGCATCATAAGGTAAAGATCGTTCTTTTCGCTTTCCCCGTACAGCTCCACCATGATTTTTAAGTGGGCTTCCACCATATCGTTCCGGTTAAGCTCCATCATCAGGGCGGCCGCCATGGCACCGGTTTCTTCCCGTTTTACGTAATCCGGATAGTCGTCAAAGAGAGTTTTTCCGTAACCCAGGGCCAGTTCCTTTTCGTCCGCCTCAAGATAGAGGGCGGCCAGGGCATCGAGAGAATCCCGGCGGACGGGGCTCTCCAGCAGGGCCAAAGTCTCCTTGAACCAGGGAATGGCCCTCTCCCGCTCCCCTTCCTTGAGCCAGCTCAGCCCAATGTTGTACTTAATCCGGTCCTTTTCTTGGGGGCGTTCTTCTTCTTCCAGAAGTTCCAGCCACACCTGGCGGGCCTTTTCCGTCTCTCCCAAAGTACTGAAGTTTTCCGCCTTCATCTGTCGGGCCCGGAAGCTCAAATCAGCCTGACCTTCCAGGTCTTCAATCAGCTCAAGGGCTCTCTCACCGTTACCCCGCTCACCTTCGGCTCTAATCAGCAGGAAAAGCACCTCTTCCCGGTACTCCCCTTTGGGAAAAAGGGTCAGGTAAAGGTCAAAACGGCGGACAGCTTCTTCGGGCTGCCCCAAATTCAGGTAGCAGAGACCAATGTAATAGGGCATGGCCTTGGTATAGGGAGAACTGCCGTAGTCGGCGGAAAGTTTTTCAAAGTTAGGGAGGGCCCGTTCGTAGTCGGCCAGATTCAGATAGGCCAGTCCCCGGCGATAATAGGCCTGGGTGACAAGCTCCGTGTTCCCCGAGAGGGAAATCAGCCTGGCATAATGCTCCGCCGCCCCTTCCCAGTGGGCCTTTTTCTCATTTAAGAGGCCCAGATAGAGGAAGCTCCGCTCCACATAGTAGGTTTCCCCGCTGTATCGGAGCTGTTCGGAGAAGGCCTCTTCCGAAGCGTCCCACTCCTCCCCTTTAAAGTAATTGAGCCCCAGCCAGTAGGGGGTTCGACGGAGGTAAGGGGAGGTCTCTTTTTCCGATTTAAGCCTGTCAAATGTCATTAGTGACTCGCCGAATCGGCCCAGGCTGTATTGGGCCACGCCGCTCATGTAAAGAACCGCGTCCGCCCGGGATTCATTGGCGTATCGCTTTAAATAATCCTGAAAATTCGCCAGAGCCTCTTCGTAAAGCTTATCCTGAAAAGCCCCCAGGCCCTGGTCAAAAAGCTGCTCCTTGCTCTGGGCGCTCAGTCCCGCCGCAAGGAGAAATAGTATGAGTAATAGGGGAAATCGCTTCATTTACCCCTCCTTTTTAGTCTTCCCCGTCCGAAAATGGATCTGTCCGTTGCGGAGTTCCCCCCGGATTAGGTCATTTTCCCGGAATTTGCCCCCCAGAAGTCCCAGGGAAATGGGATCTTCCACCTCTTTTTGCAACAAGCGCCGCAGGGGACGGGCTCCGTAGTTTACATCATAGCCCTTTTCCAGCAAATATTCTTTAACCCGGAGAGAAAGGTTAAGGCTGATGTTCTTTTCCGCCAGCCTCTCCTGCACCTCGCTAATCATCAGGTCCAGAATGGACATAATCTGGTCGTGCTGAAGATAGTGGAAAACCACAGTTTCGTCTATACGGTTGATAAACTCGGGCATGAAAATCCGTTTGAGTTCCTGCATGGCCGAAGAGGTCAGGTCGTCGTGGGACATGAGTCCGTCATTCTGGGAGAAACCGATACCCGAGCCGTTCATGATCTGGCGGGCCCCGGCGTTGGATGTCATAATAATGACACAGTTTCTAAAGCTGACTTTATGACCCAGACTGTCCTGAACCTCTCCTTCCTCCAGAATCTGCAGAAGGAGATTGAACACGTCGCCGTGGGCCTTTTCTATCTCATCCAGAAGAACCACGCTGTAGGGACGGCGGCGGATTTTCTCCGTAAGAGTGCCCCCCTCTTCGTAGCCCACGTATCCCGGAGGAGCTCCCACGAGGCGGGAGATATTGTGCTTTTCCATATAGTCCGACATATCCACCCGCACCAGGGCGTCCGAATTACCAAAGAGGTACTCGGCCAGGGTCTTGGCGAGCAGGGTTTTTCCCACACCGGTGGGCCCCAGGAAGATAAACGACCCCAGGGGACGGGCGGGAGAGTTGAGGCCGGTCCGGGAACGGCGGATGGAGGAGGCTATGACGCCAATGGCCTGATCCTGTCCTATCACCGTTTCGTGGAGTACCTCTTCTATCTTTAGGAGCCGTTCCGATTCGCTCTGGACCAGCTGGCTCACGGGAATACCGGTCACTTCCGCAATCAGTTCCTGAATATCCGCCCGGGTAATGACGTTCTCCTCTTCACGGAGGGTCTTTTCCCAGCTCTGACGGAGGGTTTCTATCTCTTTCTTGAGCTCCCGCACCTTATCCCGCACGGCGGCGGCCTTTTCGTAGTTCTGGGTGTTTACCAGGGAGATTTTTTCGGCAGTCAGATCGGCCACCTTCATCTCCAGTTCCATCACCTCGTTGGGCTGAACCAGGTTCTTCATCCGCTTGGAGGAGCCCGCTTCGTCCATAAGGTCAATGGCCTTGTCCGGCAAAAATCGGTCCTGAATATAACGGGAACTCAGCTCCACCGCCGCATCGATCGCGTCGTCTTGATAGGTCACGTTGTGGTGGTCTTCGTAGCGGCTCTTTATCCCCTTAAGAATGGCGGCGGTCTCTTCCTGAGTCGGCTCCTCCACCAATACGCTCTGGAAACGTCGCTCCAGGGCGGGATCTTTCTCTATATGCTTCTTGTATTCGTTAAGGGTGGTAGCCCCGACACACTGGATTTCCCCCCGGGACAGGGCGGGCTTAAGCATATTGGAGGCATCGATGGCCCCTTCCGCTCCCCCGGCCCCAATAATGGTGTGCAGCTCGTCAATAAAGAGGATAATATTCCCCGCTTTCTGCACTTCCCGGATGATTTTTTTGAGACGTTCCTCAAATTCCCCCCGGTATTTCGTACCGGCCACAAGGGAAGCCAGATCCAGACTGATGACCCGGCTGTTCTGGAAAAAATCGGGGGCCGTACCGTCGGCAATGCGTATGGCCAGACCTTCCACTACGGCGGTTTTTCCTACTCCCGGTTCCCCCAACAGGACCGGATTATTTTTGCTCCGGCGGGCGAGAATACGCAAGACCCGATTGATCTCCCCTTCCCGGCCGATCACCGGATCCAAACCGCCCTGACGGGCTACGGCTGTTAAATCCCGGGAAAACTGGTCGAGGAAATTGGTTCCCCCCTCTTCTCCGTTCACACGGACCCCTTCCCGGGCGCCGGTACCGGCAAAGGTGGGTTTATTGCTCCTCCTGTTGGGCTGGGAAGGAGGACGGCGGTTACCCGCTCCTTTTGTTACCTCGTACACCACCCCCCTAAGAATATCGGGGGAGAGTTTAAAACGGGTAAAATAGAGGGACAGAGAGCTGTCTTTCTCGCCGGAAGCAGCCAGGAGGAAGTGCTCTGTCCCTATATATTCGTGATTTAACAGGGAGGCCTCGTTGGCGGCATTCTCCAAAAGAACCCGAACACGGGAGGAGGGAGGCACTTCGCCCAGGATAAAGCTCTTGTGCTCCACCTGAATGCCCTTCTCCAATTCGGCTCTCAAATCATCAATCTCTATATTCAAACGGGTAAGGGCGGTGTATCCGTTACCGTCCTTTTCCCTGAGAATCCCCAACAGAACATGCTCCGGATAAAGACGGTCAGAACGGGTCCGCCGCGCCTCTTCCTGGGCCAGTACGGTGAGAACCCGCTGGGCCCTCTGGGATAATCCTTTGATCATAACATCTCCCTATTTATACACTGAAATAGGTTAGGCCCCCAGCCAGAGTTTCCCTGACCAGCCGGGCCCGCCTTTCATCGGCTTCTTCGCCATTTGATTCACGGCCTTCTTCCACCAGAATCCCTTCTATATGGGCATTTCCCGTAAAAAGACTCAACGCCGAAAGGGTCTCCAGAGAGATTTCGTTAATCCACCCCAGGGCAACCCCTTGCCGCACAAGCATCAAATGTTTAAACGCCTCGCCCGCGCTTAGCAGACGACAATATCGTAACAGCCCCAAAGAGCGATAAATTCGGTCCTCAAGCTGAGGGTAGTGACCCCGGTTAATTTCACTCCGGCAGGCCTCTTCCTTCTTGGAAAGAATCTTAACAGCCTCGGAAAAACTATTCAATATCTCTTCTTCGCTCCGGTAACCGGCGCTGCCCCCGTTGTAGATCTGGTAGAGACCGCCCCGGGAACGATCTTCGTCATCCATAAAGCCCCGGATAGAGAGGCCCCGGTCCATAAGGGCCAGAAAAAGAGGTTCCATATCTTCCATAAGAGAAAGGGCGGGAAGCTGCATAATAACAGAAGCGCGCAATCCCGCTCCCGCTTCGCTAATCCGGCTGGTCAGATAACCCCGCGCTTCGTCACGGGCGAAGGGAAAAACCTTCTCCGTTTCCCCCGCCAGGAGGCTGAGTTCCCCATGCAGTTCGGGCAGGGCAAATCCCGTTCGAAGGCCCACAAACTGAATGTGATCGTCCATACAGAGAAGTACATTAATCGACTCGTCCCCACCCTGGATAATCCGGCCGTTTGTCTCACCCTCGTGACGGGGAGAGAGAATCTTCCTTTCCACCAGAATTTTTCTTTCCTCTGCGCTGATTTCGTCCATGGCAAAGGAGCGGCTTTTCCCGTTAAAGGGCGCCTGACTTCTAAAGAAAGTGGAAAGTCGGCCAATAAGCTCCTCCTTCTCCTTCTTTTCCATGGTAGCGGGAAAACGGGAGAGCTCCCCGTTACGGGAAAGGCGCAGCCGGGTGGAGATAACCGTATCAAAAAGTTCTCCCCTCCGGGTAAACCATCCGCTCCGGTTTTCCAGGGTAGGTCCGCTGTTATTCTCTGGGTAATTCATCACCGCTAATACCTGCCAATTTGTCCCGAATCCGGGCAGCCAGTTCGTAGTTCTCCGTGAACAGGGCCTCTTTAAGTCGATCTTTTAGCTCAAACCCCTCATCCCCTTGATGTAAAATATCCCCGGTCATCCGGTTTATCTCCTCGTCAAAGGTGTTATAGCAGAAGTAACAGCCCGCCTTTTTCGTCGCCCTAAGCTGACTAAGACTGGTGCCGCACTGAAGGCATCTTTTTATCAATTTGTCCACGTCTATTCCGTCCATCATTTTCGCCCTAATGATAAAATGAAGCGCATATTTTTGAAAGAACTTTTTTCCCTCCGAAAAAAAAAGTGACCCTTTTAAGCCCCTTCCCCTAACTATTTGACCTTAGCCCTTTTTTCCCCTATATTCCCTATATAGAAGGAGAGTAATATGCCCTTATTACGAAAAGAAGATCAAGCCAAAATCGCCGTTGCCATGGAAGGCGTCAAAAATGTAACCAAAACGACTGCCATTACCTCAAAGGAAGGTTGGGAGGGCTGGTCCATGCGAATATTCACCCTGGAAAAAGAGGGATTTACCCCCCGTCATACCCACGACTGGCCCCATATCAACTACATCATCAGCGGCAAGGGAACACTCTTCATAGACGGGAAAGAGCAGACCGTCCAGCCGGGAGATACGGCCTATGTGAAAGGAGGAGAACTGCACCAGTTCCAGAATGCCGGAGATGAGGACTTCTCCTTTATCTGCATAGTTCCCGAAGAAGGGGATAAGTAGAATTACAGGACAAGAATCGGATATTATTTCCTTTTCTCCTGTTTTATAGTTCTCCCATGACTATTACCGACTGGATACTATTGCTTATTCTGTCCCTCCTCTGGGGCGGGTCCTTTTTCTTTGTAGAAGTAGCCCTTACGGGACTGCCCGTCTTTACGATTGTTTTTTTACGGGTATTCCTGGGGGCCCTGATTCTTAGGGGGTTCCTCCTCATTAGCGGTAAAAAGCTTCCCCGGGACAGAGTGATTTGGCGGCGTCTTTTCATTATGGGCCTCTTGAACAACGCCGTCCCCTTTTGCCTTATCGTGACGGGACAGCAGTTCATAAACGGCGGTTTCGCCTCCATAATAAACGGGACGACCCCCTTCTTTACGGTTCTGGCGGCCCACTTTTTTACCAGAGACGAGAAGATAAATACCCGTAAAATCGCCGGTGTCATTCTGGGGATTACGGGAGTCGTTGTGCTGATTGGTTTTGAATCGCTCCAAAAGGGCTCCCACAAGCTATGGGGCGCCCTGGCCGTGGTGGGCGCTGCCCTATCCTACTCCCTGGCGGGCGTTTGGGGTAAGGGATTCAAAAAGCTGGGCCTTGACCCGGCCTTGACCGCAACGGGACAGCTCCTTTGCTCCTCCCTGCTCCTCTTCCCGGTCATGCTCCTGGTGGACAAGCCGTGGCAACTGAACCTCCCCGGCCTGGATGTGTGGGCGGCCCTTCTGGGAATCGCCCTTTTCTCCACCGCCCTGGCCTACATCATTTACTTTAAAATCCTCTCCTCCTCGGGGGCTACCAATGTGCTCCTGGTGACCTTTCTCGTGCCCGTAAGCGCCGTCCTCCTGGGAGTACTCTTTCTTTCGGAAGAGTTCAAACTCCAATACCTCTACGGTATGCTGGCCATAGGAATGGGACTGGTCTTTATTGACGGGAGAATCCCGGCGAAGATAAGGAAGAAGTTCCGTGGATAAGGAGGAAAGGGACCTCTTTGAAGAGCGCTACCAACTGGTGGCAGCCAGAGAGAAATCCCCCAAAACACCCTTTTATTACGGGGTAAAAAGCACCGGCATCTTTTGCCTCCCCGGCTGCTCGTCCCGGCTTCCCAAGCGGGAGAACACCCTCTTCTTCGAGACCCCCGGGGAAGCCCTGGCCCGGGGATTCCGCCCCTGCAAACGGTGCCGTCCTTTGGAAGAAAGCCAGGGGCAGGCCCCTCTCATCTCCCGTCTTTGCCGCTATATGGAAGAGGCGGAGGAAGCTCCCACCCTAAGGGATCTGGCGAAGAGAAGCGGTTACAGCGAAGGCTACATCCAAAGGCTCTTTAAGAAAATGACCGGAGTCAGCCCCAAGGAGTACTCCCAAGCCGTAAAATCGGCCCGTTTCAAAAAGGCCGCCGGGGAAGCGGAGTCGGTAAGCACCGCCCTTTACGCCGCCGGTTACGGATCGTCCAGCCGCCTCTACGAAAAGGCCGACACCCGACTGGCCATGACGCCGGGCCAATCACTTAAAAAAGGAAAAGGCCTTACCCTACGGCGGGGCGTCTTCCCCTGCTCCCTGGGCTTTGTGCTCATAGCCCTCTCCCCCAAAGGAGTGGCAGCCGTAGAGATGGGCGATGAAAAATCAGCCTTGCTCTCCCACTTCTCCGAACGGTATAAAAACGCCCTTCTGGAGGAGTTAAAAGAGGAGGACCGGGAAGAGGTTTCCCTCATCTTAAATAAAGTAGAAGACTCCGCCCTCCCCGTCTCAATTCCCCTGGATATACAGGGAACGATTTTCCAGTGTAAAGTGTGGAAGGCTCTCCAGGCCATCCCCGCCGGGGAAACCCGAAGCTACTCGGACATAGCCCAGGAGATAGGAAGCCCCCAATCGGTACGGGCCGTGGCCAACGCCTGCGGGCAGAACAGACTGGCCCTGCTGGTCCCCTGCCACAGGGTAGTAGGAAAGAATGGTAAGCTTGGCGGATACAGATGGGGCGTGGAGAGAAAAATCAGCCTGTTGGAAAAAGAGGAGAAAATTAAACCATGAAATATATAGGGCCGCACATTAGCATAGCAGGCGGGGTGGAAAATGCCCCGGCCCGGGCCAAAGAACTGGGAGCCACCGGCTTTGGCATGTTTACCAAGAACCAGCGCCAGTGGGTGGCCAAGGCCTACACGGAAGAGAATATTTCCCGGTTCAAAGAGAATATGGAGGCCTGCGGTTATAAGGCGGATCAGGTTCTGTGTCACGACGGGTATTTGATAAACCTGGGCCATCCGGAAGAGGAAAAACTGGAAAAATCCCGGGCCGCCTTTCTGGATGAAGTCCTGAGGGTAGAGCAGCTGGGGCTCAAGTACCTGAATTTTCATCCGGGCAGTCATCTTAAATCGATTGATCCCGATGCCTGTCTGGACCGGATTGCGGAAAGCATTAACCTGACCCTGGCCCAGAGCGAATCGGCGGTGCTGGTCATTGAAAATACCGCCGGACAGGGAACTAACCTGGGAAACCGCTTTGAGGAGATAGCCCGAATAATCGCAGGAGTAAAGGACCAATCCCGGGTGGGAGTCTGCCTGGACACCTGCCACACCTTCGCCGCCGGATACGACCTGCGAACGGAGGAGTCGATGGAAGCGGTTTGGGCTGAATTCGACCGTCTCGTCGGCTTTGACTTTCTTAAAGGAATGCACCTGAATGACGCCAAGTCGGAATACGCCAGCCGGGTGGACCGTCACCACAGCCTGGGCAAGGGAAATCTGGGCTGGGACCCCTTTGAACGAATCATGAAAGATAAGCGCTTTGAAGGGATACCTTTAGTTTTGGAGACAATTGACGAGGAGCGCTGGCCGGCGGAGATTGCCCAATTACAGGAGTGGAGTGACTCCCGCCTATAGGTATTTCAAAACCTGCCCCACCCCTACTTCCTCTACAGAAGTGACTTGAGAAAGGTGTATTTTCGAATCCAGGGAAGTACAATGGCAGGGGTGGGCCCTGTTAATATGGGCTTCTTTGAAGAATTGCATGGTTCCCTCCAGTTCTTCCCTCGTCGGCTCAAGCATATGAAAACCTCCCAAAACATCGACTATCCTCTCTTCCCGGCAGACTTTTTTGGCATAATCGATGATGTTGCAGATTCCTGCATGGGAACATCCTGTAATAATGACGAGGCCTTCGGGAGACTTATAGGCCAAGGCTGAATCGTCCTTGAGATAATCATCTACAAGGTCATCATTCAGCTTATATTTCCCTATGGGATTCTTATTTTCAAAAGTATGGGATCTTTCAATTTCCCCTAAAAAAACGAGATTTTCCGTTAACCATAGGGGCTTTGTAGTAAAAACCGTATCGAAATGGTTCTTAACAAATTCTTCCTTCACAAAGGAGCCGATACTTTCCCCCATTTCTTCTTTGTAGAGGAAGGTATCTTCATGGGCGACAAGCTTGGTCTTCGCTCCCTCCTCTGATCCCTTGAGATGGTTAACCAGGGGCTCCAGGCCTCCCGTATGGTCATTATGTCCATGGGACAACACAACATAATCCAAATCCTTCAAGCTTTCCTTCATTTTCCCGGCATTGCTTATGAAAATGTCCGAATATCCCACATCAAAAAGGATTTTTGTCCCCTTCTCTATAATGAGGTAGGAAACAGCCGGTTCTCCCAGGTAGTATTCATCTATGATCGTGTTGTTATCGACCAGTATTTTTATTTCCATTTTAACCTCTGTGATGTCTGTGGCGTTTATCGCATATTTTGTTATATATTTTTTTCGGCTTTGAGGAGTTTTAAATCGTTTAGGAATTCTTCTTCCATTGATTTCGTATAAAGCTTATAGATGTATCCTTGATTTTGAAACTCTATCAGCTTTCTAAAATCACTTTCTCTTTCTTTCCAAGTTATTCCATCTGTGAATAATAAAAAAGTTGAATCATGCCTTTTTTCCTGGATAATGCGATTAACATCACCAATTACATCGGTTTGCTTGCTTCCGGTTGCGCCATATCCTTTGACTTCAATAATAATTTCAGGATTTTCTTTTGAAGGGATGGCGAAATCTGCTTTTTCTGTCGAATTCCCCTTCATGCCAATGAAGCTACAGCGAGGTTCATATTTATCGAAAACTTGCTTTACTATGTTTTCTACAAAATCCTCTAATTGCCTTCCTCTTTTTTGCCCCTTTATTGCACTACCTCTACCAGCTTTTAATCGTTCTGTAATAATATCTTTCCAGGTATATTCCCGATCAATTGTTTCAATCATTTTCTCTCTAAGAAAAAGATGGTTCAAGGTTTTGGTGTACTTTTCCGGATCTTTACGAAAGCCACTTGAGCCGGATTTTCCTTTTTCAGGGAACAACTCTTTCAAAGTGGAAGTATATTCATCCTTCGACTTTTCAAGAAATAAGCGAAAAACAGTCGAAGCGACGTTAAAATCATCCTCCAGGAGTTCTTGTATCCTATTTTCATTATCAGCGATAGAATCAACATCGATATTATCAAGAAAGGAAATCACGTCCGTCGAGAATTCATCCCTCCAATCTGTTTCCAATACGCTTAAATTTGCTAATAAAGCGTCCTTATCCTGTTTTATCTTTTCCATTTAACTACCAATTATCAGATATTCTTCTACTTTTGATCTTGAGACTTTTTTATGGTTTCCAAAGTGATATTTATGATCTTTCCTTTTAATCTCTATATTCGTTTTATACTTGCCAAGTATATCAACTAGCGTTTCAAGATCTGGATATCCATTGGATGAATAGGAAAGAACGATTATGCTTTTTCTGAATTTCTCAAACATTGTATCAAAGGCTTCAATGGCAGTTCTTCTATAGGAAAAGGGAGTATACTTCTTCTTTATCTTATGGACTTTAGTACTATAATCAATCTCTTCATTTTCCCAATACTTCGATAATCCTTCAATGAAATGATATCTCTTCACATAGCAATTATCATCGGACCTCGGGACATAGGGAGGATCCAGATATACAAGATCAGGAGAATAGAACTCTTCATTAAATTGATAGATGTCGCCATTGAAAGCTATATTATTTTTATTATTAGAAAAAATAATCGAATTATATATCTCGATTTGCTCTCTGAAATGCTCCTGCAAAGAGAGCCTCAGATCTCTTCGGCCATCGTTGTACTTATCCATATTGCCAGAAATAGTAAAAACACCTCTGGGTTGCTTCTTCAGACAAGATCTAATAATCGCGGCTTTAGCCAGTGATTCTTTGTAGGGATTATCTAATCTTTTTATATTATTTGAAACCTTATCGAGAAATAGGAGCTCATCTTCAGTATAAAAAATATCTTTGAATGTCTTTTGAATGAAGTCCGGAGCTTCTAACTCCATATCTAAAAGGATTTCTAAGTCTTCATTATCAAGGATTTGATCGTTATTCTCACATGTCGCTTTCGCAAAAGTATAAGACATATGAAGAAAATCATTGGAGAAAACGGTTTTTCCCATGGACTTAAAAAGATAAGAAACTGCTCCTGAACCGGAGAATCCATCTAAAACAGAATCGAATTCATATGCGCTTAGTTCGTCCTTAATCCAATCCAGAAGTTTATATTTGCTTCCCATGTAGCGCAATAAGGGATAATCCTTATAATGATCAGAATTATTGGATGGATTTTTTTGTAATGGGCTTATCGTTTCTAAACTACTCATTTCGATTCAATTATATCATACTTTTTTCTATTCATATAGCTATGCAGCTTTCTTCCATCTATATGGATGCAATGGTTTAATTTAAATAAACGGTGTACATAACGCAAAATCTGCGGCATGGCATGACAGTAGGTGAGTCAGCGTTCAAAAACCTTCCCAAACCATTACTATCAAACCAACCGTTTATAGCTAATCAAACAAACGGAACTATTACTATTAAACCAAAGGTTTTAGTATAATAAAACGATCCAAACTATTAGTATAAAACGATTCGTTTGATAGTAATAAAACGAAAGTTTTTATTATACTAAAAGCAAATTTTTGATACTAATAAAACCGATTTTTTTTATTACTATAAAAACCTTACAACAAAAAAAGGCCCCCCGCCTAAAGGCAGGGAGCCGGAATAGAAGTAGCTGCCGT
>JAQQAP010000027.1 GCA_028533045.1 Spirochaetales bacterium | reverse complement strand
TCAGAGACATCTTGCGGAGTCTTGAGGTTACTGGCTAGTTTATTTGCCAGCTCGTTAAATTCGTCTGTGTCGTACAAAATAAAAGCTCCTTACTTTTTATACAAAGTTTTGGAGCTTTACACAAATTTATTTACAGGGTCGAATGATGAAGTAACAAGGCCATTGAACCTGACACTATCAGCGCAGGTTAATGGAATGTTACTTTGGTAACTAGCGTTACCTATTTTACGCACTAGCCAACCAGGTAACCTGCAGGGCAAAGCCCTGTCTGGTTCACCGATTTCCCCAAACTTGTTATTGTGAAGAAGTATAAGGACAGAAAATGAAATATTATCCCAGGCTCCTGGCCGGAAAACTCTATTGGGGAATCATTCTTTTATCCGCAGTCATGTTTTTAAGACTTTGGCATAACACTCATTCCGTTTGGTCATTAATTACTGGAATAGTTTTAAGTATCCTTGCCGTAGTCTGGATTTCTCCTCCACATTACGGTATTAGATGGATAGAGATAACCGGAGACACTCTTGTTGTTGCCTTCCGGAAATGGCAATCAAGTTATAACAAATCGGATCTTCTAAAAGTAAAAACTAACAATAATGGAGAGGTCCAGTTCTATATTTTCAAAAAGAACGGTGTTTCCCAGCGGATAACGCCGGTAGCGTATCGGGGTTCTGTGGTATTACTTAAAGAGCTGGAGGTTTTTTGCTCATCCTAGTTCCCTTGCCTATCAGGCTTTGAGCCTGGATTTCAGCCTACCAAGGTAACCTGCGGTCCCCGGAACGGGAGCCGTCAGGTTCACCTTCATTCCGGTTACTTTCCCCCGGCGGCGTTTCCTTCCTGTCTGGGGGATCTTTGCGAGAGACCCGGTACGGCATGAGTTAACCGTTGGCCAGGACGGCCAATGGCACATAATTCCCGTTTGATACGAAAGCCGGCAGCCTGGATGGCTGAAGGCGACCCGGAGGCGCCCAGCGGCGGAGGGTTTCGTATAAACGTTAATTATGTGTGTGACGGGCCGGAGGGTTTCGAATTACCAAGCAGAGAGGCCTTGTACCGCCGCCCCTTAATGGATGATTCCCTCATGATCCTCAATGCCAAATCGGCCCTGTTCTTCTTCACCGCCACATAGGATGCCCGGTCAAGCCGGTCAATCTGCCCCAAATCATTTCCGTCGATTTCTCCGCTCCCGGTTATGGCTCCCACTATATGTCCGGCACTGATTTTATCCTTCCGGCCTGCGGCGATTTTCAGGGTCACCATTCCCGGAGATACGGGTTTTACCGAATCGGCTTGGCTCGTATCCAGTTTTTCCGGGGTTATGTCCCGCTTCATAAGTTCTCTTAATCGGTCTATTCGGAATTCTTCTCCCTCTTTCACAAGGGAAAAGGCCTGTCCCGACTCCCCTGCCCGCCCGGTTCGTCCGATGCGATGGATGTAGGTTTCCGGTTCAAAGGGCAGGTTATAATTTATGACGGCTTCCATCCGGCCTATGTCCAACCCCCGGGCAGCCACATCGGTGGCAACCAGGTAGGGGCAGCTCCCGTTGGAGAAGCGAATGAGTACTTCGTTTCGCTCCTTCTGTTCCAGGTCGCCGTGAAGGGAGAGGTTGGAGAGTCCGTAGCTAGTCATCTCTTCGCTGAGCCGTCGGCAGGCATCTTTGGTATTGCAGAAGATCAGGGCGGAAGAAGGCTTGTATTCTCCCAGAAGGCTTACCACCGCCCGCCCTCTCTCCTCTACGGGGACCTTATAGAAATGCTGCTCAATGGCTTCTTTTCCGTGAAAAATATCCACTGTGATTTCCCGGGGATCGTTCATAAAATCCCGACCAAGGGCTTTTATTTCCTCCGGGAAGGTGGCGGAAAAGCAGAGATTCTGCCGATGGTCCGGCAAGAAGTCCATGATTTCCCGAATATCCTCTATGAAGCCCATATCAAGCATTCGGTCCGCCTCATCCAGGACAAAGCTCGTCAAATTATCCACCAAAAGGCTCTCCCTTTTGAGAAGTTTGGCGATTCGTCCCGGCGTCCCTACAACGATATGAGGCTGATGGGTTAAGGATTGCTCCTGTTTATGCTGATTCATACCTCCCGTAAGAGTCAGAATCTTAATATGCGACTTAAAGCGGGCCAGACGACGAAGCTCATCGGCGACTTGTAGGGCTAACTCCCGGGTGGGACAGAGAACAAGACTTTGAAGCTGAAAGGATTCGATCTTAAGCTGTTCCAAAAGGCCGATCCCAAAGGCGGCAGTCTTCCCGCTCCCCGTTTTGGCCTGAACCAACAGGTCCTTTCCCTTGAGTACCGGAGGTAAGGCCGCCTCCTGAACGGGAGTCATGGTGTGGTAAGCGAGTTTATCAAGGTTGGCCAACATGGACTGGCTAAGGTTTATGTGTGAGAAGGGCTTCATAGGGTCAACTTAACATTATTTTCCCGTCCTGATAAGTCGCTTTCAAATTTGCATTTTCACAAAAAAGACATATTATTTTATAGAAGGGAATGAATAGGAAATCAACTAACGAAGGGCCGCCAGGCTTAAGCTATCGCTAATCAATGATTAAGGAAGGTAAAGATGATTGATTCGGTAAAGCAACTAATAGTTTCCGGAAAAGAAATCGCCAATTTGAATTTAAATGCCCTGTTCGGAGGAAGCCCCCGACTCATCCTGGGATTCATCTCCCCCGATCTGGATTTCAAAGCTACGTCGGTCACACTAAAGAATCTCTGCCCTCCCTCAACGACGCTCATTCTCACCTCTACCGCAGGAGAACTTTCTACGCGGGACGGAGAAAAATCTACCGATCTCTACCTGGGTGATGACGCCCAAAGGGAAAATATCGTGCTCCAGGGCTTTTCCCCGGATATCATTGAAGATGTGGACGTTCATACCATCGAACTGCACGACTGCGCCCTCTGTGAGGAGAAGCGGACAAATCTTATAGAGAAGGAATTCGCCAAGCTCACCCCCTCCTTTCCCATTGACCACAAGCACTGTATTGCCTACACCCTGATTGACGGCATCTCCCACTGTGAAAGCTTTTACATGGAAGCCCTCTACCAGTCGGGCAAACTCCCCTGCCTTACCATTGGAGGCTCATCGGGAGGAAAGCTGGACTTTATGGGAACCTACATTTTCAATAATCGGGAAGTGGTTCAAAACAAGGCGGTGGTTACCCTTATACGTTTCCACAGGAATATTGGAATGGGGATTTTTAAGTCCCAGAACTTCGAGGCCACCCCTTTTTCCATGACTATTGCCCAGGCCAATCCAGCTAAACGCTATATTAAGAGCGTGATTTATGAGGAAACCGGTGAACTTAAAGACGCCATAACAGAACTGTGCGACCACTTTCGCTGCACCGAAGAGAGCCTGGAAGGAAAACTGCAGAATCACAGCTTTGCCATTAAAATAGGCGAAGACATTTATGTGAGATCCATATCGAATATCGACTTTGAAAACCGGAGAATCCATTTCTACTGTGATCTGGATTTTGGAGACGAACTGTTCCTGGTGAAACACACCGATTTTGTCAGTTCCATAGAGAAGGATTACAACAATTTCCGGCAGGGGAAAAACGGGGAAGCTCTGGGGGCCATTTTTAACGACTGCATTCTCCGTCGCCTGGTAAACGGGAATCAACTTAAAAAAGTACACTGTTTTGACGGTATTCCCGCAGCGGGATTTTCCACTTTTGGAGAACTACTGGGAGTCAATATAAATCAGACTCTCACCGCCCTCTTCCTCTACAGACTGCAGGAGGGGGAAAGCTTCCGGGACGAATACATAGACAATTTCATAGACCGCTACTCCCGCTTTAAAGAGTTCTTCCTCAAAAGAAAAATCAATCAGCAAAACCATATTATGCTTATCAAGGACAAGGCTTGGGACAACAGCCGAAAAAGCATCAATCTCATATCGGAGATTATCGACGAGTACGAGCAGAAGACTCAGGAAAACGATAAACTTCTGGACCTGATAAACAGGGATTTTATCTCCCTTCATAAGCTGATTGACGAGACGAAGAACGAAGGGACCCATATCAATGGAGAGTTGGGCCATCTGGGAGAAAGCGCCAATAAGGTGGAAAACATTCTCCATGATATCGTAGATATAGCGGGGCAAACAAACTTACTGGGCTTCAATGCTTCCATTGAGGCGGCCCGAGCGGGGAACAACGGGGGATTTGCCGTTATTGCCAAGGAGGTGAAAAACCTGGCCAATAAAACGGATAGTCAGGTTCGGGTGAGTAAGGATGCGGTCACCGATGTAATCACCCGAATGTCTTCATTAAAGGGTGAAATAGGGAAAATCTACGAAAACCAGCTGGAAGCCAATAGTCTGAGCGACGATATCAACGGTTCCATCGTCCAGCTGACCGAATCCTCAAAAGCGGTGGGAGGCCGCATGACGGTACATACGAAAAAAATCAAAGGTCTTATGGATAATATTGATCAGATGATGGACACCATAAGCAGTCTGGAATAAAATGTCATAATGGTTTACGACACTATTCCGGCAAATGATCATAAACAGCGGTAACCGCACCGACATTCCCGCCTACTACAGCGACTGGTTTTACAACCGCATAGAGGCGGGATATGTCTACGTGCGGAACCCCTACTTCCCCGAGCAGATTACCTCTTACCGCCTCGACCCCTCCCTGGTGGACTGCCTGGTATTCTGCACAAAAAATCCGGCCCCTCTCCTCTCGCGGCTGGACCGGTTGGCTCCCTTTCGCCAATTCTGGCATGTGACAATCACCCCCTACGGCCCGGACGTTGAACCCCACGTCCCGTCCTGGCAGATGGTGGTCAAAAGCTTCAGGGAACTCTCCAGGCGGCTTGGCCCGGAAAAGATACAGTGGCGTTACGATCCCATTATTCTCACCGAAAAATATACCATTCCCTACCATCTGGAGTCCTTTGAGGCTCTGGCCCGCTCCCTGGAAGGCTTCACCGACACCTGCATCATCAGCTTTGTCGACCTGTACGAGAAGACCAAACGAAATTTTCCCGGGATTCGGGAGCTGACATGGGAGGAACAGGTCACTCTTTCAAAGGAGATGGTAAGGATTGCCTCTCAATACGGGATGGGGATTACCGCCTGTGCGGAGAGTGAAGCCCTGGCTGAATATGGCGTGGAAACGGGGGGATGCTTGACGAAAGAGGTCCTGGAGCGGGCTCTTGGTCTGGAGCTTAAACCGACGGGCCATCTACAAAAAAGAGACGCCTGTAACTGTCTTTTGGGTATAGATATAGGAGAGTATAATAGCTGTGGGCACGGCTGCCTCTACTGTTATGCCAACCAGAGCGAGAGCCTTGTGCTTCGTACCATTCCCCGCCACGATCCCGACTCTCCCCTGCTCATCGGGTGGCCCGGAGAGGGAGAGACGGTCAAGGAGGCGGTTCAGAAGAGTTTTACCACCGGGCAGGGGCGGCTGTTTTAAAAAAACCTTGCCATACAATTGAATTCACCTTATACTCACTTCACATGTTGTTCACATTTTACAACATAGGCTTCTTAAGGGAATTTCCCATTTCCTTCGTGATAAATCTATTTAATTAAGGAATTCAATAATGAAAAAACTTCTTTTACCATTTATGACCCTTCTCTCTCTTTTATACTTCACCGGATGTCCCATTGATATGGATGAAGCAAAAGAGACGTCTTCCGTCGCCGTCACAGCCGTATTGATAGTGGATAGCAGCGGTAATGACCTTGGAGACAGCAGCTCCCTTTACACAACGGAATCGTCCAATCTCTACGCAAGGGTGACACCGGATGACGCAACAAATCAAACAGTGATATGGTCGTCAGACAATACAACAGTAGCCACAGTAGACAGCGATGGACTGGTAACGGCGCTTTCCGATGGAATAGCAAATATAGTTGTTTCCACCGATGACGGTAGTTTTACAGATACCTTGGAACTAACGGTCACAACAGAGATAATCGAAGTAACGGGAATAGTAATCACCGATACGGATGGTAACGATTTGGGGGATTATTACACTCTCTACAATACAGAAACGGTGGACTTGGACACTTTAATCTTACCCACTAATGCCACCGATCAGGCTGTAAGCTGGACATCGAGCGATACCGATGTGGCCACAGTTAGCAGCGAAGGAGTGGTGGAGCCGGTTTCGTCAAGCGGAAATGTACAGATTACAGTCACCACCGTTGACGGAAGTAAATCAGACACTATAAACATAAGTGTCTCAACTTATACGGCCGTTACGGATATAACGTACTATTTATATGTGAACGATACACAATACACGGCAGGAGAAACGGCAACCGTTGCGATTAATGACGAGATTGAATTTGATGTTATCATGCTCCCCTATGAGGCTTCAAATAATGATTACACTATAGAATTCAGTAATGACAACCTTGAGTCACAAGCCAGCTCAAGTTCTTATACAGCTTATGTTGATGCGGTGAAGGAAGGAAGCTGCACTGTAACGATAAGGAGTGAAGATAATCAGGACGTTTCTTTTAGCCAGGACTTTATAATTTCATCTGACACGTCAGGTCCTTCTCTGGATGGAATGTTCTTTATTGATAGCGATACGATCTATGCCTATTATTCGGAACTCATTGACAGCTCCGACCTGATAACCTCATCTTATTACTCTCTCATCCTCGATCCGGAAGATACGGCAACAACAGTTGAGATATCCCAAATAGAAGATATTGATAACCCTGACTCTTCGGAAGTGTATATCCACCTTACGTCTCCCCTCTCCGTAGGGGATTTGGTGGAGCTTACCGTGACAGATGTAAAGGATATCGCCGGCAATACCATATCAACCAGCTATAACACGTCTTGGGATAAATATGACAACATTGCCGAGGCGACTTATACCCCAAGCCTTGATGTGACAATTGATACAGATCAAATGATAGAAATAGATGGCCAGCTTAGCATTTCTTCAAGCGCTATCGACGCTTCTAACGCTCTTTCAAATTTTAATACGGTTGATATGTATCTCTATATAGTGGAAGAGGGCGATACGATTTCCCTGAGTACCCTGCTCGCCTGGGGAGACGCGTCAAACCCCACGGTGTATTTTCTGGACCCTAGCACCAATGAATCGGTTACCTTTTCCAATGGTACTTATGATATAATCGTTGGCTCAAATTATGATGTCGATGGCGATTTCAATACTGACGATGATCAGTTTTCAACCTTCTCCGACCCCATATCCTACACAGTAACAACAGGTCTCTAAGGCACAACCCGCCCTGGATTCCACAGCCGTCCCTTTTCGGGGCGGCTGTTTTAAATGCGGTTGGCCGACCGGAGGGCCAGATATTGATTCACCAAGGTGGTGTTAATCTCTTCGGGAAGAATATCGGCCACCAAAACGTGGCGCTTCCGGAGTTCCTTTAGCCCTTTGCTTCTTAGGGTTAGAAAATCCCGGGCGGCGGTTCGGGTAAAGTAGTCTTCCTCCTCTACGGGAACATGTTCCATGGCAAGCCTTTCCACCTCGCGATTCCTTAACATCATCATGAGCATAAGATGACGTTGTCCCAAAACTTTTCCATAGTTAAGAAACATTTGATCCTGAATTCCCTCGGAATAATCATTAAAAAGAATAATGAGGGACCTTCTGGAGTGACTATGATGAAGGTGGGACAGAAGCTCGCGGTAATTGGTGTCGGTATAACGGGTTTCAAGAGAAGAAAGAAAGGAGAGAATTTTCTTCTGACTCCCCGGTCCTTTCACCGGCTTCAACTCTCCTACGATACTGTCGGCCACAGCAATTATTCCTACTGCATCTCCCATTTTGAGGGCCACATTTGCCAAAAGCAAGGTACCGTTTATAGCATAATCGAGAAGGGACATCCCCTCCGCTTCGCTTGTCATTAGTCGACCCGTATCAATGACAAAGGTTATTTGATTGGAACTCTCCGCAGAGAAAACCTTTGTCATAGGCCGGCCCAACCTCATAGAGGCCTTCCAGTCAATCCAGCGGGCATCATCATCCAGTTCATAACTGCGAAGGTGGTGAAGTTCCATTCCCGTACCGGATAAATTCAACCTGTGAAACCCCAAATCATTCAGCCTGTTAAGGCGGGCAAGACGGTAGAAAGTACGAATGCTCTCCACATCGGGGGTTATTTGGATTTCCCCCTCAATTTTAATATCCCTCTTAAGCCACAATAGCCCCCAGCGGCTTTTTAACTCCACCCCCAATGTTTCAAATTGGTAGAGCCCGCGCCGTGTACAACGGAATCCAATGGTATGAACACCTCTCTCCCTAGGCTTAAGAGAAGTTTCAAATCGATGATTTTTCATCTCAAAATATTCCGGACTGGGAAGGGCTAATCGAAGAGTGGAAGGAAGAACCCCATTCCTTATATTGACAGTTATATCTCCCGAACGACCAATAGAGTGCATTCCGGGAAATTCCAGAACATAATCCGCCCCGGGGGCCGTCCAGCTATAAAAGAAATCCCCTGCAAGGATCAGAAGGACAAAAAAGTCGCACAGGAGTACAACCAAGAGAGCGTTCCCCCAAAAAAGAACACTAAGAACAAGAGGAGGAATTAGGAAGATGAAGGTCCTGAAAGACGGACGAATCATGACCGGGGCACCTCTACTTTGCCGATTATTTCACCTAATAGTTCCTCGGCGCCCCTTCCGGCAATTTCCGCATCGGGAGAAAGAACGACTCTATGCCGCAAAACGGGAATGAGAAGTTCTTTGACATCATCGGGAGTAACATAGTCTCTTCCATCCAAAACAGCGGAAACCTGAGAAGCAAGCAGCAGAGCAACGGCGCCCCGGGGACTGGCGCCAAAACTAAAGTTCAAATGCTCCCGGGTTTCACGAACCAAGGCGGTGATATATGTAACGATCTTCTCTTCCACCTTCACCTGGCGACAACGCTTTTCCATGGCAAGTATGTCATCGATCTGACAGATTTCATCAAGGTATTTCTCGGGAGAGTCCCGGTGGTCAAAACCATCAAGGTAGTTCTTGAGAATTCCCTCTTCATGGTCGACCTGGGGATAGGAAAGCACAAGCTTCATGAGAAATCGGTCCTGCTGAGCCTCCGGCAGGGGATAGGTTCCTTCCATCTCAATGGGATTCTGGGTAGCAATGCAGAAAAAAGACGGTTCGAGAGAAAGGGTTTCGTTTCCAATGGAAACTTGCTTCTCACCCATGGCTTCCAAAAGAGCGCTCTGGGTTTTGGCAGAGGCCCGATTGATCTCATCGGCCAGAAGGATATGGGTAAAAACAGGGCCTTTCTTAATTTGAAAACGGTCCGCTTCGGCCCGATATACGGTAGTACCTATAATATCGGAAGGCATAAGATCGGGAGTAAACTGTACTCTCTTAAAAGTCCCGCCTATAACCCGCGACAAGGCCCGGGCCATGAGGGATTTCCCCAATCCGGGAGGGCTTTCTATGAGAATATGCCCCTGAAGAATCAGGGAGATAAAAAGATGGCGCAACACCTCTTCCTGCCCAAGAATAACCTTGGACAACTCACTCTTAATAATGTCATACTTCTTCTGAATATCTTCGATTTCCACTTATACTCTCCTATGGCTTTTTTCAATCTCTTCGAGAATTATTTCCCGACTTTTCATGGCTTCTTTCCAGCCCTTCTCATCCTTACCCTCCGACAGGGCCAAGGCGACAGTTACCGGATCGGAAAACTCACTTAACCGCACCCTTAAGGGTTTACCCTTTTTCGAGGTAAGAAGCTTCTTTACCCGAGAAAGGAAAAACTGTCTATCCATTCTGTCCAACAGGGCCCAATGTCCGGTTCGACTGTAAAATCGCCCTACACCTATAAGATGTTCTCCCATCTCTCGCCGTCCCTTTTCATGTACCAGATCGGGAGGACCAACCCTTATGGCACTGTACCATCCCCATAACAGAACAAAAAGCAGAACCTGAAACAAAACCAATCCCAAAGGACCGCGGGAAAGAACCTGCATTCCCAAATAGGGTTTATCCCCGCTCTCCCTAAAGTAATAGAAAGACATACCCCTGTAGGGAAGAAAGAAACGATGGACCCTCACAGCGTTGTCCCCTTCCAGAATCCCCCTGTTTTGAAGAAGACTATCGTCGGATATAATCAAAACACCTTTTTTATAATAGCGGCTTTGCCCCCGGGGAATATCTTCAAACATCCCGGAAAATTCCTCTCCCCGGGGGATCCCGGAAAGGACAAGTATACCTCCCGTTTCCCCGTTCCATGCCAGAGCTTTCTCCCAGTTTGAGTAGCTAAAATTCTCCCCGTCTCGAACAATAATTACTTCCGGCTCTGGAGCTCCGATTTCAAAGACTGACTCATTACGATAACCCTTAAGATCAAAACCGCCCTTCTTAAGCAATTTATGAAAGACCCAGTATCCCCGGGTGTTATTATTCTGCTCGCCTCCTTTCTCTGCCCCCCCAAAACCAATAAACAGAGCTACAAGAAGCAGAGCGATTCCTCCTAGACCAAAAAACAGCTGCCTTTTCTTCACTTTCACAAGGCGACCTCTCTGTACTGTCCCAGAAGCCTGTCAAAATCGGACTGACTCACAAGGTTTTCTCCAAACACAACCGAATCGGAAAGCCTATACAACTCGCAAAAAAAACTTCTTTCCCGGCCTGTCACGAGATAGGAAATTTCCCGGTTACTCAACTCTTTTACGGGAACAATCTTTTCCAGGATTTCCGCCAAGACCGATCTATAAAGGGCCACCGTGGCGGAGTTGTAGTCCTCACGGGCCTTTGCTCTTTCCATAAGACTTAACCAGCTATTACCAGTCTTGCCCTCTACGAGAATTTCTTCTCCTTCCTCCCGGAACTCTTCCTCTTCTTCCCCAATCAAAAGAGCTTTACGCTTGCTCCTGATATTCCGAGCCCCAAGAAAGATAAGGAAGAGAAAAAGAAAAACAGCAAAGGGAAGCAGAATTTTCCATCCCCCCTCCTGGAAAACCCATTCAAAAATGCCAATGAAGAAGTTTGAGATCTTTTCAAGACTCTCCACAAGCCAGGCGGGCGGCTCCCACTCAACCTTTTCGATCTCTCCCAAGTCGGGCTCGTCATAGCCCAATCTACGTCTCCACCTTACAACAAGTCGTCTGATTTTATCGTCGCTAAGGGTACTCATACCACCTCCTCGGGAGTACGTAGGACATGACGAAATAAATAGAAGAACTCCAAAGAAAGAGAAAAAAGAAAAACGGCTAATTTTATTCCATAGTGGATAGGCTGGGGAGAGAGATATCCCTCAATAATGGCGGCGGAAAAAATAAGAAGAGTGGCCGCTCCTACCAACGTTAGCAGTTCACCTTTTTTTCGATCAATGGCCTGTCGCCTGTTTATAATTCCCGGAGAGAGCACCGTATGTCCCAAAAGAAGTCCCGCCGCCCCGGCCAGGATTAAACCGCTCAGTTCGAACACACTGTGGGCGGTAACGAAAATCAAAAAGTTCCGACCGTAGCCCAGGGAAAGAACATATCCTGTAATGGCTCCCAGCTGAAGACCGTTAAAAAGAAGAAAATACACAGTCCCCAAACCAAAGAGAATACCTGCAGCAAAACTTATAAATCCAATGGAAATATTATGCTGTATGTAATAGGTAAACATGGCCGTGGAGATTCCGCCTCCCCGCCCCTCACTCATAGATTCGGCATAGCTCTCTTCCATCATGGAAAGAACCTCTTGGGAAACAACGATCCCCGCTAAAGAAGAATCGGAGTAAACCAAAGCAAGACTCAGGGCATAGGAGCCCAGAAAGAGTAAGGCAGAAAGAAATACAAAGGAGAGATTCCTCCTAAAAACCGCAGGAAGGGAACTAAAAAGAAATCGCCTGAAGAGGTCGGCCAGATAGGCCCCACCCCTCTTTCCCCTAACATTTATCCTTTCTCTGTATAAAATCCGATGGGCACCGGAAACAATCTGATTCAGATAGGTCATAAGATCGGGGGAGAGTCGCTTTAGCCTTGCTTCAGCCAGATCGGAACATACTTTCCTGTAAAGTCGGGGAAAATCCTGCACTTCCCTATCGGTCAGTTCCGCCCCTTTCCGCCGATCCAATCGATCGGAAATATCTTCCAACCTTTCCCAGGACTCTCTATTTTTGAGATAAAAGTTATGACTAAGAGTTTTCATATATCTCGTGTCCTTTGTAGATATCAAGGAGATAAGCCTCTGCTTCACTCTCTTCCCGTGTGACTCCTGTCTCATTTTCCACCAGCTCCGCCAGTTTCTCCGATTGCTCTTTACGGAGCGTCTCTCCAACTGTTTTGTTATTAAAGAAGAAACGCCGAATAAGGTAGAGCTGATTTTCATTTAAATAGGATTGACGAAAACTCAATTCTGCCCTGACTCTCTCCGTCTCATCCGGGTGGGAAATGAGCTCTGCTTCGGAAAGGGAAAAATCCGGCTTAAAATGTTTTTTTTCTTCATTTGTCACCACCACCGTCCCACCGATAATATCTCCCAAGCGCCTGTTCTTGCTATCAATAAGGCTAACAAGCCCCCCTACAAGATAAACGAGGGGGAAGCTATCCACGGCACGAAGAAAATTCCTTAGGAGAATAGAAGTAGAGTCGAGCGTTTTTCCATCTTCACGAATCACAAGAATCTTCATGACCTTTTTACCGGGAGTGCACCCGTCCATAGCTATTTCAAAGAAGGAAAAGTACCCCCACTGGAGAAAAAACCAAAGGAGCAAACCAAAGGCCGAGAGAAACCAGGTACTCTCTTCCCAGTTGTCAAATCCACTTTCGAGCCCTCCGTGAAGCAGGAGACTCACAATCCCCCAGACAGCTAAAATAACCCCTTGAAGAAGCAGATCATACACCAGAGCAGCCGCCCTGGTTCCCGGCGAGGAGAGGGAGTAACGGAATCGGATTCGTTCCGGCGTTTCCAGAACGATTGAGGGAGAAGATTCCCGTCTATCAGGCATCGGGCCCTTCCAAAGGCTTGGAAAATTCCCGGGAGAGTTGATCCGCCCCAGGAGCAAAACCCTCTTTCTGAACCCGGAGGTTGTAATAAATAACCAGGGAGAGATTAATCATAACACCTTGATAAAGCAGGGAAGGAATAATATTCAGTATAAATGCTATGACCTGACCTGCAACTCCTAGCATGGCAGGCAAAAGGGATATGAGAGAAATTACACCGTAAACCATATAATAAATGACCGCAGTAACCATGTAGGCCCCAAGTATCCTCAAGCGGTTCTTACGCGTTAAATCCCAGCTCCTTCTAAGAGACTCCATAACAGTGGTCCCTTCCAAAACGAGAATCTCAACATAGACACCCCAAGCCATGGAGAAGATAATACCGGGTACAATAAGTAAAAGACTTCCCCCCATAACACCAAACCCAATGAGAATTGAAGCCCCTAAAAAGGGAAGCAAACGACCGAATCCTCCGGCCAAATCTTCCTTAAGGGAGGCGTTATTCCCAATTCCCAGATAAAGATCAGAAACCCGTCTCGTGTACATGATATGAAGCAGGCCAAGATAAAAATAAAAGAGAGGAAATAAAACAAGGAAAAATCCTCCCATAATAAGAAGGACCGTAAGATACTCCTCATCGGCATTATCAAAGGCATCCATCATAAATGTTCCCGCCTGGGTAAAACCAACGGTCAGGCCAAGAATCCCGGCAATAACACCCAAAATAAGCACCATAAAAAGAGTTAAGATTAATACATATTTAAGATATGGTTTAATCGACCCCCAGGTCAGGCGAAAAGCCATTCCAATCGTGTCACCTATATCGTGATCTTTGACATTATATACCATGGACTATCCTTGAATGAGAGATAGCCACGATTTTAACACAAAGCCCCCTATTTGACACTAACTTTTCCTCGCCCAACCGGGAGAAGACAAACTAAAGGAATTCCTCCTGCAAATAATCGGCAAGCTTGAGCCAGTCCGCATTAAAACGACGGATTCCCTCGGAGAGTTTGGCCGTGGCCATTTCGTCTTCGTTGAGCATCCAGCGGAAGGTCGATTCGTCCATGACGATCTTTTCCCCATCCCTAGCCAGAGCTTTTTCAAGGCTGAGTTTTTCCTCCACCACAGTGTCGCTGTTCTTCATCTCCTCAAGAAACTTGGGACCGATGGTAAGCAGGTCGCATCCGGCCAATTCGATAATTTCACCGGAGGTGCGAAAACTGGCCCCCATCACTTCCGTTTCGTAACCGAATTTCTTGTAGTAGTTGTATATCTCTTGCACAGAAAGCACACCGGGATCTTCCTCGGGGGCAAAGGATTCCACACCCTGCTTTGCTTTATAGAAATCATAGATTCGTCCTACAAAAGGAGAAATCAGCTTAATTCCCCCCTCGGCACAGGCGATGGCCTGGCCCAGATTAAAAAGCAGGGTCAGGTTACAGTGTATACCTTCCTTTTCCAGGACTTTGGCCGCTTCAATCCCCTCCCAGGTTGAAGCAATCTTAATCAGTATTCGCTCACGGGAAATATTCTGTTCCTCAAAACGGGTAATGAGTCTTTTGGCATAGCCGATTGTGGCCTGTGTATCAAAGGAGAGGGAAGCATCCACTTCAACCGAGACACGACCGGAAACGATTTTAAGGATTTCCGTAGCAAATACGACGGAAAGATTCTCCAGTATGGCTTTTAATCCTGCCGGGGATGATCTATCGGTCACACCACTTGTGTCAATGGCTTTTTGAACCAGGTCTTTATATTCGGGCTGCCGGGCAGCAGCCAGCAAAAGAGACGGATTTGTAGTAGCGTCCCGGGGCTGAAATTGTTTTATAGACTGAATGTCGCCGGTATCGGCAACAATAACGGTCATTTTACTTAGTTGTTCCAATGCGTTCATAAAAGTAGTCCTCCAATATCAATATAACAATATATTCATGAATGGCAAATATAAACTTGCATTAGTTGATCCCATATCCTACAATCAATAAAGGTATAGGTTTATTTATTATGAATAATTATATTAGGAAATTCCTTTTAGTGACGGCTCTCTATTTCCTGCTTAGCCAAGCTCTCATATCCCAGGAAATCGTTATTCTTTGCTCCGAAAATTATCGTCCCTACAGCTATTACGACAAAAATAATACGGCCAGGGGCATCTACCCGGAAATCCTGGAAGAACTCTTCGCAAGAGCCGATTTGCCCCTTCACGTGGAACTTATGCCCTTCAAAAGGGTGCTTTTGAGTCTGGGCCAGGGGTATGCCGACGGTATGGCCGGAGTCTTCTATACGGAAGAAAGAGCCCGCTACAGCAACTACCTTCTCGATGTTCCCCTCTCCCATATAAGCAACAGTTTATTTACCCTGAAAGACAGTTCTCTCTCCTCCTCGGAAATGAAAGAACTGGAGGGGCTCAGCCTTGGTAGAAAAAGGGGATTCTTCGTTTCCACCGAATTTAATGAAGCGGCCGAACTTAGACTTTTTAGCCTGATAGAGGCAGAGTCTGTTGATCAGCTCATCCACATGACCCTCTCCGGCCGTTTAGACGGGTTCGCCCACACCACCAATAACGCCCTCTACCACATAGAAGCCCTTTCCCTGGAAGATAAAATAAAGAATTTCCCCATAAGCCATGGAGAAGAGTCCACAAGAAAAACCTACCTGGCCCTGACCCGCTCCAAACCTCAGTTTTGGACAAAGGAAAAAATCGCCCTCCTCACCCTGAAGCTTAAGGAGATGGAGAGGGACGGTACAATAGAAGCTATCTATGCGAGAAATGGTGTCAGTTATGACGGATAAAGGGCCAGATAGATCATAATATCCCCGGTCTGATCCTTCCCTCCCGGGACGCGATACAGTCCTTCCGCACCAAGATGATGTACCGCAAGAGCCGCCAGTTCCCGGGCCAGGTTGGGATCGGCCTTAAAGGTAGCCGTCCGAAAAAGATCAAATCCGGTTTCCTCGTAGAGCCCTTTTAACAGAGCCGATTTATCCCGCATTTCCCGGCTCAGACTTTCGTTCCCCCATCCCCAGAGCCAGTTCTTGCTCACCGGGGCCAGAGAACCTATGATTATGATGGTAAAACGGCAGAACTCCTTCCCATCCTTCTCAAATACCAGTTGACGCGTTTCCAGGTCCAGCCGGTATTCGTCCCGCCCGGAAAGGCCGTATTTATCACGTAATTTCTTCTGCTTACTGTCCAACTTATCGCTGCAGCGCTCGGCGTAGGCCTGTAATTCCTGCTCTGTCATTATTCTAATCCTTTCCGGGAAAGAATATCCCGGTCCTTTTTAGGCAGCTTGGCCACAACAAGGTCATAAGAGGCCCCAATCCACTCTTCAATCTGCTCATCCGAAACATCGCTCCCCAAAGCCAGACTGTTCCAATGTTTTTTATTCATATGATAACCGGGAGTCACCCCTTCAAAGCTGGCCCGGTAGGCAAGGGCATCCTCGGGGTCGCACTTTACATTAATGCGGGCGAAAGTTTCAATATCGGTAAGAGCGAACATTTTCCCCCTCACCTTGCAAACCAAAGTATTCTCATTAAAGGGGAATTCCAGGGTCACCTCTTTAAAGCCGAGGCAGAGGGCTTTAAAATCTTCGAGCGTCATAGGACTATTCTATCACAGCTAAATCCATTGGCCAATAAAAAAGGGGCCGGTTCCCTGTTGAGCCGACCCCTTAAAAAATTAGGAGAGAGTGAAAAAAAGTTCTGCTTAGTTGCTTTACTTCTCACTACGGTTGCCAGTATAGACACAGGACAGAAAGTGGAACACAACGGCCCGCTTAACAAAATATAAACGGAACATTAAGCCCTGTGGTTCTTTCCACCGCCGCCTACCCGTCCCTGGGGCAGTTCGGTCAAGATTTCTCCGTTAACTCTTACCGTTCCGTCCACCAGTTCGGTCGTACCGTTAGCGTCAAAGGAGGAGCGGGCTTCAATATCGATGGTTCCCCCGTAGATGTAAAGCTCTCCGTTGGAGTCAAAGGCGTCCGTGTCACCGTCGGCCATAACCACATCGATCGTACCGCCGTATACCTCAATCAGGACATCCATGGGACTCTTACCGGTGGCGTTAATACCGTCGTCAGTGGCGTATATGCTGATTTCACCGTCGTCGATTCTCACCTGGGTGGCTTCAATACCTTCCTGACTGTTTACGATGTCGATCCGGCCTCCTTCCACAAGAACCGTACTGGTTCCCCGAATCCCGTCGTCTCCCGCATCGATGGTCAAGTCGCCCCCCTGAATCACGATATAGCCTTTCATAAGGTCATCGTCGTTTTCGCTGTGGAGAGCGTCTTCTCCCGTTGTTATCTGAAGCGTTCCGTCGGCTATGCGAATAGAATCGTTTGCTTCCAGACCATGCCCGTCGGCCTCAACTATAATCGTTCCGCCGGTAACCTTTAAATCATCCTTGGTGGTGATTCCGTTACCTCGGGCCGAATCGACGGTCAAGCTGCCTGTTCCATTCAGAACCAGGTCGGACCGGGAGAAAACCACAGCATCCAGGTTCGTATCACCGTCGGATTTGAAGTTCTCCGTCACAGCCAGAGAGTTTTCCCCTTGAGTGGTAAGAAACACCTTGTCCCCCGACTTTATATATATCGCCGGCCACTGGCTGTTTTCTATATTCAGCCCGTCCAAAACCAGCTGTACTTTTGCCTCATCATCGGCCTCTACCACCAGGGTGGTTTCCTCATAATTCCCGCTCAGGACATATATACCCTCTTCGGAAATCAGGCTGTTCTTACCGCTTTCCAGGTTTACCACCATCGCTTCGCTCAAAGTCACGGTCTGTACAAGATCGCGCTCGGTAAAAAACCCGCTCTCCAGAGATGAAGACTCTTCTATGGTGGTGATTACGGGAGCCGCACTCTCCTGAATCGTAACTTTGCTATCCCCTTCGCAGCCCGCCAGGACCATCATCATTAATCCCGCAGTAAGGGGAATATATTTTCCTTTCATATTGCCTATCCTTGCATTTGATGGACACAATATGAAAGGATAATGTGAATCAAATATGAACCAAGTTTGTGCCTTTTCTTTTTTGTGATTGTTCCCTCTCCCAAAATACATTAGACTTAAGCCATGCCTCGGGTCTTTCGAAACAGGATTTTCCTCATAACGTCCCTTTTTACTCTTTTTACCATAGCCGTTACGGGATTTAGCTATTTTGAGAAGCTCTCCTTTTTTGATGCCCTGTGGATGACCTTCACCTCCCTCCTGACCATCGGCTACGGCGATGTTATTCCCCTTACCACGGGGGGACGGATCTTCGCTCTTTTCACAGTCCCCCTTTGCATCATTGCCTTTACCTATCTGGCGGGAAACCTGGTCAGTACCATTATAGAATCGAACCTCACCGTTCTCTCAAGGAGCCGACGCATGATCAAAAAAATTCGCCGCTACAACCAGCATATTATCATTTGCGGGGCCGAAGGGATGTCCGCCCACATAACGGAACAACTGAAGCAGAAAGATGTCAATTTCGTTTTGATCGACCGGGACGAAAAGCGACTGGAAGCCTATGTGGACGACTGCATGATCGTTGTGGGCGACCCTTCCGAAGAGGAAGTGCTGATCAAGGCGGGAATTGAAAAGGCCGAAGCCCTTCTGGCGGTGCGGAGCGATGCGGAGAATCTTCTGATTTGCCTGACCGCCAGGGAGCTCAAGGAAGACTTGAACATTATCTGCTCCGCCGAAAAAAAGGAGAGCGAAAAGAAACTCAAGCGGGCGGGAGCCAATTTTGTGATAAACCCGGAACGGATTGGGGGCAACAGAATGATCTTGAGCGCTCTCAAACCGGCTGCGGTGGACTATATTGATAAATTCTACCGGGGAGGACAGGAGGAATTCCATGTGGAAAAGCTCCTCCTTACCGAAAGTTCAACCCTGGTGGGCCTCAATCTCAAACAGGCCAAACTGCGTGAGCTCTACGAAGTCTCTGTGATGGGGATTCAGCGGGACGGGCAGATTATGACCGCCGGATTGGCCGAACTGCCTCTCAAGCCCCACGACGCCTTGATTCTATTTGGCAAGGCGGAGAATCTGGAAAACATGGAAGAAGGGGTCCAGGCCGACTCTCTCGCTTAATTCAGGCTGTAGCCCGGACGTGATGGTCCAGGGGCAGCGAGAGGGTATAATTATTCCCCTTCTCCTCACAGGTATGGACGCTCAGACGCCCCCCCAGTTTGGATGCCAAAGTCCGGCTTTCAGAAAGTTCCCTGCTCCAGTTATCCCAGGTAATACCCTTTCCCTTATCGGAAACAATAAAGAGAAAAAGACCGTGTATTTCATCAAGGCGGCACTCTATTTTCACATCTCCCTGCCAGGTATGGTTTTCCGCCTGAACCAGCAGCCCAGAAAGAATCTGCTTAAGGCAACTTCCATCGGTATAGAGGGAGTAATCATAGGGGCAGCGGATACGGGTAACCAATTTGACTCCCGTGGGCATATAGGGCTCATGTGAACGGTGAATATCGTCCATTAAGGGAAGTACGGGGGTTGTCGCCCGATGGATTTCCTCCCGTCCGGCAAAATCCAGAATAGCGGCAAGCGGGTCCCGGGAACTCTTGTCCGCTTCGTATCCCGTCGCCTGGGACGCCAGGCGGGAACGGGTTAATTCATCGCAATAGCGGGCCTTGTCGGAGAGAGCCTGCAGGTCCTCTTCCAGAAGGGTTTTGAAACGGCGTAAAAACAACTCGCTCTTCTGATTCCATTTAAAGGGAGAATTACCCACCAGGAAAAGCAGGCCAAAGAGTTCCTCTTCATGGACAACGGAGAAACCGCAATAGTGACTCACTCCGGTTTCTTCGATATAGGGAAGGATTTTTTTATTTATTAGAGAGGGATCTATGGTCCGGCAATAGGTTCCGTTCCCAATGAGTTCATTCAAATCCCGTTCGCTTAGTTCGCCCCGGCATTGTCCCCCGGAAGGGAAGCTGGCGGGGCTTTCGGAATTTGCCGCAAAAAGCTCCCAACCGTCGGAAAGGGCTCGAAGGAAGACACCATAGGGGGCTCCTACTTCCTCGGCTAGTAAGTCAAGGGATGTCTGCCATTTGATTTTTAAATCCTGCAAATACCTTTCCATAACAATACCTGCTTGAATTCTCGTTCATGGGGAAGAGGATTTCAAGGGATAAGATTAAAATCACACAAGATTCACCGGATCTCCTTTCTTTTTCTCCCGGGAAACGCCCCCCTTTCCCTCCTTTTATATGTCCTTGACAGATAGGGATAAAATATGGAGTAATATAGGGTAATATAAAAGAGGTGTTCACTTTGAATAAATCGTGCTTTTTGCTCTTCCTGTTGCTATTTACAGGGGTCATTCTGTCCGCTCAGGAGACGGCGGAAAACTATTTTGACCGTTTGTCCGAGAATTACGGAACCGTTAAAGACTACCAGGGAGAGATAATTATAACCCGTGGCGATGTGGTACAGACCGCCAATATTTTCTACAAAAGCCCCAACCTTCTTCGGCTGGATTTTACCGACGAAGACAGCGAGGGCATTGTACTGAATACGGACGGGGAAACTCTTCTTCTCCACCTTCCCGAGCATAGTGTAACCTTTACCCAGACTCTGGCGCGCCACTCCAGCTCCACTATCGCCAGCATGGCCGGTTCCCAGGGGCTCCACCTTTTAAAGGATAACTACCGGATCGGCTATAAAACCGGTCCCGGACTGGAAGCGTTGGAAGAGGGTTCGGAAGAAATGGTGGTAAAACTCCGCCTCGAATGGCTCTCCTCCTCGGAAGGCTTTAGAGAACTGGAAATTGCCGTAGGAGAAAATCAGCTTATCCGCCGGATTACCGCCACCTCTACCAAGTACGAAATCATTCAGTTCGACTTCCTCAACCTTCTGGTAAACGAGGATATTCCGAACACCCGTTTTTACTATGAATCGCCCCCTGTGGGCAACGATATACAAAACTTTCTATTTGAGCCGGAAGAGTAATTATGCAAGCATTGGGTGAACTGTTAAGAACAACAAGAGAAGAGAGGGGATATACCATGGATCAGGTGGTCCATGAAACGAATATATCCCGGTCCTACATAGAAGATCTGGAGGGAGAGCGTTTTGAAAACTTCCCCGCCGAAGCCTATCTCATAGGTTTCCTCCGCACCTATGCGGACTACCTGGGACTAGACCCGGAAAAGACAATTTCCCTCTACAAGAACCACAAGCTCAAGGAAGAGCCCTCTCCCATTGAAGCTCTGGTGGGTAAGAAAAAAGTTAAGGTATCTCCCCTTATACTGATTATAGGAGGGGCTGTTATTGCTGTGACACTGGCTTTCATCCTTCTTTTCCCCTTTGGTGAAGAACGTCCCGAAAAGGAAAAGAAGAAACCCAGCCGGGTAGAAGAAAGTGTTCGCGCCGCCGTGGAGTTTCCCGTTGTGGAAGAGATCTCGGAGTTTCACTTCCTCCAAGGGGACAGTATCCTTTTCACAGAAGGAGAAAAGAGCGTACTTTTCAATATTAACGACCGGGGCAACGGCCTCTCTCTGAAGAACAACGAAACGCCCGACCATCAGGGCTATTTCCTGAGCCTGGGACAGGAGGAATTCTTCTCCCTCTTCCAGGATTCGCCGGACTACCGTATTTCTCTCAAAGATTACGGATTTAGCCAGGGCGGGGGTATCCTTGTCATCCAGAAGCTGAATCAGGGCGAAATGAATCGGGAAGAGTCGGACAATCTCCTGGATACGGCGGAAATTGAGACCAGCGCTCCTTCGGGAGTCCAGTCCCGCACGGTGGAACCGGTTCTCATCTATTCAACCAATGGCGGGGAACGATACACACTGGATATTAAATTCCGCGGCTACTGTCTTCTCCGATACAAAACCGACTACGACGAAGCGGTAGAGAAATACTACAAAGACGGGGATACTCTCCGGGTGGAAGTAAACAGCCGCATCGAACTATGGCTTTCCAACGCCGGCGCCGTATACGGCAAAATCAACGGGGTCGAACTGGACTTTGGTGATGCGGGCGAAGTGGCGACCAAAAAAATACAATGGGCAAAAAATGAGTCAGGACAATACGAACTCCTCCTTCTCCACGTCTACTAGAAGTTTTTACATAGAAAACCTGGGCTGTTCCAAGAACCAGGTTGACGCGGAGATTATGGTATCCGCCCTTCTGGATCGTGGATGGAAATTTTATCGCCACGAGCCGGAAAAGGCCTCCTTTATTATAATTAACACTTGCGGGTTTATAGAAAGCGCCAAAAAAGAGGCGGTGGAAACCATAATGGGAACCCTGCAACAGTACCCCGGCAAAAAGGTGATCGCCGCCGGCTGTATGGCCCAGCGCTATGGCAAAGAGCTGCGCGACCAGATCCCCGAACTCACCGCCGTATTTGGAAACAAGATCCCCGAACAGGTGCCGGACTTTTTGGAAAATATTCCCGGAGACCGACTCCTGAAGCCGGTGGGTAACAGCAGCTTTCCTTTGCGAAAGGACCTCTTCTCATTCAAGGGCTCGGCCTATGTTAAAATCGCCGAAGGCTGCAATAACAACTGCCGCTTCTGTGCCATCCCCCTTATTCGGGGACCTGTAGTCAGCCGGCCTTCCGAAGAGATCATCAATGAACTTAAAGACCTCCTATCCAAGGGGATTTTTGAATTCAATCTGGTGACCCAGGACTTGGCCAATTGGGGTGAAGAGTGGGGTGACAACCTGGCTGTTCTTCTAAAAGAGATAAGCAAACTGGAGGGAGACTTCTGGATTCGCCTTCTCTATATTCACCCGGACCACTTCCCATTTGAGATTCTCCCTCTTATGAAGGAAGATCCCCGGATCATTCCCTACTTTGACATCCCCTTCCAGCACGCCTCGGAGAAGGTTCTACGCGGAATGGGACGAAGAGGAAACAGTAAGATCTACCTGGAACTGATAGAAAAAATCAGGGCCGAACTCCCCCATTGCACGATTCGGTCCACCTTTATGACCGGCTTCCCCGGCGAAGACAAATCAGCCTTTAATGAACTTCTTGATTTTCAGGAAAAGGCCGAACTGGACTGGCTGGGCGTATTCTCCTTCTCTCCCGAAGAGGACACCCCCGCCTACAAAGAGAGCCACACCTTCTCCGCCCGACGCACCAGAGCGAAAGGGGAAAAGCGCAAAAATATTCTGGAGGAGAAGCAGGTTCCCCTCTCGGAAAAACGTCTCTCCCGCTGGATAGAACAGGAAGTGACCCTCCTTGTGGAAGAAGAAATCCCCGAGGAAGACCTCTTTCTGAGCCGCTCCGTAGGCCAGGCCCCGGAAATTGACGGGCTTACCGTTCTCCACGGGGAAAATTTAAAAACGGGCGACCACATTCGGGCCCGCATTATCAAGGCCAACGGCTTTGACCTGGAGGCAGTTGCGCTGGAAGAAGGGGAAGCCTAATGCATCCTCTCCTTAGTAAACAGCTGGATCTTCTAAATGAACCGCAAAAGGAGTCGGTCCTCCACGGGAAAGACCCCCTGTTAATTCTGGCCGGGGCCGGTTCGGGCAAAACCCGGGTTATCACCACCCGCATTGCCTACCTCATCGGTGCCGAGCAGATTCACCCCGCCTCTATTCTGGCGGTGACCTTTACCAATAAAGCCGCAGCGGAGATGAAGGAGAGGGTGGAGAAAATGGCCCCCGGTTCTTCCCGGGTCATGATTAAAACCTTCCACTCCTTTGGGGCCTGGCTGCTTAGGCTGAATGCGGAGCTGATGGGCCTCAAGCCGAGTTTTGTGATCTATGACGACAAGGACGCCGTAGAGCTTCTCCGCACCATTTATCCCGACCAGCCCCGTAATGAACTCAAGGTATATGCCTCCCTCATTTCAAAGGCCAAGGACGAATGCCTGAGCCCTTCGGACAATCTCAAGGAGGTCTCCAACGATCCCCGATTTCCCGAATACTACGCCAAATACGAAGAAAAACTCCGCCGGGTGGGCAATGCCGACTTTGGCGACCTCATATCCCTGCCCGTACGCCTTCTCAAAGAACATGATGAAGTTCGGAAGCGGATACGGCAGCGTTTCCGGGCTATCCTGGTAGACGAATATCAGGATACCAACCGGGCCCAGGATATGCTCCTGGAGCAGTTGGTAGGACCGGAGAACCGGCTCTGCGTGGTGGGCGACGACGACCAGTCTATTTACCGCTTTAGGGGAGCCCGGGTAGAGAACATCCTCAGCTTTGAAAAGCGCTTCCCCGATACAAAAGTGATTCGCCTTGAGGAGAACTATCGTTCCACCGGCCATATTCTGGCCGCCGCTTCGGCTGTGGTAAACAACAATCAGGGACGGCTGGGCAAGACGCTCTGGACCCAAAAGGGAGACGGAGAGAAACCCCGGGTCCTCTATTTTTCCGACCAGCGGGAAGAGACGGCCTACGTAACAGACCTGCTTAAGGATAAACGCTACGAAGAAACGGCCATTCTCTACCGTACCAACGCCCAGTCAAAGAGCTTTGAAGACTGCTTTAGAAAAAACAATATCCCCTACCGCCTTGTGGGAAACCTCAGTTTCTATGAACGGGAAGAGGTTAAGGACTGCCTGGCCTATCTGAGTCTCCTTCTTAACAATGCCGATGAAGTGGCCATGCGGCGCATCATCAACAAACCGACCCGCGGGGTTGGGGCCGGGGCTATTTCCAAAATAGATCCTTTTCTGGATGATACGGACGATGTTCTGGAAGCAATAAAGCTCTCCCTTCCCCATCAGCGGGGCAAGGCAAAGAAGAGTCTGGAAGAATTCACCGCCGCCTACGCCCGCCCCCTCTGGGACGACGAAAAGGACTCCCTGGCCTATTATATCCGCCAGTTTCTGGACCGCTTTTCCCTTATGGAACACTACCGCGGCCGGGACAGGGCGGAAGGGACCACCCGGGAAGACAATATTCACGAACTTATTAACAGCGCCTCCGAATATCGAGGCACCACGGAGGAACTGGTCCGCTTTATGGAAGAACAGGGCCTCAATCCTCCCTCCCACGACGAGACGGAACATGTACAGGGTGTCACTCTCATAACCATGCACAACACGAAGGGGCTCGAATTTGAACGGGTGATCATCACCGGCATGGAGGAAGGACTCTTTCCCCGGGGGGGCGGCGATATTTATGAGAACGAAGAGGATACGGAGGAAGAGCGGCGTCTCTTTTATGTAGCCGTTACCCGGGCGATGAAGGAGCTCTACATGACAAGCTGCCGCTTCCGCCCCCGATACGGACGGCTGGAAGAGAGCTGGCCCTCCCGCTTCCTGAACGAACTCCCCGCCGAACATATTAGCGAATCCGCCCCTTACGATGATTTCGGAGGATCCTCTTCTTCTAAAGAACAGGATCCCTGGAACGAAAGCCAGGATGTGTCCTACCCAGAAGCGGGAAAACTGGACATTCCCCAAGGGGGAGGCAAAGTCCTGGGCGGCTATTCCGTAGGAACCCGGGTTTACCATGACGATTACGGAAACGGCGTGGTATTTAATGTAATACAAAACGGGGGACATCTGGTAATTAATGTACAGTTCGAGTCGGGCAAGACCGCCGTACTGATGCCGGAATTCTGCTCCCACAAACTGGAGAAACTGGCCCATGACGAATGGCAATAACCTACCCTCCGGCCTGCCGCCTATAAAGCGCTGCCGGGACTATCATCTATACGATTACAAGGGAAACCGCTACCTGGACCTCTACCTTGACGGAGGACGGGCCCTAATGGGACACAAACCGGGGAAAACTATGCTTCCTCTAAAGAATAGTCTGGAAAAGGGAATCTGGGCGGCCTATCCCTCTATCTATTCGGCCCGCCTGGAGAAACAACTGGGAAAACTCTTTCCCAAACACCCCTTTATAGCGATTTTTGCCAATGAAGAGCGGGCCCGGGCGGCTTTGGGAACGTCTTACGACACTTTCTCCCTGTGGATCCCCTTTATTCCCCGGGAAGACCGGCTTATTGTTAAACCTATGCTTCCCGGTCTGGATCAGACGGTCATAATTCTCTCTACGGAAGAACTTCCCCCGGGAGATACCATCTCGCCAGTACTTCTGGAAGGAATTATTCGTAACTTCCACGACTTTACTCTCTTTAAGGAGCGTAAGGACTTTTCCCTGTGGGAAAGCTTCGACAAATACAAAGATTGGGAAAGAAAGGGCCCTTGCCTGAGCTATATAGGAAAGGGAGACTACCAAGAGATCGTACAGGCGGCTCTGGAACAGAAAGTTCTCATTCCCGCCCGCCCGGAACTACCCCTCTATCTACCGGTGGAGCTTTCGGCCTACGAGCTTAAAGCTCTGGATAAGCTATTCAGTTCAAAATAAGGAGAAGATTTATGGCAACGGGAACGCTGATTTTTATTTCGCTCAAGCTCTTTTTTGGCTTCCTCCTGGCCTTTCTGGCTATTCTGGCCTGGGCCAAAACAAGGCAGGCCGCCTGGCTCTTCATCATTGTGGGCACCCTCGTCCGCTACCTGGAACTAATCTACTCCATTCTCTTTGAACTGGAAGTTCTCAACCCCGACTGGGGCTACACGGGCAATTTTCCCCTTCTTCCTGTGACTTTGACTATTCTGCCCCTGCTCTTTATGAGCATAGGATTTCTTCTCTTCCTCATCCAGAAAAGGAAATTGTCGTGACAAGAAAGCTTCTTCCCATCCTCCTGCTTATCCTCACCATTACAGCCTGCGAGAAAGCTCCGGCCCAACCCATGGGATTTTTCTTTATGGAGACCTGCCCCGGCTGTGAAAGCTACGACCGGGCGGAAAGCCTGAACGGATTGGTGATTGTATTAAGCGCTTCGGGAGAGTATGAAGGGAGGGGCTGGAATATGGCCTATGCCGATTCGGAATCGACCGAACTTCTCATGACCATGATGGAAGAGCGAAATCTCCCGGATATCTCCTATGCCCTTCCTCTCCTTTTCATAGGAGAGGAGTATTATGTAGGCTATGACGATATTGAAGAGGCCCTGAAAACACGGGTAGCCGAAGTTAGAGGAAAATAATTAGAAGAGCGGCTATCCAGAAAAAGAGGGCCGTGACAATCTTAACCAACCCCAATCGGTCCTGAAACCATCGACTTAATTTCTCCGAAGTCATCCCTCGATAGGCCAGAAAAAACACAAGAACCAACGGTACGATAAAGGCCAGATTGTAAAGGATGAGTAGAAGAAGCCCCCTCCCCTCTCCCTGGCGAATCATCAAGTAGAGGGTGGGAAGGTAGATCTGCCCCGTACAGCCCAACTCATAAACGGTAACCATAAACCCCATCACACAGGCTCCCATAAGGGGAACGGTCGAACGAACACCTTCCCGGACAGACTTATGAACGGCCTTTTTTACCTTATCCGAAAGCTGCAAAGTCATCTCCCTGGCCCGGCCTGTTCTTACCCTGTACCAGTCTCGCAAACTCAGGGCACCCAGAACCGTTAAAACGCCCGCACCGCCCCAACGCAAAATCGGCCCAATCCACACATAACTCATGGACTGACGGAGAAAGAGGAAGGCCCCCGCTCCCACGGCGGTATAAGTAAGGAATACGGTCAGACTAAAGAATATCCCCACAAAAAGGATTTCCCGGCGGTCCCGCTTTCGTAACCCCAGGTAGGCGAGAAGGAAGATAAGCGTACTAAAGGCACAGGGATTAATCCCGTCCAGAAGCCCCGCACCGGCCACCAGTATCCAGAGAGGTGCCCGCCCTTCAGATCCCGGGGCAGAATCAGCCTCAACATATTTACCGGTCAAAACATCTTCGAGAGATTGCCGGATCATCTCATCTCCGATGAGAAGCACCTCTCCCGTATCCAAAACGGGCAAGACATCACTTTGTACACCCTCTTCGACTAAGCGGGATTTCAGGCGTTCCATCCCCTCTTCCTCATAGATATTAACCCCTTCAAGCCCCAGAGAAAGGCCGACTTTTTCCTCTAAACGGGGGATCTCCCTATCCAGAAAATCCCGGCAATCCTTGCAATTAGGGGAGTAGTAATAGACGAGACTAATATCCTCATCTTCCTTAGATTCCCGGGCTACGGAATAGTCACGGGGAGAGTAAATCATATAACGGCTGGGAGCCGTGCCTCCTTTCGCCAGTAGTACTAAAGAAAAGATTCTTTCTCCTTCGGGAGGAATTTCGCCATCGTAACTCACATCAAAAGAAGACGTCTCCCCGGGAGCCAATGTGATCTGAGGCCGGCTGACTTTGAGCTCGGGCCGTGAAGAGAGGATATGAAGGGTCACTTCCGAAAAACCGGTATTTTCGAGACTGACCGATTCTCCAGGACCGAAAAAATCTGACCTATCTTCTTTCAATAAAAGGATTTTTTCAGGATTAAAAAGAACATCCTCACCCACCAGAAAAAGAACGCAACAAAGAGAAACAAAAAAAATAAGTAAAGATTTTTTCATACCCCCCCATTATAGCAAGACAAATATCATTTTTTCATTATATTTTCATGTTTTTTAGACTATTGACTATTATTTGCAATCGTTATAACTTTGTAATCATTACAATTTATACAAATCAAGTATTCAATTTTAAGGAGAAAACAATTATGAAATGGGTTTGTTCTGTTTGCGGTTATGTCTATGAAGGTCCCGAAGCTCCGGAGAAGTGTCCTCAGTGTAACGCTCCTAAAGAGAAATTCGATAAGTCTCAGGGAATCGACGGTATTGTCTGGGCTGACGCTCACAAAATAGGAGTAGCTCAGGGACTGGACAAAGAAGTCGTACAGGGACTTAGAGAAAATTTCATGGGCGAATGTACCGAAGTAGGAATGTACCTTGCCATGAGTAGACAGGCCGACAGAGAAGGATACCCCGAAGTAGCCGAAGCATACAAAAGAATAGCCTTTGAGGAAGCAGAGCATGCTGCCAAATTTGCCGAGCTGCTGGGAGAAGTGGTCCATGCCGATACCAAGAAGAACCTGGAACTTCGAGTAGAAGCCGAAAGGGGCGCTACGGAAGGAAAACTTCACATTGCTAAAAGAGCCAAGGAGTTGGGTTACGATGCCATTCATGATACAGTACATGAGATGTGTAAGGATGAAGCCCGCCACGGTTCTGCCTTTCTGGGACTCCTTAAGCGATACTTTGCCTAATATATAAGGAGGATCGGGGGAATCCTATTCGATTCCCCCGGCAATTATGATGGTGGAAACAAAAAAGATTCTTGAAGAGAAAGGGATTCGCGCTACTCAACAAAGATTAGCTGTTTATCAGTATCTCAGTTCTCATAAAAACCACCCGACCGTGGAGATGATCTACTCCAGCCTACACCCGGAAATGCCCAGTCTTTCCAAAACGACCCTCTACAATACCTTAAAGCTATTCTCGGAAAAACAACTTGCCCTGGCCCTTACAATCGACGGGGATGAGGTTCGTTTTGACGGAGATACAAGCGACCATGGTCACTGCAAATGCCGCCGCTGCGGTAAGGTTTTTGACTTTCCCTTAAGTAGTGCAGATATGGGAACTCTTCCGGAAGGCTTCCGGAGAGAATCAAGCCATGTTTACGTCTGGGGAATCTGTGGGGACTGCCGAAAGTAGTACCCCCTCTCCCCCTGTGCCAGATGCGGCCAAGGGGCTGTTTATTTCTCCCTTCCTGTGCTATGCTCTAACCCATGAGCGAGGTGGTGTTGATTGCAGGGAGTGAAACCCTGCTCGGCAGAAAAATAGTAGAGAAAGAGTTGGCCCGGGGGAACCGCGTGGCCGCTCCTGTAAACAGCAGCAAAGAGTCCGGTTCGGGAGAATCATCCCGGGAGAACCTGCTTGTTGTCCCCTGGAATAGGTCGTCCCTTTTTTCTGCCAAAACGGTTATTCAGGAAACCGTCAGATTGTGGGGCATCCCGGACAGGGCGTACATAATAGACAACAGCAACAGGGAAACGGCCCCCTTTACAGACCTCTCCCTGGCAGACCTGGACGATACGGTAGACCGGGAGATTAAAGGCTTCCTCTACCTCACCAATCAGCTCATTAATACCTTAAAGAAAAAGAACTCTTCCTCCCTCTTTTTTATCCGCCCCCATCACTCCAAAAGTGAAAGCGGAATGGACAGGGGCATGGGAGAATTTTTCCGGGAACTGGCCGACGGCATTATGCGTGAGCGGTTGGAGAGACTCCAAACGGCAGGATTTATTTCCTCCACCGCCAATGCGGAAAGCTGCGCCGAATCGATCCTGGAATATGCCTCAGACCTTCCGGAAAAGGCCCGGGGGGAGTGGCTCAAAATAAGCGAAAAGAGGAACCTTTTTTTGCCGCTGCCTTTGGAAAAACGAAACTGATTGGTCAAACCGGAAGGGGTAATATATGAAACTGTGGATGAAATACTTAATAGCCGTCGCCCTGGGAATCGGAACGGGATTTTTCCTTCCTCCCATAGAAGCATTGGAAGAGGCGCTCACTTTCCTGGGTGGGCTTTCCATTAATGTGGGCCGCTACGTCCTCTTCCCCCTTGTTTTCTTCTCCCTTCCCATTGCCGTATGCCAGCTTAAACGACTGGGCAAGTTCCGCACCCTCTTCATTCGGGCTATTTTGGCTATGCTGATTACCACAGCGGTTATGCTGGCCGTAGGAATGGCAGTGGCTCTGGTTCTCCCCTCAGACCGAATCCCCATTACCATTCAGGAAGACCTGGATTACAGCAATCCGGGCTTCTCCGAAACGGTAAATAGAATTGTCTCCCCCAACCTTTTTCAGGTTTTTACGGGAGATGCCTCCCTCCTTCTTCCCCTTTGTGTTCTAGCTCTTCTTCTGGGAATCTTTTTTCATTTTGACAAGGAGCAAACCGGGCCCACTTTTAATCTTTTTGATTCCCTTTCCCGGATTTTCTATCGACTCAACTGGTACATAATAAAACTTCAGGCCTTCCTTATCTTCTTTATCAGCTTTGTGACAATCCGCTCCCTCAAGGGAATGAGCGATTTCTCCTTCTATAGTCAGCATATCATTATCCTCACCATATCTTCGGCCCTGGTGCTTTTTATCTTCTACCCCATAACACTTTACTTCGTGGGAGGACGGGGTAATCCTCTTAACCATGTCTATTCCATTATGACGCCCCTCCTTACGGGTCTTATGAGCGGCGATATCTTTTTTAACTATGGAATTCTTACGGCCCATCTTAAAGAAAATGAGGGAATATCCCGGGAAGTGGGCGGTATAACCACCCCCCTTCTAACCCTCTTTGCCCGTTCCGGAACGGCCCTGGTAGGCGGGGCATCTATGCTCCTCATCATTCGCTCCTACACTTCGCTGGACTTGACTCCCTACCAGATTCTCTGGGTGTTCTTCTTCTCCTTCATCTACTCCTTTGCCCTCTCCCATGCCCCCCGGCTGGGAATATACGCCCTTCTTTCCCTACTCTGCGGATCCTACGGACGGGGACTGGACAAAGGTTACATTCTACTTCTCCCCATGCTTCCCGTTCTCATCGGCTTCTCCGCCCTTCTGGACACGGTTAGCATTGCCCTGCTTTCTCGAATTACGGCCTACAATATGGACCTGCTCGATGAAGTGCCCTCCAAAGAATTTCTGTAAACAGGAGGCCGAGTGATTATTCGTCGTTTTACGGTTCTTTTTCTTTTTACCCTTATCCTCTTCTCATCCTGTGGGGGAAAGGCTGCGAACCTGGTGGGCGAAGCGGGAAAGGGAGAATTCCTTAGCTGCAGTGTAAGCGGTTCCGTACGAAGCCGTACACGTAAAAACCGCAACTGGGAAAACCTGATCGCCGGAACAATTATTAAAGAGGGTGGAGAAATACGAATTGACGAAGGAGAGCTTTACCTGGGAACGGAGGAAAATATTCTCATGCGCCTGGGAAGCAATACGGAGGCAAGCCTGCTTTACTCCGGAAAAGACGATCTCACGACGATAATGCTTAATCGGGGAGAACTAGCGGTGGAAAACCCGGGAGTGAACCTGGAAATCCAGCTCCCCCATATGACTCTTTACTCACGGGAGGGCTTCTTTTCCCTCCGCATGACAGACGAGAGGGTGGAAGTGTACAACCGGGACGGGGAACTGAGAATGCTCCCCGGTATTGATGACCGGGACAAACTGGCCGAGATTATTAAGGATGAAGACCGACTGTGGGCTGAATCCCTCGAGGAAGAAGAGCGGCCTCTCTTTCCCGGTGAAACCTGGTATATCGATGACGAAACACTCCGCATCCATAACAAACGTTACGAACAGCTGATTCTGGATTATCAGGGACTGGAACCGGACCGGATAGATCTGGAAGATTTGGTGCGGGATATTCTTACCATCGAACTTACCATCTCCGAATACAACCGGGACAACTACAATGACGTACAGAAGGGATTCGACCATTTTAGAAAAGAGAAAGATGTCCCACGCTACCGCTTGTCACTCCTTTCCGACGAAGGGACCCTCATTAGCACCGATTATAACCAAACCCGGGAACGGGTGGACCTGATTCTTGATATGGCCCAACTGGTGGACGTGGAAATAAGCAAGCCCGGTTACAGCCAAATAACAGAATCGGTCGGGGTAAACAGTTCGGGGGATTTTACAGATAAACACTACTTTAAGCTGCCCCGACTCACCTCCCGGACCATTGCCATAGAAGTAACGCCCCCCCAGAGTGAAATCACCATTAACGGGATTTACGGCGGGAAAGGCAACATTGTCCTTGATGTGAAGCCCGATGAACCCCTGGAAGTCAACTTTACTCTGGAAGGGTACAACGAGCTCTACCTCTACCTGGATATTGAGCAGGACTGGCCCGATACGATTCAGCTTGAACTAAAAAAGACCATTGAAAAAGTTCTGCGCGGGGCCTATCAGGAAATTACGGGAATTACAGCGGAAGGGGAAGATATCTACATTGCCGACTGGACGGGACGTATCTGGTATCTCCACGAACCTTCGGCCTGGTTGAAGTTCAACAACCGCACCTACAACTATCCCAACAACTACTCCGCCCCGGTCATAACGGACAACTATATCTATTTTTCCGGCAAAAGAAGTTTGGTCGTTATGAACCGCATGACGGGAGTAATTCTCACAACAACCCGTATGAACGACCGGGAAAACCATCTGAACGGGCAAAAAACGGTTCCCATGGATTACCAGGTGCTCTATCCCACCAAGGATTCCCTCCGCTTTCTTACGGGGGACGGAAAAAAAATCAGGGAAGTCTTTATCCCCGGGGGCTCTCTCATGACACCTGCCCTTTACGAAGGAAATATTTACACCGCAGCAACAGACGGTCAAATATATGAAATTTCCTCTACCGGGAAAATCCTCCGTTCTCTGGAAAGCGGACTTGAATCCCCCATGGGGCAATCGATTGTTTTTGATGAAGGACGGGGCTATCTTTGTGATTCGGAAGGTCAGGTAGCCGCCTTTTCCCCCTCCTCCATGTCTTTGGAATGGGTGAGTAATCCCCATGAGGAGAAACGGAACTTTATTCATAATGTGCAACTGAGCGAAGACCGGCTTTACTACTATGGGGGAGACACCCTTTTCGTCCTGGACAGAAATACCGGCAAGGCTCTCCCCTCCCTGGCGGCTAAAATCCAGACCTATCCCCTGCTTCACGGCTCATTTATCTATGCCATGACCGGCGATGAAACCATGACTGTCTACTCTTCCCAAACGGGAGAAAGTGTTAAGAGAATTGAGTTGGGTTATGAGATTACCACCCCCATTTACGAATACGATGAGCGAATCATGGCCGGGGCTTTTGACGGGAATCTACTGATAATGAATCAGCTTGATCCTTCCCTCTTGTCCAAACCGATAAAGTAGATCTCAAAGGATTCGGAGCGAACCGCCTTGGGCTTAAAACGCTTTACTTTGTTAAAGATTTCCCCCATTTTAGCAAAGAGCTCTTCCTCGTCGCCTCCCTGGAAAACCTTTACCACCATGGCTCCCCCCTTACCAACCTGCTCATCGGCCAGATTAATAACCAGTTCCACCAGGTCGTAGGAGCGTCTCGTATCTACCAGACGGTTACCGCTCGTATTGGGAGCGGCATCACTTAGAAGCAAGTCGTAAGGACCTTTTTCCCGCAGAAAGTTGCCCGCCTCCTCCGTGAAGATATCACCCTGGTAGAAGAAGAAGTTGGGATACTTTTTGGGCAGATTAAGAGGCTTTAAATCCACTCCCGCCAGATGGCCCTGCCCTTTTAGTTTACGGATAACATAGAGAGACCAGCTGCCGGGAGAAGCCCCCACATCGAGAACGCGCATTCCCGGTTTAAGCAAGCGGTTTTTCTGGTCGATCTCTTCCAGTTTATAGACAGAACGGGCGGGATAGCCCTCTTTCTTGGCTTTTTGCGTATAATGATCGGGCCTCGCCCTTCCTTTTCCAGCCATGGGTTAATTCCTTTTATTGCAGTTTTTTGAGTAGTTCCACCTTGGAACGGATTCCCGTTTTTCGGTAGATACGGGTTATATGGTTACTCACCGTATTGGGAGAGATATCCAGTTCCCCGGCGATTTCCTTGTAGGAAAGTCCCCGGTCGATTCCCCTGATAATCTGGGCCTCCCGTTCGGTCAGTCCGAACTTATCCCTGTTCTCCCGGGACAAATTCAACCCCCCTCCGCTCCGATGAAGGGCCAAAGGCTGGAGAAAATAGATGACCGCCCCCAGGGAGAGCCAAAAGTAAAACTGACTCAGAACAATAAAGTTCAAAGCCTGTCTCTCCGGCATGAGGGACCGGAAAATCAGGATAAGAGGCAGGAAAATCAGGGGAACAAGAAAAACTATGATGAGGGAGATACGCAAACGCACCTCCGAAACATGCTTTATATCCCGGGCACTGTTGGCCAGTAGATAGGCCTGTACCCCAAAAAGAAGAAGAGACATGGCTGCCGAAAGGTAAAGAGGAGAACCGGTATAACGGTCCACAACAGAACCGGCAAAGTAGAAGATTCCCCCTAAAATAACCAGGGATAACTGGAAGTGGCTCCACTTCTTTCGGCGAATATAGTTAAGTGTCGCCCCCATATAATAAAGTAGCAGGGCATAACCCAAATCTCGAATAATAAGGAAAAGCCCAAAATACCATCCCCCCTCGGAGTAGGACATTATATGGGTGTAGTAAAAATAGATGGCATCGAGAAAGAAAAGAAAGGTAAAGTAGATAATAAAAAGAATCGTCTTGTACTGCCAGGTCTCCTTTTCTTTGATCCAACAGGCAATACAAAGAGCCAGAGCGGCAAAACACATGGCAAATGAAAGAGAATAGATGAGAAGGGAAAAGTGGGTCAGTATGTCGGGGCTGATTCCCCCGGTGAGCTCGTTCATTACTTGAGCCTCTTCTTTAAGTCCATAAGCTTCTCTTCCGCATCAAAAAAACGATAGTCCCGGGCAAGGGCCAGAATATCTTCAAACTCATCACTACAGGACTCGGGTATAAGAGAGTAGGAAAGAGATGCCTTTTCCAGAGCTTCTTCCGCCTTGTCGGGAGAGAAGCTTCCCATGGCATCAATCAGCCCATCAATCATTTGGGTCAAATCGGTCCAGCCCGTTCCCCCAGACTTTTCTTCGGTCTTGACGACACCCTCCTCCTCATCCAGGAGGGCCTTGACCGGTTCGAATTCTTCAAGGAGTACCTCCAAAAGAGAATCGGTCCCCTCAAAAATCCCCTCCTTAAGGAGTTTTTCCAGATTCAAGGCCTTTTCCGAAAGGTCTTCTGCGCCCAGGGAGGCGGCGATATTCTTAAGGCTGTGGGTTAAAACGTACGCTTCATTGTCCCGTGAGGCTATCAGCGATTGGATTCGCTCCGGATAGTTCCGGTAATCCCGGTGAAAATAGTCCAGCATTTTGCGGTAAAGAGATTCATCCCCGTCCAGCCGATTCATCGCCAGTGTCTTGTTCATTCGCGCCATAAGCCTATTTTATACTTATTTGTCCTCAAGGGAAAGGAGATAAACGAAGGGTTTAGATTATTATCCTTTCATTTGGCCCGGGAATTTGTTATGTTCTTTTATAAGAGCTAAGGCTCGAGACAAAAGGAGGCACTGATGTCAAATCAGCGTGAAAATCCCTTCAAACCGGTTAAGGGATCGCTCAATAAGGGACAAATTACGGCCATCCTCGTGGGGTTGGTTGTGGTGATGTCTCTCCTAACCGGCTTTTACATGGTGGATCAGACAGAAGAGGCCGTCGTTCTTCGCCTGGGACGTTACTACAAAACGACCGAGCCGGGGCTTCAATTCAAGGCGCCCCTGGGAATCGACCGGGTGTACAAGGTACCGGTCACGGTGAATCATACACTCCAGTTCGGATTCCGTACCACAGAACCGGGAGTTACCACGATTTACTCCAGGGGTGACTACTCCAAAGAGTCGCTTATGCTCACGGGAGATTTGAATATCGCCAATGTGTCCTGGATTATCCAGTACAAGATCAGCGACCCCCAGGCCTGGCTCTTCAACTTCCGTTCCGCCGACCGGGAAAAAACGATCCGCGACGTGTCCCAGTCCACCATCAATATGCTGGTGGGGGACAGTAGTATTTTTGATGTTATGTCTGAGGATAGAACGAAAATTGAGGTCAATGCGGAAGAACTGATTGAAAAAACCCTGGAAGGCTATCGGATGGGCGTAGAAATCGAAGCTGTGAAGCTCCAGGATGTCGTTCCTCCCGAAGGAGCCGTACAGGCTGCCTTTGAAGAATTGAATAAATCTGTTCAGGATATGAACAAGCTCATAAACGAAGGTAAGGAACGGTACAACGCGGAAGTTCCAAAAGCGGTAGGAGAAGCAAACAGAATGATACAGGAAGCGGAAGGTTATGCCGTAGCCCGTGAGAACCGAGCTAACGGGGATGTGGCCCGCTTTAAGGCGGTTTATGAAGAATACCGTCGTAATCCGGAAATTATGGAAGACCGACTCTACTGGGAAACCATGGAAGAGATTCTTACCTCCGAGGGAGACTTGGAAATCATAGACAGAAACCTGGACAACTTTCTTCCTCTCAAAAATATAACTTCCGGAGGTATCCAATGAACAAATTAGTGAGAACCGCCGTGATAATTGCGGTAATTTTCGTACTCGTTATGATTCTCCGGCCCTTCTTTATCGTGCAGGAAGGGCAACAAGCCGTGGTTATCCGATTCGGGAAACTGATTCGAACCGAAACGGAAGCAGGCTTTAAGATTAAAATGCCCGGTATTGACAATGTCCAATACTATCCCAAAAAGACTCTCTCCTGGGACGGGGATGCCAAAAAAATACCCAACAGCGACCAGCAATATATCTGGGTAGACACCACAGCCCGGTGGCGCATTACGAATCCGACACTTTTTTACGAAGCGGTTAAGACGGAAAACCAGGCTCACGCCAAACTGGACGACATCATTGAGTCTGCGGTAAAGACGGTTATTGCCCAGTATCCTCTTGAAGAGTCCGTAAGAAACACTAACCAGATTATTGAATCTCAACAACTTAAAGCCAAAGCTGAGGCAGAAGCAGAAGCGGAAGCAGAAGCTCAGAGACAAGCTGAGGGAGCTGATTCCTCGCCCACATTAGCTCAGGCTGCTGCCGGAGAAGATGAAGTCAAAGAAATAACTCAGGGTAGACTAAAACTCTCTGAAGATATGCTTTCCCTAGCAAAAGGGAATACACCAAAGTACGGTATCGAACTCATTGATATTGTAATAAGACAGATCAAATATTCCGATGAACTCACCCCTTCCGTTTATGAACGGATGATTCAGGAGAGGGCACAAAAGGCCCAGTTTAATAGATCAGCCGGGGAAGGACAAAAGGAAGAGTGGCTTGGACTCTTAAGCAAGAAAAAAGACACTATCCTATCCGAGGCTTACGATAAATCTGAAGCTATAAAAGGTGAAGCCGACGCCAAGGCGGCCGCCATCTACGCCGAAGCCTACGGCCAGGACGAGGACTTCTACAACTTCTGGAAAGCCATGGAGTCCTATAAAAACACCATGCCCGGTTTAAAGAAAACCTTGACCACCGACATGGACTATTTCGATTACCTTTACGACAAGGAATAAACGAAAGACAGGAGAACTACTCTCCCCGTTTCCGCCAGAATGCCCCTTCTTCCAGGCGCCCCCGCTTTTCACAGCCCAGGGCGTAGATGAGGCATTTGCGGCGGAACTCAGCCTCGGCCAGTTCAATTCGGGCCGGGGCTATTTTTTTATCCCCGAACCACTTCGATTCCACCAGGCCCGCCAGCCCTTCCAAACGAAACTTCTCAATCTGCCCGTATTTTTCCGATAGCTGATCCCAGCCGCCGGCCCGCTTTGTTATGAGCGGTGTATCCAGGTAGCCCACAGGCTCTAAGGCAGTCATACGTAACCAAAGTTCATAATCCTCGGCAATCTCCAGATCCTCCCGGAACCCGCCTGTCTCGTCCCATAGATCCCGCCGAACCATCACTGTGGACGGTCCGATGATGCACTTATTCAGAGCATCGGGGAAAATGTCCCCCTCCCGCCGGTGCTTCTGTTTTTTCTGACTCACCGTTTTTTCGCCGCGAAGCCATTTCTCCCGGGTATGAATCAAACGGATCCGGGGGTGGTCCAGAATATACGCCTCCTGACGGGCCAGCTTCTCCGGCTCCCACAAATCGTCCGAATCGAGAAAAGCAATCCACTCTCCCCTGGACGCGGCCACCCCGTAATTCCGTACAGCCCCGGCCATCCCGCAGTGATCAAGCTCAAAAAGCTTCCAGTTCAAATCAGCCTCTGCTTTCTCCAGAAAATCCCGGGCAGCTCCAACAGTTTCATCGCCGGAACCGTCATCAACGACTATGATCTCTTCTGGCAGACGGGTTTGGGACAAGACTGATTTCAAGGCCTCAAGAAGAAGTAAAGGACGGTTGTAAACGGGGATGATGAGGGAGATTGAGGGCATAGCTTATCCTAGCCTGTTCCCTGCAAGCAATTCAAGCCCGGGAAATTTCACAGCTAAGCCTAAGCCTTTCTTTACGGCCCCGGCGATTTCTGCTATAGTTTCTCCCTATGACGGCAGTGGAAAGTTTGTTAAAAAATCCCCAACTCACCCGTACCCTTTCCGAGGAGGAAGAGCTCTCGGTCCGGGAAAAGGAGATGTCCCCCCAGTCTCTTATGCTTCTGGGCTGCCGTACCGATTCGGATCTTCTGGTTAAAACTGCCCTGGAACGGGGAGCTCTCGTAAACAAACGGGACCATGAGAGCTGGACCCCCCTGATGCATGCCGTCTACTATGACAGCCACCGGGTAATCCCCCGACTCCTTAGAAACCATGCCATGCTCCACATCAGAGACGATGACGGGGAATCGGTCTTTACCATTGCCCGGACCATGGGCAGCAACGACGCCCTGGACGAGCTGGACAAGGCCCTGTCCAAAAGTCGGCTTAAACACATCGGCCTCTTCATTCATGCCCTGGAAACTCTTTACAAGGAGAAGGGCAAGGAGGAGAAACTCCGCAATAAAAGCGCCATGGCCCTGGCATATATTGACTTGGGCTACGCCTGGTGGATAAGCGAAGAGAAAATAGAACGGGTTTTCCGATACTTTTCCCGGGCCTACGCTCTCTCTCCCCGAACGGGAGCCTTCCCTTACGCCTCTCTTTTGGCGGCCATGGGTTACCCCGATGAATCGATGACCATCCTCATGCTCATAGCCAAAAGGCGCTGGGGTGCGGTAAAAAAAACGGTTATGGAGAAGGACGAAGCCTTCTACTCCCTTAGGGGAAGCGAAGAGTGGAAACGACTCATGAGGCTCTGGTAAAAAAGAACGGGCCGATCAGTTTTTCCTTTTTTCCTGCGCTATATTCTATGACATGGATGACATTATACTTTCCGTCGCGCCCTCTGTTCCCTGGAAAGGAGAAGAGAAAAATCCCCGATTCGCCCCCGAAAAAATTATAGAGGAAGCGGTACACTGTACCGAAGAAGGGGCCTCCATCATCCATCTCCATCCCGGAGAAAGCCGGGATATGTCACCCCGAAAGATGGGCGGACTTGAGGAAACATTCCGGGGAATCTACGATAGAACGGATCTGATTATCGAAGCAGGCACCAATAGGGCGCCGGGCCTTGCTCCGGAAGAAAGAATATTGCCGGCCACCCTGGAAGGAACAGTTTTTTCCTCCCTGAGCATGGGCTCCTTTAACGGGCGAGAAGGTGTTTACACCCAGACAACGGAGCAGATTCTCCTCTACCTGGATAGAATGGAACAGTACGGAGTAAAACCCACGCTGGAAATTTATGATACGGGCCATCTGGCCTTCGCCCGTTACTTAATAGATGAGGGCCACCTGATTCCCCCCTTCAACTTTACCTTTAAATTCAACATCCCCTGGGGCATGGTTTTCTCCCGGGAACTCCTTTCTTACCTGGTGAGCCAACTGCCCCAAGAAAGTAACTGGGGAGCTCTCTTTGCGGGAGCCCGCGATTTCACCTCCTATCTAAGCGCTGCCGAATTGGGGGCCGATTTTCTCCGGGTGGGCTTTGAACACTCTCCCCTTCTGGGTGGTCCTGAAGTTTTTACCAATGCCCAACTAGTCCGATTATTACGGCAGCAGCTGGAAGAAAGGGGCCGTAAAGCCATGTCTCCCCACGATACCATCCGGAAAATGCTTCTCAGCTGCTAATTTCCGTTTGACCCAATCCTCAAGGAAGCCTAATATTACCCTATGAAGCGTTACTTATTTATCTTTATCCTTCTGCTACTTACCTCTCTTATGGGCTACGGCCAAAGTGTGGACGGAACCAATAAAATAAAGAACGTTCTGGTCATTCACTCCTACCATCAGGGATTATACTGGACCGACAGTATTAGCCAGGGAATAAAGGAATCCCTAAAAAGCGATTCCGTAGAAATCCACTTTGAATACCTCGATACAAAGCGAAATTCCGGGGAAGAATACTTTGAAAGACTTCTCCTCTTTGAAGCGAGTAAAAAACAATTAACCAATATCCACTATGACCTGATTATCTGCTCAGACAACAACGCCCTCCGCTTTCTTACGGAGTACGGAGATTCCCTTTATCCGAATATCCCGGTGGTTTTCTGCGGCATAAACAACTACTCTCCGGAGCTCTTGAAGGGAAAGGAAAACTACACCGGCGTGGTGGAGTATATTGATTATCAAGCAAATCTGGATCTGATGGCTCAACTTCACCCGAAGAGAAACCGGGTTATAATCATCCTGGACAAAAGCTATACGGGAAACCGCATCAAAGCCGAATTACTCCCTCTTCTCAATAGCTATTCGGACCGCTTCACCTTCCAATTTTACCAGGATTTTAAGCTGAATGAGGTCCCCCGCTTCCTCTCCGGCCTGGGCAAAGAGGATCTTATTTACCTATTGACCTTTAACAGGGACAGGGAGGGTGATTTTATTTCCTATCTGGACGGAATAGGGATGATTAGACAAAACTCGGAAGTCCCTATTTACGGTTCGTGGGATTTCTATTTTGGAAACGGAATAGTAGGAGGTGTTCTGACTACCGGCCGTACTCAGGGACGGACGGCGGGAATGTTGGCTCGGAGAATACTGGAAGGAGAACAGGTCGCGTCCCTTCCGGTTATTAACGAATGTCCCCGGGAACTCCTTTTTGACTACAATGAACTGGAGAGATTCGGACTTACACAGCAAGATCTTCCCCCTGGGGCGATAATTTTTAATGAACCTCCCGGAGTAATAGAAAACCACCCCGTCCTTTTCCTTACGGGAGGTATCTTTATTGTCCTATCCCTCTTCATACTCCATTTACGTTACCATAGACAAAAAAGGGCCAGACGCATTCTAGCCGATACAAATAGAAAACTGGAACTAAAAGTTAATGAGAAAACTCTGGCTCTGAGGGAAAAGATCAGCCTGATTGAGAAACAGAACAGGGAACTTCAAGATGCCCTGAATCAAATCCACACCCTCAAGGGCATCATCCCCATCTGTTCCCACTGCAAAAGCATCCGTAATGACAAAGGATACTGGGATAAAGTGGAACAGTACCTAAGTGATAATACGGACGCCGTATTTAGCCATAGCCTCTGCCCGGACTGCCTCGAAAAATACTACCCCGAGGCCTCGGAAGTCATAAAGAAGAAATAAGACTAGGCCGGTTCTCCCCATTTACGGGCCAGGCGAATAAGAACCCGACAGCAACTCTCCATGGCGGAAAGGGGAATCCACTCTTTTCGGCTGTGAAAATTATGGCCGCCCCCGTAAATATTGGGAGTGGGGATTCCCATCTCGGTCAAACGGGAGCCGTCAGTTCCTCCTCGAATAGGTTTATGTATGGGAAGGACATCTTCTTCTTTTAAAGAGTCCATGAGGTAAGACATGAGGCGAGGTTCCTTTGCGATACCTTCTCCCATATTTTCATACTGTTTTTTCTTATCCACCCCTACTTTCCCGCCGGGAAAAGCCGCTTCCGTCGCTCTAGCAAAGGCATCCAAAGCAGCCAGGCGACGGTCCATACCTTCCCGGTCAAAGTCGCGAATCATGATTTGGAGGCGGGCCGATTCGGTCTCTCCCGAAAGGGCGTGAATCCAGTAATTACCGTAGCGCCCATCGGTGGCTTCAGGGCTTTCGCTCCGGGGTAAGAGAGAACCAAAGAAAGCGGCCATGGCTGCGGCATTTACCAGTTTTCCCCTTCCGTAACCGGGATGAATAGCGGCACCGGTACAGTGAACCTCGGCCGAGTAGGCGTAGTAACACTCCTCTTCAACTTCTCCCTCTTCCCCTCCGTCTACGGTGTAACAAAGGGAGGATTCCAGTTTATCCAAAGGAAAACCATCCATACCGCAGCCCGTTTCTTCGTCGGGGGTAAAGATAAATTCCAGGGGGCCGTGTTTTACCCGGGGATTCTTGAGGTAATAGTCGGCCATAGTAAGGATTTCTGCGATACCCGCCTTATCATCCGCTCCCAGGAGAGTGTCTCCCGAGGAAGTAATAATAGTATCGCCCTTATAAGAGAGAAGGGCGGGATATTCGGAAGGGGAGATGACAGTATCACCTTTTAGAACGATGTCGCTGCCGTCGTAATTTTCGTGTATGCGGGGAACAACGCCCGTTCCGGGGGCATCGGAGGCTGTATCCACATGGGCCATGAAACCAACAGACGGAGACTTTTCACAACCTTCGGAAGGATCGAGCCGTCCAAAAAGGAAACCTTGATCGGTCAATTCAATACGGGAAAGCCCCATTTCGGTCATTTCCTCTTTAAGAAGACGAAGAAGATCCCATTGGGAATCGGTGGAAGGCTTTTGGGTTTCGGCCAGCTCCCGGTCAGACTGGGTGCTGATAGCGGCGTAACGGATGAATCGGTCTAGGATGTGGTTATGTAGTTCCATGGTTTTCAATATAACACCGGCCCAGTCTCTAGTAAAGCAGACTGGGCCGATAGCTTATATATTAAAGTTCTTTATGGCAGAACCACCAATCGTAACCTTCGTACTCATCAAGCCTCTTAGCCGCGTCTTCCATTGTGGATGCGGGGGGAATGATGACTCTATTACCAATCAGGTCATTTTCGGGCCAGTTGGCGGGCATGGCCACACCATTGGCGTCGGATACCTGCATAGCCTTAACAGCACGAACAACTTCGTCCATGTTTCGGCCGATTTCCTGGGGATAGTAAAGAACCAGTCTTACCTTTCCCTGGGGGTCGACAACAAAAACAGCACGAACCGTATTGGTTCCCTTGCCCGGATGAAGCATTCCCAGCTTATTGGCTACCGAATCGTTGGCGGCCACGATAGGATAGGTGATTTCCACATTCAGTTTTTGCTTGATCCATTCGGCCCATTTAATGTGGCTGAAGACCTGATCTACGGACATACCGATTAGCTTAACACCCATTTCGTCAAACTCGGCAACCTTATTCTGGAAGCCTACGAACTCGGTGGTACAAACGGGGGTAAAGTCAGCGGGATGACTAAACAGCACGAACCAGCTGCCTTTAAGGTCTCCCGGTATATTCATGACACCGTGGGTGGTGTTAACGGTCATTTCGGGGAAATCATCTCCCAAGAGGGGCATGTTAATCTTGTTATCTTCCATTGTAAAAATCTCCTTTACTGTTTTATGCTTTCTATATTGCAAAGGGTGTGCCAGTTTTATACTGAAAACTATATATCTCTTCTATACATGGAGTTATATAGTTTTCAATATATCGCCCATCTTCTTCCCCTTGACCAGTAACCGAAATACCGGTAGATTATCAACGATATATCGTCATATAACGGTATATCGTTAGCACTCTATGGAGGCACCCTATGAATACTCCCGTCCCCATCAACATTGACAGTGTTCTTGAACTGATTTTGACGGCCCTGAATGACATCGTCGACTACGAACTGGCGGTTATCCTCAAAAAAACGGACAACTCCACCCTTACCGTACAAAAAGCCATGGGCCCCCTAAAAAATGAAAAGATGAAGGATTATTCCATAAACCTGGGCCTTCGCCGGGATATGGCGGAAAAACTCAACTACCCCGAACCCTACCTTTTCCCCGAAGAAGACGACCACGAAGACACTTACGAAGAGATTCTGGATATGCCCAACGGCCACTCCTGCCTTATTTCCCCTCTCCACAGCGAAGGGGCTCCCATCGGTCTTCTCACTCTGGATCACAGGCAGTGTCATATGTTTTCCCCCCAAATCATCCGTTTTGTGGGCACCATCTCCCGCATGATAGAAATCATCCTTTCCCAAAGCGATGCCTCGAGTTACCTTCTGAGTCAGCAAAAAAGCCTCCTGGAGGAGAGAAACCGTCTGCTCACGGAACGAGCCGAGGAGTTTCGTTCCGTGATTGGAGAATCCCCCGCCTGGAATATTGTTCTGGAGCTAATTCGAACAGTGGCCGCCTCAGACCTGCCCGTCCTCATACAGGGAGAAACGGGAACGGGAAAGGAACAAGCCGCCCAGCTAATCCACCGGCTCAGCACCCGTCGAGACCGGCCTTTTATTGCCCTAAATTGCTCCGCCCTTTCTGCGGGACTGGCGGAAAGCGAACTCTTCGGTCATGAGAAGGGAGCCTTTACTTCGGCGGTAACCCAGAGAAAAGGACGCTTTGAACTGGCCCACGGGGGGACACTTTTTCTGGATGAGATTGGAGACCTGCCTCCGGAGGTGCAGCCCAAACTTCTCCGCACCCTTCAGGAGGGCAGCTTTGAACGGGTGGGCGGCGAGAAAACCCTCCGTACCGATGTACGGGTCATTGCAGCGAGCCACGTGAACCTCAAAGAGGCTGTAGAAAAAGGAAGCTTTAGGGAAGACCTCTACTACCGCCTGGGGGTCTTTCCCATTGGCCTGCCCCCCCTGCGCGAACGGGGGGAGGACATTATCCTTTTGGCGGAGCATTTCCTGGATCAAATACGAACAAGCGGAAAGTATCCCGGAGTCAATCTCTCCTCCGACGGAGTGCAGTCCCTCTTAAACCACGATTGGCCGGGTAATGTACGGGAGTTGCAGAATGTGATCCGTCGAGCGGCATTGATAGCCGGCGGCGGTTCTATAGGAAGGAAGCATCTCTCCCTGGAGGGGGGAAACCCGAACAAGTCCCTCCCACAGTTAGCCCCGCCGGAAAAGGAGGGAGCCTTCCCTAGCTTGGATGAGGCTATGGCGGGACATATCAAAGCCGCTCTTGAACGAACGAAGGGAAAGATTTACGGAAAAAACGGGGCAGCCGAGCTGTTGGACATGAAGCCGACGACCCTACAGAGCCGTATGAAGAAACTGGGGATTTAATTTCTAACCTGCTTCTTTTTCACTTACCCGGAGGACGTAGGCCCGGGGGGTCATCCCCTCTTCCTTCTTAAAAAGGTTATAGAAGGCTGACTGGGAACGAAACCCACACTCAAAGGCAACCGCCAGGATAGTGTAATCGGGAAAACGGTTTTCTTCGATGGCGCTTTTAAACTCTTCCAGGCGATAATGATTAATAAAACGGTAAAACTTGTCCCCCGACTCCCGGTTGATAACTTCCGAAAGGCGGTGGCGGGTTTCTCCCATAAGGTTCGCCAACTCCTCCAGGGTGAGTTCGGGATCAAGGTAGGATTTTTCCTCTTCCAGGTAGCCCTTTAACTGCTGAAAAAGTTCGCGGACCTCTTCAATCCCCATTCCCGATTTCTCGTATTTCTTCTCTTTTTTTTCTTCTGTTACGGGGAGGCTTTCCTTTGGGCATCCCGTCGATACAGGGGACGCTTCCGGAAGAGGGACCCGTACTTGTTGTATGCCGGAAAAAAGAGAGAAGAAAAAAACAAAACCCACAGGAGGAAGGACACGGACCAATGCCATGGAAGCCTGATGAATCGGAGAACTATCCGGTAAAAGGGTGTGGAGAACCATATTTATAATATAAATCCCACTGTAAAAGAAGAGTAAATACTGGAACCAGGAGAGGGTTGTGTATTTATCCAGGGACGAGAAGAGGTCGGGAACTCTTTTTCTATGCCGATAGATGAGAAAAAGGACAACGACCGTATAGGCTATGAGGGAGATATTCTTCCAGAAATCCCAATGAAAATCAAAGCCGGTAAGCGGTGCTACAGGAGGAGAGTCCATGTTGAGAGCAGGACCTGCATTGATGTTATCGGAGGCGAATTTTATCTCAGGATGTAAGGTAGAAGGAAAACGAAGAAAATGAATTAACCCTAAGGTAAAAGGGATAAAATGAAAGGCCGTAGAAAATTTAAAAGCCCCCTTTTCCCTCAAAAGAGCCCGTACATAAAACAAAAAGGCCGGGCCGACTAATAGATAACTGGGCCGGCTAAAGTGGTAAATCGCCTCTGCAAACTCCCGGCTAAAGACACCGGGACGGATAAGATTGTCCAGAATATTAAGAAAGAAGACCACCAAGACAAAAAGGGCAGCGGATTTTCCCTTTTCTCTTTCCCGGTTTTTTAGAACTAAATTTCCCACACCGGAAATAGTCCAACCGGCCCCCATAATCAAAAAGACGAAAAAAAACGTTTCCCACATGGCCCTATTTTAACATTTTTTTTCTTCCCGGTCGGCGGAGAAGGCAAAAATAATAAAAAAAAGTACATTTCCTTCAACAATTTCAACCCAAACAGGGCGCAACGGCAATGAAAAGTCGCCGCCCCGAATATTTTAGGAGAATTACCATGAAGAAAACACTTCTTATTCTTATGACTTTCGCCCTTCTTGCGGGAGGAACCCTTTTTGCCAAGGGAAACAATGAAACGGAAACAACAGTTGAAACAGCACCCCAGACACCTTTTACTATTGATGATGCCGCTGCAGAACTGGGCATTACAGGTGACGAACTGAAAGCAGCCCTGGGCGATCCCAAAGCCGGTCCAGCCAACATGGCAGACGCCGCAGCCAAACTCGGCATAGAAGAAGCCAAATTGACAGAAGTATTTAGCAAGCTGACTCCCATGGGTGAAGAAAACGTAGAAGTAGACCAGTACATCCTTAACCTGAACGGTATCGAAGTTCCTACCACCTACCCCACCTTTTCCTGGAAAGAGCTTCCCGCCGATGTGGATATAGAAAGACTTCCCGTTGAAACTTTCACAAACGCTGCCGGAGACACCCACTACTACGAAGTTATCTACGTAAAAAGCGGTAACCTGAACTGGTACCAGGCGGCTTACCTGGCCGAGGATGCCGGCGGTTACCTGGCCTGTCCCGAAACGGAAGAAGAAAACGCCTTTGTTTTTGAATTAGTTAACGATGACAAGTACTTCTGGCACTTTGAAGAAGGCGGCGACCACTACGGCATCAGCATCGGGCCCTTCCTGGGCGGTTACCAGCCTGAAGGTTCAGCCGAACCGGCCGGCGGTTGGCTCTGGCTCTCCGGTAACGAATGGGACTGGACCAACTGGGCGGTAAACCTGGATGACGGCGTAACCGACAAGGACCCCCGTGACAATACCCAGCCCAACAACTCCGGCGAAAGCCAGCCTATCATGGGTTACGGTGAAATGAACCTTCCCGTTCCCACCTGGGGAGACTATATGGAAGCTGTTGGAGCCTACGGTCTTACCAGATCCCCCGGACAGAACTACGCTTTTATTATTGAGTATGAGACGACACCCAACTAAACAATAGATTTTTTCACTTCCCCAAACCTGCCCCGGCCGTCCTCCAACGGCCGGGGCTTTTTATTTGCTTTTACCCGGGGTAAGACTTAAAATTATTCTCAGGAGCTAATATGAACCTTATCAAAAAATCGTTTGCCAAAAGTAACTATGAAACACAACTTAAAGCCCCGGTGCTTCAAGCCTTCCTCCTTGCCGGAGTGGGGCTCATGCTGATTCTTTCTGTCCTCCAGTATGCGGGAGGATTCACTTGGGTGGATTTCTTTACCAATACCTTGATTTTGGGCCTTATCCTTGTAAGCCTCATCATTCTGCGCAAAGGGAATTACGAATTATCCTCCACCCTCTTTGTTTTTACCCTGGCCCTTCTCGTAGGAGTCTCCGATATTATCGACGGATATTCCGGGGAGTATGTCCTGGGACAGAATCTTCTTGTTTCAACCCTGATTATCCTCTCCGCCCTCTTCTTCCTGAATCAGTTTCGGCGGCTCACCTATGCTCTTTCCATAACGGTAACTCTCTCATTTGCCAACATCCTCATCATTTCCCTCACGGGACAATTCACCGAATTAACCGGAACTCTGGCGGATCAGCTGGTAACGCCCCTTATAATGTATGTCCTCCTTATCCTGTTCTCCCTCCTCCTTAGAAGAACCATAGACAAACTGATTGCCGACGCCATGAGTAAGCTGGAAGAGTCGGTAATAAACGGCAAACGGATGCGTACTCTGGCTCTGGAAGCCCAATCGGGCCTCATGGAAGCACAAGGGATGGAAGACCAGGCCGTAGAATCCGCCTCGGCCATTGTGGAAATCGAAGAAAACATCAAGGGAATAGTGGACAAGGTGAGCCATCTGGAGGGACAGTATGAATCCTCCCGGAACTCGCTAAATCAGATTTCCCACCACATGGACACATTGGAGAATGTTGCTGTGGATCAGTCAAACAATATAACCCAGACCAGTGCCGCCCTGGAGGAAATGGTTGCGTCCATAGCCAATGTCTCTCAGGTCATAGACAATAAAATGACCTCTGTCAAACAACTGGTGCAAAGCGCCGAAGAAGGAGCGGGAGTGATTAATCGGACTACCCTTTCCTTCAAAGAGGTTCTGGACCATCTGGATAGCGTCAAACAGATGATCACCATCATTTCCGCCGTGGCAAGCCAGACCAATCTCCTGGCCATGAACGCCGCCATCGAGGCAGCCCATGCGGGGGAAGCGGGCCGGGGGTTCGCGGTCGTGGCCGATGAAGTACGCAAGCTGGCCGAATCAAGCGCGGTCAATGCGAAACAGGTAAGCGAAACGATAGCCCAGCTGGTCAGCTCCATAGAGGCGGCCGGAAACAATGTGGAAAACTCGGGAACTACCTTTTCCGGCATCAGTACGGAAGTGCGCCAGGTGGGAGATGCCATGGAAGAAATTAGCAACAGCGTCAAGGAACTGGCCGCCGGGAATGACGAGATACTCAGAGCCACCACAGCGATGAACTCCCTTACCTCCCGGGTAAGCGAAAGCGTGGATTCCGTGCGTCAGCAGGAAACGGGAACCCGAGAAAATATCGATAAATTGGGAAATTTCGTCCAGAATCTGGGCTCCAGCATGGGTGAGATCCGACAGGGAACAAAATTGATTCGCGAATCCTCCCTGGAACTGCAGGAAAAATCCAACGCACTGAATGAATTCGTAAAGGTATTCGGGGAGAAGTTAAAATAATTGGAGTGAAAATTTAAAAAAATGACAATGAATCAATACACAATAGAATACAGTGCCTGGAATCACATTTCTCCCACGGACAAAAAGAAATTCGCCCGAGGAATGAAAATGTCCGAATCCTGTGCCGGAGCGTTCTCTCGTTTTTATTTTCCTAAGTTCGGTGTGGCTCATGCCTTCGGTCAACTATTGAGAGACTATTTCAATCTCAATGACACCGCTCCGGGAGGAGCTTATGAAGACCACATGGCTAATCTTTTTGCCGTAAAATATTTGCACCATAGAAGGGATTCCCCCTATCTGGATGAGCTCAGTTGGTGGATAGAACAGGTCATGTCCGAAAGCACAAAGAGAATCCCCTTTGACATAGACAAACTGAATCGCAACTACCCGCAAATCCAGAGCAACAAAAGAACCTATATGCTTATGCAGTGTCTTAGTATTCGGGAAGCGGAAAAGTCCTATATGAGCTTTACCGACACACTCTCCACCGTAACAGAGGGGCATATGAATTGTACCAATCCCAGTATAATTTTCCAAAGGGATCATTGCGGCGAAAATCTTGTTAATGAATGCCTCCATCTTCTTTTTAGCTGCCGGAACGATTTTCCTTCGGTAAAAACAGTTCCTGTCTCTTCTTTTGGCGTACAGGATTTGATTCACCAAAAGTCCGAGTAATACCGCAACATTCCCTTGACAATTCCCTAAAGTCGGACTAGACTTATATTGTACTATAATATTAGTACAATATATAAATAGGAAATTAAAACGATGGCGGCAAAGGAAATTGAAAGCCTATCCTTCTCTCTCGACCCCAAAAGCGGTGTTCCCTACTACAAGCAAGTAATTCTTCAGGTAGAAATGGCTATTGCCGACGGGCGCCTGGTTACGGGAGAACAGCTTCCCACCGTCCGCAGTCTGGCGGTGGACCTTAAAATCAATCCGAATACCATCTCACGGGCCTATCGGGAACTGGAAATCCGCGGAGTGGTAAACACCCAACAGGGAACGGGAACCTTTATTTCAGAGAAGGAAATAGAACTGTCTGCCGTGGAACGAGAAAGGATCCTGGCCTCCCTGACACGGGATTTTATAGTAAAAGCGAATTCCTATGGCATTGATATGGATCAAGTCATAAACTATCTACAGGAGATGAGAGAAAATGAACCTCTTAAAACAAAAAAGCGAAAGGATTAAGAACAGCAAATTAAAGCTTCCCCGACCCGATTACAGCTTTAACGCCTTTTCCTGGCTCGTTTTGGGACTGTTTGTGGGAATAGGTGCCCTGGTCCAGCTGATTTTCTTCCCCGTAGATATTGAGCGGGTGATGGAACTGTCTATCTACTTCTTTATTGCCGGAGCAATAATGACAGTGTTCTCCTTTTGGGGTGTGACGATTCTTATGGAATTCCTTTTTGCCGGTCTCTTGGGAATCAAGGAATTCGGCCTGGACTATATTACCCTTCTCAGCTTTGGAGGAATCGGCCTCTATGTCTCCTGCGCCACCCAGCTGGTTTATCACTGGGACAAGGTAGTTATACTCCGCTTCGGCCGTTTCCATAGAATCAAAGGACCGGGCCTCTTCTTCATCATTCCCCTGGCGGAGAAAGTGACCGCCCATGTGGACACCCGCATCCGGGCCACCGATTTTACGGCGGAAAAAAGCCTGACCCTGGACACGGTTCCCGTTCATGTGGACGCCCTCTGCTTCTGGATGATATGGGATGCCAAAAAAGCCGTTCTGGAAGTGGAAAACTACGAGGAAGCGGTGGCCCTTTCCGCCCAAACGGCCCTGCGCGATGCCATAGGACGGCACGACTTGGCCTCTCTCCTTTCCGAAAGAGAAGAGATGGGACGGGAAATTCAGCAAGCCCTGGATCATAAAACCAACCCCTGGGGTATTACGATTCTCTCTGTGGAATTCACCGATGTGATTATCCCCCAAGCCCTGGAAGATGCGATGAGTAAAAAAGCCCAGGCGGAACGGGAAAAGCAGTCCCGGATTATCTTGAGTGAAGCGGAAATCGCCGTGGCGGAGAACTTTGACGCCGCCTCGGAAAAATATAAGAACAACGAAACGGCCCTTAAACTGCGTTCGATGAACATGGTTTATGAAGGCTTAAAAACCAAGGAAGGCACCCTTATGATGATGCCCTCCTCCGCCATGGACCAGATGAACCTGGGCGTGCCCCTCGGCGCGGCGGCCTTGAGCAAGGAGAAAAAGCAGTGATTACCATCGAGCAAGTGAAAAAAACCTATGTAACGGGAGATGTGGAAGTAGAAGCCCTGCGCGGTGTGGATCTGACCATTTCCGACGGGGAATTTATCTCCATAGCGGGCCCCTCCGGCTCGGGGAAGACAACTCTTCTGAACCTGATTGGCTGCATTGACAGCCTGGACAGCGGAAGAATCCTGATTGATGAGAAGCCGGTCTTTGAGCTGAACAAGGACGAAAAGGCCCTTTTCCGCCGGGAAACTCTGGGATTCATCTTTCAGAGCTACAACCTGATTCCGGTCCTCACCGCCTATGAAAATGTGGCCTTCGCCCTGAATCTCCTTGATCTGGATGACAAAGAGATAAAGGAACGCACCATGGCTATCCTCAAGGAAGTCGGTTTGGAGGGGATGGAAAACCGCCGTCCCAACAAGCTCTCCGGCGGACAGCAGCAGCGAGTGGCCATAGCCCGGGCTCTGGTCAAGAACCCCAAGATTATCCTGGCCGACGAACCCACGGCCAACCTGGACTCCCACACGGGTGAAGACATACTCAAGCTAATGCGGGAGATGAATGAAAAGCACGGCACCACCTTTATCTTCTCGACCCACGATAAGATGGTGATGGATTATGCCAAACGGCTTGTCCTCCTTCATGACGGGCTGATCCAAAGCGACGAGACCCGCTAGCGGGACTATTGGGGAGGCCGAAAATGAAGCTGGTAAAACTGGGTTTCAGAAACCTTCTCCGTTACAAAAGACGGACCATAATTACCGCTTTCGCTGTGGCTATGGGACTTATGATGTTCATCCTCATGGACTCCCTCCTCATGGGGGTCAGCGAGGACTCCATCATCAATATTATGCGCTATGAAAGCGGTTCGGGGCGGATTGTAACACCGGCCTACTGGGAAGACCGGGAGTCACGCCCCCTTAAGGAAACTCTCCCCCCCGAACTGGGCCAAAAACTGACCGATGAGGGAGTAAGCTGGACACCCCGTATAGAACTGACAGGCGAACTGATATTCCGGGGGGCGCCCTGGGAAGAGTCGGGATACTTGGCGGTGGAAGTGGTGGCCCTCGATCCGGAGAGAGACGGTGACGTTTACGACCTGAATCGGGTTGTTTCGGAAGGGCATTTCCTGACTCCCGACGAAGAGGGGGTGCTTCTGGGCCGGTGGCTGGCGGAAGATATGGGAGCCCAAGTAGGCTATCCTGTCTCTTTACGGGTAAAAACACGATTCGGCAGCGAAGAACTGTTGGAACTGGAAGTGGCCGGTATTCTGGACTGCCCCGACCCCTATGTGAACACCGGTGTAGTTTTCATAGACCTGACCGTGGCCGATGACTACCTGGAAATGGACGGGCTCTACACCCAGGCCGTAGTCAGCCTTGGCCCCAACCCCCAACCGCCCCGGGGATCGGTAGAAAAACTGCACCATCTGCTCGCCGGCACGGGGGCGGAATTTCACTCCTGGGAAGAGTGGGCCGCCGACTTTATGGCCATCGCCGCGGGGAAGCAAAACTCGGCCTACGCCATTCTCTCCCTGGTGGTGCTCATCGCCGCCATCGGCATCTCCAACACGGTGCTGATGAGTTTGTTCGAACGAACCCGGGAACTGGGTATGCTCCGGGCCCTGGGAATGACCGACGGGGATTTGCGCAAAACCTTCCTGATTGAGGCGGTGGGAATCGGCCTGCTAGGGGGAATCGTAGGGATTATTTGGGGAGCCGGGGCCAATCTTATCCTGGTAAAAATCGGGATAAACTACGGCAACCTGCTTAAGGATATGAAAATTGGTTACCGCGTTTCGGGGATGATGTACGGAGTATGGATACTCCGAGATTACCTGATCTCCCTGGTAGCCGGCGTAGCGATTTGCGGAACGATTTCCCTTTTGGTTACCCGGAAGTTAACAGGTATGAAAATCACCGATTGTTTAAGGTACACATAAGGAGCGAGGCTATGAAACTAGCGAAAATAGCTTACAGAAACATTTTGCGAAACCGGCGGAGAAGCATTCTTTCCGGCTCGGCCATCGCCGTGGCCACCATGAGCATTGTCCTCCTGTTCGGTATGATGGACGGAATGCTCGACGATATGGCCCGAAACGAGCAGCGCTACAATACGGGAATGATTCGTATTCGCAACGCCGAGTTTGACAAATACGAACGGCTCAACCCCTCCCACTTGGTGGTACAAAACGCCACCGCCACGGCGGAAACCTTCGCCTCCTATCCCTGGGTAACGAAAATCTCCGAACGAATCAATTTCCCCGGACGCATCTACCGGGAAGACCGGGAGTACAATGTTCTGGGCAAGGGAGTCGACTTTGAACAGGAGAAGGAGTTCCAAGAGCTGGAGGACAGCCTGATTCAGGGCCGATTCCCCACCCCCGGATCGCGGGAAGCTGTCATTGGGGTTAAGCTGGCCGAGCGAATGGGGCTGGACCTGACCGATTCAACACCGGACAAAATCACCATTCTTACCATGAAGGCTAACCGGCAGCAAAAACATTTTACCGTGGAAGTGGTGGGACTCCTGGCCTACCCGGTGGGAGCTCTCAACGGCACCCATGTGCTTATTCCCCTGGACACGGCCCAGCGACTGCTCCTTATGAACGACGCCCTTTCGGAAATTCTCCTTATGGTAGATGAGGATGTGATGACCGCCGATGAGGCCGCCGCCCTTCTCCGCAGCGAACAGGGACCGGCCTTCCCGGAACTAATTATTCAGTCCTGGCTGGAAACCAACCTGATCTGGGGTATGATGAACCTGGGGAAGAACGTGTACAACGTGTTCGCCCTGTTCTTCTTTGTCCTGGGAAGTTCGGTCATTATCAATACGACGATTATGGTCATCTATGAGCGGATGGGGGAAATCGGTACCATGGGAGCCATGGGTATGCGGGGCAAAGAGCTAACCCGGCTCTTCTTCCTGGAGGCCTTTTTCATCAGCGCCCTGGGGGCTCTGATCGGTATGGTCATCGGGATAGTGATTATTCTCTCAATAGGCACTTCGGGCATCCCCATGGGAGATATGATGGACGGCATAGAAGGATTCAGCATGTCCAACTATCTCTATTTGGGATTGAGTCTGCGCAACACGGCCCTGGTATTCGTCTACTCCGTGGCCGTAGCCTCCCTCTCAACCTTCATCCCTTCCCGCCGGGCGGCGAAAATCGAGCCGGTGGACGCCCTCAGGGCTATATAAACAAAAGGAGTCAACCATGAAATTTCTAGCCAAGTCAGCCTTAATCGCCTTATGCCTCAGCCTGAATTCCCTCTACGCCATAACAGGGGACGAGATCATCGAAAAGGCCGACGACCTCCAGTCCTTCGACACCCAAACGTCATCGGGAACCATGATCTCCCACGACCGCTTTGGTGATATTACCAGCACCTTCGACAGTTGGAGCCGGGGGGATAAGGAATTCCTTCTGGAATTCACAAACGTGGAAGAAGCGGGCCAAAAGGTGCTCCGCGTGGACGATACCATGTACCTTTACGACCCGGATGCGGAAGAGACCATTCGTCTAAGCGGTTCGGCCCTAAAAGATTCCCTTTTTGGCGACGTGTCCTACGAGGATGTGAGCGAAGGGAATGACACTCTGGATAAATATTATACCTCCCTGGAAGGGACGGAACTTAAAAAGGGCCAGGAGTGCTATGTGGTGGAATTGAGCGCCAAGCAGAGGACAGCCCCCTACTACAAGCAGATTCTCTGGATTAACAAGGAGTCCTACGTTCTGGTCTACGGAGAATACTACTCCAAACGGGATGTCCACCTCAAAACGATAGAGGTGCTCGACTACCTGGAAGTAGATGACAAGTTCGTTATTTCCCACATGATTCTCCGGGATGTGATTAAGGGGGATTCCCACACGGAACTGAAACTCCATGACATTAAAATAGACATAGAACTGGAGGATCGGCTCTTTACGGAGGAGGCGTTGTTCTAATGAAACACCTTTATCTTATACGCCTGGCGGGCAAAAACCTGTTCCGCTACAAAAGGCGCACCCTCATTACCATGGCCGTTCTGGCTGTGGGCATTGCAGGCTTCATCCTTCTCGATTCCCTGCTGATCGGGGCCCGGAGCGAGTCGGAGCTGGCTTTGATCTACTATGAGATGTCCCAGGGCCGTTTGGTCACCCCCGAATACTGGGAGGATTGGAAGGATCGGCCTCTGGAAGAGGTAATTGAAGATCCGGACCTGCTGATTAGGGAACTGGCCGATAAGGGCATCCCGGCTGTGAAGCGCAACGAATGGGACGCCACCGCCGTGACCCGGTCCGGAGTGGGAGGCAGCTTTCCCGTCATAGTCACCGCCCTGGAGCCGGAAGAAGACACCCGGGTCAACCGGATTCGGGAAACCCTAAAAGAAGGACGCTTCCCCCAAGCCGGGCTGGAAGAGGCTGCCATAGGGGAATGGCTCGCCCAGGATATGGGCCTCCAGCCAGGCGATGAACTGACCCTGCAGATGATTGACCGCTGGGGCTCCCGGGAGGCGATGGACCTGGAAATTGTGGGCCTGGTAAACTCCCCGAACGCCCAAATCAACCGTTCCTACCTCTTTATTCCCCTGGACACGGCGGACTACTATCTGGCTATGGAAGGAGCTTCTACCATGGTGCTTGTGGATCTGCCCCTGAGCCGCCGGGAACAGATACGGGCGGAACAAGCCCTTCTAGCCCTGGCCGACAAATACGGCCTGGAATACCACGGGTGGCGGGACTGGTCCGCCGATTATCTGGCGATGGCCGCAGGAGACAGCTACAGCAGCGGAGTGATCCTCTTCCTCGTTTTTATCATCGCCTCGGTGGGGCTGGCCAACACCATGCTCATGTCCGTAATGGAGCGTCAGCCGGAGATCGGGATGATGCGCTCTTTGGGCATGAAGGAGAGCGCCGTTCGCCGCCTTTTTCTCTTTGAGGCCATCCTGATTGGACTTATGGGTTCCTTTGTGGGGCTGGTTCTGGCCGTTCTAGGCAACATCCCCCTGGTCCGCTATGGCTGGGATTTTTCCTGGATGATGCGGGACTTTAACATGGGCTACCGTTTTACCGGCCTCATACACGGCGTTTGGAACGGCCCGAGCTACCTCTACGGCCTGATTGCAGGAATAGCCATTTGCCTGAGCGTCACCTGGCTCTCGGTCCGCAAAATCATCAAGAAACCCATTACCGACGAGATCCGCGCCGCCTAGGAGCGAATCGGTATTTTTGGGGCGCCTCCCCCTCGCGGGGGACCGGGTGCTTTCGGGGTGCGCTTCGCTCCCGTCCTTCCTTCAGAAGGACCGGCTGCGCCGCCCTGCCGCCCCCTGGCGCATCGCAGCAAAACAGAGGAAAGGATGAAAAAAAACATAGGCCTATTATTGTCATTAATAACTCTTCTCCCCCTGGGGGCGGAAACTCAAGTAACGGCGGAACTGGAGATTCTCCAAGCTCTTAGCCATAATTACACAGACGAAGATACCACAGAAGAGTGGAGCTACGGCGGAAGCGGCTCGGCAGACCTGTCCGTTCAATCCACCGGGAGCAGAGACGTTCGGGGGGAGCTCTCCCTGAATTTCATCCCCATGGACAACCTGACTCTGGTAAATCTGGACAAGGCCTCCCTCAAAGTCCAATTTCCCTCCCTTCGGATCACCATGGGGAAAACCCGCATTGGCTGGGGAGACGGCCAGGTGTTTAACGCGGGGGACGTTCTCTACGGCAGCCTGGACCCCTCGGTGGATTTGACCGCCGACGAAGCCCGGGACGACACAGCCCTCCTTACCCTGGTCCGCTACAGCATGGGCCGGAACTACCTGGAAGCCATAGTCATGCCCGCCACATCGGAAATAGATCCCACCGATACGGACAGCGCAGAGGAAACGACCATAACCCAGACCAGCGCCGGCGGCCGTTACGTCAGCTCCCTGGGCGGGGGGGATCTGGAACTGGGTTACCTCTGTAAGGGCCAGGAAAAAACCGACGGCGATGTCACCGGCCACCGCCCCTACCTGAGCCTCCACGGCTACGGCGAAGTGGACTGGTACGGTTCTGCCTCCCTGGCTGTGCCCTTTGAGAATGGGGACTGGGAAGAGAACACCCGGGAAACGGTCAATATATCGGCCGGGCTTTTTCGTCAGTTTGGTCTGGGATACAGCGGAACCCTCTCCGCCCGGCTGGAAGCTTTACTTTATCCCTGGGGGGAGTGGGAAGAACAGGCCGAAGCCGATTCCTACGGCCTCTACCTCTACCCGGAACTGGTCTTTGAATGGGGAAAAATGTCCGTCCCGGTCATGGCCGTTCTGTCGCCGGTGGACCAATCGGGGCAGCTAACCATAGGAGCGGACTGGAATGTCTATCAGGGATTCAGCTTTCAAGGCTTCGCCTCGGCAGCTCTGGGGGGGGATAACGACACCTTCCACGGGGAAAATTTCTCCCTCATGGGGGGAATGAAGTACAAATATTAAGAGACCGACTTCTTTGCTCTCTTAATACGATACATCTCCTGGTCCGCCTCATGGACCAGGTCATAGTAGCCGCGCGTTTCTCCGGGAAGAATTATTTTATAGCCGCAACTCAAATCCAGTTTATAGGGGTAAGACCTGTTCCTCTTTTCCGAATCGACGAGCTCCTTAAGACGGCTCAGAACCTTTTCCACTTCCCCTTGATCCTCCTCTTCCAGAAGAATAACGAACTCATCTCCCCCAAAACGGGCCACCCGGTCCACTGCGCGTACCGAGGAATAGATAAGTTCGGAAATCAAAACAAGGGCCCGATCCCCTTCCTTATGACCATATTCGTCATTAATCAGCTTAAAGTCATCCATATCTACCATTACCAGGGTAAATCCCCCTCTCCTTTCCAGCTGGGAGATTCGGTTATGGATAATATCGTCAATCTGCTGCCTGTTCAGTAAGCCTGTGAGGTAATCCTTCTGCTCTCTCTGAAATTCGAGGAAGAGAAAAGCATAAGTAACTGCTACCGCAACGGTGGGCCAAATAAGAATGGTTCCGTCAAAGAAAAACTGCAAAAGGTTCCCCAAAAGAGGAATAAGACTGAACAGGACAAGGGCCTGAAAAACTCTCTGCCCCACGTCTCGCTTTCTCCTAAGGGCAATAATAATTGTGCCAAGGAGAATTATAATATTAAAGCTGACGATAAGAGGAACAAACGGCCCCCGCCTATAAAAGTTTTCCCCGTCTATAGAAAAAACAGCCCCATTGAAAAAACTCACCACAAGGAAGACAAGGATAATGAGAAAAAAGGGGCTGTAATAGAGGCGCTTTCTCAGCCTCTCCCGGGAATTGTAAAGATAATAATCCAGATAACAGAGCCAAAGTGTCATGGGAATGGGCTCAACCAAAAAATAGAGCCAGGTGACAAGATAAATAAGGGGTCTACTGGGCCCGCCGTCGGTAAAACGAAAAATCACATCCAAAATCAGCATAGCCATAGTGCTCAGGCAAAGCCCCATAAATAGTCTTTCCTTATAGGAGCAGGTTCCCTTTTTTTGCCAGAGAAGAAGGGTTATCATGGATAGGACAAAAAAGAGGAAAAGACATAAATCGGCTGCAAGGAAACGTTCTACCATCTCCCCCTATCTTAGTACACAGTGTGTAAAATCGCAATTCCTTAATAAAAAAGATGAAAAATAAGCTATCCGACCACGCTTGACGACTCGTCCTATTTTACCTATCATCTGGATTTATCCGGTACATTACCGGAGAAGGAGAGCTGTGAATATGGATAAGAAGGATTGGGGATTTGAAACGCGAACCATCCAGGCGGGATACGAACCGAAAAACGGAGAACCCCGGGTACTGCCGATAGTACAGAGCACGACCTACGCCTACGATACGGCCCAGGCTGTGGCGGACCTCTTTGACCTCAAGGTGGAAGGTCACATGTATTCACGCATCTCCAACCCCACGGTGGATGCCTTCGAAAAGAAAATGGCCTCCCTCGAAGGGGGAGTGGGCGCCCTGGCCACCTCTGCCGGTCAGACCGCTTCGGCCTTCGCCATTATGAACATTGCCGGAACGGGACAGCACGTTGTGGCCTCCACCAAGCTCTACGGAGGAACCTTCAACCTCTTCGAACACACCCTGCGAAAACTGGGAATCGACTTTACCTTCGTTGACCAGAACGCTTCTGCCGAAGAGATAAAAGCGGCCTTCCGCCCCGAAACGCGGGCCCTTTTTGGAGAAGTTTTGACCAACCCGGGGACAGAGGTTCTGGACCTGGATAAATTCTCCGCCATAGCCAAAGAGATGGACGTTCCCCTTATTGTGGACAACACCTTCCCCACCCCCTACTTTTGCAACCCCATTCAGCACGGGGCAAATATTGTTATTCATTCGGCCACCAAATACATCGACGGCCATGCCACCAGCGTGGGCGGTGTGATTGTAGACGGGGGTAACTTTAACTGGGCCAATGGAAAATACCCCGAACTGAGCGAGCCCGACCCCTCCTACCACGGCCTTTCTTACACGGAAACCTTTGGCGAGGCGGCTTACATTGTGAAAGCCCGTGTTCAACTGACCCGTGACTTTGGAGCCTACATGGCCCCGCAAAATGCCTGGCTCTGCAACCTGGGCCTGGAAACCCTCCATGTGCGGATGGACCGACACGCGGAGAACGCCCTCAAAGTGGCCAAATGGCTCGAGGCTGACGACCGGGTAGCCTGGGTAAAGTATCCCGGCCTGGAAGGGGACGAAGACTATAAAAATGCCAAAAAATACCTGCGTGGCTGCAGCGGCGTACTGACCTTTGGTGTCAAGGGAGGCCGGGCGGCAAGCGAAGCCATGATGGACGCCCTGGAACTGGCCACCATTCAGGTTCACGTGGCCGATATCCGCACCTGCGTGCTTCATCCGGCCAGCATGACCCACCGCCAGCTGAACGACGAACAGCAAAAAGCCTGCGGCGTACTGCCCGATCTGGTCCGCGTATCGGTGGGACTGGAAAAGGCGGAAGACATTATTGCCGACTTTGACCAGGCCCTAAAAGCCGCCACGAAATAATCAGGCCATAAAAAAACCGGAGTCCCTCGGGGCTCCGGTCTGCATCATTGTTTATAGTTCCTTTCGTACCAGCCGTAGGATTATTTGGTTTTCACCTTAATTGCCATAGGCTTGGCCTCCTCTTTCTTGGCGATGGACAGGCTCAAGAGCCCATTCTTGAATACCGCTTCGATACTTTCATTGGTAGCGTCCTTGGGAAGGTAAAAGCTCCTCTTAAAAGATTTTACCGATCTTTCCCTCTTAAGGTAGCGTACCTCATCGGCTTCGTCTTTCTTTTCTGCCTTTTCCATTTTTTCGGCGGTTATGGTAAGGAGATTATCCTTAACCTGAAGATCCAGTTCCTCTTCGGAAAATCCGGGAAGTTCAGCTACGATTTCATAACCCTTTTCCGATTCGGTGATATCCACAGCGGGTACGCGGGATGCGGCAGTCTTGGGTGCTTCATTCCAGTTAAAGAAAGAATCGAAAAGTCTGTCCACGTCGTTTACTCTGTTTCTTGTTACCATATAGTTCATATCATCCTCCATGGTGCCCTTTGGCACGATCATTTAATTTTTTGAGGGGCTTGCAGAAAAGCCTTGGGAAAGGAACCCTTCCCAGGCGGCTCTTTTACAAGCGCCTCTTACACCGACTTATAATGCATAAGCTGTGCCAAGTTGACATTAGAAACCCTTATCTACCTATATTAAAAGGATTTAAAAATTTTTCCATTTCTTTATTAATTTTCCCACATCCTACAAAGGCAATTAAAGTCTGATTTTTTGACCCAAGTGAGTCATTAAGCTACACAACAAGATAATCAGCCTTCTGAAAAGGTATTTTGACACACTAGTGTCATTTTAACCCACGCAAAAGGTGAACTCCGATCCTCCCTGTCAAAGGGAACCACCTTTTGGACGATTTTCATTGCCACCTACCGGGAAAGACAGTAAGATTCAGGAAAGGAGTACACCCCTATGTCAGAGAATAACAAATCCTCCCTCGCAGGAAAGATTATCAAAATAGTGTTACTTACCATCCTGGCCTTGATTGTGGCTGCGGTCATCTACGTTGTGGCCCTATTTAACGGCAAAGCCCCTGTTCCCCAAGCAGCTGTTTCCTATGCCGCTACAAGGATCGGTTACTCCGAAGAGAAGAAGGAAACTCTGGAAAAGGCAGTCAATGTCTACAATATTGTCCAGAAATCCGGTGTCTCCGCAGAGGTAAAAGAACTGCGAAAAGCGACCCTGGCAGGAACGTCACAGGAAGAGTTGGTCCAACAGGCCCACCATATTTACACTTCCCTGCCCGAGAGTACCTTTGAGGAGATTCGGGAGGAGTTAGAAATAGCCCCCCGGGACTTTGAGGAGGGGAAGGAGATTATAGACCGGGCCATGGAGGACTTTGCCATCACGGGAGAATTCACCTTAAGCGAAGAAGATCAAAAAGCCCTGGGCGCATTGGCCGCCCAATACGGCATAACAGAGGAAAGCCTGGAAGCCTGGCTCCAGTAAGAGAGGAAAAAATGACAGACCCAGCAAAAATCATGCAAGTAATAGAAGACCAGCGAACCTTTTTTAAAGAGGGCCATACACGAAATTTGAAAACCCGGGTTATGTACCTCAAGGGGTTTCTTCGGGAAATCAGTCTCAGAGAAAAGGATATAATGAAGGCTCTCCAGGCCGATTTGGGCAAGTCCGACGGAGAGGCCTATATGACGGAAATCTCTCTGGTTCGGGAAGAAATCCGTTATTTTATTAAAAACACCTATAAGCTGTCCCGGACAAAAAGGGTAAAAACGCCTCTGGCCCACTTCCCTTCGGCCAGCCGCATAGAATACCACCCCTACGGCGGGGTTCTCCTCATCTCCCCCTGGAACTATCCCTTCCAGCTCACCTTTGCCCCCCTTGTGGGTGCCGTCGCTGCGGGAAATACGGTTATCATCAAACCTTCCGAAGACTCACCGGCCACAACACAGGTTATGAAGGAGATTGTGGAAAGCTGCTTTCCCCCGGAGTTGGTAGCCCTTTTTGACGGTGATGTAGAGGTGAGCCGGACCCTTTTGGAAGAGAAGTTTGACTTTATCTTCTTTACGGGCAGCACGGGAGTGGGAAAAATTATCATGGAAAAGGCCGCCGCCCACTTAACCCCGGTGTGTCTGGAGCTGGGAGGAAAAAGCCCCTGCATAGTGGATGAAACAGCCCGTATAGAGACGGCGGCCCGGCGGATTGCCTGGGGAAAATTTCTCAATGCGGGACAAACCTGCGTGGCCCCGGACTATGTGGTGGCCCACGAAAGCATTGTGGAAGAACTACTGGAAGCCCTTAAAAGAAATATGGCCCTGTTCTACACGGAAAAAGCCGAACATTACGCAGACTATCCCAAGATCATAAACCAGCGCCACTTTGACCGCCTATCGGAGCTTCTTTCCCAATCAAAGATTTACGCCGGTGGTGAGAGACAGGTGGAAGAGCAAAAGATATCCCCCACCCTCCTCTACCCTGTTCAAGGAGACGAGCCCATCATGGCCGGGGAGATTTTTGGCCCCCTTCTCCCGATTATGACCTATAAGACGCGGGAAGAGGCGGAAGAAATTGTTCACCGCCATCCCACCCCTCTGGCGCTTTATCTCTTTAGCGAAAGCAAGAGCTTCCAGACAGAGCTTCTGTCAAACCTCTCCTTTGGGGGCGGCTGTATCAACGATGTGGTGGTCCACCTGGCCAACGCCAATCTCCCCTTCGGAGGCATAGGACAGAGCGGAATGGGCAGTTATCACGGGAAGAAAAGCTTTCAGACCTTCTCCCACGAAAGGGCTCTCTTAAAGAAATCAGCCCTCATAGATACACCTTTTAGATATCACCGCTACCCCAATCAGCTTAAGATTCTTAAGAAGGTCATGGGATAGAGACCTATATGCACGGCGCCCTTGTCACCTCAATTGTCACCCTATCGCTTTATTCCTTACTCCAGGTCCTTTCTATGAATCGGAAAACCCTGTCACGGAAGTATCTTATGGCCATAATAATCATCCTGGCCCTCTCCCAAATCCCTTCTCTCATTCAAAATCATGTAGGTGAAGAACAAAGCCTGTTCCTGGAAAAACTTCCCACAAGGCACTGGGTGTTACTGCTGGGGCCAACTCTTTACTTATATGCCCGAGCCTGTATGGGACGGAAGGGGCAGATAAAAGACGGGCTCCACCTCCTTCCCTTTCTCATCTGGTGGATACTGTTTCAATTCACCATCGGCAGACAAATACAGCTCCCGGGGCTTCCCAAGATTTACGGGCAGACAAATCTGCTTTCTCTTTTGAGCTATAGTACGTTGATTTTTATCTCCCTCTCCCGTTACGGCCAAAGGTTAAAGAACCAGCTTTCCTACAGAGATACATTCAAAGAGATCAGATGGCTGAGCTATATGGCAGCAGCTCTCATGCTAATCACTGTAACGGTGGCTCTGACGGTAACGATTTTCTTCCATCTGGCCCCTTCCCGCCCTCCCCGGGTGCAGAGATTCCTGGGTGACCCGGAATTTATTGATATACTACACGCCCTGGCCGTATTGATTTTTCTTTTCCTTTTTACTCTTTTGGCCCAGTTTCAGGAAAGGCAAAAACCGGAGCTTCTGATGACAAAAGCCCCCACCCCTTCGGACTTGAAAAAAGTAAAAAGCTCCGGCGGCGGAAAATTCAACGAGCTCGACCGTTTTATGAACAACAGCCGCATCTATTTGGACAATAACCTCTCCCTGCAGAAGCTCTCCGATGAAACGGGTATAGGAAGAAATGATCTCTCCCGACTGATAAACAACGAAACAGGAGAAAATTTCTTTCATTTCATCAATGGATACAGGGCACGGGAATTCAAAGCGTGCCTAAAGGAAAACCGTTTCCCCGATTTTACCTTTCTTGCCATAGCCCATGAATGCGGGTTTAACTCAAAGGCAACATTTAATGGGGCGGTCAAAAAAGAATTTAACAAAACCCCCTCCCAAATTTCCCGGGAAATTCGTTCAACTTTATAAATTAAGACGAATAGATTTTCCGAATAGGCATAATGGGGGCATCCTGACGGAGGAAAGACGGAATGGACAACCTTAAGTTGACATAATATTCACTTCTGCTTGTTCACATATCCCCTCTTTCAACTATACTTGTGGTATAAGAAGGAGCTTCTATGGCTATTAAAAGTATTTACGGCTGCATTGGCTGCGGGACCTGTAAACTAACCTGCCCCACCGATGTGATACAACTCAAGCCTAACGGTAAGGCCTACATCGCCTACCCCGAGGACTGTCAAATCTGTCACCTCTGCCGGCTCTACTGCCCGGTGGACGCTATTACCATTTCACCGGATAAATCGATACCCGTAGTGGTATCCTGGGGCTAGGAGGAGATTAGAATGGGAACAAATATATCACGCCGTCAATTTCTGGGACTCTCCGGCGGAGTCATTGGTGCGGCGGCATTGGCCGCTTCAGGTGTAAAGTTCGACCTGCCTAAAAACGAGCGGGAGATCGACCCGGCCAACATGAAGGTTAAAGAACAGGAGACTGATATCCTGGTAATCGGCGGAGGCATGGCGGGACTTTTCGCAGCAGTGAAGGGCCACGATGCGGGAGCCAAGGTCACCATGGTGGTGAAAGGCCGCCTGGGGACTTCCGGACAAACTCCTTTTGCCAAGGGAATGTTCAGTTACGACCCCAAATCGGCCCGAATGGACCTGGATGAATACCTGGACCAGATCGCCGCCTCGGCAATCAATACCAATAACAGAGTCTTTACCAAACAGATGGTGGAAAACTCCAAAGCCCGGGTGGACGAACTGAGAGAGTGGGGGTTCTTTGACTCGGCCCTCTGCTACGACTCCTTCGCCACACCCATATACGAAAGAGATATTCCCGTGGTAGAGCGGGTTATGATAACTCACCTTATAAAAGAGGACGGAAGAATCGCAGGTGCTGCCGGATTTAGCTATGACGACGAGAAGATTCATATTTTCAAGGCAAAATCTGTTGTTCTCTGTACCGGAGCGGGGGGCTTCAAGCCCAACGGATTCCCCATCTGCGACCTAACCCATGACGGTTCTGTTATGGCCTATAAAATCGGCGCCAAAATTACGGGAAAAGAGTGGAACGACGGCCATTCGGGCTCTATGGAAAATCCCGCCGACTGCTACAACGGCTGGCACGGCATGTTTGCCATGAAGCCCTCCACCACGGGTATGGAAATCCATCACGACCTGGGTGTGGATATGAACTACACCGCCTATGTGAACGGACCTCCCGTACAGATGGGGCCCGGCGGAGAAATGGCCGAAGGGGGACCCTATGTACCGGAAGGCTTTGGTATGCCCGCCATGAAAGGCGGCGATGACGGTCCCATGGGACCTCCTCCCGGCGGTGACGATAATAGACAAGGACCTCCCCCCGGAGGCGATGATAACAGACAGGGACCTCCCCCGGGAGGAAAAGACGGCGGAGAAGGGGGCGGGCCCGGCATGAACGCCAACTCCTCCGGCGGAGCCTCTGCGGGACTGGCGATTCACAAGTCCGAAGGGATTGTACCGATTAATGAAAACTGCGAATCCACCATTCCCGGCCTTTATGCTGCGGGAGATGCCCTGGGTTCCTATATGGCGGGAACCATTTATACCCAGGTAGGCTCTTCCCTCACCGGTTCAGCCGTACAGGGGGCCATAGCCTCGGAAGCGGCGGCAGCCTACTGTAAAAAGGTCTCACAAAAGAACATCAGCAACGGTCGGATAAAAGAGATAAAAGAGGAGATACTGGCCCCCCTCAATCAGGATTCGGGCTACAGCCCCGCCTGGGTAACCCAGACACTCCAGAGCGTGATCATTCCCAACTTTGTTCTCTACATCAAAAAAGAGAGCCTCTTAAAAGCAGCTTTGGCCTATGTGGAAGAGCTGCGGGACCATCACACTCCCATGCTTAAGGCGGCGAACCTTCACGAACTTAGACTGGCCCACGAAACGGCCCATATGATCGTAAATGCGGAGATGAAACTCAAAGCCTCCCTGACACGGACCGAAAGCCGCTGTTCCCACTACCGTCTGGACTACCCGGAAGTAGACTACGACAATTGGGAAGCCTGGCTCAATATTTACCGGGACGAGAACGGGGAAATGCAGTTTGAGAAGCAGCCCTTTGGGAGCTGGCCCGTTTAAATGATGAGTTCCGCCGAAGCGAACATGCCCATTTTCTCCCATTTGAAGGAGTTGCGCCGCTGCCTGATTATATCGGCGGTAGCCCTGGGGCTGGGATTTTTCCTGGCCCTCCCCTTCTACGAGAGAATTATAGAGTTTCTCTCCGTCCCCCTCCAGGGGCTTACAGCCTCGGAGAACGGAGAGATCCTCTATATTACAACTCTGGCAGAGGGTTTTTTGGTAAGGCTCAAGATTTCCGCCCTGGCCGGGCTGATTATCTCCAGCCCCATTCACCTTTTTAACACCCTCTCCTTTGTACTTCCCGGGCTGGTAAAGAAGGAAAAACAGATTCTCCTGATTACCCTGCTTTGCAGTCTACTTCTGGTACTGGGCAGCTTCTTCTATAGCTACAGCACCATTATTCCCGTTTCGGTGGTATTTTTAACGGGACAGGGGTTCATTCCCCATAACACGGGTATGCTTTTAAACTTTAGCGGGAATATTTTTTATATTCTCCAGTTCATTCTGCTTACCCTTTTGGTTTTCCAGCTGCCCATCGTTCTGGAAATCCTTCTTATGATGAATATACTCAAGAGGAAAGCCCTCTTTAAATTCGGACGATATGTGATAGTGCTGTTTTTCCTTGTGGCCGCCCTACTTACCCCACCCGATTTCATAACCCAAATCGGTCTGGCCCTGCCCATGACAGTGCTTTACTATCTCACCCTGATTATTGCGAAAATATTCCGCTTTGGAGAAGACAAATGTTCGGACTGGGAACCTCGGAAATCATCGTCATTGTCATAGTCGCCCTGGTTTTGATAAACCCCAAGGAGATGCCCCGAATCGTCAGGAAACTGGGAAAAGTCTACGCCACGATTATGCGGGAAATTAACGGAGTAAGAAAGACTTACGGTCAATTTGAAAATGAAGTAAAATATCTCACCGAACTGGATGAGAAAGAAGACAAGGAGAAATAGATGATAGGAACAACAGAAGTATTGGTAATCAGCGGAGTAGTAGTTCTCCTCTTTGGAGCCTCGGCTCTCCCCAAATTTGCTCGAAATATAGGTAAGGCCCGTCAGGAATTCGACCAGGGAATGAAAGAAGCCCGGGATATGAAAGCCCAGGCCGACGAAGAGACAAAAGCCTAAACAGGAGCACAAAATGTTAAAAAAACTCACATGGTATCGGATAGTCCGGGCCCTCACGCCCATCGCCTACGCAGTATTGCTCGTCAAAGGTTATATGAGCAAAAACCTGGCCTATATGATTATTCTACTCAGTGCCACTCTACTGGGAGGAGCCTGGTTTTGCGGATGGCTCTGCCCCTTCGGCTTTGCCCAGGAGTGGCTGGGAAAACTGGGCCGTCTCCTTCGCCTCCCCCGGCTCCGGCTCCCTGCCAAAGTGGCCAAATGGGTAAATCTCTTACGCTATATTCTTTTTGGCCTATCCTTCCTGGGACTGGCTCTGGTTCTTTTGATCCAAAGCCCCTTTGCCTCTTTCATGGGAATCGTAGACCAGAATATGAGCTACATAAGCAAAACGGCCTGGATTCTTCTTGGTACCTTCCTGGGCCTTTCCCTTTTCATAGACAGACCCTTCTGCCGTTATTTCTGCCCCGAAGGAGCCCGTTACGGGGTTTTCAGTCTGGCCCGGCTTTTCACCATCACCCGGGATGAAGAAAAATGCGTCTCCTGTAAAAAGTGTGACATAAAATGCCCCTCCCAGATAGAGATTTCCACTCGCCCGGCAGTAAGAAATGCCCAATGCATTAACTGTATGGAGTGCATTGCCGCTTGTCCTGTTAAGGGAACGTTGAAGTTCTCCTGGGCCTTTAAGAAGAAGTAAAGAAAACTAACAAATTGCCCCTACCTCTTTCCGGTTCACCCCTATGGGAGGAATTGGAAAGAAAAAAATATTGGCCATTTACTTACAAAGAAACTATAATCATTTTATGGGCTTCTCACTTTCAAAAGATGCAGTCAAACAATTAAACCCGGAAGATAAAGACCTTCTTAAAGAAGAAAGAATCCGGTTCAACACAAAAACCTGCCGTATTGTTAACGTGCTCTTTGCTGCCATATCTCCCGCCTTCATTCTTCAGAATATTTTCTCGCCCAAAACCGGCATAGCCGATCAATTTACCCCCTATTACATCCTTATTTTTTTTCTCCTAACCATTACAAACCTGTTGTTCTATATTTTTTTTAGGATAAAAGGAGCGAGAAATACCGTAAATAATAGGCATATCTTTCTTTTCCTCCTTATCCTTTATACCGAGTCAATGGCTCTCTCCTATTTGGACCTCCATTACGGCCAAGAATTGGCTTTGTACATTTTTTCCCTTATGTCAATATCAACCTTCCTCTGGCTTTCGCAAAAGCATTACCTGATTCTCTCCTCCTACGTTCTGCTCCTTCTTCTGGCCACATATATGAAATTATACCTGTATAACCACCTCCCCTTCTCCTACTTTCTCCCGGGGATTGTCTACTATATAATCTTTCTTGCCCTCCACAAAAACATCACATCTGTCAGAAGACAAAATTTCCTTCACATGACTAAAATGCAGGAGGCTCTAGATGAGGTAAAAACACTTCAGGGAATACTTCCCATCTGCTCCCACTGTAAAAGAATCCGTGATGACAAGGGGTACTGGAACCAGGTAGAAACCTATATGAGCCGCTATTCGGACCTTCAATTCTCCCATGGGCTCTGCCCTGACTGCATAAGTGAACTCTACCCGGACATAGAATTAACGGAATCGGATAACTCATCCAAAGGTAAACCCTAGTTAAAAGGGGTATTTTTTCCTTTTTTTTAGTAAAAAAACGATTTAAAAGGCAATAATTACTTTTCCTGTTCTAACAAATCATTCATAATTGTGGGACACAATAAGGAGGCATTTGCCGTGAAGAAACTATTATTTTTGCTGATTGCTTTTACGCTTTCCGCTGCTCTTTTTGCAGAAGGATCGCAGGAAGCTGAATTGGGAACCGAAGACAACCCCATTATCTGGTCCTTCGTTCCTTCCAACGACACCCAGGACATTGCAGCCGGTGGTGAAATTGTTGCCGACATGATTTATGAAAGAACCGGCCTGGTTGTTGAAGCCAGTGTCGCTACCGAATATGCGGGAGTTATTGAAGCTCTCTCCAGTAATCCCCCCAGCGCCCACATGGCGTCTCTGGCTACCTTTGCCTACGTAGTTGCCGCCGACCGCGGTGTTGCCGAAGCGGAACTGATTAGCGTACGCTACGGCCGTCCCTTCTACGACGGTCAGATCATTGCCGGGGCCGATACGGGAATTACCTCTCTCGCCGACCTGGCCGGTAAAACCTTTGGTCGTCCCGACCCCCTCTCTACCTCCGGTTGGATTATCCCCTCCCTTACCATGAGAGCCAACGGAATCGACCCCGCTTCTGACCTTACCGAAATCATCGATGCCGGCGGTCACTCCGGTGTTGTTACCGCCGTATACAACGGTGATGTTGATGCCGGTGCTACTTATGTAGACGCCCGTACCAGAATTCAGGAAGACTATCCCGACGTAATGGACAAGGTTGTGGTAATTGAAGTATCCGCTCCCATTCCCAACGACGGTGTGCAGTTCCACCCCAGCGTTCCCGAAGATGTAAGAGAAAAGCTCATCAACGCTATTCTTGAAATCGCTGCCGATGAAGAGGGCGTTGAAGCTCTTAACAAGGCTTACTCCTGGGAAGAACTTGAAAGACATCAGGACGATTTTTACGATCCTTTCCGTCAGGTTCTCCAGGCCGCCGGTGTTGACGCCGCCAGCCTGATGGGCGAATAATTATAGCTTAATACCGAACCCCTTTCCGGAATTTACCGGGAAGGGGTTTTTCCGTTTATAAAAAAAGTAAGGAGGCATTCATTTGCTCCAATTCAAGAATCTGACAAAAACCTACGATGACGGCACCCAGGCTTTGAAGGGTGTCAGTTTTGACGTGGAAGAGGGAGAATTCCTGGTAATCATCGGTCTATCCGGATCGGGAAAATCCACTCTACTCCGCTGTACCAATCGACTGCTCGATCCCACGGGAGGAGAAATCCTCTGGAACGGGACCGATATCGCCGCTTTGAGCCCCAAAGAGCTCCGCCCCATCCGCCGAAAAATCGGCATGGTCTTCCAGCATTTTAACCTGGTAAAGCGGCTTTCCGTAATGAATAACGTCCTTTCCGGCCGTCTGGGCTATATGGATAACTGGAAGGGAATGACATATCGCTTTTCTAAAGAAGACAGGGATAAGGCTATAGCTGCCCTGGACAGAGTCGGCTTGACCGAACAGGCCCAGAAACGGGCCAGCGAACTCTCCGGAGGGCAGCAGCAGCGAGTCGGGATTGCCCGTACCCTCATGCAGGAGCCCGATATTATTCTGGCCGACGAACCGGTAGCCAGTCTGGATCCGGTTCTGGCCCACACCATCCTGGGAGACCTGGAAAAACTGAATAAAGAAGACGGTATTACCGTTATCTGCAGCCTCCATTACCTGGACCTGGTACAGCGCTACGCCACCCGTGTTATCGGCCTGCGAGACGGTAAGGTGGTTTACCGGGGTACGGGCGAAGACATTCGCAATATGACCGATGAAGAATTTAAAGAAATTTACGGAGAAGAGGCGGAGCGGGTAAGTGCCGGTCCGTCCATTACAGGGGGTAAGGCATGAGCCAGGACAAAGAAATAAACGTTAAGGTTCCTTCGGTTCTTGCCGCTGCGGCCTCCCTCGTCGTTCCCGGCCTGGGACAGGCTCTGGCCCGTCAAATCCGCCGGGGTTTTCTCATTCTCCTCTCCTTTATAACCATGACAGCCATTCTCCACAGCCTGGCCGCCGATTTGGGCCGCCGCGCAGGCGTTGGTTGGCCCGCTCTGGTACGCGCCTTTGAGCGAAGACCGGCCTTTATGGTTATGGCCTCTCTTATTCTTTTGGCTCTCTGGCTTCTGGGGATCTATGATGCCTACCGCTGCGCCAAAGATAAAAAGAAACCCTCCACAGGAATATTTGCCCTAATCCTCATAGGCTTTTTTATCCAGGGATGGCAGATTTCCGAAATCGATCTGGTAAAGATGGTAAAACAGGCACCCGAAGCCCTTCCTCCCCTCTCCCGTATCATGTGGCCCTGGGATGCGGCCTTCGAACGGGACACGGAAGTTCTTGATGCCAAGGCCATGATTCTGGCCGGTGAGGGCGAGGCTCCCGTAAGGGAAACTGTAGCAGAAGGGCAGCCGTATATCATGAGTGAGCCGAACTTTGGCGAACTTTCCCAGCGCGACAAAAACAACCAAATGGTTCCCGGAACCCGGATAAAGGTAAGCGGAAGTGGTTTTGAGCCCAATAGGGAAACGGAGATTTGGTGGGAAGACCCCATTGGAAACGAATTCCGCCCCCGGGAAAACGGCCAGTACCTTATTCTGACCACCGACAGTCAGGGAAGCTTTGAGTTTGAGATGACCATGCCCTACCAGCTGACTCCCCCCAGCGCGAAAGGCCCTTTCTATCACACCCTGGAGGCCCGCCAGATTACACCGGTTGGTCCCTTAAAAGCCAGTGAGGCTCTCCTTCAGACGATAGACAGAATGGTGGAGACCATCTTTATGGGAATGATGGCTACCGTATTCGGTATTATCTTCTCCATACCCATTAGCTTCCTTGCGGCCCGTAATATTATGGCCGGTTCAAAGGTCACCATGTTTTTCTACTACCTGACCCGAACTATCCTGAATATCGTGCGAAGTATCGAACCCCTTATTTGGGCACTCATTGCGGTTGTCTGGGTAGGGTTGGGCCCCTTTGCGGGTATCGTTGCCCTCACCCTTCATACTATCGCTGCTCTGGGTAAGCTCTACTCCGAAGCGATTGAAGGCATTGACCAGGGGCCGATCGAAGCGATTCAGGCCACCGGGGCCAGTCGGCTTCAGACCATCATGTTTGCGGTCATCCCTCAGATGATATCGCCCTTCATCTCCTTTTCCATCTACCGCTGGGACATCAATGTGCGTATGTCTACGGTAATCGGTATGGTTGGAGGCGGTGGTATCGGGTTCTTGCTGGTACAGTACATCCGGCTTCTCGACTATCGGAGCGCCGGTATTGCGGTCTGGTTCATTGCCGTAACCGTAGCCATTCTGGACTACGTAAGTGCGGAGATTAGAAACAAACTGATGTAACACTCCCTTCCAGATTCCTCTCCCCAACCCGGGGAGGGGGAAATGGTAATTAACCATTGTAAATTCTGTTTCCAGCCCTTAAGATTAATAGAAAATAATACAATCTATTCTGCAAGTAAGGTTTGAAATGAATAAATTGCAAAGGTTAATTGTCTTTCTCTTTTTCGCATCCGCTTTCCTCTATGCTGATTCCGCCATTATCCTTGATAACATTGGGACAACCTATTTCCCCGGTTTTCATCTCCGCTATCTGTCCGACGAAGTAGGCACTCTGGATATTGCCGATATTATTACCCTCGATAAACAAGGCGATCTAACTCCGTCTAATGAAAAGAAACCCAGCTTTGGCCGTGTAGCTGGAGCTTACTGGACAGCCTTCACCATCGGGAATCCACACAATAAAGAGCAGACGATGATTCTGGAAAATGACTATGGCCACATCGACCATATCCAATACTATGTCTATCGCTCCGAAAATATAGTTGCTGAGGGAACGGGCGGAGACTACTATCCTCTTCAGAACAACAGCATGAAATATCATAATTTTGTCAGAGAGTTGTCACTGCCACCCCACTCGGAAACAACCGTCTACATGCGTTTCGAAAGCACCGGAAACTTACTTATATCCCTGAATCTCTTAACTCCGATCGCCCTCGCAGAAAAAATTAACAGGGAGCAGTGGTTCCTGGGACTTTACTTTGGAATAATGGGAGCTATGGCTCTATATAATTTCTTCCTTTTTATTTTTCTCAGGGACCGGAATTATCTTTTTTACGTTCTTTACCTTACCTCATTTGTCCTCGCCCTAATGGGAGCAAACCGGCTGGATACCATGTACCTGTGGCCTAACTCTCCCCTTATGGCCAACCTGGAACAGCCTATTTTCTATAACTTGACCTTTCTCTTCGGCGGCCTTTTTTGCCGAAGCTTTCTAAATACGAAGAAAAACTGCCTTCCCATAATTGATAAACTGATTCTTCTTCTCGTTGCAGGAAGCGCCCTGGGACTGATATTAAGCATCACATCGGGCTATGTGGCAGGTATGTATTCGGTTTGGTACTTCTCCGCAACCTTGGGGCCGGTCTTTCTTTTATCAGCCGGCATCAATGCCTGGATAAAAAAACTAAAGATCGCCCGTTACTACACCCTTGCCTGGACGATTTTCCTCCTGAGCGCTGTGCTTTTCAATTTCCGAAATCTGGGTATCCTGGGCAATATCCCCCTGCTTGAATTCATACCTCATATCGGCTCAACTCTAGAAGTTTTTCTCCTGTCCCTAGCCCTCTCGGACCGTATCAACACAATAAAAAACGAAAAGATGGAAGCGGAACGAAAATATTCAACCCAACTGGAGACAAAGGTAGAAGAAAGAACGGAAGCTCTTATAAAAGCCAACCGTGAATTGGAAGAGATAAGTAAAACCGATGGACTGACAGGACTATATAACCGCCGCTTCTTTGATGCCAACCTATCGGACCACTGGAAGCACCACACCCGCAGCAGGCATCAAATATCCCTCCTAATGTGCGATATTGACTATTTTAAACAGTATAATGATTCTTATGGACATCAAGCTGGAGACGACTGTTTAAGGGATGTGGCCGAAGCCCTTCAGAAGTCAGTCTCACGCCCCCATGATTTTGTCGCCCGTTACGGAGGGGAAGAATTTACAATCATACTTCCCGATACCGATTCGGAAGGAGCCCTTGAAGTGGGAAAACGCATCACCCAAGCCATAGAAGACCTTGAAATCCCCCATGAATATTCATCTGCCGCGTCCAATCTAACCCTTAGCATCGGAATTGCTACGATGGTACCCGATAGGAACCAAAAACAGAGTGACCTACTAAAATTAGCAGATATGGCCCTTTACAAAAGTAAGCACGATGGGAGAAATCTCATATCAACATTACATTAAAACAGCACTTTCCCAAGAAACAAAAAAGCAAAAGAGAGAAAGAAGAGCTGGCACATCCAGCTGCCCAGTCCGGTTAATAAAGCATCCCCTCCCTCCCGGGAAAGATTTTTAAGGGAGGTTTTCATTCCCACCGCCGCCATGGCCACCGTAAGAAAAGCCTTTTCTGCAAAATGAAGTCCCTCCTTAAGCCCCGGGGGGATGAACCGGAAGGATGCCACCACAGAAAAGAGAATAAAAAAGAGGATGTAGGGAGGAACACTCAGCTTTCCCCCGTTTCCTTTCCAAAAGTTCAGGAAAAGCAGTAAGGGGGTGAGCATGAGAATACGACACATTTTAACAATTACCGCAACCTCTCCTATATTATCATTCAGTGAGAATCCTGCCGCAGTTACTTGCCCTACCGCCTGAAGAGCCGCCCCGATAAAAGCCCCGGCCTGAAAATCACTGACTTGAATCAGAAAACGAAACGCTGCGGGCAGGGCAAACATCCCCACAGTCCCCAAAAGGTTAACCAGAGCAATAGATACCCCCGCCTTCTCCTCGTCCCCGTCGGTTACGCTTTGAACGGCCGCAATGGCAGAGCTGCCGCAAAAGGCGTTTCCCACTCCGCAAAAAAGGCTCATTTCCCGATCAATCCTAAAGAGTTTCCCCAGAGCCAGGGCGGAGGCGATGGTAATAAGAATTGTGAGAATAATAATAACTACCATAGGAATCCCCATTTGGGTCACCACCTTATAGTCCAGATTGAACCCCATGAGGGCGATAGCCAGGGGCAGGAGCTTTTTCTCACAAAAGGTAACTCCCTTATTCTGCTCTTTATTAAGGGTTATCAGGTTCCCTAAAACAATCCCCAGAAGAATGGCTGTCATGACCTGCCCCAAAGGGAGAAATGAGGCGAGAAAACGGGACACGATCCCCAAAGCAACACATATGACAATACCGAACAGGGTTGATTTCATGGCTAGTACTCCTGAGAACATCATATAGTTTACTTTGAGAAAGTCAATTGCCTTTTACCTATGGTTACTCCTCGGCCTCATGAATCAATTCATCAATAAGGGCCAGTACTTCGTAATCCTTCCGAATCAGCTCCTGTTCCGCCAAATGGATAGATTCGGAAGTCTGGGCTATTTTTGCCATATCCTGCTCAATTCTATCCGATTTGCCACTCTCTTCCAGAGCCATTTCATTCAGCTCATGCATTTTGTGGGAGAATCCCTGAACTTCGGGAATCATTCGCTCCGCCAGGACCATCTGACCGGCTAAATCCTTATCTATGGCTCCAATCATTTCGTGAGACTCTCCGATTCCCTGTAAAATATCCCTAAAAATCCGTTCGGTCTTTTCCGAAAGCTCCTTGCCCGTGGAAATCCGTTCGGAAATGTCCTTTATCAGAGCGGTAATAGCCGTAACCATGGCGCCCGTATCGGAAGCCAGTTTCCTTACCTCTCCGGCCACTACGGCAAACCCCTTCCCCGATTCTCCCGCATGGGCCGCCTGGATAGCGGCATTCATGGCAAGAATATTCGTTTGATCCGCTATGGAAGAGATTTCCCCCAGGCTCGCTTCAATGGCCTTGGCCGATTCCTCTATTTTATCAATAGACTCCACAGTCTGATCTATGGTCCGGTCCCCTTGAGTCAGTTTATCCTGCAGGGAAAGAGAACAGCTCCTCATCTCTTCAGACTGATTCCTCAGGGCCGAAGTGTTTTCAATAAAACTCTGTAATTGGGGAATGGATTTTTGAAAGGACTCGGAATAACGGCTCATTTCACTGGTGATACGCTCCACACTCGCCACAATATGTGACGCAGACTCGGCCGCTTCTTCAACCACCGCCATTTTCTCGGCGGTCATTTTACCTACCTCCGCTGCGCCATCAAGGATTTCATTAAAACCGTTCTTGGCACCAATGGCTTTTTCGTATATCAGTTTTGTGTCATTCCCGTATTCCACACGCTCCTGTTCCTCGGAGGATTTTTCCTGAAGCTCCGCCAGGAGCATCTCTAATTCCTTCTTTTGACGAGACTCCTTTCTGTACAGGACAATAAAAACTATCAAAAAAAGAGATAAAAATAGAATAATCAGACTATAAAACATGGAGAACTCCGTTAGGGATATTTTTAACTTTAAGACATTATAGGGAAGATTGCTTCCCTTTTCCCATAATAATGATTAAAGAGAAAATTTCTCGTAATGGACGTCCCTCGGTAATATCCCCAATTTTTTCCATTCCCTTTTTAAGGATTTGAACATGACCGGGGAACCGCAAAAATAAGCCGTATAATTAAGGGGGGGCTGATTCAGATGACTCTTGATGAATTCTGCCGTAATTGTAGGGACTTCCTTCCCTTCTTCATGACGGATGAGGGGGAGGTAGGTGAGATTCTTCTTTTGGGCAAGGCCGATTAATTCTTCATCGTAAACCAAATCTTCCCGTCTTTTCACAGCCCAAATGAGCAGTACTTCCCGATCATTCCTTAACTCGCCGCTCTTCAACTGGGAATAAAAAGGAGTTATGCCGATTCCCCCGGCTATCATTATCAAGGGCTTGTCCGAATCGGGTTCCAAAGTGAACCGGCCGTAGGGACCGTCCAGCACGACCGGAGTACCGGGCTTTAAATCAGCCAGGGACCGGGTATAATTGCCCAGAGCTTTGACTGTAATGCTGCCCCCCACCTCTTCCGGAGCGGAGGAGAAGCTAAAGGGATGCTCTTCCCGGGACAGGGACGGGTCAACAAAGCGAAAAAAACCGAACTGCCCCGCCCGGAATGAGGGAAGATTTCCCTTAAAGCCTATTTGCCGTATGGAATCATTTAACCCACGGTTTTCCCCTACCACAAGACCTCTCTGCCAGCCTTTTAGGGGACGGACAAACTTAAGATTTATCCAGGCTCCCAAAGAGACAAGGGGAATGAGGATCGCAAGAATCAGTCTGGACGATGTTTCCCAGGTAGAGGAGGCAAAAAAGACATGGAGAGACATAAGGAATAGTCCGAGGACTAAAAGATTATGGAGCCCTTTAATCAGATTATAATCGGGACTGATTTTCTTAAGGAATCCCAGCCTACTGGGAATAACCATAAAGAGGGAGGCCAGAGAGAGAGTTCCAAAAACAAGAAAAGCCAGGCTTCCCAGCAGGATTTGCCCACTGGAATAACTAAATACGCTCATTTTGATCTGCCTGTGAAGGAAGGCGGTGACGAGAGCTGCCGCCACCAGATACCGATGGTACACCATTACCCGGTCCTGCCCAAAGATCCTGTCCAGAAAGGAGATCCGGCCGGCAATAAAGAGTACTTCATGGAAATAAACATAGGAAATAAGCCCGAATATCATGGAGAGAGAATAGGGCTCGGTCAGATCATAGAAATTCCCGTAGAAGTAGAAAAGAAGGGGTACCAGGGGAAAAAGAATTCCCCCGGCGAGGAGGGCAAAACGCCTCAAGGAAGCTGTCCCTTGATCAAAGCGGCATACTCTTCGACCAGCCGGTCTATGTCATCCTGCTTTTTAAAAGAAGCGGAAGTTATACTGTCCACCTCCACGGCGGGAGTCCAGTCATTCCGTTGAGTGGTGTGAACCAGAACATGGGCGGGCTGCCCTTTTTCGGCGAGCCATTCGGAGACCACCGGCCTTACCTTGGCGGTCACACCACTGTTGGTAATAAAAACCCCGTCATAATCGGCGGGATTCACTCCCTCCAATCCATCTTTCTGATGGTTTACCACGTTCAGGTAATACCCTTCTCCTTCCAGTTTCTCAACCAGACCTTCTACCAGGGCGGATTTAAAACGGGTTTTCTCAAAGGCGATCAGGATCTTCCCCTTACCGGGAGCCGTACCGTACTCCCCTTCCTGGGCCCAGAGGAACAGGGTTGAAGCCAATAAAACAAGAGTAAAAATTCTTTTCATTTTTCTTCTCCTTACTTCAAATATAGTTCCCGAAGAAGAATTGTAAAGCTAAACTTTAATAATACATCATTTTCCCGGGCCAAAAGCATAGCACTTAAACCACTCCGCAGTCCCCCCGAATTCTACGACAAATACCTTGGCGGGATAGATTCTTTTTAACCATTCCGTTATATTTGAAACAACGTTTCAAAAATAGTCAAAGAGGATAAATATGATCTACTCATCAATTAATCACGATTTCGCTGCGGCCTTCTACCCCCAGGTACTCAAGGACGCTCTGGAGTTTCTCAAGAGCACCGACTTTAGTCAGTACGAGAATGGTAAATACTACCCCGTTGAAGGAAGCGACCAGTTTATCAATGTTAAGCACATGACCACCAAGCAGGTGGAAGACGCCAAGCCCGAAACCCACGCCAAATACCTGGACATCCAGTTTCTCTTCAAAGGAAAGGAAAGAATGGGTATCGTTATGGCCGACGGCAGCCACAGCGTAATGGAAGACAAACTGGAAGAAAAGGATGTCATCTTCTATAAGGACCTTAAGGGAGAAACCTTTATTAATATGAATGAAGGGGACTACTGCATTTTCTTCCCCACCGACCTGCACAGACCGGGCTGCGAACGGGACGGCCAGTCGGAAATTACCAAGGTTCTCTACAAAATCAACGTGGACCTGCTTAAATAAATTCCCCCTTAACCGGGAGCCCTCTGTCTGCCGAGGGCTCCCCGGTCTAATCCGCCTCGCCCCTTTATAGAGGGAAGTTTTCCCTAAACGTCCTGTATTCCACTGGGGCTCTTCCGGCATACTTCTTAAAGACCTTGCTAAAATAGGCCCCGTCGGCATAGCCCACAGTCCGGGCAATCTCTTTACAGGAAAGGGAGGTTTTCTCCAGTAGAACCATAGCCTGCTGTATCCTTATCCTGTTCAAATAGTCTCCCGGAGTCATGGCATACTTTTTCTTAAAGAGATTCTGAAAATAGTGTTTGGAAAGACAGGCTATTTCCGCCAGATCGGAAATAGTATAGGGCCGGGCATAATTCTCTGTCATAACCTGAATGACCCGTTCCAAACGGTCACTTTTTTCCCGCACGGGGTGCTTTCTTTGCAGGGCATGATCAATGAGGTAGGAAAAAATGTCCAGAATCTGCCGATTCAGTTGAAAACCGCGCGCCCCCATCTCCGCCCGTCTCTCACGGGAATCCCCAATAAGCCCGTCGGGAGATTCAATAGCCCGAAGAAGAGGGAAGAGCCCGTTAAAACGCAAGTGTAACTCCTCATTCTGGGTTTTGCTAATCCCGTAGACCTCCTTCTCCGCCTCAAATTCCATCCCGCTCAACAGAGAAAGATAATCAACAAGGGGGAGATTCAGAGGCTTATTTTCATCATCAATCAAATCAAAATAGAATTCCAGAATAGAGTATTCCGACGGGCCCTTGGGCATAAAACTGATTTGCTGACCCGGTCCCATAAGAAACAGGGTCGTCTCGTTACAGAGGATAGTCTCCTTTTCCCCATAGGCATAGGTAGAACCACTTAAAAATAACACCAAGCGGTAGGAGCGGTTGTAAAAGACCCTTTTATCGGTGAAAGTCTCCTCTTCGGTCACGGAAAAACGGCGAACAGTAAGCCTCTCAACGGAAAAATGATAATCCCGATTCTCCCAACTCACATCAAGGACCGGATTAAAATACCGGAAGACAGGTTTTCTAAAATAATACCGGGAAAAGGTGGGATCAGAGAGATAATGTTCTATGGATCTTTTCCGTTTTATTTCCATTATAATACTATTCTACAATATTCTCCCACTATTAGGCCATTTATCGGGGGTAAAAAAAGCATTATATTACCTACTATGAAAGAAAAGATGAATCCGGACCTTTTAAACGACCCTATCAACAAGCTCTTGGTGAGACTTTCCCTTCCGGTTATGCTCGCCGGTCTTCTCAGAACTTCCTACAGCTTTGTGGATATGCTCTTCGCCTCCCGCCTGGGCGGTGTCCAGGTCGCCTCAGTGGCCTTTGTGGCTCCCCTTTTTATCATTTTCCAGGCCCTGGGGTTGGGACTTTCCAACGGAGGAGTAAGCATCATTGCCAAACTACTGGGAGAAAACAACGAAAAAAAGGCCTCCCATTATGCCACCCAGCTCCGCTCCCTGACCCTTGCTATCACAACCCTGATTTGTATCCTGGGCCTCTTTATCTCCGAAAATATCCTGGCTATTCTGGGCCTCGAAGGGGACATGCTCCGGGAATCGGCTGTCTACACTCAAATCCGCTTCTACAGTATTCCCTTTGCCATTTTCGTCCAACTCTATATGGCTTACTACAAAGCTCAGGGGAAAATGGCCATCACCACCAAAATCGCTCTTATGGGTGTTCTGGGTAATACGGCTCTAAACGCCCTCTTTCTCTTCGTCTTTAATAAGGGAATAGAAGGCCTGGCCTATGCCACACTTATTACCCAGGCGGGGCAGGCCCTTTATATCTACTTCCGCTACCAAACGGAAAAGCATGGCTTTGACTTGAAGTGGAACTTCTTCTCTTCCAAAACTGACTTCAAGACCTGGAAAGAACTTCTCACAGTCGGGCTTCCCCTCTCCTTTTCACAGGCCAGCGTACAATTCGGCTTTCTTCTCATTAATACCTTTATCGTCTCCTACGGTTACCAGGTTGTGGCGGCCTTTGCCATAGGGAATCAGGTTAACTCCCTCTTCTTTTCACCAACCACGGGAATAAGCCAGGCCTTCGTGCCCCTGATAGCCCAGAATTGGGGGCAAAAATCGGGAAGCCGGATTAAGGAGACAATCCGAAGAGGAGTTATTTTCACCCTTTCCGTGGGAACTGTCGGAGCGGTGTGCATCCAGTTTATCATTCGTCCCCTGGGAACCTTTCTGGCCAAGGGAGACCAGGTCATCATCACCCATACGATCCACTACGTTCGCCTTGTAGGATGGACCCTGATTCCCTGGGGCCTCTTCACCTCTCTTTCGGGGATATTCAACGGCTTCCAAAGAACGAGAATGAGTATGAGCATCAATGTGATCCGCCTTTGGGGCCTCCGTATACCCGGCCTGCTTCTCTGCTCCTATGTCTTTACCTCCCTTGGGGAATACGGAGTTTGGTATACTATGTTTTTCTCAAATGTCATAACGGCTCTTATTGCTGTAGTTTTATACTTCATTTTTGTGCGGAACTACGTGAACGAAATATAAATATATAGTAAGATAGGCATATGAAACGAATAATATTTCCCCTATTAACAATGATAGCCCTAATGGGCTGCACCACAACGGAATCATCGGCAAATCCTTCGCAGGATTCATCTATAACAGCAGAAATCGCCACAAACGGCGGAATCGACCGGACTACCGGTTATGCAGAAAGCTACGTAGCAACCGGTTCGGAAATGACTCTGGACCTTCCGGGCAGTGTACTGAATACCATAAGCTGTACAACGACCGAAGAGATCCATTCGGCCTTCAAAAATGCCAAGGCAGGAGATAAGATTGTCATTAAACCGGGAAGCTACACGGGCAGTAATAGCCAGTGCGGCAGCTCAAAGGCCTACTTCTACATTAGCGCCAGCGGTACCAAGGATAATCCCATCTGGGTCGTAAACGAATCGAATAAAGAGGTGGTTCTCCAGGGAAGCAGCAACATGAGCGACTACGTCCTCTATATAACGGGAGACTATGTGGCCGTAGAAAACATCACCTTTAAGACAGGAAACCAGGGAATCATTCTGGATAACTCCAACTACTCTCTTATTAACAATGTGGAAGTCTACGATATTGGCCAGGAAGCCATTCATGTGAGAGACGGCAGCAGCTACACCATTATCAAAAACTCCTTCGTCCACGATACGGGCCATAAGAACATTAAATACGGAGAAGGTGTATACGTAGGTTCGGACTATAAAAAGTGGCCCGAAAACGGCGGCTCCTATCTTAAGGAGTGCGACTATGTTCAGATTCTGAATAACACCATTGGGCCTAACGTTACGGCCGAGCACATCGACTTAAAAGAGGGCTCCTCCTATGCCTACATTATAGGAAACACCTTTGATGCCGCCGGAATGACCGACATCCTTAACGGAGGTCTGAGCTTTATCGACTTTAAGGGTAATTATGCCGAATGCGCCTACAACTGGGGTGATCAAAATGGCAATGAGTACTTTGAAAACGCCTTTGAAGTAAATGATAAATGGCCCGAATGGGGAGATTACAACAACATCCACAACAATGTCATCACTTTCAACGATGAGTTTTACAACCCCAATAAAATTGATGTCACCATGGACCTGATGGTGAGCGGCAAACTCTCAAGCCATACGGACGATATTGACCGTGACCAGTGGATAGTAGAGTGTAACGACCAATCCAAAGCTGAGGGACAGCCGGACGGAACCATTGTATCTCAAAATATTCGCATACCGGAAAACGCCAAAAGGATGTATAATTCCAGCAGCAGAATAAAGGAATACTAAGATTCCCCTATTCAAAGATTTAAATTCAGAAGAGAAAAAAGACAAAGGAGAATTGGATGAGATTAATGAAAAAACTATTGTTGGGAGCCTTTGTGTCTGCCGCCTTTCTGGGCTGCGCTACTACGGGAGTAGATAAAGCGGTCCTGGAAGCGGCCATGGCACCGGGGCCCATCAACTGGAACAACTGGTACGTTTCCGTACCTCTGGAAAACGCGGAAGGCAACGGAAAAGCCACCTCTATCTTTACAGAAGATATTGTTAACAACAATTTCACCGATGAACAGAAAAAGTACTTCATGACCAACGAAGACGGCAGCTATACCCTGTTCACCCACTTTACCGGTTATACCACCTCCGGCCAGTACGACTTTAGAAAAAGCGGTAAATACTGCCGAACCGAACTGCGCGAATTCTACCGGGGAAACCAGGACACCAACGATAACTGGAGCATGGACGAAGGACTCCACCAGATGGAATCCACCCTTAAGGTTGAATACCTCCCGGAAAAAGTCAAAGGTACCTACGTAGCCCAGATTCATGGTATTAGCGATGAATATACCAAGGAAAATACCGTACGTACCGGAAACCCGGCCACCGTTAAAGTACTCTACCAGCCCGGCGGTGACTTGCTGATTGAATACTACCGGGCCCCCGCGGAAAACCCCGATGAAAAAGAGTGGACCAGCAGCGCCCATGAAAAAATTCAGATTGGGAATGTGGGCAATGAAGTATTCACCATCAAACTTAAAGTTGAAAACGGAGTCCTCTACTACGGACTCACCTGTGAAGCCAAAGGCATAGATGTGGGCTATAAAAAGCTCTATAACTACGCCAAAAACGGCTACAACTATAGAAACTACTTCAAAACCGGTAACTACTTTGGTTACAACGTAGACGGTGAGAAGTACTCCCAGGTTGTTTTATTTGACGTGAAGACCTTTCATAGCAATAATTAAATGACAGAAAACCTCTTTCTGCACGGCGGAAAGAGGTTCAAGGGAGTTTATTTTATGAAATTAGAAAAAAACAAATTATTTAAAACAGCTGCGGTAATCCTTGGCTTGTCACTTCTTTTTATGGGCTGTGACGACGGGAACAGTTCTTCCGACAGTGAAGACAATTCGAATGATGATAGTACGGGCGAAGTAATTGATGGAATTGACACCAGTACGGGTTATGCGGAAAACTACGTTGCCACCGGCGACGAAATGACCCTGGACTTTGACAGCGTGACCTGGACCGAAGTTTACTGTGACACCGCCTCGGAACTGACAAGCGCCTTAAGCAGTGCCTCCGCCGGAGATAAAATCATTATCGCCGCCGGAACCTATACGGACACCTTCAAACTTGAAGCGGGAGGATCCCAAAACAGTCCCATTTGGATTGTGGGAGAAGACTCTACCAATATGCCCGTTTTGGACGGGGATGATTACAACAACAATACGGTCCTTGCCATTGACGGAGGAGATGTAAGCGGCATTAGCTATGTTTACGTCCAGGATATCAAGGTTACCAACGGTAGAACGGGAATCTCCATGGACCAGGCTGACTATATCACGATTGACAGTGTAGAAGTCTATGATGTAGGACAGGCCGGTATCCATGTGCGGGACGAAAGCGAGTATAACATTATCAAGGATTCCACTGTCTCTAATACGGGGCTTTATAATGTGAAGTACGGTGAAGCGATCTACATTGGTTCGGATAACACGAAATGGACAGCTAACGGCGGCTCCTATGACCCGGCCTGTGATTATGTTCAGATTCTCAATAATACCTTAGGCCCGGGAGTTACAGCCGAGCATATTGATGTGAAAGAGGGCTCCTCCTATGCCTATATTATCGGAAATACCTTTGATGCATCGGGAATGATAGATATTATCAACGGCGGATTAAGCTTTATCGATTTTAAAGGAAATTATGCCGAATGCGCCTATAATACGGGTGATCAAAACTACAACGAATACTTTGAAAATGCCTTCGAGATCAATGATAAATGGACCGGTTGGGGTAACTACAACGATATTCATAACAACTCGATAACTTTCAATGAAGAATATTACAATTCCAGTAGTACCGATGTAACCCTGGACCTTGCTCTTGGTTCCGACGGAGTTGAAAGTACTGTCACCACCACAGATAGTATCGATCGCGATCAGTGGGTTGTGGAATGTAATGACCAATCAAGTTATGACGGAACCCCAACGGGCAATGTGGTTTCCAGCAATACCCGTGATCCGGAAGATTCAGATCGAATGTATAATTCCAGCGACAGACTAACGGAATATTAAAATAATCGCCGCCTTCGGGCGGCCTACTTAACAATAGAGAGAGATTATATGATTTACAAACTAAAAGAGAACCGGGTGGAACGAACCTACCTGGGGGGAAAAAACCTGGATATTATGAACGGGAAGGCGAATCCTAAGGATTCCTATTTACCGGAAGACTGGATTTGCTCCCTTATTTACGCCAATAATCTGTCCGACAGCGGTAAGAGCGGTATGACTATGCTGGCCGACGAAGACAAATCCCTCCTGGACCTGTTCAAGGAGCACAATTTTGATACGGACAGTATTAATGTACTGGTTAAATACCTCGATTCCGGTATTAATCTCCAGCCCCAGCTCCACCCGACAGGTGAATTGGCCCGGGAATATTTCCAGAAGCCCCGAGGCAAGGACGAATTCTACTACATCCTGGAAACCTATGCCGATGACAGCTGTATCTATTTGGGCTTCAAAGAAGATGCGGACCGGGCTAAAATCACCGCCGCCATTGCGGACCAGGATATGGACTACATCTATAGCGTGATGAACCGGGTGGAAGTGAAAAAAGGGGACTGCCTCTTTATTCCCTCCGGTCTTATTCACTCCATCGGAAAGGATATTCTCATGATTGAGGTGATGGAAATGTCCGACTTAACCTTCCGGATCAAATTCGAGCCGGAAACTAAAGAATACAACCTGATTGGCCAGACCCCGGAACAGGTTGTAGATATCTTTCTCAAAAAGGAAGCCACCAACCCCGATGACATGCTGCGCCGGGCGGGAACCATCTCTTCGGACACCATAGAAAAGCTTACCAAGGGAAAATTCCGCATTAAAAAGGAAACAACTTCCGAACCGCTAACCTGCCCCTCCGGAGCCTGTATTGTACTGACCGTAGAAGGGGAAGGCCAAATTGCCGTGGGAGGAGAAAAACGGGATTATAATAAATATGACCGCTTTGTCTCCCTCCCCCAGGAAGGAGAAGAGGTAACATTTATTCCCCAATCTCCCACTGAGTTACTTTTTGTTATGATCTAACAGTAGCAGAGAGAGCCTTGAGGGATTCCACGATGTCATAGGGAATAGTCATATCCCCAAAGCCGCATCCCAGATCCACTCCGGGCTTTCTCGCTCCGTGAAAATCCGTTCCCCCCGTAACAAGCAAACCGTGCTTCCGGGCCAATTTTTTCATTTCACTTATATAGGCCGAGGAATGGGTCGTATATATTCCTTCAACACCATTCAATCCCAAAGCGGCAAGGTCCCCAAGAAGTTTATCCATTTCTCCCATGGAAAGACTATATTCCTGGGGATGCCCCAGAGAGGTAAGACCACCGTACTCCATAACTGTCTTTATGGCAGTTCGGGGAGAGCCGTCGCCCTGACGCAATTCCCGTTCCAGATTGTTGATGATATTCTCCAGCTCTTCCGGACTTTTGTCGGGAAAATAGGCAAGAATATGAAGACCAAAATAAAATCCGGGGGCATTGGCGGAGATTTCCATGCCGGGAATAATCTCCAAATCCGCTCCGATTCGGTCTCGATATTCCAAAGCTTCCGCAATGCCCCTCATCGTGTCATGATCGGTGATGGCCAGGGCACTTAGATTCTTCTTTAAACCGTAATCAACCAACTCGGTAGGGGAAAAGGTCCCGTCCGAAGCGGTGGTATGAATGTGTAAATCAATCGTTTTCATTTATCTCTCCTGCTTTTTCGGTATTCCTAATATTATTTAAAACCTTTATTTTACTTTAGACAAGCCATTTTTAATCATATTTACATATTTTTGATTCCCCCGGGCCCGGGGCTATCCATTCCGGTACATTCCTGTTATGCTACCCCTTCACAGGAGAAATCATGACATTTAAAGAACTTAACCTCCGTCCGGAAATCCTTCGGGCGCTGGAAAGCAAAGGATATACTTCCCCCACTCCCATTCAGGCCAAAGCCATTCCCCCCGTACTCGAAAAGCGGGATGTTCTGGCAGGAGCCCAGACAGGAACCGGTAAAACGGCAGCCTTTGCCCTGCCCGTACTGGAACTACTCGCACAGAAAGGTAAAACACAAAAAAATCCCCGTGTACTCGTTCTCACTCCCACAAGAGAATTGGCCGCCCAAGTGGGAGAGAACTTTGAACTATACGGGAAGAACCTTCCCTACCATACGGAAACAATTTTTGGGGGAGTAAAGATCAATCCCCAGATCCAGCGACTTAGAGAAGGCTGCGATGTGCTCGTGGCCACACCTGGTCGTCTGCTAGACCATCTTCAGCAGGGAACCATCAATCTTAAGGAAATCGGGATCTTTATTCTCGATGAGGCTGACCGCATGCTGGATATGGGATTTATTCGGGATATTCAGAAGGTCATCAAAGCCCTCCCCTCACGGAGACAGAACCTGATGTTTTCCGCCACCTACAGCAAGGAAATCAAGAAGCTCTGCGGCGAACTACTCCACAAACCGGTGGAAGTGGAAGTCCGCAAGGGGAACCAAACGGCCGACAAAATTGAACAGCTGGCATACGCCATTGAGAAAAACCAGAAGCGTCACCTTCTGGCCCACCTTATAAAAGAGGAAAGCTGGTACCAGGTCCTGGTTTTTGTCCGGACGAAGCACGGAGCCAACCGATTGGCCAAGCAACTGACGAAAGGGGGAATCCCCTCTTCCGCTATTCACGGAGATAAAAGTCAGGGAGCCCGGCTCAGGGCACTCAAGGAATTCAAGGAAGGCGATTTGCAGGCACTCATCGCAACCAATGTGGCCGCTCGAGGGCTCGATCTTCAGGGTCTGAGCCACGTGGTTAACTTTGACCTGCCCCAAATGGCGGAGGACTATGTTCACCGTATCGGGAGAACCGGACGGGCCGGCGAATCGGGCCTGGCGGTAACCTTTATTACCCCCGATGACAAAGCTCAGCTTAGAACAATTGAAAAACTGATTGGTCAGTCCGTACCTTTTGGTAAGGCGGAGAGCTTTGTTCCCGTTATTCAGGAAACTACTCAGGGAGGCCGTCCGATGGGGCAGCAACAGTCTCAAGGTCGCCCGGAAAGACAGGGACAACAGAGAGGCCGTAGACCGTCAGCAAACAGAGGACCGTCCGACCGAAATAGTCCCGGGGAAGAGAGGAGTCACTCCTCTCGCCGTTCCGCCGGAGGAAATGGACAGAGACGGCGTAAACAGCGTTAGGGATCGGAGGGGAGCCCGCTGGGCTGACGGGCGCGAAGCGCCCGGCCGAAGCGAACAGCGGAGCCCCGGAGAGCCCGGCCCCGCCGCAAAGCGGCGGGGAAACGTCCAGGATATGGGGGGTATGTGGTTTTCAATATAACGCCCGTAATAATAGTGTTATCTAGTTTTCAATATAACACCCTAAATCACAATGTTATGCGGTTTTCTGTATAACTGCCCCTTCCTCATCAATTTCTTTTCCCACAAACTTTACAACTCCCAAGAGCACGACTGCTCCCGCCACTAAACTGATCCAGGGAGGAAGTCCCAATCCGGCGGGGAGGGTTCCCAATAGGATGGCGACTCCGGCGGCGGTAAGGGCATAGGGGGCCTGGGTTCGCACGTGGTCAATGTGGTCGGCTCCTGAGGCGGATGAGGAGAGGATGGTTGTATCCGATATGGGGGAGCAGTGGTCGCCAAATACGGCGCCGGTTAGAACGCTTCCGATACAGGCGAGTATGAGCGGGGTCACTTCTCCGTTGGCGGCGGACACGTTGGCGGCTACGGGTATGACGATGGGCATGAGGATGGAGTTGGTTCCCCAGGATGTTCCCGTTGAAAAGGCCACGAACATGGCGGTAAGAAAAACAAGGGTGGGAAGCAGTATGGAAGCGAGCCCCCCTTCCTGGAAGGGTATGATGGCCACGAGCCATTCGGCAAGCTGCATTTCGGAAATGACCGCTTTAAGGGCAAAGGCCAGGGTCAGGATGGTTACGGCCACGAACATGGACTTGGCTCCTCCGATCCAGGCGTCTACCGAACCGGAGATGGTGAACTTTTTAGAGATTATCCCCTGGATTCCTACGGCGATGGAACTGATAAAGGCCGCCCAGGTGAGTACGACCGAGGCGTCGGCGTTACCCATGGCGTCCCGAAAGGTAAGTCCCTCTTCATATCCGTTATACCAGAGTCCGAAGAAGGTGATGAGTATAAATATACCTATGGGGACAATGACTTCCCATATGCTACCCTTTGTTCCGTCCTTGGGCATGAGGGCAGGATCTTCGGTGATCATGGGGTTGGCCCCTTCTCTAAAGACCTGTCCGGTCTTGCGGGCCCGGATTTCTGCCTTAAGCATGGGACCAAAATCTTTTTTCATAAGGATTAAGCTAAAAAGCAGAACCAGAGAGAAGAGGGAGTAGAAGCGAAAGGGGATGGTCTGAAAGAAGACGAGCATGGAGTTTCCTTCAATACCCAGGGCGCTCAGTCCGGCGGCGATTAGTCCCAATTCCATGGCTATCCAGGTGGATATGGGGGCCATGGAAGAGACCGGAGCGGCGGAAGAGTCAACGATGTAGGAGAGTTTTTCCCGGGAGATTCTCTGCTTGTCCGTTATAGGTCTCATGGTGTTTCCCACAATTATGGAGTTGGCGTAATCGTCAAAGAAAATGGCCACTCCCATGAGGGCTGTTGCCAGCTGGGTAGAACGAACGTCCTGGGCTTTTACCGCAATGGCGTCGGCAATGGCCTTGGTTCCGCCCAATTTGCTTATCATCCCAATCATCCCGCCCACGGCCAGAAGGAAAACGATGATCCCGATATTCCAGGAATCGGCCAGTGACTGACCAACAATATAATGGGAGAAGGTCTGAAGAAGGCCTTTTAGAGGATTCCAGTTGTTAATGATGGTCGCCCCGCCCCAGATACCGGCTAAAAGGGAAATTATAACCTGTTTTTCCACATGGCAAAGAAAATAGCGATGAGAGGCGGGAGAAGCGCCAGGGCTCCAAAACTTAAATCTTCCATAAAAAGACTCCTAATGTATGCAAAATATTCTTTGTGATTCTACTGCGGGATGAGTGATATGGCAAGAGATATTTCCAATAGTATACTTTTTGATCCTATAGACTTTTAAAGTGCCTTCTTGACTTATTAACATGTACTGATATATTTAACGCAAAGGAGAATTCAACATGAAAGTATTAGCTATAAACGGGAGTCCCCACGCAAAGGGGAATACGGCCTATGCCATCGGAGTGGTCGCCGATGAGCTTGCCAAAGAAGGAATCGAAACGGAAGTGTTAACGATTGGCAAGGAAACTATCCATGGCTGCCTGGGCTGCGGCCGATGTTACAAAGAAAGAAACGAAACCTGTCCTGCCTTTGACGATATGGTAAACGAAGCATTCCAAAAGATAAAAGAGGCGGACGGCTTGATCCTGGGTTCTCCCATTCACTATGCCGGTATGGCCGGTGTAATGAGCACTTTTCTGGACAGGCTTTTCTATATGAACGGGGCCAATGGCAATGTTCTGCGTCACAAAGCCGGCGTGGCCCTTGGTGCGGTAAGACGGTCGGGAGGTATCCCTGCGGTCAACCAGCTTAGCAAGTATCTTGAGTATTCGGAAATGGTTATTCCCACCTCCAACTACTGGAATGTTATTCACGGGACCAAGCCGGGGGATGCTGAGCAGGACGCAGAGGGTGTTCAGATTATGCGAGTCCTGGGAAAAAACATGGCTTGGCTCATGAAACTGATTGAAGCGGGCAAAGGAACCATCCCCGCCCCGGAAGCGGAAAAAAAAGTCATGACCAACTTCGTAAGGTAGAATTATGAATGAAGCGAAACAAAGCCCTCTGGGCTGTCCTGTAGAAGCCACCTTGAATGTGATCGGAGGAAAATGGAAGGGTATTATCCTTTACCATCTGATGACCGACGGAACTCTCCGTTTTAACGAACTTAAGCGAAGAGTGGGCGAAGTAACCCAGAGGATGCTGACGAAGCAACTGCGCGAACTGGAAGAGGACGGACTGATTAACCGTAAGGTCTACGCCCAGGTTCCTCCCAAAGTGGAGTACAGCATGACGGCAAAAGGCGAAACCCTCCGTCCTATTCTTCTTGCACTAAAAGAGTGGGGAGTGGAATTCGCCTTTGAAATCCGGGAGAACAGGAAAGCTCTCCAGGCCGGGGGCTAAACCTGAAAGAGGGGCCGCTGAGGATTATCTCCCGCAGTGGCCCCTCTTTATTTTTGCCTTCTTTTTCCTAGCTGTCCAATTCGGCGTAGACTTCTACGTTATCGATTTCCCAGGTATCCTGGTCCGAAGCTGTACTAATATACTGGAAGGCTATAAAAACCTCGTCCCCGGAATAATCACTCAGACTAACCAGGCCCGAATCGGCCCAGCTCCAGTCACCGCTTGACCAACTGGCCTCATCGGTCAAGTCGGTCCAGGTATAGTTTTCCGGATTTTCCCCACTAATATAATCGGTGGAGACAATCACAGAGACATAGGAGTCATCGTCATCATAATTCATACAGGAGTCAAAAGAGAGATAGGCACTACCGTATCCACTTAAATCCACAGCAGAAGACGTTATCAGCCAGTCGTTATTGGCAGGTTCGTCATCATAATAACCAGTGATATAGGCATATTCATCATCACCATAGGTGGCATAACTCCAGACAGATTCTCCTTCTAGGGAATACTGAAAGAAATCCCCCAAATAATCGGCATCATCCTCCTCGTCTCCCTCCTCATTAAAATACTCGGAAAAAACAAGCTTGGTGGCTCCTGTCAAATAAACCGTTACATAATAGGTCTTACTAGAAGAACCGGAAGTGACAACATACTTAACCGTATCGGTAAAATCCTGGGTAGTGGAGCCGGAGGTTTGGCTCACCCCGTCCACCGTAACCGAATCTCCGGTGTAGATGAAATCAGCCGTAAGAGACGTACAGTCATAGTCCGTATCCTGGGCCATGGCAAGCACAATGTAACCGGTGTCATCATCAATCACCCCAACGGTACTGTTAATACTAAAACTTGTCATTTCGGGACTGGGATCTTCGGAACACCCGGCCAAAAGACCGAGTACAATCAAAACCGCCGCCCCAAAAATAGTGGACTTCTTCATAGTTACTCCGTGACCGGTCCGTATTCTTTCAGATACTCTTCCAGAACTTCGTCAAAAGTGGACAATTCCTTAACAACAGGACAGTCGGTAAAAATGGCATACTCGTCTCCCCCCAGAACAAGAAAATCGCTGGTTGCCAGGGTGTAGATTTTCTCCTCTTCCAAAGCGGCGCCGTTAATCTTTACATTGGAAACAGTATTACCCGCTTCGTCAAGGTTAATATCGTAGCTGATTCCCGCCGTATGAGGAAAGGCGCCGGCCGGTTCGGGAAGAGCGGCAACTCCGTTCTCAAGGGCTTTCACAATACCGGCTCCGCTAATCTCGATAACTCTAACAGTGTTACCAAAGGGAAGCACATTCAATACGGCTCCGGTTGTAATGGTACCCATCTCGATGGAAGCACGAATTCCTCCGCCGTTAATCAAGGCTGTATCGGCCCCGCTAATCCAACGGGCCGACTCGGCGATAAGGGTACCGAGGTTTGTCTGTCCGCTTCGGACATGGGCCCGTTCACCATCCAGCCTCACCTGAGTTTCACCTATGGACTTACCCGTGAGGAGCTTGTTCGCCTCATCCATGCCATTCACTGTGTAAAGCAGGCTGGAAGATTCGGAGTAGTCCGAAGCTTCACCCTTACTAATCAATTCAATATCCGTTTCGGTTCCGTCGGGGCCAAAGGACATGGTAACGACTCCTACATACTTGGCGGAGTAACCGGCCTGAACGATGGGGGTTCCCTCTATCCAGAGACCTTCCTGAAGAATGGTATGGCTGTGTCCATCCACAATGAGATCGATGCCGTGAACTTCCCTGGCCACATCTATACTGGTTACCTCATAAGCGGGATTTACTCCCAAATGAGAAAGACAGATGATTATGTTCACCTGATCTTTTAGCTCGTCCACCATAGCTTGAGCGGTTTCGATGGTGTCACGAAAAGCAATCTCATCCACATACTTGGGATTGGATTTGTACAAGGTCTGAGGTGTGGTCAGCCCAAAAATCCCCACCTTGATTTTTCCTGTGGGACCCAGATTTTTAATCACATAGGGCTCAAAGGGACGGTGGCCGGTTTTATCCACCATATTGGCGGAGATGACTTTGGTATACTCCATCAAATCATTTAAACCTTCCAATGTCTCCAGGCCGTAATTCATGTCGTGGTTACCCACAGCCACCGCATCGTATTCCATGGAATCAATGACCTTGGCTACATTCTCCCCCTGGCTCAGTGCGGCAAAGGGAGTTCCATGGAAGGTATCACCCGCATCAAGGAGCAGAACCCGTCCCGGATAATCCCTCCGGTACTCGGAAACGATCCCGGAGATCTGGGGAAATCCCATTCCATCCTGGGGAGTTTCCATGATGCGACCGTGGGTATCGTTAGTGTGGATGATGACAATCTCCCCCTGGGGGACCGCCTTAAAGCTGGCACAGCTACTCAGAAAAGCAAGCAGCAAGCTTAGGATAAGTAATTTTCCCGTATATTTCTTTTTCATGTTTAATTCCTTTTATTCAAAGTTTACCAAGCGAAACGACTCACGATAGCATCGTGGTCGGAGTGTTCGTTTTCCCAACCCACTTCGGAGTTCATATGGACAATATCCACACCGTCGGCGGAAGTGGCACCGTAAAGATTGTCCGATACGAGCATCAAGTCGAGCTGCTGACTGTTCCCGTAGTAACTGTAGGTATAGCAGTCGTCCGAATCCAGGTAGTCCCCGGTCAAATCGTTCAATCCGGTAGTGGAGATAAGAACCTGGGCCGCATCGGAAAAGGCGTAATCGTTAAAGTCCCCCGCCACGATAATATTCGCATCGGGATCCAGACTCAGACACTGGGTCACAAAATTCCCCACCGCCTCGGCCTGTTCAATTCGGCTCTCTTCGGAGTAGCACACAGCCGGCTGGATTTCTCCGTAGTAGGGATCGTCGCTCCCTTTGGAAGAGAAGTGCACCCCTATGACAATAATCCGATGGTTTTCTCCGTCCCCGTCTTCAAAGTCAAATTCGGCCACAACCGGACGACGGCTGCCGTCGAAGGCGTCGTCAATGATCCGGCCCGGATTATAGGTGAGCTGAATATTACCGTCGTCATCCAGAGTAGGTGCTACACCATCGTCATAGTTGGCGTCGCCCCTTTGGGTAAAGGTCACCCGGTCGCTGCGGTACATGACGCCGACCCGGATATTCATACCCGGCTTGCCCCCTTCTTCTCCGTCTTCCGGCTCCACATCCACGTAGTTCAGCGGGTCATCAGACTCATCGCCGTCAAATCCGCTGTCCGAATAGATGGAGTCGGCAAATTCCTCGAAATTCCCTTCCGCCGAAGTATTGCCGTCGGGAACGTAGTAGGTGTACTTGGTATTTTCATTGTAAACGGTGGAACCGTAGTCGTCGCCCATCTCCACCATGACCATGATGTCCGGACTCAACAAACGGTCCACATAATCCTCGGCCAATTCCGAAGCCTGATCGTCCCGGCTGTCCGTGTCCTGATCTCCGTCGTCATCCAGTTCCACTCCGAAGTTCTCCACGTTATAGCTTGCCACACGAAGAGTCCCGTCGGTATGAGTCACTGTGGTTGTCTCCTTGGATACGGTGGAGTAACTTGTGTCAGCTTCCTCTCCGATGTCATCCGAATCGGTAGGCTCAATGGTATAGACCCCGTCTCCCGTATAGTTAACCACCCCCGTCACGTCTCCGCCGTTGTTGAAGGTCGTACCGGGTAGTACCACATCGTCAAAATCTTCGTAGTAGATAAACATACGCTCCGGATTCAGGTTATCCTCGTGAATCAACAGGCCATAATTATCGGAAAACTCCGTTTCCAGATCATAGGTCACGCCGGAAAGGATAACGGGCATGTTACTGTAACTTTCCGGTCCTACGGCCACCGGAGATTCCACGGTCACCCGCATCCCTTCCATGGCTTCCATAAAATCGATCATTTCCTCGGCCGTCGTAATATCTCCTGGAGAAATATCAGCGCTTGCGCTGTCACCAATCACAATAGGATCGGGCTCGCCATAGGTAGTCGTATAATCTTCGGTCAGAACCTCCGCCACAGGGTCGGTAAGAGTCGTCACCGTAAGCAGGCCATCTGAATACCCCAGATAGTTCTCTACCTGTAACTCCGTAACCGTACCGGATACTTTAACCAGGTCGCCCACGGCCAAATCGTAGGGAACAGTGGAGACAGTCCCGGAACCGTCTTCATCTTCAGTATAGACAAAGATGCCGCAGGAGGAGGAAAAGTCATAGTCATCGATTGTGGCGGTCTGCATAAAAAAACCGTCGTAGTCGGCCGTATTCAGCTTGGTTACAACACCCTCGATGTCTACAACGCTCTCCCCATCCAAAGAAGATTTGGCGTTGCTTCCCTGTATGACCGAAATCGGTAGAGATTCGCTCAAGTCGTAGGCAGTCAATTCTATTTCCACACTCTCTTCCCAACGCAGGGAGAGATAGGAATCCTCTTCGTATACCACAATCCAGCCGTCGATTTCACCGGACACGCTGTAGTTGCCCGCCGAAAGATCGTCAAACTCAAAGTTTCCGTTGGAATCGGTAGCGGCCCTATGCTCGCTGTCATCCTCCAGAATAACGGTTCCCCCCGAAACGGGAGATCCGTCGGAATCGGTCAACGTTCCCGTAACGGTAAAGCTGTTGGCCGAATCCAGATCCCAGGAGCAGGTTACAAAGAGAAGAGAGCCCCATAAAAGTAGGGCAATTTTCTTTAACATAAAACTCTCCTTACAGGCTTACCGAAGTACCCAGAGCCCATCCCAAAACTTGCTCGTCGTAGTCATTATTACTGAGAGTTCCGCTTACGTAGAACTGAACATCCTCAGAGGGATAGTAGGTAATATCCGCTTCGATTTCCGTGTTATTATCGCCGTACCGGGAGAATTCCAGCCCACCGGAAAAGGGAATAGTAAAGCAGTCGTAAACGAGAAAGTCCATAAAGGAACCGGTTCGGTTTTCAGGAATTAGAGGGGCTTCGTTGAAGTTAAAGGTAAATCCCGTGTTCCAACCGTTCCTCTGATCCCCTGTCAGCATGGCTTCATAGTTGTAGTAAATCTCCAAATCACGCTGAAGAAGAGGTTCCAGAGAAAGGGCTAATCCCGCTTCCAAAGCCAGAGCGTTAGAAAGTTTGGTACTGTCAAAGTCCGAATCCAGACTGTCCCCGGTAAATCGGTCCTCGCTCAGGTTACCCGAATCGTCCCCTCCGTAACCGGCGGTTTTGTAGCGGACAAAGGCCTGGGGCTGAATCCCCAGATAGTTCATTTCCACATCGGAAGCGGCGGCAATGTTAATCTCCTCGTCATCGTCAATATACTCATTCTCGTAAGCGGAAACGTTAATTTCGCAATCGGCTACAAAATTAAAGGAACCGTCGCTGTAGTATTTCTCGAAAAGCGATGTGGACATGGGCTTGGTTAGCTCAATCCGAGGCTGAATAGACAAGGCTGAATTGAAGGGATGGTAAAAGTCCAGACATCCCCCCTCAAAACCAAAGCCGTAGCTTCCTTCCCAATTCTTCCCCCGGGAACGGAAACCGGCGGAACCTTCAAAAACCAGACCGATCTGCCCCTCTTCTCCGTCATCCTCTTCCATCTCCCAAGTGGTCCAGTCCTCCGCTACCGAAGAGACTCCTCCGGCAACCTGAAAGATGAGACCCAGGTCAAAACCGGGATACAGTCCGTCAGCCATTCCAATTGCAATAGCAGAACCATCCTCATCCTGGGCAGCCCTTGTGGACTCGATCATATCACCGATCTCCAGGGTGTCCGCCTGAAAGTAAAGACCCGCGTCCATCACACCCATAATGTTCATAAACTCTAAAGTGGTATTCTCAAAGGGCAGACTGTCACCAGAACTTCCATAAACGGTATCCTCGTAATCGTCCCAGGCTTCCACTTCCAGTTCGGCCGCTTCCAAATCGGAACCGGAAAGGTCGGTAAATTGATCCAGTTCCTCCCCCGCTTCCGTATCGATATCGCCGGAAATCTCGTTAATCTCCCCTTCCACAATTTCCTGAACCTCTACGTAAAGAAGACGGGCATCGCTCCAGATATCCTCGGTCCAGGGAACATCTTCTATATCGGTCACAGTAGTACCATAGATAAACTGGTATCTATCCGTATCGTCCCCGTAACTGGTAGTGGGCCAGACACGCTCATCCAAGCCGTATTCGTAACGGTTGTCTTCATACCAGTCGATCATCTCTTGAATCAGGTTATAATAGGTGGAATCCAAGTCGTCGTAATCTTCGTCATCGTCGTCATCATCATCACCATAAGTAATGGCTTCCATCACATCCAGTGTAGTGGAGAAACGCCAACGGGGGGCTCTTTCCATAATCCGATCCCTTTCCAGGGCGGTAATTTCCCCTTCAAGATACCTTCTTTCGACCTCACTTGTATTAATAAGGTAGCCCTCTATGGTAAAGTCGATATCCGCTTCATAATAGTTTGACCCCATATAAACACCGGGAATATCCTCTTCGTAGAGGGCATCGGCCATATTCTCATCGTAGATCTCAAAGTTCAGATCAGAGGTAATCTCAATATCATCCGCCTGAACATAGGCTATGAGCGAACATAGCCAACTTAAAATTAAAAACGTTTTTTTCATCTAATCCCCTTTTTGGATTCTCTCTCTTCTTTTTTTAGAAATAACAGCTAAATATAAAACAAAATTATTAAGATTTTGTAAGAGATATATGAAAAAAAGTACACTGTAAGCAGTTAATTCACACATTGTTCACATTAAAAAACAAATAATACATTAAACTCTAACATCTTACTTTTATCCTATTATGAGGTAAGTACTTATATTTTACATTTATGTATTACAACTAAGGAGAGATAATACATTATGGTAAAAAAAAAGGAGAGAAATATGAAAAGGAATTTAAAAGTATGGAAGCTGCTGTGCGCCTTGGTTTTGGCGTCGGCGGTGTTCCTGAACAGTTGTGACGATGCGACCAGCTCGTCATCAAGCTCAAGCGCCAGCATTAGCGTTACCTCGGTAAGCACAAGCGGCACGGTTGAAGCGGCACAGGACAGCGACGAAGTTACAGTTACTGTAGTCGTATCCGAAGCAAACGGTGGTAACGTAGATACTGTTACCGTAAGCGGAGACAGCCTGAGCAGTGACGTATCCCTGACCGAAGGAAGCGACAGCTGGACCGGGACCATAACACCCGACGCCAGCAGCTCTGCGGAAGATGCTGAACTGAGTTTTACCGTTACCGCCACGGATAACACCAGCGTTTTGACCGCTACAACCACTTTTACCGTAACCGTAGGGGCGGAGGCAGAAGCGGCAACCGACCAGGGAGCCTATGTATCCGGGTTTATTACGTCCGATGACAACGAATCTGCTCAGGGAGGAGAAGCCTGGTTTGATATAACGATCACCGATGCAAGTGCCCTGGGTGATGAGTGGTACATTATGTACTCCACTTACTACTATTTCAATACGGCTCTTAGTTCCAGTAATGTAGAAGCGACACTCTCCGATGGAGATGTAATACGTATTCACACCGCTTATTCTTCCGCTGAGACTTTCGACAGCACCTCTATGAGCGATGATGATTTTGGTAACAGCACCATATGGGACTTCGAAGCAGAAAGCAGTTATGTCAATGACGGAGATACCTACGGAATGTTCTACATCGTCGTTGGAGATGGAGATACAAGTACCGACGAGACAAATATGGACTATGAGTATAACTCTACCGTCTATGCCGATGAAACAACATATGCCGACTATGTCATCAGCGTTATTCCTTTTTATGACAACGCCAGCGATGAGGGTTATTGGTTTTCCGGTGATGTGGATACACTCTTTGATTGCATGGTAGAGGCCGGTCTTTGGGACTCTACCGAATACAGCGATGCTGTCCAGATCGACGGTGATTACGATGTCTGCAGTACCGATTCACTTGCAACATCAGCCGATGACATTTCAATCGAGACGCATGAGGCTGAAGAAGTTGAACAGGTAACTGCCGGAGCAGCCTACGTATCACAGTTTATTACATCTTCCAGCCACACCAACGCCGACGGCGGAGAAGCCTGGTTCGATGTAACCCTGTCTGATGTAAGTGAACTGGGAGATGAGTGGTACATTGTTTATGCTAACTATAGCTACTTCAACACAACTCTCAGCTCAAGCAACCTTAGCGCGACATTTGCAGACGGAGATGTAATCCGTATTCATACTCAGGGTTCAACTGCGGAAAACTTCGATACCGACTCTATGGACGGAGATGACTTTGGAAACAGTACAATCTGGGACTTTGAATCTGAGAACTCCTATGCCAATGACGGAGATTCCTACGGAATGTTCTATATCGTAATCGGAGATGGCGATACTGATACAGATGAGTCCGATGATAAAACAGCAGCCTACGTAACAAGTGTAATTCCTTTCTATGATTCCACTACCGATGCGGGATATTGGTTTTCCAGTGACGTAGCGACACTCTATGACAACATGGTTACTGCCGGTCTCTGGACTTCCACCGACACCTCTTCCGGTGACGACGCCGTTCAGATTGATGGAGATACATCTCTCTGTAGCGCGACAGCTGCTGTTACATCCGCCGACGATGTTACCATCACGACAGTTGAACAGGAAGTAGCCGAACAGGTAACCGCCGGTGCCGCCTACGTATCCCAGTTTATTACATGCCAAGACAACTCTATGGCCCAGAATGCCGAAGCCTGGATTGACGTTACTATCAGCGATATAGATTCTCTTGGAGATGAATGGTATGTCATGTATGGCTACAGTGGTTACATGAACCTTGCCTTTAGCTCTACCTCCCTCGACAGTAGTGTATCCCTGTCTAATGGTGACGTTATCCGTATCCATGGAACAGATTGGGTAAATACAAATACCTACGATACGACGTCGATAGACGGAGACAGTTTTGGAAACGATACGGTTTGGGATTTCGTAGTAGAAAATAGCTATGCTATCGACGGAGATGATGCTTATGGAATGTTCTACATCCTCATAGGTGATGGAGATACATCTGATACCTCTGAAACCTCAGATGATTCCGCCGCTTATGTTACCAGCGTAATGCCTTACAGCGATTCTGTTGATAACAGCGGTTCCTGGTTTTACGATTATTCTTACAATACCTTGACCCTCTACGAAAACATGGTAACCGCCGGTCTCTGGACCTCAACCGATACCTCAACCGGTGACGACGCCGTCCAGATTGACGGAGACAACGACTACGCTACGGCGACTTCTGCCGCCACTTCTGCAGACGACGTAACAGTAACAACTATTACCACAACCGAATAATCTAATTCGTACAAAACCCAGGGGCCTGCTCACGCAGGCCCCTTTTAACCATTATGAAAAAGACAATAATCACACTTTTATTACTATTACCCACCCTTTTCGCCGCCTGCGACACAGGAGACAGCACATCCAACTCCAGTAATTCCGAATTGGACAGCTACTACGCCGACGCGGAGAATCTCACCGGAGACGAACTCAAAGCGGCCCTTCACACCATCATCTCCACCGATGTCACCGCCTACAGTTACAGCGAACTCTGGGACCAACTAAGCTACACCGACCGTTCCGATGACGATGAGAGCCAAGTGGAACTTCTCTACACCGGCTGGACTTACGATGCGGACGACCACGGCGGCGATACGGACCAATGGAACCGAGAACACGTTTGGGCCAAATCCCACGGCGACTTCGGTACCGCCACCGGCCCCGGTACGGACCTGCACCATATCCGTCCCACCGACGTCTCGGTCAACTCTGCTCGAAGCAATCTGGATTTTGACGAGGGAGGCTCCCTGTACACCGACGGAGACGGAGAAACGGAGTGCTATTACGACAGTGACTCCTGGGAACCGCGGGACGAAGTAAAGGGCGACGTGGCCCGTATGATATTCTACATGGCCGTCCGTTACGAAGGAGATTCGGAAACGGATTACGGCTACGACCTGGAACTGGCCGACTCGGTGGACACCCTCGATCTGACCGACGGAAGCAACGGCTACCACGGCAAACTCTCAACCCTGCTGGAGTGGAACGACGAAGACCCGGTCAGCGACTGGGAAATGGAACGAAACGACCGCATAGAAGAGTGCCAAGGCAACCGGAACCCCTTCGTGGACTACCCTGATTGGGCCGACGATATCTGGGCCGATGAGGTGAGCACCGATGAGACGGAAGAAGACACAAGCGACGACACAACCACCGGAACGGGCGCAGAGGGTCTGTTCATCTCCGAAGTAGTCGATCCGGGCGACGACTACACAGGACGATTCGTGGAACTCTACAACGCCGGTGATTCGACAGTGGACTTTGATACGGATACCTACTACCTAGTAATCCAGTCCAACGGCAGCGGATACAGTAGTAAACAGCTAACAGGTACCATTGCAGCGGGCGAAGCCTATGTAGCGGCCTACACCGATGCCACAAGCTTCGAAAGCCTTTACAGTGTCACTCCCGACCTGGCCAGTACCAATTTAAGCGGAAACGGGAACGACGCCTACTTTCTCTACTACGGCGGCTCGGAAAGTAGCGGTACTCTGGTGGATATTTACGGAGAAACCGATACGGACGGAACCGATTCGGACTGGGAATACGAAGATTCCCACGCCGTACGAAGCAGCACAGTAACATCGGCCGCGACAACATGGGATTCTACGGAGTGGACGATTAGTTCCGCCGATACCGCCGATATGACCCCCGGTTCCCACAACTAAGAGCCCTTACCGCCCTCTTACCTTACGCTCCAGTTCGGAGGAGAGGCGGGCTAGCGTATCAAAAAGCTCGTCCGCCTCTTCAATCTCATGGTTCCTAGACAGTGTTACGCAGCGCACCCCCGCTTCATGGATATTCCCGTGAATCCGGTGAATCTCTTCCAATGCAGAAGGCTCAAAAAGCTCCGCCCCCTTCTCGGCCAGCCACCGCCCCATATCACATTGATCGGGGTCAGCAATAATCTCCCTGCTATCGCCCCCTTGGCCGTCCATACTCATACGAACCTTTAATACAAAGTTCTTATGCTGAAGAAGAACCTTACCAATCTCCATTTCCGTCCCCGAAGTTCTGCTCTGAACGGAATCGCCTAAATTGAAAATAGCGATTTTCTCCATCATCGCTTCCATATTGATGGCGTTCTGCTCCCCCACCATGGCGATGTTATTGTTCATATTTTTACTGGAGTCCACCAATTCGGCCATATTCTTAAGGTTACCCGAATCCTCATCACCAAATCGCTTCACCTCATCAAGGGCCTGATTAATCCTGTGGGACTCATCCTGAACGTTTACCGCATCATCGCGGATCATGGTGGTCAAATCCATAAGATGCTGGGAGGATTGCTGAATCTCCGAACTCCCCAGGGAAAGCTCATTGGTACTGGCCGATATCTCCTTAAAGGCATCCACAAAGACAGCCACTTCGTTCTCAATTTTCCCAAAAGCCTCGCGACTCTGCTGCCCGTATTCGGCAGTTCGTCCAATCTGTTCCACAATCTCGGACAGGTCCTTACCGATGGCCGAAGCATTGCTTTGGGTAGATTCGGCCAGTTTACGGATTTCATCGGCTACAACGGAAAATCCCCGCCCCGCCTCACCGGCATGAGCCGCTTCAATGGCCGCATTCATGGAGAGCAGATTGGTCTGGGCCGCCACATTATTAATCACATTAAGCATCCCGCGAATAGCATCGATTCGTCCGGCAGCCTCCTGAATCGTCTCATTAGTCACTCCCAGGGTCTCGCTTCCCTGACGAGTTAAGTCCAGAAGGACGCGGGAAGCCTGCTGTTTCTCCTCGGCTACATTGTTAACAGAGTGGATAGAGGCAGCCATTTCCTCCACTGCAGCAGAGGTTTCCGTCACCTGGGCAGACTGATTTTCAATCCGGCTAACAACGGAGGCCAGAGACTCAAAGATCTCCTGTACCGAATGGGAGGCGTCGCCAATTCGTTTCCCCTGATTGCTGTTCCTGTCCAAAAGGTGCTCCATAGCCTGCTCTATCTTGCTGTTATTATTCAGGGTAAAAGTTATCTGGTCCGCCAAAGAAGCGCTGATATTGTTCCCGGACATAACCGATTCCCGCACCTGCTGAATAATATCGCGCAGACTGTCCACGGAGTGATTAAAATCCCGCGCCATGTCTCCAATATAATCTTTGGGAATGGAATCGATGGTCATACTCAAATCCCCTTCGGCAATCTTACCGGTCAGGGAGCCGATTTTCTGAACACTCAGACGCATGGTCCGCGCCATAAACACCATAACCACAACCAAAAGCACCTGGGTAAAAATCAGAGCCCCCAAAGCTTTCTGTGCCGACTTGTCAACCTGAATCTTCATCAGGTTCCCCCGGGCGGCAATCATCAGGCTGTAACTTTCTTCCAATACGGCAATTGCTTCGGCCGCAGGCGAATCGTCAATCTTTACCGCCTGATCAATCTCATTGGCGGTATTACCGTCCTGGACCATTTTCCGTGCCATATCGGCGGCATTTCTATATTTGTAAGCCGTATTATTAAGAACAGTCAGGGCGGCCCGGGCCTCTGTTTCGCTGGCCGTAATGATACTGAGCGTATCCAGTTCGGTTTCAATATTCTGATAATCTTCCACCAACCTGTCATAGTACTTTTCCTGCCCCCGCAGAACGTAGTTCTTGAAGTTATGTATAAAGCCGGTATAGCCAAAATCATCCTTAAGTTTCAAAAGACTCCGAGAGAAACTCATTATCTCATCCAGATTGGCTTCATAGCTTTTTCCCACACTTCGTAAAAAAGAAATCTGAATAGCCCCCAGGGAAAAAGCGCTGACTAAAACCAGAAAAAGGAGGGAAAACTGAAGCTGATAAACGGTTATTCTGAATTTTCTTTTTGACATGAGACCTTCCTTCCATGAAACTTCATATTATATTATCGGTCATAAACAACTGCTTTTGTGTCCTTTTTGTCATATTTTAGTGACATATTTTTGATTTTTCTCTGTTAAACTTATTAATAATACCCCTAGAGGATAGTTCCATGAAGATCAGGACCCTGTTTTTTACTCTTTTTTCCCTAACGGCCTTCTTGCTCACAGCGGGAGAATTAAACCTCTCTATTATAGACCGGGACCTGGACTTTCCCCTCGAAGGCGCCATGGTCGCCCTGGCCGGAGAAGAGACCATCTATTATGCCGACTCCACCGGTTCACTAACTCTCCCCCTCCCGGATAACGCCCGGCGCCTGGTTCTCCTCGTAAGCTATCCCGGATACGAATCGGTACGCCTCCCCCTGGCCGAAGCAGAATCCTCCCTGGAAATAGCCATGGTTCTCGCGGGCATCATTGAAGGGGAAGAGCTGGTGGTTGAACGGACCGCCCCGGGCGAAAAGGAAGAGGAATCGGGGATTTCCGTCGTTATGAACCAGGAGGAGATGGAGACAACCGCCAACATCGGGATGGTGGAAGACGTAATGTCCACCATAAAAACCCTCCCCGGCGTCATCTACACCGGCGGCTGGGACGCCCAACCTTCCATTCGGGGAGGCTACCCGGAAGAGATGGCCGCCGCCCTGGACGGCTTCTACGTCACCTACCCCTACCACTGGGGCGGGGCCTACTCCATCTTCAATCCCAATATGACCGAGTCGGCCAAACTCTCCCACGGCATCTACTCCGCCCGCTACGGCCGGGCCCTCTCGGGCATCCTGGAAGTCACCACTAAAACTCCCGACGAACCGGAACTCCGCATTGACGGCTCCCTCTCCACCACCTCCACCGACCTCTTCCTGCAAACGCCCCTCGGAAAAAAATCGGGCCTCTTCCTGGGGGGCAAAGTCACCTACCTGGAAACGCTTAAGCTCATCTTCCCGGAAGATATGGAGGACATGACCACTGTCCCCTACATCCGTGACCTCTACGGGAAATGGCAGTACAGCCCGGGAGACAAGGCCGACTTTTACCTGAACGGCTTCCTGGGAACCGATGGAGTGGGCGTAGAAACGACAACAAGCGATGAAGATGAGGACTTCACGTCGGAGGTCCTCTTTGACTACGACTACATAGACGCCTTTTTAGCGGGAGGAATGGAGTGGTCTCCCACGGATTTCCTCTTCATAGACGTCCTGGCCGGAGTCAACTGGAACTTCATGGATATGATTTTTGAGCTCTCCGACTCGGGCGAATCGGCCTATAGCGAAGAATTCATAGACCGGTACGGCGCCCTCTACGGCCTGACCGATGGGGATACCTACAGCCTGGACGGTCTCGACTCGGAAGGGGAAGACCACACGGACCTGCGCCAGGGCCAAATTAAGATCACCGCCGAAAAACTCCTTAAAAACGACGATGTTCTAGTCTTCGGGACGGAACAGGTGATCAAACGGACCTCCCAGGAGGGGGATTACTCCCTTTACGTGACCGTAGAAGAGGAGGACGGTTCCTTTAGCCTGGAAAAGATGAACTTCTCCACCGACGTGGACGGCAACTACTCCTGGAACCCGGCGGCCTTTTTCATTTGGGAAAAAGGGGACGACCAATCTCCCGTAGAGAGCGAACTGGGTCTCCGAGCCGAACACTACCGCATCTGGAACGATGAGTTTTCCATGGACATGGTCCCCGCCGTCAACCCCCACGCCACGGTCACCTTCAATACGGAAAAACACTGGCTGGGGGCGGATGACCTAAGCTTTACCATGGGCTCGGGCCTCTTCTCCTACTTCTCCCTCACCACGGAATTCCTCGAGAAGGATTACGGCATAGACGACTGGGAAGTCACCCCGGACCAGGCCCTTTTTAGCATCGTAGGCACCGAAATGCTTTGGGACAAGGGCTGGAAATTCACCGCCGAAACCTACTACAAATACTATCTTAACCGACTCGTCCTAACCTCGGACGACCTGGACGGGGACGACGAATCGGAACTCTACTACAATAACGACGGTAAAGGCCACGTGGTGGGATTCGACATGATGATTCAGAAGAAAAACGGCGGCAAATGGGACGGCTACCTCTCCTACTCCCTCATCTATGCCCGCTACTACAACCCCTCCAACACCGGCACAAGCGACGAAGACAGCGCCGTAAGCTACGGGGAGCCCCTCGACCAGTGGTATTTCCCCTACTACCACCGCTACCACAGCCTCAATCTGGTGGGAAACTGGCACTTTAGCCCCGGCTGGACCTTCTCCGTCATGGGTTCTCTTGCCACCGGCGCTCCCCGGGATGAAGTAGGAGACATCACCGTTTACCCCGCCGACCTGGACGGCACCATCATAGAGCAGTACGCCCGTTCCTCCTACTACTCCGACTCCCTGCGAGACGGCATATCCGTCCCGGTAGACCTGCGCATCTCCTACGGCCGTTACGGTCATAACAAAAAAATCTATACCGAATGGTACTTCGCCATCGAAGACATCTTCGTCAACCTTTACGAACCATCCACCAACACCAGCTTCAACTCCAACACGGGAGAGGAAGATCAGGACACCTCGGCCGACTTTAGCCTGGGCGTGCCGGTCCCCTCCTTCGGATTCAAGGTGAGCTACTAGGAGAAACCATGAAAAAATACTTTATACTGATTTTAACCGCCCTGCTCCTTTACTCCTGTTCATCCACGGGAGAAAAAAAGGCCAAAACTGATTCCCTGACACTGACTATAACAGGGGAAAATGAAGCTGAGCTGACTCTCCCCTTCTCCAACAAAGCGGTCATCCTCGGCGAAGCCTATCAAGAGCCCGACGACAGCTGGACCTTCTATACCGACTCCCTGGAGTGGTTCGAAAACTGGGAAAAGGGCTGGACCGAAGCCTCTTTTTCCTTAACAGGGAGCGTAAAACTGATTCAAACCGACGATTCATGGCGCCTCACAGTCCTGGAAGAACCGGTCGTCGACAGCGTTATCGCCGCCCAGATCCGCTATAAAGAAACCAAATACTACGGTGACCGCTCCCGGGACCAAATAAGCCGCCGCTGGACACGCATAAAATCGGCCGCCGCCTTTGCACAAGACCTCCTCCCCACGGAAGAGATACCGCCAGTCCCCGCCACGGCGGCAAACTTCATAGCCCTGGAGCAACTCCTCTTCCCCGAAGCCTACGGCTTCTCCCCCACCTTCCCAGAGCCCCAAAGTCAGCTTAGCAAAGAAGAGCGCTACCTCTGGGGGGAACAGGTAAACTGGGACACCCTCTACAGCAAAAAACACATCTCCGAAGAACTCATTCCCGTACGCGATTCGGGGACCCTCTACCGGGATTACCGGGAAGGACGGAACCTCTTCCTCCTGGCCTTGAACTGGTCCGAACTATGGACAAAAGCCCTACCCTCAACGAAAATTATCATTAGGAGAAAAAAATGACAGAACAGGGAACTCTCATTCGCCTTTTTCAGATGGGTGGCCTATTTATGTGGCCCCTTCTCGTCTTTTCCATTTGCACATTGGGACTGATTATAGAGCGCGTTCTTTACATCCTCATTCACGACTTAAAGACCGAAGAAGTCAGCAAGGAAGTCATGGCGCACATCGAATCGGGTAACACTCCGGCCGCCGAAACCTACCTGAACGGGCTCAAACCGCGCAATGTTTCCGGCCGCATCCTCCGTGCCATCCTCAAGTACGCCCCCTACGGGGAGCACCGCATGGAAAAAGCCCTGGAAGCGGAAGGACAGGAGCAAATCCGCCAGCTGGAGAACGGGTTCAACTTCCTCTCCGCCCTAGCCTCCATCGCCCCGCTCACCGGATTCCTGGGAACCGTATCGGGGATGATAGGCGCCTTCCGTTCCATCGCCGAAGCCTCCGACGTGAACGCCCAGCTCGTGGCGAACGGTATATACGAAGCCCTCATGACCACCGTCTTCGGCCTCATCATCGCCATCGTCGCCCTGGTAGGTTACAACATCCTGGCCCACTGGGTAGACACCTTCGCCGCAGACATTACAAAAACCGCCAGCGACATGATAGCCCAGCTTTCCATCGGTGAGACTCCGCAGGAGAACAAAGGGTGAAGCTAAAAAAGTTCTTCACCCACCGGGCGGACGATCCCATGGGCGCCCTGAATGACCTGAGCTTCCTCCTCATCATCTACTTCCTGGTCATCGCCGGATTCAACACCAACAAGGGCTTCCTCATCAACCTCCCCTCACAGGATAAACCGCGCGTCGTCCAGAGCCAAGATCTTCTAAGACTGAGTTTAAACTCCAGGGGCGATCTACTTTACCTTCAAGAACCTCTCTCCCAGGAAGCCCTGGATGAACTGATCGCCGAAAACCTCCAAGTCCATCCCAACCTGACAGTCTTCCTCTCCCTCGATCCAGACGTTCCCTACCAACGATTCGTGGACACCCTGCACATCATACGGGACCGGAAAGTGGAAAACTTCTCCTTCTCCATGGCATCGGGCAACTCAGGGGGAAACTCCTGATGGAACTTAAGTCCAAACGAAGACCGCCCGCCGCGCCCCTCTCGGCCATGTCGGACATCGGCTTCCTCCTCCTCATCTTTATCATGCTCCTCTCTCTTATCAACTACCGTAAGGAGGAAAAAATAGACTATCCCGAAGCCCAAAAGGTCGAGATAACCGATGCGGACAAGGAACTGGAAATCTGGATTAGCAAAGAGGGAGCCGTCACAGTGGAAGGTCAAGCCCTCGACAGGGAAAGCCTGGAAATGCTCATTGCCCAATCCATCGCTGAAGAGCCCACCATCCGCATCCAACTCCTCGCCGACCGGAACACCCCCTACCGCTACATAGACGGAATCACCCAAATCCTCCAAACCCTACAGCACCGCGCCGTGGGGTTCGTCGTTAAGGAGGATCTCTAATGACTGCCCGGGGAAAAATGCGCCTCATCCGCTACAGCCTCTTTAGTTTAGCCGCCCTGGCCCACCTCATCGTCATCCTTTACTTCCGTTATACCGTGACAACTCAGGCCCAAACCGCCGCCCCGGAAGCGTCCATCATCAAACTGGTCGATTTTCAGGAGTACGTTCCTCCTCCCCCGCCGGAACAAAAAAAAGAGGAAGTTGTTGAAGTAAGCGAACAGCCCAATTCATCGGAGTCCATCATCGAAATCGAAGAAGAGGTCATAGAAGTAAAAGACGCCGCCCCCTACCGGGAGCCGGACTACCTCCCCCAACATAAAATTTCCCAAGTCCCTCGCATCCCCACCGATGAGGTACTGGATCGTATAGAATACCCGGCTATGGCGTTGCGTCAGAAAAAAGAGGCCGTAGTTTATGTAGAATTGTATATAGACCAGACCGGACTTGTACGTAAGGTCGTGGTGCTAAAAGACCCGGGATACGGATTTGCCGAAGCGGCGGTAAAGGCGCTGGAAGGACTGCAATGTACCCCGGCAGAGGCGAATGGGACGCCCGTGGCGGTGAGGTTTAGGTATCCGATACGGTTTCAGTTAAATTAATCCATATCAGCCCCCTATTTTGGTTCTTTTTATCCAGAACAGCTTGCTGTTTTGGATTTTTACTACTATTCTATTAATATGAAACGTATAGCAATTGATTATCTACAGAGTTGGTACAACAAAGATAATTCGAAACCATTAATAATACGCGGCGCTCGACAAGTTGGGAAATCTACTTTAGTACGTATCTTTTGTGAGCAGAATCAAATCAATCTGATAGAACTGAATTTTGAGACAACTAAATTAAAGCAAATAGAAAATGATACTACATTTACGATGGAAAAAGTTCTACAGGAAATAGAACTGCAGACACAAAAAAAAATAACCCAAGAATCACTCATATTCTTTGATGAAGTACAACTTCAACCAAAAGTAATAAATAGACTTAGATACTTTTATGAACACAGACCCGATCTAAGAGTAATCGCTGCCGGTTCTTTACTTGAAGTAACAATGGAAGCAGAACGCTTCTCCATGCCTGTTGGAAGGGTAGAGTACTTTCAACTAGGCCCTATGACTTTTACTGAATTCCTCATGGCAAAAGATGAGGCAATTTTCCTTAATCAGTTAAAAGAAAAAAACATTCATGACCAAAGCGACGAAACCTGGCTTGTTCATGGCGAAACCCTCCTTAAAGAGTACTATTACACCGGAGGTATGCCGGAAGCTGTCCATTGCTGGATCAACGGAGGTAGTGAAGCAGATATCCGGGCGATACACAACTCAATATTGGAAACCTATAAAGATGATATTCCCAAATATACGACGAAAACTGAAAATTTACGGGTAACAGAAGTATTTGAGTATACGGCAGCCAATTTGGGAAATAAAGTTATCTTTTCCGATATAGCAAAGACACATTCTAACAATATTAAAAAGGCCATTGACTTACTAGCTAAAGCGGGAGTCATAACGAAAACTAATTTCAATTATTGCCATGGATTACCCCTTTCCGCCGGAAAAGACCACTCTACAATGAAACTGTATTTTCTAGATATCGGACTCTATAACGCCCTTCATGAAACACGATGGTCAGATATTTTTTCCCTATCCTCGGAAAAATTATTAACAAAAGGAAATATGGCAGAACAGTTCATAGCACAGCATCTCAAATTCCTTGAACCTCAGAAAAACCTTAATGAATTGTATTATTGGCTTAATAACAAAAAGAAAGGGGCTGCAGAAATTGATTTTATTTACTCCTATGCCGGAAATATCTTACCGATCGAAGTTAAAGCTGGTAAAACGGGAAAAATCAAATCACTGTGGAACTATATCGAACAAAAAAAACCGGAGTATGTGATTAAGTTTGACTTGATGAAACGGGAAAAACGAGTTTCAGAAGTGAGTCATAAACTGTCATCAACTGAAACGTCCGTACAGTTAAAAAGTAAACTGATTGGTCTTCCTCTCTTTGAAGTTGAAAAGCTTAATAATTATTTAGGAGAATTGCTATAATCACAAGGATTCACGGCTTTCACGAATGACATTAATGATCTCTTCAGTTTTAATATTAGTATCTATCCCCCCTACATTAAAAAGCGATTCCGACTTATTATCTGTTACGGGAACTATTTTAAATTTACTCCCGTCTTTTCGGGCAATAATGACTTCTTCATTCAACGCAGCATTTAAAATAGCAGCAAACTTCTGCCTTGCCTCTGAATAATTAGGCCGAATTTCGAGTTTATACCAATAAGAGCTTCTCTTTAAAAAGAGATTTAAAGCACCATGCTGAGATTGAGTAAATGTAATGCCTGAAGAAGCCAGTAATGCTTCTCGGGAGATTGGTTTCTAAAAGGAATCG
>JAQQAP010000026.1 GCA_028533045.1 Spirochaetales bacterium | reverse complement strand
GGACTTTGATGATGGGAGCAATGGGGATTAGGGCAATAGATTTCTTCTTTCATAATGGAATCTCCTCTTATTGTCTTACGAATAAGAGGGAGAGCCATTTTTTTAAATAATCATCACTTTTTTAGAAAAAACTCAAGGATTTGGAACATTATCTAATTATTCTCTGGGTAAACAATGCGGAAATCGCCCTTCCGTTCATAGCCGCAGTTTTGGTATAGCTTGAGCGCCGCCCTGTTATCCTTGCGGACGAAAAGAGAAGTTCCCCATTTTTCTTTTGCCAGTTCTTCCCCAATCCGGTTAATGATAGCCCGTCCCAGGCCCCGTCCCCGCTCGGAAGGAATCGTATAAACCCCGCCAAGCTGGCAGTAACGAAATCCGATGGCATTGGTCCCGCCTTTTGCCACAGGACGACCGCCCTTAAAAACAGCCCAGATAAACTGACTTTCCAACTGACTTTGAAACTTCCTTTTAAGAAAACGCCGATCCAGCCGACTGGGATCGCGCAGAACTTCTTCACGCTGATAGGCCTCTTCCAGGGGATAGAGCAACTCCAGATCCTCCAGCCCTACCCGTCTTAGGGTATAGCCGCTCCCAAGCCGGGCTTCTGCGGCAGATATCTCCTTAACCATGAGGTCATAATCGATTCCATAGCAATCACAGGAATGGTACAGCTCTTCAATGAGTTTAACCCGGTCCGAACGACCGATAAAGGAGAATATATTGAGTTCCTGCAAGTGTTTTTCCAGGTAATCCAGGTCTTCCCGGCGTAGATCGGAAGGCTCAAAACAGCTGTGAAGAGCCCCGCCCCGGGTTATATAAAAGGCCCCTTTTAGTTGCTTGGGATGGCGGTCCTTCAAGATGTAGACGCTTCCGTTATGAACCAGTCGAAAAGTCCTCTTTTCGTAAAGGGAGGAGGAAAAATGAAGCTGATTCCACTCTTCCCTGCTTAAGAGCTTTATGAGTCCTTCCCTGTCGCTTACCTGACCTTTAATCCAGCCTTTCATCCACGTCCTTTTAGCTCTGCCGGCAGTTCTCCGCCCGCTTCATAATCCCCCAGAATGACTCCCACGGAAGCATCGACTGACTCGCGGGTGTAAATATAGGAAAAAACCACCGTGTCGGCCCATTCGATGGACTCCGAGTAGGAGGGGTTACTGGTTATGAAAAAGATAATCTTGTCATTCCAGGGTTCCAGGTCTTCCGCTATATACTGGTCGTAACCGTTTCGGAAGGAAAATATCACCTTGTCATACCTATCGATGATCCGCACCAGACTGTTTAAGCGTCCCGAAAGCTCACCGGGTTCCGGATTTGAGGGTAAATCGAATATATTTATCCCCGGAATACGCTCCCTTACGGCTTCCCTGACTAATCGGTCCTGGGTTACCAGTAAAATCTTCCCGTCCCCCTCTATATCAAGGGGGATTTTCCCGTCCCTGTCCTTAAAAACCGTAATGGACCGAGCGGCCAAATCCAGATTATGCTCTTCCATGGCGGGAACGGTCATATTATCATAAACCGATTCGGAATCGGGAATATAGGGGACAGCCTTATCCCCTTTAAGCCAAAGAAGCTTGGTAAGAACCACCCGGTAAGCGGCCTCTTTTATACGTTCCGCCATAGCCTCATCCTCTTCCATGCTGTCATGAAGACGATTCCATACGCGACGGTGGGTATCGGGGCTTTGGGAGATGAGGAGCATATCCACCCCGGTCCTCATGGACTCTTCGCAGGCCTGTTCTATGGTGGTGGAGCCCATAATAGCCCCGTACATGATCATGTCATCGGAAATAACCATACCCTTAAAGCCCATTTCGTCCCGGAGAAGCTCTTCCAGGAAAAAAGAAGACCGGGAAGCCGGGAGAGTATCACCGGTAATGCGGGAATAGGCCAAATGGCTCGCCATAACCGCCGGTATGCCTTCGTTAATGAGCATACGATAGGGAAGAAGGTCGTCCTTTTTCAAATCATCCAGGGAAACATCGATAATGGGGAGCACCCCGTGGGAATCTTCGTCGGAACGGCCGTGACCGGGATAGTGCTTTACGGTAGAGACAATTCCCGCGTCCGCATGCCCCCTGTACCAGACGGTGGAGTAAAAGGCGGTCTCTTCCGCATCGACGGAAAAGGCCCTGGTACCGATGACAGCGGTGTGAGGTTTAAGGTAAAGGTCCACATTGGGGGCGAAATTCATATTAATTCCAATGGCAGCCAGCTCTTTTCCAATCAGATAGCCCGAATTATAGGCATCCAGAGGAAGACCGGATGCCCCTATGGACATATTTCCCGGTGTCAGAGCGGTATGGTCCGTTATGTGGCGGACAATTCCCCCCTCCTGGTCGGTGGCGGAAAGAAGGGGTATTCCAAAACGGTTATTCAGGGCCGCTTCCTGATACTCCCCAATAGTGGCAGAGAGGGTTTTGATATCGTAACCGTTCCAGCCGAATATCTTAATTCCCCCCAGATTGTAATCGCGAATCCATTTGTGGATATCGCTACTGGGGTCCACCCCTTTCCAACTGAACATAAGGGTTTGCCCCAGCCTCTCCTCGGGAGTCATAGCTTCGACCAGCGCATGGGCCAGCTCTTCGGGAGCCCTATTGTCATTAAAGTGAGGTAAGGCATAAAGGCTGTAGGAGAAAAGGAATAGAATCAGAATAGACAGACGTTTCAAGGGGGACTCTCTTTGTAGTATGGGGAAAGACTATCCCAAAGGGGATTTTTTTTCAACGGGTAGAGAAATCGGACAAAATACAGTATAGTGCGGGCATGACTGTGAAAGAGATTGTCCGGCAGCTGGAAGAAGCCCGGAAGGCCTATTATAACGAGGGTACCCCCCTTATGAGCGATGCTGCTTTTGATGAGCTTGAGGAGCTTCTCAAGTCCCTGGATCCGGAGAATTCCTATTTTTCCACTGTTGGTATTGAGAATAACGAAACGGGGGGGAAAATTGTCCACTCCATTCCCATGCTCTCCATGGGCAAAGCCAAAAAAGCGGCCGACGTACATAAATGGATGGACCGACTTGCCCTCCCGGAAGATCTTGTTTACTGTCTGCAGCCCAAAATTGACGGTTTAAGCGCCACCTGCCGTTACCGGGAGGGAAAACTTGTTTATACCGCTACCCGGGGAGACGGAAAAACCGGCCAGGATGTGAGCCACATTGCCCGCTATATGGCCGATATACCCGATTCTATCTCCTTTACCAAGGGAGATGTAGAAATCCGGGGAGAACTCTACCTGCCCAAAAACACCGAATACGATACCAAGGGCAAACCGCTTCGTAACAACTGCGTAGGACTGATTAACCGTAAGGAAGACCGGGATGACCTGAAGCATGTACGTTTTGTCTGCTACCAGATTGCCTCGGAGGAGAGTCAGATAGTTCCCAGTAAAGAGTCGGACAAAATAGCCCTCCTGGACCGGGAAGGTTTCCATACGGTGGAGTTTCACAGAGTAAATTATGGCGATGTGGAATCGATCTATGAAAGATACCTGGAAGAGGACCGGGACCGCTGGCTTTATGAAACGGACGGGCTTATCCTGACTATTGACGACAACAGCCTTCACGAAGAGATTGACAGCCGCTGGGTAGTGGACCACCATCATCACTATGCCATAGCCCTTAAGCCTCCCGCAGCGGGGAAGGAAACCAATCTAAAGGGTGTGGAGTGGCAGATAAGCCGCCAGGGAAATCTAATTCCGGTGGCTCAGTTTGAAGCGATTGAGCTGGGAGGAGCCAAATTGGAACGGGCCAGCCTCCACAACGCCCAATTTGTCCGGGATCTTATGCTTGCCCCGGGGGACAGGCTCATTATTGAACGGGCCAACGACGTCATTCCCTATGTGCGGGCCAATCTCTCCAACGAAAGCCGTACCCGGGAATCGCACATTGATATCCTCATTCCCAAACGCTGTCCCGTCTGTGACTCTCCCGTTGAGGACCGGGGCGTCCATATTCACTGCACCAACAAAAGCTGCCCGGAAAGACAAATTCAGTCTATTCTCTACTGGGTCCGCCAGAGCGATATGGAACAGATAGCCGAAGGAACCATTCGCCAACTCTACAAGGAAAAAAAAGTCAGCTCCATCCATGACCTTTATACCCTCACGGAAGAGGATTTTGAAGGGTTGGAAGGTTTTGGAGAAAAAAAGATTGCCAACTTTGTGAGCCAGGCCGCAGCAAAAAAGCATATGACCGCCCTTGAGCTGATTGGCAAACTGGGAATCCCCCTGGTTCAGCAGAAGGCCCTCAAGAAACTGGGAATCGCCAGTTTGCAGGATTTTCGTGATTTTAAGGACGACACCTACATCATCGGACAGAATATTATTGCCTGGCGGGAAGACCGGGAGAACGAAGAATTTCTGGAAGAGCTGCTTAAGGTAATTGAAATAGAGAAAGAAGCGTCCGGTGACAAGGGAGAGATCTGTATGACCGGTAAGGGGCCTATGGGACGGAAAGAACTGGTGGCCCTGGCTGCCGAAAAAGGTTATACCGTGGGCTCCTCAGTGACCAAGACGACCGTATTGTTGGTGTGTGATGATCCGGAAGGAACGAGCAGTAAACTTGTGAAAGCCAGGAAGAACGGGATTACTTTGATGAGTTATGAGGATTTTTTAGAGATGTAAAGACGCCAGGGGATGAAGAGGGTATAAGTCAAATCCTATACTACCTCTTCACTCCTGTTCCTTTTCTTCTATTGACTATCTGGGGTCCGATTCGTACTCAATAATGAAAGCGTAGGAACGACCGGGAAGTCGTGATTCACCGTAGGTTCCGATGGTTTCCATATAGTCCCCCCAGGTGGGAACGGGCTGATTCAATTCACCGAATCCCATGATGGGCTGTCCGTCTCCGGAATCGTTGGGCTGGGTATTGTCACGGGGGTCCTTATCAACCACACCGTCATCCAGGTTTACCGCCCAATTACTGTATTCCCAGGCTTCGCCGCTTAACCAGCTCCAACCGCCTGCAGGCTCTACAGAACCTTCGGGCTGATAACCACCGAGGAAGGGCCCGATGCTGATGCCGTAATGATCACCCTCTTCGGGGAAGTACCAAAAGTATTTTGTATCGTTAATCATATCAAAGAGAAAGCTGTTTTCCCCTTCGCTGCCGGGACAGGCCAGGTAACCGCCCGCATCCTGGGCCAGATAGGCACACTGGTACCAGTTCAGGTTGCCTTCGGGGAGGTATACCAGTTCGTAATAGTGAGTAAGGCCCTCTTCATTGGTGTACTCCACAATATCCATTCTCTCGTTTGTTGCGTCTGAGGGAAGTTCGGCCCAGGTAAAGACTTCGTAAGTTATGGTAAAGTCTATACCGTTGAGGCTAATGGTATAGGGTTCCCTTTCGACAGATCCCGGACCTTCCATGCTCTTCATAAGCTCTTCCAGTCTGGAAGAATCCACACCAAGGATTCCCGCTGCCTCTTCAAAGTCGGGAGGCCCCTGATTGGGATCTCCTAGAGCTGCAACCAATTCCTCTTTGGAAACACCAAGTTGTGCCGCCACACTATCGAGGCCGCCCATCTCTTCCGCCACAGCGGGAGCATCCATTCCTTCTTCCTCTTGGGAACCAAGGGCAAAAAGGTTAATACTTAAAACAAACATGATAGTCATGAATCCGAGCAGAGTAATTCTTTTTTTCATGATAAATCTCCTTAACAACGATTATTGTACAGTTAATCTATCATTTCAAATAATACAGAGCTTCTCTGCCGGTCGGGAGAAACATTTTCCTGCTCACCGGCCCCTCTCTTCTATCTAGAAGAACTTCATCCTCCCAAAGGGAAAGAGAAGAAACCTCAAACGACCGTGAATCAGGCTCAGGTTAATCGTATGGGGGTTCCAGGACTGTCCGGCTACCGCCGAAAAGTCGCTTTCATCGAGAGGATCCACATGAATGCGGGTATATTCACCGCCCAATCGGGAATCAATCGAGTCGTAGCGATTATCTCCCAGTACGAAATACTCGTTCTTGGGAAAGTACTCATCCTTCTCTGCAGGATATTCGGGGAAATTGGCTTCATCAAAGGGGGTAAAATAGTAACCGATGCCTCTCGTGTAAAATGCAATTTCCTTTAGTCCCTCAAGATTATCCGCTGCCAGGTTGGGCTCGGTTAAATTCAGATTCCCCTCGGCCAAATCATTATAGAGAGAAAGCTTCAAACTCTTATACAGAAGGTTTAGACGAACCATAAAATCTTCATAGGGAGAAGGATCTGAACCCATAACCCCCTCGTAAGCCAGTTGAGACTCAAAGTAACCGGGGGTTTCCTCTTCCCGGGAGACAAGTATGGAAAGATTAAACATCTCTTCATAGAGAATAGTAGCCCCATACTCATCAATCATCATATCCCAGTTAGCATAGATAAATTCCCTGTCCTGGGGCGTCTGACTGGCTATATAATTCCGACTTACCAGACGCTGGGAAAAGGTATGAATATCTCTGGGCTCGTAATTCATTAAATATTGAGCGGCCTGACTGGCAAAAGTATCAAGGTCCCGGGAATTAGAATAAAGGGAAAGAAACTCCTCCCTCTCTTCCCGGTAATAATCCTGTAGCTCTTCAAAGGTCCAGCTTTCCACCCTATCGATGGCAGCCAGATAGAGACCTCGGGTTTCGGGGGTTTCAAATTGTCTCTGAAGTTCGGGATAGTCCTCCAGAAAAAGCCCCACACGGCCATACTCTTTGTACTCCTCCATATCCTCCATGGCTATCCAGTCCGAATCGGCTGTCTTCTTATAAACCTTATCGTTCAAAAGACACACCTTTTCCCCTTCCCCGGCGATATAACGTTTTACGATCATGCTTTCCTTGGGATTGCCGTCGGCTTTTTTATCGATATCTACCGTGGTGAGAGTTATCATATAAACAAAGGTCTTGAAAACACGGGAAAAGACTGAATTGTAGTAGTATTCAGACTCGGGATCTTCCATCTTGGGATTGGTAAAAACAACGATATCCCCGATTTTTGGTTTGGTAACACGGGGTAATTTATACTTGGTAAGAGGTACATTGGGAGCATAACGGACTTTTTCCACCAGAACTCGGTCTCCTACCTGAAAAGTGGGAAAGAGAGATTCCGACGGTATCTGATAGAGCTGAAACACAAAGTGATTGATAACGAGAACCCAGCAGACAGCACCCAGAAGAGGTTCAATCCATTCAGCCCAAAGATTTCCCCAAAGGTTCCGTCCCTCTTTTTTCTTCTTTTGCCACTCTTTCTTTTTTTTCTTATCCTTGTCTCGCTCTTTTCTTTCCTTTAGCCCTTTTTCCGTATAACCCCAAGCCAGGCAGTAGTTGTCCCGCCCCATGAGAATCCAGAGAGCTATGGGCCAGAGTGTAGTCAATACGGTCCAGACCGTATAAAAAGGGCCAAACCCGCTTACCTGATAAAACTCAACCACAACCTGGGGTAAAATGGTAAAAACATAGGTAAGAATAATAAGATAGCCCGTATAAAGACGCCAGATATCATAAAAATGTGCCGTGGGAAGATGATCTTCTTTGGTAAAGCGAAAATAACCGTATACATAAGAAGCCATAAGAAAAAGGCGGGCTCCCACAGAGATCAAACCGGCTCCCGACTTCCAGGCATAGAAAGGCATAAAAAGGAGGGAAAGAAACAGAAAAAGGACAGCTCCTCCCATGGGAATGATTAGATTTAAGTTTTTCTTACGAAAAATCGGGTTCACAAGTATCTCCTTAAGGATTGGGTTTTATTTCTGTCCACCGGGGACTTTTTTCTGAACGGGCCGTCACCACGACGTGCCAGGGAGATGTGATCATCTGGGCCACAAAATCTCCCGGAGCAGGTTCAATTATTTCAATATAAACAGTTAGAGTTTCACTACCCTCTTCCAGGCTGCTGATTCGATTCATATAACCGCCGGTGGGTTGTTCTCCCATAAAAGCGGCAAGAAGGATCTCTTTTTCAAAATCGATTTCCCGGAAGAGATCTTCCCGGGGGATGTAGGGGTCTAGTTCCCGATAGCTATGGAAAACAAGGTATTCCTGATCGGCGGGACCGTTAAAGCCGATTCCCACCTCCTCAAAATCTTTTTGGGAGAGATGAGAGGGCATATCACTCCCTTCATGAACCGATTCGTCCGGGACGGAACGACTTCCCCGGGCGGAAATTCCTTCCCATCCCCCTTTATCGGGCGTACTTAGACAGGAAAACAAGAGTGGGGAAAACAGGGCAATAAGAATCAGGTCTTTTCTCACCCGAGAATCTCCCGTACCAACTCCTCATCCAACTCGGTAATAAGGTGTTTTTCCAGTCCTGCGGGGAGAATGTAACGCTTCTTCCCGGCCTGTATTTTCTTGTCATGGCCCATGGCGTCAATCAACTCATCCACGGAAAAATCGTACTCCAGGCGGTAATCGTAGGCTTCCAAAATGGCAATAATCCGGTCGAAGTAGGATTTATCTATATCGCCTCGCTTAAGTGCCGCTTTAGCCGCCTTAGCCATTCCCCAGGCTACCGCTTCCCCGTGACTTACGGCGGTAAAACCGGTAATCGACTCCAGGGCGTGCCCAAAGGTATGCCCCAGATTTAAACTGGCCCGAACCCCGCTTTCACGGAGGTCCTCTTCTACAATGGCCCCTTTAAAGCGAACACAGCGAATAACCATCTCTTCGACTAATTCAGGGTCCCGGGCCAGAATCGCCTGGGTTTTATTCTCGAGAAGTTCCAGAAGCTCTCTGTCTCCCAAAAGGGCTGACTTGATCGCCTCGGCAAGCCCGCAAAGGAACTCCTTCTGAGGAAGGGTTGTAAGAAATTCGGGACAGATAATGACCCGTTGAGCGGGATAGAAGGTGCCAAGCATATTCTTGTAAGTACCGTAATCTACCCCGGTTTTCCCTCCCACAGCCGCATCGACCATGGAAAGAAGTGTGGTGGGAACCAATTCTACCCGACAGCCTCTCATATAAAGGGAAGCGGCAAAGGCGGTCATATCACAAATAACACCGCCCCCTATTCCCAGAATAAGAGATGTCCGGTCCAGTTTATACTCCAGAGCCCGGCCCACAATCTGCTCTACCGAAGCGAAGTGCTTGGCCGATTCACCGGGAGGGAGAATAACCGCTCTCTCCTTCTGCTCAGGAGAGAGGAACTGTTCCGTATTTGTATCTGCCACATACAAATCGGCTTTCATTTGGCTTACTTCCACGGGAAGAGCGCGGGTGAGAACCGAATCTGTTGTGGGAAAGTGAATAGTCTGAATTATGTCCATGGCCTATTCTAACGCGAAAGCCGCCATCATGACAACGGCCTTCTTGCTAGTTAAATCTATCTAAGCTTTAGCTTTCTTTCCTTCCATTTTTCGCCCAGCAGCGGCGAGGGTTCTCTTTCTCAAACGGATATTCTCTGGAGTAACCTCGACCATTTCGTCTTCCCGGATAAACTGAATCGCCCTTTCCAGGGTCATGGGGACAACGGGAGTCAGAACCACCGCATCGTCCTTACCGGAAGCACGCACGTTAGAGAGCTTCTTGGCCTTACAGGGGTTAACATTCAGGTCGTTATCCCGATTATGTTCACCCACGATCATACCTTCGTAAACCCGGTCTGCGGGAGTAACAAAAAGGTTACCCCGAGGTTCCAGATTAAAAAGAGCGTAGGGAACGGCTTCCCCGATTCGGTCCGCAACAAGTGAGCCCGTATGACGTTCGGCAAAATCCCCTCGGTACTCTTCGTAACCGCTAATGAGGGAGTTGAGGATCCCCGTACCGCGAGTATCGGTAAGGAATTCGTCCCGGTAACCGATAAGAGCTCGTGAAGGAACGGAAAATTCCAGACGGGCTCGGCCATTTTCGTGGTTAACGAAGGCAAGCATTCGCCCCTTTCGCTGGGAAAGTTTTTCCGTAACAATACCGGTGTACTCCTCTTCACAGTCCACATAGAGGTGCTCGATAGGCTCCATCACCTTGCCGTCTTCCTTGTGAAAGATAACTTCCGGACGTCCCACACAAAGCTCAAAGCCCTCACGGCGCATGGTTTCAATCAGAATAACCATCTGAAATTCCCCCCGCCCCTTAACAATGAACCCGTCACCGTTGGTAGCTTCTTCGAATTTGATGGAAACGTTAAGCATGGTTTCACGCTCCAGTCTCTCCCGGATCTTACTGGACTGAACCAGCTTACCTTCCTGTCCCTGAAAGGGAGAGGAGTTGGGAGTAAAGCGCATGCTTACCGTAGGTTCGTCTACAGTTAACCGGGGAAGAGCTTTGGGATCGGACTTGTGACAGATCGTATCCCCAATATATACATCGTCGATACCGGCAAGAACAACGATCTCACCGGGTTCAACTTCGTCGGTTTCCACTAGACCGGGGCCTCGGTAAACCTGAATTTTTGTCACATTAAGAGAGGTTTGCTTGCCCTGATCCCCCAGACAAACGAGACCTTCCCGGGCTTTTACGCTACCGTTAATAACCTTACCGACACAGAGTCGACCCAGGTAATCGGAATAGGAAAGGTCGGAAACCATCATCTGGAAAGGCTCGCCCTCACAGTAGGAGGGGCCGGGAACTTCTTCCACAATGGCGTCCAGGAGGCAGTGGAGGTTTTCCATGGGCTCATCCAGGGATTTACCTGCCACACCATCACGGCCTATGGCATAATAGAGAGGGAATTCAAGCTGATCTTCGTCCGCATCCAGGTCAATAAGAAGGTCATAAACCTCGTTAAGCACCTCTTCGCAACGGGCGTCGGGCCGGTCAATCTTGTTAATAACAACAATGAGCTTAAGCCCCGCTTCCAGGGCCTTACCCAGTACGAATCGGGTCTGGGGAAGAGGTCCTTCGGAAGAGTCGACTAAAAGAATGGCTCCGTCCACCATGGAGAGAGCTCTTTCGACCTCACCTCCAAAGTCGGCATGGCCCGGAGTATCGAGAATGTTGATCTTAGTTCCCTTCCAGTCAACGGAACAGTTCTTCGCGGCAATGGTAATACCCCTTTCCCGCTCCAGATCCATGTTATCCATGAGACGATCTTCTGTCTCCTGATTCTCCCTAAAGAGACCGGACTGCTTGAAAAGAGCATCTACCAAAGTGGTCTTTCCGTGGTCTACGTGGGCGATTATGGCAATATTTCTTAAGTTATTATTGTTGGCATCCTTTTTCATAGGGGCGATTATATCAGAAAGGTATTATGTAAGATAGACAAAATGGGGTTAATTTATGTTTTAAAATCATTTATACTGCCTATATCCTTATCATAGAGGAGATTATTCCCGTGAACCTGCTTAACAAACTGAATAAACACTATGAAACTCTGGGAAGGCCGGAAAAGCCCCTGGTGATATTTGATGTGGACTCCACCCTCATGAATACGGAACCGCGCAACCGGGCGATTCTGGAAGAGTCGGCCAAGACGATTCCCCCCGTAGCAGACTATCTGGAACATTTGGATCAAGTCTCCCTGGGTTGGAATTTTCTGGCGCCCCTGGAAGAGGCGGGACTGAATGACCGGGGACTCCTTAATAAAATCAGACACTTCTGGAGCAAAAGATTCTTTACAGATGAATACGTGATAAAAGATAAAGCCTACCCGGGAAGTATGGAACTTCTCAATGCCTTAAAAGAGGGAGGATTCCGAATTGTCTATCTTACAGGGCGTCATATCGACGGTATGTCTACGGGAACGAAGGCCAGTTTCCGCGCCTCCGGTTATCCCGTAGAGGAGGAATCTTTCTTTTTCAAACCCAGCTTTGATATGGATGATGCGGTGTTTAAGGAACAGGCCTGCCGGGAAATTGCCGCCCTGGGAACGGTGATAGCCAGCTTTGACAACGAACCGGCCAACTGCAATCTCCTGGCCCGCGCCTTTCCCGAGGGGCTCCATTTCTGGCTGGACACGATAACGTCGCCCGAGCCGGAGGCGCTTGACGAGGGGATCATCAGGCTTGATGGATTTTGAGAGTTCCCAGTTGGCGATAATTCGAGGGATTACTCGGCTAACAATCGCTCCTTAACTCCCTCGTCCACCACAGGGCTTTCCAGTATCATTCCATAATACTCCCAACACTGAGCCGCTACTTCGCCACCGTTATACAGCATGATACTTTCCAAAGCCCTGCCGGTCGTTTCAGCCAGCCGTGGGTCAGCTAAAAAACGGGGGTTACGAATGATCCGCCCTATGGCATCGGTGGATTTTCCATCCCAATCGGAAGCAATCTGTCCCAGAGCGTAACAGGCCGAGGAAAGAACGAGGGGGTCCTTTTCCTGCCTCATTTGGGAGATAATAGAATTGCGTGCGGGAAATACAGCCCACTCACCCAGAATCAGATAAGCTTCGGAACGAACAAGGGGATTATCGGTGTAGCCACCATCGCCTACCATATAAGTGCGGTCGTCTCTGCTTTCGGTAAGTTTCATCATAAGTAGGTCCCAAAAAGGGACTTCCTCTTCCAGGAGAGCCCGGTCATCGCCATAGGAGCGGACTTCTTCCACCAGCTCCATCTGCTCACGGCTGTTTTCGGATGTAACAAAATAGTTGTAGAAAATCCAGCGGCTGTCATCCCGGTAAAGCTCTTCCTTTGCTTCCGGGGAAAGGACCGAATAGAGTGAACCGTCCCGGCGTGGATTGGCCCTAAACTGACTCCACCCCCGATCGGGCCTCTCCCCCTTGAAGGCGTAAAAGCGCCAGTCAGAAGCTCCAAACAGAATGAGTCCCCTTTCGGTGACTAAAGGAAGGGAGGGGACAGCGGGTACGGTAAATAGAACTCGCTCCTCCCCTTTTTCGAAATCTAAGGAAATGAAGCGGTTATTTTCATCAAAAAAGCAAAGTCTACCCTCTTCACTCAAATAACCCGATGTAAGCGGAGCAAGCCCCTGATAGAAGCTCTCTCCACCCCGGCTATCGGCACGAAAAATGACACCCGATTCAGTCTGAATGAGGACGTCATCCTCCCTAAGAGCCAAGGTTACCACTTTGCCCGCATCTGTACCTGAATCCCAAATCAGCTTACCCTCATGGCTCAAAGAACGGATGCGCCCCGATTCGGTCAGACCAAAAATACGACCGGTCCTGTCCACGGCAAGTCGATTAATACCGGAAATACCCAGGGACCACTTGCGCTCCCCTTCCAGATTACAGCAAATAATTCCCTCTTCCACAGCCACGTAAACCTGCCCGCGATAATCGATGACAGGTGAGGCTGTGGGCATTGAATCCAGCTCCAGGGTCCAGAGGATTTCTCCCTTCCGGGAAAGAGCTGCCATAACCCCCTTATCCAAAAGAAAAATAACCGTTCCCTCCGGTGTCAAAACAGGCATCTGCTGCACCGGGCTGTCCACAATACATTTCCAGCGGGCCTCCCCGCCGGGATTAACCGCAAAAATCACGTTTTCCGAGTTTTGAATATATACGGTACCGTCGGCACTAACGGCTAAAAAACTTGTGAGACGCCCGCCGGGACGGTAGAGCCACAGATCCTTGCCGCTGCGAGGAGAAAGGGCATGGAGAGCCCGATCATCTCCAATAAGATAAATGGTTCCGTCCGGCCCAACAGCCTGCCAGGAGGTAATTTTTCCTCCCACAGCCCGTTTCCAGAGAGCCTCCTGCCCCTGGTCAGCTTCACTTTCCCCCATAAGAGAGGCGGAGAAAATCACGATGAAAAGAACAAGGTACAAGCCCTGTCTTTTTCTATCCATTAGATTTTCTCCAAAAAGGCCACGCTTTCCATGTGTGAGGTCTGGGGATAGAAGTCGTAAAGCTTGTAATTTGCCAAACGAAAATCCTTATCCAGGAGGAATTTCAGGTCCCGCGATTGTGTAATGGGGTCACAGGAAACGTAACAGAACTTCTTGGGGGCCAGTTTGATGACCGTTTCCATCGCTTTCTGAGAAAGACCTGTACGGGGGGGATCGACCACGAGAAAGTCCAACCTGTCATGGGCTCTCTTACGGGCCCATTTCTCCACCGATTCTTCGTAGAAATTGGTTTTGCTAAGATTGGTACGGGCAAACTTTAAAGCGCCCCGGGAGGACTCCACAGCAACCCCCTTGCTGAATCGGTCTTCCAGAAAGAGAGCAAATACCCCGACTCCGCTGTAAAGATCCAGAAAGGTCTCTCCCTGTCCGGCAAACTGAATCACATCATTAAGCAGTTTGGGAAACTGGGCCAGGTTGCTCTGAAAGAAAAGTTCCGGGGCAAAACGTAGCTTCTTGCCCAATAAATCCACCTCTATACTCTTATGAATCCCCTCCACCCAAAACTGGTCATGGGTACCAAAGACAGTAAAACGATCCCGTGAGGGCAGGTAAAAGTTTTTATAGTCCTTAAGAAAGTTATTAATTCCCCCCGAAAGAAGGGGACATTCATCAAGGGGTAATAAGTCGTGACTGTTCCGCTGGTGAAACCCCAGATATCCTCTTTTCTGATGAAACTGGGCGCGATTACGATAATTTTTTTCGGGACCGCGAAAGATAGGGAGATCCCCGGGAAGAGAGGCGAGAACCTTTTCCCCTCCCAATCGACTCATACTGTCAAGGACCATGTCCACCTTGGTCTTGAGCTGGTCCTCATAGGTCATATGCTGGAGGTTACAGCCTCCACAATAGCCAAAGTGGCGACAAAAAGGCGTCCGTCGCGCCATGCCATTATCGGCTTTCTCCAATATCATTTCCGATTCGGCCTTAAGATATCCTCTCTTTTCTTGAACCGGTTTTATACGATGAGTTTCCCCGGGAAGGCTCATGGGAAGAAAAACGACCTTGCCGTCCTCCATTCGTCCCATACCCTCTCCTCCGGGTACAATTTTTTCTATAGTTACTGTCATTGCCCTATTCTATCGTCTAGCCCGCCATCGCTCAAGGGCTTCACAAAGAAAACAGATTCACCCCAACATGAACAAAACACAAAAAAGCTCCAATTTTTCTGTAACATTAGCCCTGTTTGGTAGTATAATTATTGTATGACCAGGGAAACATTTTATAAAGACTACCTGAAGAATCAGGAAGACTGTATACTGGCCGACCGTCACTGGGCGGAATTGGAAGCAATTTTAGACGATTACCGGGAGCTTAAGCCAAGGCTCGAGAACACGGGGCAAGCTATAGTGAATGCCCTTCTAACCTGTAAATCGATTCACTCAATAAACTATCGGATAAAGCACGAAGAACATCTTCTTGAGAAAATCCTCCGCAAAATGAAGACCAATCCGGGACAGAGCATCACCCGGGAAAACTACAAGGAAAGGATAACCGACCTTATTGGTATCAGGGCCCTCCACATTTTTAAGGAAGACTGGGCGGGAATCCATGATTTTATTATTTCCGGATGGAAACAGTCGGAAAAACCCACCGCCTATGTAAGATACGGAGATGCGGAGCGCATCCTCAACTACTACAAGGACAAGGACTGCGATGTGCAGGAACACAAGTTTGGTTACCGTTCCGTCCACTATCAACTGCTAACTTCCCTGGGAGCGGAGACTCATCAGGTTGAAGTGCAGGTCCGTACCCTCTACGAAGAAGCCTGGGGAGAAATCGACCACCGGGTCCGTTATCCCTATACCATGGATAATGAACGAATGCTTCGTCTCTCCTCCATTCTCAACCGCCTTTCCGGAAACGCCGATGAGCTGGCCTCCTATATGCGTTATACGAAGAATCGCTCCGAACAGCTTGAGTGGGAACACCGAAAGGAACTGGAAGAGAAAAACCGTATTATAGAGAATCTAAAAAGCCGAATCGAAGACCTCGTTTCCGATAAGGATGTGCGCCATGAAATATCAATGGAGCTGGACTCGCTCAGCCCCGTTAAAGATGACAGACCGGAACAGGAGGAATTCCCCTGGCTCGATACACTGGTGGACAGCAAGTTTTTTAACGGACTCCAATCCCAGCTGAACAGCTTCATGAACTCCCCCGACTTTGAGCCGATTGAGTTAAGCGAAGAGGACTGGCACATCCTTCAGAAATCCCAGGAAGAACTGATTAGGGCTTTGAATAACCCCCGCAAGATGGAAAAACTTCTGAACGATACGAATATCCCCCTTATTTCGGAGAGCAAGGGAGATGAAGACGGGGTGGATTAAGTCAAGGAAAGAAAAGTCTCTGCCATAAGGGCGATGTGCTCCGGGCCAATCCCGCAGCATCCGCCCAGCAGAGAGGCTCCCAGGTCAACCCACTCCTGAATCCATCCCAAGTAGGCCTGCGGGTCCAAATCATCCCGAATGGTACTCAACTCTTCATTGGCCATGGCGTCCTTGGAAAGAGCGGGAAAGGCGTTGGCATAACCTCCGATGGGAAGGGAGTCAACCCTAAGCGGGCCAATTCGGCTTTAGTGATCCTCAAGGCATCCCCAATCACCTCGGGCATACAGCAGTTAAAGAGGATTCCCCCCACCCCGGCCTTTACCATTTCCTGAACGGCCAAGACAACCGATTCCCCCGAACGGAGAAGAGGCTCTTTATTGGTGGGATCATCTTCCAGGGTAAAAGAAACCCAAAAGGGTTTTGCTTCCCTGTCCAGCCTTTCAACCAGGGATTTAATGCGCAAGGGCTCATCAATCAACCCCATGGTTTCACAGAGCCAAAGATCCACATGAGAATTCAGCCCTTCAATCAAGGGTGTGGCAAGCTCAAAGGCGGAGGTCCTAAATCTTTCTTCCCCAAGATGAAAAGGAACGAGGGCATAACTATTGGTAGTAATAATCTCCGAGCCGCTCTTAAGAAAAGCCTTGTGGACCTCCTTAACAGATTCGGGGTCCTCCATTAAAGCCAAGGCAGACCATTCGGGCTGCCTAAAGGGGGCACCCATTTTCTCAAGCTGACGTCCCATACCACCGTCCAGGAGAATTATCTTATTCATAATTAATTACCGTTCCCCTTCCCACTCCCCGGTAAATTCCTCCAGAAAGCGAACCATAAACTCATGCCGATTCTGAGCACGATCCTTTGCGGTTTTAGTATTCATATTGTCTTTTAACTTGAGAAGCTTGCTATGAAAATTATGTATTGTTGATGGATCTTATCCCTCCGACTGTAGAAAGGACCAAATGGCGCAAAAGCCCCATCTAAACGAGCAAATCCTACTGTAGGCTAGGCAGGAAAAGGTTCTGAGCCCGGAGCGTGCTTGAGCACGTGAGGACTCAGGTTCTTTTACTAACGACTCATACAGTAGGATAGGCCGTTTTAGTGTTTAAAATGACGCAGGCCAGTCACAACCATGGCCAGTCCCAACTCATCGGCTGCCTTAACGGAATCCTCATCACGGATAGAACCGCCGGGCTGGATAATCGCTTTAACACCGGCCTCTGCCGCCGTTTTAACAACGTCATCAAAGGGGAAGAACGCATCGGAAGCCATTACAGTCCCGTCGCCAGCCCGTTCGATGGCCTGCTGGGCCGCCCAAATTCGGTTTGTCTGTCCCCCGCCGATACCGGTAGCACATCCGTCTTTTACCACTACGATGGCATTGGACTTAACGTGCTTAACAACCTTCTGACCAAAGATCATATCGGCCATCTGCTCCTTAGAAGGCTGGGCTTTGGTCACAACCTTCATATCCGAATCGGCAGCAAAGCTCTTGTCGTTATTCTGAACCAGAACACCCCCGTCAACATTAACCACTTCCATGATATCTTCCGGCTTCTTAACAGCTTTGATGACACGAAGATTCTTCTTACCCTTGAGAACTTCCAGAGCCTCTGCAGAAAAGGAGGGAGCAATAACGATTTCCAGGAAGATCTTAATCAGTTCTTCGGCCATGGCCTTGTTCACTTCCTGATTGACTGCCACAATACCGCCGAAAATAGATACGGGATCGCAGTCATGGGCCCGTAGATAGGCTTCGTCCACAGTCTTACCGGTGGCTACACCGCAGGGAGTGGAGTGCTTGAGGCCGCAGCAAACAATCTCATCAAACTCACAAACAACCTTCCAGGCCACATCCATATCACGGATGTTGTTAAAGGAGAGTTCCTTACCGTTAAGCTGTTCAAATTCGGCCAGAGCACCGGTACCCCGGGTATCGCCGTAATAGGCCGCTTTCTGGTGGGGGTTTTCGCCGTAGCGGAGGTCGGCGACTTTCTTGTAGGAAGCCTGGAAATATTCGGGAAGAGCGTCGTCCCCCAGAAGGAACTGACTGATGGCGCCGTCGTAGGCACTGGTCAGGTTAAATACCTTACCGGCGCAGCGCTTTTTGGTTTCGAAGGAAACGTCTCCCTGTTCCATCTCTTCCATAATGCCCTTGTAGTCGGAAGGATCGGTGACGACAACCACATCGCGGAAGTTCTTGGCGGCAGAACGGAGCATGGTGGGTCCGCCAATATCAATGAATTCGATCTTCTCTTCAAAGGTTTTATCGGTTCTTACCTCTTCAAAGAAGGGGTAAAGGTTAACAACAACCACATCAATGGGGCTGATGTTGTACTCACGCATAACCGCCTGATGCTCTTCGTTGTCACGGATACCCAAAAGGCCGCCGTGAACCATGGGATGAAGAGTCTTAACCCGGCCGTCCATCATTTCGGGAAAACCGGTCACATCGCTAATATCGATAGCCTGAAGGCCTTCTTCCTTCAGATGACGGAGAGTTCCGCCGGTGGAAACCACTTCGTAACCCTTCTTTTCCAGAAATCGGGCGAACTCGGCCACCCCTTCCTTCTTGTAAACGCTAATGAGCGCTCTTCTGATCATACTTTTTCCCCTAATTATAAATGATTCGGGGAGCCTTCGGATATCACCCTCCGAAGGCTCCCATATTTGCTATCTAACAGTCCTATTTTACAGACTCAATAAGATCGGCCACACAGGCTTCTACGCTCTTAATCAAAGCAGAAGTAGCAGACTTGGCTTCTTCCAGGTCGCCGCAGGGCTTCACGCAACAGGAACCGTAGAACTTAATCTTGGGCTCCGTACCGGAGGGCCGCGCCGTAACCAGGCTTCCGTCGGTCATAACGAACTGGAGGACGTTTGAGGAAGGCAGGTCAATATCCTTAACCTTCTCTCCTGTTTCCAGATTTGTGGTGGAGCCATCGGAAAAATCCCGAAGACTGGCTGCCGTCAGCTTACCCCAGGACTTGGGTTTATCTTCCCTAAGAGTTTTCATGAGACCGGCCATGATTCCGGCGCCCGCTTCCCCTTCGAAGTACTGGGAAATAAGGAACTCTTCGTAGTAACCATAGGTCTGCCAGATCTCTTTAAGATGATCCAGGACGGTCTTGCCTCTGTTGACATTCCACAGAGCCATTTCCGCCGTAATCAGGGCAGCAGAAACGGCATCCTTATCCCGGGCGTCAGTCTCAACGAGAAAACCGTAGCTCTCTTCGCCGCCAAAGATGTACTGGTACTCTTCCGTCTCGTCCCACTCGCCAATCTTTTCACCAATATACTTGAAACCGGTAAGAACCTTAAAACAGGTGGCTCCATAGGCCTGGGCAATATCGAACTGCAGGTTTGTCGTTACAATAGTATTGATGAAGGCAGGGCTGTCGGGCATTAAATCCAGCTCCTGTCGGCTTCGGAAAATATAATCGGTTAACAGGGCACCCAGCTGGTTCCCCGTAATCAGGGTCCACTCATCCCCGTCGGGAACGGCAATACCGATACGGTCCGCATCGGGATCGGTCCCAATAACCATATCCGCTCCCTGCTCTTTCGCATATTTGAGGGAGAGATTCATTGCTTCCGTAATTTCCGGGTTGGGAAAGGCGACCGTAGGAAAGTTCCCGTCCGGCTCGCGCTGTTCGGGCACCGTAAAGACTTCGATTCCCACATCGGAGAGAACCCGTTCCACAGGAACCGTACCGGCCCCGTGCAAGGGAGTGTAAACGATTTTAAGATCCTTACCCTTCTCCTTAACCAACTCGGGACGGAGACACTGGGCCTTACACATCTCGTTGTAGGGACCGTCAATTTCTTCATCTATCATCACTATGGAACCGGCCGCAACAGCCTCTTCCTTTGTGATTCGCTTAATATCGTCGGTTACCTTGTTTACTTCACCGATAATTCCCGTATCGTGGGGGGGAGTTACCTGGGCTCCGTCTTCCCAGAAAACCTTCACACCGTTGTATTTGGCCGGGTTGTGGCTGGCAGTAATCATAATACCGGCACAGGTTCCCAGCTTACGAACCGCGTAAGAGAGAACAGGAGTAGGTCTGAGAGAAGTAAACAGGTAGGTTTTAATACCGTTAGCCGCCAGCACCTCCGCCGCCGTCTGGGAGAATACATCGGAATAATTACGGCTGTCGCAGGCAATCACAACACTCTGCTTATCGGCACCCACATGAGCCTTGATATAATTGGCAAGCCCCTGAATCGCCTTACCTGTTGTGTAGGAGTTTAGACGGTTATATCCGCCCCCCAGCTCACCGCGAAGACCGCCGGTCCCAAAGTCCAATTCCCGATAAAAGCGCTCCCGGAGTTCAACTTCGTCTCCCGCCTCTATCAGCTTCTGAACCTCATCCTTGAAAACCGCATTCCACTCCTGGGAAAGATAGGCTTTCGCCTTATTCATGATCTCCTGATCAGCCATCGAGGGCCTCCTTGTCTGGGTAATTCACTTTGAATCGGGGAAATCCGTTCCCCCCTCTAAAAATAGTATAAAAAGGGGCACAAAGTAAAGTCCGAAAAGGGAAGAGAATTCATTTTTTGAGACGTTCCGACAAGAGGCTTTAAATGAGCTATCTCACCTTCAACAACCACTCAGCAAGAGCTTTATGAAGAGTACTCACGGCCAAAATGGAGCAGTGAACACCGTCACTCGGTAGATCGGGGTACATCTGAAGAATCTGCCCCGGGGAAATAGAGAGCACTTCGTCCACACTTTTCCCCTGAGCCAAACGGGCCGCCGTCGACCCACACAGCCTGGAACTGGAACAACCATCGGTGTGATACCAGGCCTGGGAGATGGTATTATGGGAAATCACCAGGTAAAATTCCATTGTATCCCCGCATAATCCGGTAATCCAGGCGGAACCGTCCGGATCATTCATACGCCCCATGGGATCAATGGCTTGCTGCAAATCGGTTTCATTCATTGGGGGTCTCCTTTCTTTTTTACTATACACCCGAACAGGCTTCTTTGTCGTCCCCTCAATGAATAGGTAGTTATTTACTGTAAGCCTCTTCTCCCCTATACTGACGCCATGAAGTGTCTCTTTCTCGAATCGTTCTACGGAGGTTCCCACAAAGCCTTCGCCGATGCGGTCCAAAAGCATTCTGCCCACGAAATAACTCTTCTGACTCTTCCCGCCCGACACTGGAAATGGCGTCAGGGTGGAAGCGCTCTGGCCTTTGCCGATCTCATGGCCGAACGGGGTGAAGCCTTTACCGACTACGACCGGCTTATTGTGACCGATCTAAGCGATCTGAATCTCCTCAAAAGCCTCTTCTCCTTGCCGCCGGTCCTCCTCTACATGCACGAAAGCCAGTTCCACTACCCCCTGGGCCCGGGAGAACAACCGGATTTTCACTACGGCCTTAAAGATTTTACCAATATGCTTGCCGCAGACCGGGTAGTATTTAACTCCCGGTATCATGGGGAGACGTTCTATAGAGAGTGCGGTGAATTTCTTAATAAAATGCCCGACTTTCGCCCGAATAGCTTTCTGAAACAGTTAAAAGAAAACTACGAAGTGGTCTATCCCGGTTTTACTCCTCCGGAAAAGCCGTTCATTCCCCAGAAACGAGCGCCCGGTAATCCTCCTGTCATACTTTGGAATCACCGCTGGGAACATGATAAAAATCCCGAGGGGTTTTATGAATTTCTTAGAGGACTGCGTAATAAAGGACAGGCCTTTAAACTTATTCTTCTGGGGGAGCGATTCAGAAGATACCCGACTGTCTTCGATTCGATTCAAAAAGAATTCCCCCAGGATATTATTACTTCCGAATACGCCGCCTCTAGAAAGGCTTACTGGGAACTCCTCTACCAAAGCGACTACGTTGTGAGTACAGCCCTCCAGGAAAACTTTGGTATATCTGTCGTAGAAGCTATCCATGCCGGGGCAACACCCCTTCTTCCACGCCGTCTTTCTTACCCGGAAGTACTCCCCCTATCCCATCATAATCTTCTTTATGAGAACCCGGAAGGTCTGATTGAGTTATTTTGCAGACTGGAAGCGGGTGAAGTAAATGATCAACCTTCCCTTCCCTCTCTCATGGACTCCTATACCACGCAAAACAGCCTCTCCCGTCTGGATCAAATCCTCGAAAATATGTCATGATGGCCCTCATCAGGAGTTACCATGGCCAAGAAAGGAAAAAAATCGGGAGAAGAACTTTTTGAGGAATATTACGCCTCCCGCTGGGAAGAGCGTTGGGATAGTCTCAAGGCCTCTCTTTTTGAAGAAGTCAGCCACTACAGCCTCACAGAAAATTTGGAACAGGCCTACTATCTGGACGAAGCCTCCCTTTATCCCCCCAAAGAACTGGATGTACAGGAGGGTGAATCGGTATTGGACATGTGCGCGGCTCCCGGTGGTAAATCGCTGATTCTGGCCACAACCCTTAAAGGAAGCGGCTCTCTCACTGTAAACGACCTCTCCCCGGACCGGCGCCGCCGTCTAAGACAGGTTATGGAGAACCACTTGCGCCCCGAGTGGCAGGGCAATATCCGATACACCGGATACGACGGCTCCCTTTGGTACCGCCATGAACCGGACTGGTACGACAAGATTCTCCTGGACGCTCCCTGCTCTTCCGAGCGACATGTGCTCAATTCACCGGAACATCTTAAAAAATGGACCCCCGGACGCATAAAAAGCCTTGCCCCCCGTCAGTTTGCCCTACTGTGCTCCGCCCTGGAAACGGTTAAGCCCGGCGGTCTCATCGTCTACAGCACCTGTGCTCTGGCAGCAGAGGAAAATGATTTGATTATCGAAAGACTCCATAAAAAAAGAAAGGGCCGGTTCACGGTGGAACCAACCCTTTTTACCGCGGGTGAAGAAACCCGCTACGGCCGCCACATCCTTCCTGATCGGGACGGAGCGGGGCCGATTTACTATTGCCGAATTCGGCGTTTGTCTTAGACCCAGATCAATTTCTTGGGAGGATTACCGGAAGATTCAAAGGTGTCTCCGTTTTCCTTAAGAACCTTCTCGAAATCTTCGATGGAAAATTCGAAGCCGTCTTCACCTGCCATTTCTACAAACTTATCAATCTGAAAGCAGTTATCATACTTAACACGGAACTCTCTATCGTCCGCTCCTTTGTCCAAAAAATCCAACACGTTCTGTCTTGACATTTATTCTCTCCAGTTGTTTTCAATTTTGAAAATACTTAATGCAATATGCTTGCCAAGTTTTAATCTGAATAATTTTGCCTAAAATAACCTCTGAACGACGGCTAACCCCACCTGAGTGTAGGATATGCTCATTTTCTACATTTTCGAACACTTTTCATTACTGTTAAAAATGACTTAATCTCTGTTCCGGCTCTCAAGCCTTTCTTTCGCCCAGAGGGCAAAGGTCCTCACCTTTTTATCCGGATCATCTGTCAATTCTTGAATCAATAATGCACTGCCGCTGCTGTTTAATCTCTCCAAAGCCCGGATAACCGCAATACGAACAGCTTTCTCCGGATCCCCTACAGCCATTATGGCTGTCTTTAAAGCCAAAGGTTTTTCTAGGGAAATCAACTTTTCCACTGCTGAAACACGTTTAGAAGGGAGAGGTGATTTCAGTTCCTCATTCAATCTATCCAAGTACCCCCCCTCATCAAGAATTTCCTCTATAAGCTTTCGAGCTTCAGTGGATTGTGTCTTTAATAGTTCAGACAGGGAGGATTCGATATTCATTCCCAGGTTGATAAACAGGGGCTTAATCATTTCCCTTAGTGAAGAATCGAGTTTAACATAGTTGCGGACAAGCTGGCCGGCAAAGAATGAATCAGCCCGACAGCTCAACATTTCCAAAATCCTGCTTCGGTGAGATTCCCTGCGGGCGAAGAAATCAAAGAGAAGGTCCAGAGAACCTTCATTATCCGATTTAATCAGCCCCATAATCACAGCATCACGGACGCTCTCCGGCTCTTCCTCACTAAAGAGTAATTCTCCCATCACTTCCCTGACATCTTCTTCATCAAAATCCATAAGAAGCGAAACCGCTGCGGCTCTTACCCTAAAATCGGGATCGTTCAGAAAGGGTAAACCCAATTCTACCGTAAACCGTCCCATCCCATGTAACTTGGTAATAGCGGCCTTTCTTATATCCCAATCACGGCTTCCCCCGAATTTCAGAATCTTATCTTCATAGGCAAGAGCTTCCCATAGGGGGAGACTATAAATAAGAGAACGGTGTATATCTCCGTCACAGGAGTCAAAAAGGACACCCGCCAAATAGTGCAATTTATCACGATCAAATTTTTCCCATGAAAGGGATAGAGAAATAAGCTGGTCATCACTCAAGAGAGGAAGATGCTCCAATATCATTTGGAGAGTATAATCCAGATGAAATTGGGTAAGAATGATAAGGACATCGGCTCGAAAGGAAACGGGCTTCTCTTCATCGAGAAGCTGGTCGTGCAGTTCTGTAAGAATATGGGCCGCATCATAACGGGAGAGTCGTTCCCTTACAAGCTGTTGACAAAAGGGCTGCCCCATTTCCAGCAGGTAAAACAGGTCATTCATATAATAGAACTCCCTTTCACCGGGAATTGAGCTAAGGAGAATCTCCATGGTAAGCGGATCGTCCTGATGTTTCTTTAACTCCATAGCCTTAAGCTTGTGACATTCATCGGAGGCACTGCCATCAACTGATAGTGCTGCAGCCTTATATATTTCCAGAGAGTATTCCGAATCATAGGGGTCCCTGGCAAATACGGCGCTCACCAGATTTTCCATAGCCTTAAGGTCTCCACGGCCTTTTAAAAGCCTGGCTGCGGCCAAAAGCCTATCGTCTCCTTCCCATTTATAATTCTCAAAAAAGCCGCTGACATTAACAGACAAAGCTCTTTTCATAAGGCTGATTTTTCTTTCAAAATCCTCCTTGTCCCCCAGGTGAAGTTCCAAAGAATAACGGTCAAAAACACCTCTCTTCTCGAGGAATAAGGCCGCTTCCCTTACGATGCTCAAGTCCTGAGACTCCATAAAGAAAAGAGCGTTTCTTTCATCCTTTTCCGATCCCAGGTCCATTAGGGATATATAGTGGACCGCCTGATCTCCGGTCAAATGTTGAGGATCGATGCTTTTGAGGTCGGAAAAATCCTTATTTATGCGGTGGGCCGCTTCTTTTCGTACGGAAAAAGAAGGATCGTGAAGCAGAAGATGTTCGAGAATCCTGTACCCCTGTTCTCTATCATTAAAACGTGTTTTTTTAACCAAACAGATCCGAACAGCTTTATAAGAGTCGGAAAACCCTTTAAGAACACTCTCTATAGATGATCTATCATTATAATGAACAAGAATGTTGTAAGCAAAAAACCGCACATCCCCCAAAGGGGAACTAATAAGTTTGGACACTGTTTTTTTATGTCTGTCCAAAAGTTCTGAAGCGGCCTGACCGTCAAAATCACGACTTTCACCGCTTTTCCCCAGTATTTCAAGGGTGAGGATTTCATCTTCTCCCAGATTTTCCTGGAAGACTTTAAAAAGTTTTTTCTTCCTAAGGCTTTGAATAAAACAAGGATAAAGATAATCCCCGGGAAAGTGCTTTAGAATCAGGTTATACCACTTAACGCCCCCTGTTTCGATAAGCTTCTCGACCCAAAGGTCACCTATCTCTTTTCGTCCATAGAGAGGAGAATCAGGGTTGGACAAATGTCTTTCCACCTGTTTGTAATAACGAATCAATTCAGCCTTGCTCAAATCTCCGGAATAGATTTCGCCCCGCTCAATTTTATTCAATTTGGAGAGGAAGCGTAATTTCTTTACCAGAAAAAAGAGTAGAACACCCAAGAGAATAAGGGGTGCAATGGAGAGATAGAGATAATAATCCCTAAAAAAGTCGGCCATGAGAAACTCCTTTGTGCAGCCTATTCCGCAAGGGCATCCAAGCGAAATTGGGCCACGCGACAAACCGAATCCAGGTAGGAAAGTCGTGTTTTGCTATAATAAAAGTCTTCCCTGCCGTTAAGGATGAGAAGACCGGTGAATTTACCTTTGCTATAGAAGGGATAAGCCACAGCGCTCATTAGTTCAGAATCAAGGAGGAGGGAAGAAAAGGGGCCGTCTACCCCTCTATGGGAAACAACGTATTCCCCGCATTCATCAAGGAATCCCTTCAAATCCTGTTCCAGTAAGAGGGTATACTCTTTGTTCTGTCCTTTGCTGCAAAAAAGCACTTCCGGCCTATCGGTGCTGTTGATTTCACAAATGGCACCAATTTCGGAAGCGCTTTCATAGACGGTTCGTTCCAAAAGGTTATGGAAGAGTTCCGATTTATCACGGCTGGCCGCCAAAAGGGAAGAGGTTTCTGTTAGGGCCTTAACCAGCTCCATCGGAAAATTTTACCATCCTGCTGTTGATTTTATAGAGATGACCCGAATCGTCTACCAGAACCAGACTGTCGTCATCGGAGACTTCCATTACAGGATAAACTTTGCCGATTGTCAAGCGCCGGGACGCCTCTTTGTAGGGATCTTCCATATCCAGGAACAGTCCCTCATCGTTTTCTGAACACTTCTCTTCAAAGTCATCTGGAAGGGTCACATAAAAGAGAGGCTCCATCCTAAACGAATTCCTCCAGTTCCTGAATCGCTTTGAATCCGCGAAGCTTAACAATAGCTTTTTCCTGAATTTGACGGACACGCTCACGGGTAATCCCCATGATACGACCGGTTTGCTCCAGGGTCAACGGAGTTTGGTTGTTCAAACCGTAACGGCACTCAATAATTCTTTTTTCCCGTTCCGAAAGCTGGGAAAGGACATCGTTAAGGGTCTCCTGGACGTTCGTATTGAAAACAGCATCCATGGGCTCCTTGGTCTGATCGTCCTTGATAAGCTCGGAAAGACGAGTCATGTGATCGTCATCTACGGTGGTATCCAGGCTGGCCGTTTCCTGGGAAAGCTGAATAACTTCCTTAACCTTGGAAACATCAATGCCCATCTGTTCGGCCAGCTCTTCTTCGGTAGGGTTTCTTCCCAGTATCTGAGTCAGTTCCTTGGCAACGTAGTAACACTTCTTAATTGAATTGAGCATATGAATGGGGATTCGGATAACTCGCCCCTTATCGGCCAAAGATTTGATAATAGCCTGACGAATCCACCAGGTACCATAAGTAGAAAATCGACAGCCCCGGGAATAGTCGAAGCGCTCAACTGCTTCAATAAGCCCTATGTTCCCTTCGTTAATCAGATCCAGAAAAGACATACCCCGGTTCTGATATTTTTTAGCGATGGAAACTACCAATCTAAGGTTGGACTGGATCATACGGTTTTTCAGTTCGTAAAGTTCTTCGTTAAGGGGGACCATGGTCACATCGTAGGTTTCCTGGTCCAGAGCTTCTTCCTTAAGCTGATCTTCCATAGTTTCGATGGTTTCCTTGATATCGTCAATTCTCTCACCGATTTCCTGTTCCTGATCCATGGTCAAAAGACTGTACCGGGATATTTGTTTAAGATAGAGCGCTAAAGGATCGCTCTCACTCTGCTCCCCATATTCCTCTTCACGATGCCGCACCATTCTGCCTTCAGGTTCCTTGAGAAGCTCTTCCAATCTTATCCCCCTAATTTGCTCTAGCCAAGTCTATTACTTCGCCTTCCTTAAATATAGTAAAATACATATTTCCCTTGCCGTCAATGTTTTCTAGTCTTCCAATGCGTGTTCCGGGGGTAATTTTTTGTCCTACGTTAACAAAAATGTCGCTATTTCCCCCGTAGAAGTAAATATAGCCGTTATCTTCTACCAGGGCGATTTCACCAAATTCCCAATAGGGACCGGACCAAACCACCTCTCCACCGGACACGGCTTCCACGTATGTGGAGGGAACACTTTCGATCATGACCCCTTCAAAATCACCGTCCACAGTAAAAAGTGAACCTGTAACGGGCCACTTAGGCTGATTGGCGCTTTGTCCGGTTCTGTCTATAACAAGAGAGGGACCGCCTGTAATGGGCCCGTTAATTTGCGGCTTCCTTTGGGATGTCGGTTCTGAGGTCTCCGTACTAGCAGGTTTAACGGGAGTGGGTTCCGGTGACGGAGAAGTTACTGTGGGCGTAGTGCCCCCATTTGCTACAGCCAGTTTCTGCCCGATAGAAAGAACATCATTCTGTGTGAGTCTGTTCATATTGAGCAGTTCGTCTACGGAAAGACCGTGGCGACGGGAAATGCTATAGTAGGTATCCCCTTTTTTCACAGTGTAGTATTGGGTAACAGTTTCCTCAAGGGTTCCGGGAATCTGCAGTTCCATTCCCAAAGAGAGGGAAGAAGGATTGGTGATTCCATTGAGATTCATCAAATCCTTAACGGATATGTCGTGTTTTCTTGCAATGGAATAAAGTGTATCGCCCTGCACTACCCGGTGTGTTTCTCCAAAGAGAGCATAGTTCTGGAGTAAAAAAAGGGCGGCTAGAAAAAAGATAAGATAATTGCGGTAATTTCTCATTTCTCTCATATTTTCGGCTGTCTTCTTGTTTAACTGTAGAAAAGGATTGGCAAATGTGAAGATTTTTTGAAGTTTCACGCAATAGCGCAGCAGCGTACTATTCGGGCTGGCCGGATTTGAACCGGCGACCCCATCGTCCCGAACGATGTACGCTAGCCGCTGCGCTACAGCCCGATAAAAAAATACGCGGAAGCGACGGGGATCGAACCCGCGATCTCCGGCTTGACAGGCCGGCGCGATAACCAGCTTCGCTACGCCTCCGAACGTGAAGCTACCTTATACTATTTCCCTAAAAACTGTCAAGAGGTTATGATAATTTGATTAAAATCATCCCTTCCTGAGGGCTTTAACATAGATTCTCAAGGGAGCCGGGTAGCCTTCCACAGTCTTTGACTCGTCCTCAGGATCGAGAAAGTGCTCCAGCGACTGGAAGCGGGCCCAATCAGTCTGTCTCTGCTCCTCCTTCTCAAGGGTGTGAGTATAGAAGACCTCTATGTCGGTAAAGCCGGTGCGGTTAAGCATATTCACCAAAGCGGGGGGCGTTGGGAGGAACCAGTAGCCCGGAGCTTTGAGATAGCGTGACTCGGGAATAAGACAGTAGGGCTCGTCTCCGGGCACACCGGAACACTCAAGAATCAGAGTCCCTCCCGGTTTCATGGCCTGGGCCACCGAACTAAGACTGTCGATGGGGCTGCGCCTGTGATAGAGAATGCCCATGTAAAAAACCACATCAAAAAAACGGGGAAAAAGGTCCAGATCCTCAGCGCCAAAAAGATCGAACTGAAGACGCCTGTCCTGCAAGTAGAGCTGATGTATACGATGATTAAACCAGTAGCGCACCATCGGGTCGATGCCCAGGAGCAGTTCCGGCTCTTTAGGCAGCATGCGAAGCATATAGTAGCTGTTGTTACAGCCCACGTCGAGCACCCGCTTTCCCTTTAAATCGGGCACATGGGGGGCCACACGGGACCATTTGCGGTCGCTTTTCCACTCCGCATCGATATCTATCCCAAAATAGGACATGGGGCCCTTACGCCAGGGCATGAGGGAGCGAAGGGCCTTCTCCAGATCCTCCCGGTTACCCTCAAACTCTTCGGGCAAGCCGATTTGCGGGTCGGGACGGTCCAGATCGGCCTGACAGGCTTGGGGCGATAATTTGCCAATGGGATCTCCCCAAACAAGTGATGACTCCCTATCGAGAGCCTGTGCCGCTTTACGACGGCGTTCCTCTATGATGTCGCCCTTAAGCTGAACCGGGTAGGCGCGAAACCAATCGTCCTTGAGATACTCTTCCGACCAGATCACTTAAGGTTATCCTTGAATAGTTTTTTGAGGAGGGTGGGAAACTTATGGGGAACAGCAATGAGTTCGCTTTCGGTAAAGTTAACGATATCCTCTTCGCTCCCCACAACCAAAAGAATATCCTCCGGAGTAAAGAGATGCTCCCGTTTGTAAAAGTTATACTCCCCTTCGGCCTGCCGGTAAGCAATGATATTAATGCCGTAGATGCGGCGGATATCGTTATTCTGACTTTCAATCAGCTTTTCCGGGGGAGATACCTCAGCCATAACAAGACCGTTACCGATGGGAACAAAATTGAAAAGGGAGGTGGTAAGAAGCATGGGTGTCAAACGGCGCGCCGCTTCCCTGTCGGGATAGATGATGTTGTCCGCCCCGATAATCTCCAGGATCTCCCCGTGCCGGTCGGAGTTAACCTTAATATGGACATTCCCTATTCCCATTTTCTTGAGATAGTTTGTCACGAGAATCGCCGCTTCAATATTGGATCCCAGGTCAATAATTACCCCGTCGATGTCGGTGGGAACAAGTCGGTTTATGGTCTCTTCATTAATCACGTCCGCCACGTAGGCTTCGGTAACCTCATCCTTGTAAAAGTCGATTATTTCCCTGTCCTTGTCGACAAGAAGGATTTCGCAGTCCACGGAGATAAGTTCCTCCAGAAGACTCCGGGCGAACGTATCCACCCCTATAATGGCAAATTGCTTCATCCTATTAATACCTCCCCTGTGGGCCAGTCTATGTGCCGTTCCTTTTGGCGGTCCCGGCGGGGCAGAATCATGGTAAAGAGCCCTACCCTGCCGGCAAACATGGTTATTATAATGACAGCCTTCCCCGTCGTTGTGAGGAGAGGCGTTATGCCGTGGGACAGTCCGACCGTTCCCAGAGCGCTAAAAGTTTCGAATATAAGAGCCGTAAGATTCCCGGCTACTTGCGGGTTATTTCTTTCTGTAACAAGCAGGGCCAGGAGCGTCACAAAAAGGAAGCCCATGGCTTTGAGGAAAAAGAGCCCCGCCCGGGCAATCAGCTCCGCCGGTATGCGTCGTTTGAAGAAACGCACCTCCCCTCTGGTGTTGAGATTATTGGTCATTACAAAGAAAATCAACAGAGCCGTGGTCACCTTGATTCCCCCGGCGGTGGAGCCCGAACCGCCCCCTATAATCATAAGCATAAGACTAAAAACCTGGCCGGGAAGAGAGATTTCCCCCTGAGGAATTGAGTTAAAACCGGCGGTTCGTTCCGTAATGGACTGGAAGAAAGCCAGAAGGACCCGCTCTCCCGGGGTGGTACGATGTCCTTCATATAGGGCAAATACACCGGAGCCTTCGGTAATAAAGAAAAAGAGGGCCCCTCCCAAAATGAGAGCCCCCGTGGCAATGACCATAAGCTTGGTGTGGTAGCGGAGCCGATGGCCGGGGACGAAGACCCGACGGGTCAGATCACGGATAACCATAAAGCCCAGTCCCCCGGTAATAATAAGTCCCATAATAGTTAGATTAACCGGAAGGTCCAGGGCAAAATCTTCGAGGCTGTTGGAAAATCGGGAGAATCCGGCGTTACAAAAAGCGGAAATACCATGGAAAATCCCCGTAAAAACCGGCTCCGGTACCCCTCGGGCTCTAAAAAGGCGGGACAGAATAAAAGCCCCTATTCCCTCTATAGCCAGAGTATAAAGAATAATAATTCGAATAATACGTCGGGGATCACGCCTTCCCTTCTCCGGGTTAAAATCCAGAAGAATCTGGCTCCGGTTCATGGACATGCGCAGGCCGGGAATAATCAGAAACAAGGTGGAGAAGGTCACAATCCCCAATCCCCCCAGCTGTATAAGACAAAGGAGAATAATTTGCCCGGACTTGGTGTAGGAAGCTGTATCCACCACAGCCAAACCGGTAACGCACACGGCGGAAACAGAGGTAAAAAGGGCGTCCGAATAGGCAAGATCGTCCTCCCCTTTCCAGGAAGAGGGCAAGGAGAGAAGAAGCGAGCCCAGAAGGATCATAAAAATAAAGTAGGAAAAGATGATAACACTTTCGGAGCGGGCGAATCCTTTCATGGCGCCCAGTATATCATGCCATCCTTCCCCTGTCATCCGTTCTCTATGGGCTGTCCCCTTTCTACTGTCCTCAACCGGGGTAGAAATAATTTTCCATTTATCCTATATTTTTAGCTTATTCCCAAGGTAGGAGGACATTATGCCTATAAATTTACAGGGACGCAGTCTCCTGACACTCAAAGATTTCACCCCCGAAGAGATACGCTATCTCCTTGATCTCGCCCGAGACCTGAAGAACAAAAAACGGGCCGGCATCAGGGGAGATCTCCTGGCAGGACGAAACATCTGTCTCATCTTTGAAAAGACCTCCACCCGAACCCGATGCGCCTTTGAAACCGCCGTTTATGACGAGGGAGGCCGGGTAACATTTCTCACAAATAGCCAGATGGGCAAAAAGGAATCCATTGAGGATACGGCCAAAGTTCTGGGCCGCTATTACGACGGTATCGAATTCCGGGGCTTTAAACAGGAAACGGTGGATGCCCTGGCTAAATGGTCCGGCGTACCGGTATGGAACGGTTTGACCGACCTTTACCACCCCACTCAGATTCTCGCCGACCTTCTTACCATACAGGAGCACGTTAACAAGCCCCTGAACAAGGTAAAAATGGCCTACGCCGGAGACGCCCGAAATAATATGGGTAATTCCCTCATGATCGGCGCCGCTAAAATGGGTATGGAGTTCAGCGCCGTAGCACCGGCTTCTCTTTTTCCCTCGGAAGACCTTGTTGCCGAATGCCGGGAAATAGCCCAGTATACGGGGGCAAAAATCAACCTTTGCGAAGATATTGCCGAAGGAGTTAAGGACGCCGACGTAATCTACACGGACGTATGGGTTTCCATGGGAGAGGAAGATCAGTTTGAAGAACGGATAAAACTCCTCGCCCCCTATCAGGTAAACAAGACTATGATGGATAAAACGGGCAACCCCGATGCGATTTTCATGCACTGCCTTCCCGCCTTCCACGACCTGAATACTTCCGTAGCCCGTGAGGTGCAGGAAAAATACGGTCTGAGTGAGATGGAAGTGACCGATGAGGTCTTCCGCAGCCGCCAGTCGGTTGTCTTTGATGAAGCGGAAAATCGGCTTCACACCATAAAGGCCGCCATGGTGGCCAGTTTAAACTAAAGATTTCAGCGGGCTGGGGCCCGCTTTTTTTTGCATTTCACACTCTGTTACATTATAATTCTTAATATATAAGAATTGCTTGCCAAGGGGAAACCTCTCATGATTAACAGACGTGACATACGCAAAGTTCGGAGCCTGCTTCCTATAGATTGCCACATGGTCAAACCCGATAGAAAGGGCCACTGGCTTATTGAGAAAGATTTCATCCGCTACCTGTCCCTAGACAACCCCTATAAGCCTATCGGTTCGGTCTTTTCTCTTTTTCCTTTGGAAGAAGACCGGCAATGGTTACGCAAAATATCACGAAAGCATTTTGGAACGGAGAGGCGAAAACTGACTTTAGACCCTGTCCTAACGGGTAAAAAATCCATACATTGCTATTTTTTGGGACAACCGATCGGAAGCTTCTTTCTCTTTAGATTTAATTCGGACGACCGTTTTCATCAGACCCTTCGCATTCCCGAAGAGGACCGCTATAAAATGTTCCCCCTCCTATACCGTGGCATCGTGGATGATGTAAAAACCCCACTCCATGATATAGAGGAAAACCTCCTTTTTCTTAAAGACCATGTGGACAAAATACCGGAAAATGAAAAACTGACTGGTGCCCTTGATAATTCTCTCGATGGTACGGGAAAGATAGCCACCCTGGCTAAGGCCCTTTTGGAGTTCCAAAAGGGGAGTGAAAACAAGAAAACGACCTTTTCCCTTAAGGAAGTCATTGAGAGCATTCTCATCCTTACAAAGAGCAACTGGAAAAGCAACCTTGATATTCACTCTTTCCTCCCCGATTCGGAACTCACCCTCTTTGGTGATAAATATCTGATTGAACGGGCTATTTTTAACCTTATAGTTAACGGTTGCCAGGCGTTGGAAAAGGGAGAAAAAATGGGCTTATTGGAAATCTATGCCGAAGAAGGCCCGGCTGGATACCGGGTGATTATCAAGGATAACGGGCCCGGCTTTGACGAAAGGGAACAGGAGAAGATTTTCCTCCCCGGATACTCCACTAAAGACCAGGGTGAAGGACTGGGACTCCCCTTGGTTAAACAGATTGTCGAAGAGTTCCATGGTGGCCGAATAACCGTAGAATCGGCCCCGGGAAAGGGCTCCGCCTTTAGTCTTTTTCTTCCCTTCGGTTAAGGACATAAACGGCTAGATTTTATTATTGACAGATTTACTCCTTATGTTAAAATTACTCATAAAAAAGTCAGGAGTCTAACCATGAAGAGAACCGTTATCCAAATGCTGTACGATGCAGCTCAAAAGTATAGTGATATGCCCTATGTCAGCCAAAAGCTGGGCGAAGGGGAAGGAAAATGGTTTGACTGGAGCTTTAAAGAGGTAAACGAAGAGTCGGAAATCTTTGCTGCCGCCCTGATAGACCGGGGGTATAAGCGGGGCGATTCTATAGCCCTTCTCTCAGAAGGCCGGTATAACTGGATTATTGCCGAGTTCGGTGTGCTGAAGGCCGGTTGTGCATCGGTCCCCCTCTCGGCCAAACTGAATGAGAAGGAAATCCCTTTTAGACTGAATCATTCCGAATCCCAAGCGGTCATTGTTTCGGAATACACCCTGGAACAGGCCGCTGCCATGAGGGAACAGCTGAAAGGGAATCCTTTTTTTATCGTCCTCTCTTCCGATACGAATAAAACCGATGAATTGGCCGCTAAATACTCCCTGGAAGAAGGCCGGGACTTCGTCGCTTATGAGGATTTCATCTCCCGGGGAAAAGAGGTAATGAACGATGTGCGAAAAGAACTGGACCGCCGGCTTGAACAGGTCGATGAAAATGATACTGTTACCATATCCTACACATCGGGGACAACGGGAAATCCCAAGGGAATTATGCTCACCCATAAAAATTACTGGGTAAACAGCCATGATGCCACAAAGATCATGAATCTCCCCATCGGAGCAAGTTCCCTTATCATTTTACCTCTGGATCACTCCTTTGCCCACACCGTGGGAATCTATATAAGTCTCCTCTTTGGACTCCATATGAACTTCATTGACTATCGGGGAGGCGGAATGGCCCCCTTGAGAAACATCACCACAAACCTTAAGGAAACCAAGCCCTACTTCCTTTTAACTGTTCCCGCCCTAACGGGAAATTTCATGAAGAAAATGGTGGACGGCATAAACGCCAAGGGGGGCCTTATCGTCAAGATCTTTGAGTCAGGCTTAAAATGGGGTATCAAAATAAAAGGGAACGGTTATAACAAAACTCCCCTTCTTACCAGAATCGCCGGTTTTTTCCCTTACCAATTGGCCTCCCGTCTGATTTTCCCCAAACTCAGGGACGTATTTGGCGGCAACCTGGCCTTCTGTGTGGGAGGCGGGGCTCTTTTAGAGATAAAGCAACAGGAATTCTATTCAGCCATCGGGATTCCCGTTTATCAAGGCTATGGTTTAACAGAAGCGGCTCCTATCATTTGCGCGAACTCTCCCAAGAAAGCGAAGTTCGGTTCCTCCGGGGTTATTTTCGGTTCCATAGAGTGCCGCATAATGAAAGATGAGACGACAGAAGCTTCCATGGGGGAAGCAGGAGAGATTGTGATTCGCGGGGGAAACACCATGAAGGGCTATTTTAAAAATCCCGATGCTACGGCGGATGCCCTCAAGGGAGAGTGGCTCTGGACGGGAGACCTGGGCTACAAAGACCCGGACGGTTTCCTGGTAGTGACCGGCCGAGCCAAGGCCCTGCTGATCTCCTCGGACGGGGAAAAGTACTCCCCCGAGGAGATTGAGGAAGCGGTGGTAAACGACAGCGACCTGGTCAACCAGATCATGGTCTATAACGATATGAAGAAGTATACCGTGGGTCTCATCACCCTGAATGAAGCGAACGTAGAGAAGATGATTAAGGATCAGGGTATTAAAGACGTGGACAGCCTCCTAAAAGCCATATACGACTCTCTCTACGCCTTTAAAGCCTCCGGTAAGATTCAGGATAACTGGATTCCCAGCACCTTCGCCCTCATCCCCGATGCCTTTACAGAAGAGCAGGGGCTGATTAACTCCACCATGAAGATGGTCAGGCGCAAGGTAACCGAGATGTACCAGGGACGGATTGACGCCATGTATGAGGACACCAATTTCTTTTCTGAAGAGAACAGAGCTGCGGTGGCCCCATTACTTCCGAGTTGATGATTCCCTATTACCGTTCTTAATTGTCCCGGGGGAGATTCCCTTATTGACCTTCGGGACTTTTTCATTCGTTGCAAAATCGTCTGGTATGAACTAAAATTTCTCTATGGACAGTAGCAAGTCGGAGCTCCTGAAATCACTAAGGGAGTACCTTACAGATATTAATATTTCACGGGTTCTCCTCGTGGGGATTCTTTACGGCAGCCTTGAAGTCGTCGGTCTGATTCTTTCTACCTTAGGCTTTTTTGAATCGGATATTCGTCTCCCCGTTTCAATGATTGTCCTCTTCCACCTGATTTACCTTCCCCTGCTACTGCTCATCCACAAGGACAGGTTATCTCTAGAAGTGAAGTATAAGTCCTTCATTGCGCTCATCTACTTTCCGGTCATCCTTCTGTGGGGCGGCTACATGAACTCCCAATCCTACGCCGCCGGGGGAGCCGTCACCGTTTACACCATTGCGCTCATGGTAGTTTCGGCCCTCATTATTCTCTCCCCCCGCATAAGTATCCCTTTCTATCTGGCGGGTTTTGTTTTTTTTACTATCCTGACTTATGGGACGGTCGAAAATCCCAAAGAGGCTAATAGTCTGGTCTTTCTGGGACTTATCGTAACTCTGATCGGCTTTAGCATTTCCCGGGAAAACTTCCGAAACAGGCGCGATCTTTTTCTCAGCGATCAAAGGCTCCTAATGGCCAATATCAAGCTCAAGGATAAAACCTTGAGAGACTCAATGACGGGACTTTTTAACAACGCTTACATGTTTGAATATCTTGAACGGGTTATTGAACAAAAATCTCCGGAAAGCAAAGAGCTGGCTGTTCTGATGTTGGATTTAGACCATTTTAAAGCTATAAACGATACGTACGGTCACGCGTTTGGAGACAAGGCCCTTAAAAAGACAGCGGAAAAAATGCTGATGATGACCAGGGAAAGCGACCTGGTAGGCCGTTACGGAGGGGAAGAATTCCTTATTATCCTCACAAACACGACGCGGGATTCAGCACAGCTCATCGCAGAAAGACTCTTAAAGGAGATCTCCGAAGTCGAACTGGGGAACGGCGTATCCCTCTCCTGCAGTATCGGATTAGCTTTTCATAAGAGACAAACAGGGGAAGAGCTGATTCATCAAGCCGACCTTCTCATGTATAAGGCTAAGCGGAAAGGACGTAACCGCATAGAGTATGAGGACTAAAAAAGGCCGCCGAGTCAATGTTGCTCAGCGGCCTTTCTTCTTTACGTGAAATAGTCTTACGGCATAACCCGCTTTCGGTCACGGGGAAAGAGGGAACACTCTTTGATGTTGCCCAGTCCCAGGATCTTCTGAGTCAGTCGTTCAAGACCGATGGCAAACCCTCCGTGGGGGGGACAGCCGTACTTGAAGATGTCCGCGTAGCCGCCCAGCTGCTCTTCGGTCATGCCGAATCGGGGGAGTGTTTCCCGGAGCATGTCGTATTCGTTGATACGCCGGCCGCCGGTGGTAATTTCCAGCCCGCGGAACACCAGGTCAAAGCTCATGGTCTTAGTTCCTTTGGGATAGGTGTAGAAGGGACGTTTCCGGCGGGGGAACTCGTTAATGAAAACGAGGGGCGTCCCGTGCTCTTCTTCGGCCCAGGCAGAGAGAACCCGCTCTCCCTCGGGGCTGATTTCAAAGACACGCCGTTCCAGCTTCTCGCGGATGATCTTTTTCGCTTCGTCATGGGTGATGACCGGAGCCTTTTTCATCTGTTCGCCGGTGGGACAGGTGGCGCCCCATACTTCCATATCGGCCTTGTTGTTTTCGTTAACCTTGTCAAAAATGTAGGTCAAGAGACCTCTCTCCAGCTCGATAATGTCCATTTCCGACTCAATGAATCCCATCTCCACATCCAGGGAAACGTATTCGTTGATGTGACGGGAGGTTTCGTGCTTTTCCGCTCTATAGGCGTGGCCTATTTCAAAAACCCGTTCCAGACCGGAGGAGACCATGGCCTGCTTGTAGAACTGGGGGGACTGGGCCAGGAATACTTTACGATCGAAATACTCCACCTCAAAAACGCTGGTACCGCCTTCGGTTCCGGTTCCAATCATTTTACTGGACTTGATTTCCGTAAAATCGTTGCTTCTCAGGTATTCTCCGAAGTACTTCACCAAAGCCGCCTGTAAGCGGAAAATGGAGAGGATCTTGGGGTTTCTGAGGGAGATCATTCTCTGATCAAGAATCAGCTCGATTCCCACCTTAGCCGGATCGCCGTTCACGGGGAAAGGGAGTTCCGGTTCGGCCGCGCCGAGAATCTCGAAACGGTCCAGGGCCAGCTCGTAACCGCCGGGGGCCTTCTCGTTGGGAGCGACCTTACCGTAAGCCTGTACAACAGACTCCTGGTTCAGTTCCACCTCGTCATTGGTAACCACCTGACAGCGGCCGGAACGGTCCCGGAGGATAACGAAGGTTACCCCTCCCAAGTCACGTATTCTATGCACCCAACCGGAGAGCATGATCTCTTTGCCCTCGTGGGCAGCTATATCTTTAATAAGTGTTCTTTTCATTATCCCAATTTCTCCGCAAGTATTTTCTGAACCAGAGCGGGAGCGGCCCGGCCTCCGGTTTCCTTCATGATCTGACCGACCAGGAAGCCCTTCTGTCTCTGGTCTCCGCCCTTGATAGCTTCCACCACCTGGGCATTGGCCGCCAGAACCTTGTCTATCGCTTCGCCGATAACGGCGGGATCGGAAATCTGACTGAGTCCCTTCTTCTCCACGATAGCGGCGGGATCTTGATCCTCTTCAAAGATATCGATGAGGACCTTCTTGGCTATCTTGCCGCTGATGGTTCCGTCTTCAATCAGTTTAAGAAGAGAGGCAAATCGTTCCGCCGTGAGGGGAGATTCGGTAAGAGTCATGTTAAGCAGGTTCAACTCTTTCTGTACGTCCGAAGAGAGCCAGGTATAGATGGCCTGGGGATCGGCGCCCAAAGAAACAACCGTCTCAAAGTAGTCGGCATTGACCTTCTCGTCGTGGATGAATTCGGCCTGATCCGAATTGATGTTGTACTTCCGCATCAGTTTATGCTTACGGGCCAGGGGCAGTTCCACCTGGGACGCTTCCACTTCGGCCATGAAAATATCGTCGGGGCAGAAAGGAGGCATATCGGGCTCGGGGAAGTAGCGGTAGTCGTTGGCTTCCTCTTTGGTACGCATGGTCTCCGTAATATCCCGGTTTTCGTTCCAGAGGCGGGTTTCCTGGGCCAGTTTGCCCCCTTCGTCAAGGACTTTGGCCTGCCGCTGCGCCTCGTACTGAAGACCGCGACGAACAAATCGGGGGGAGTTCATGTTCTTGAGCTCCGTCTTTGTTCCCAGGCCCTTACCCCATTCGTTAATGGAGATGTTGGCGTCACACTTCATGGAACCTTCGTCCATGTTACCGTCACAAACGCCCAGGTAACGAACGATTCTTCGGAAGGCACGCAGGAAGGCTTCCGTCTCTTCGCCTGACTTCAGGTCCGGCTCGGTTACGATTTCCAAAAGGGGAAAACCGGCCCGGTTAAAGTCCTGAAGGGACATGTCGCCGGCATGGATCATCTTGCCCGCATCCTCTTCCAGGTGAACGTCGTGAATGCGGATTTTTTTGATTTCTCCGTTGTATTCGAACTCCAGATACCCTTCCACACCAACAGGCTCCTGAAACTGGGAGATCTGGTAGTTCTTGGGCATATCCGGGTAGAAGTAGTTCTTTCTCTCAAAGAAGGTCTTTCGGCTGAGCTTACAGTTCAGGGCCCGGGCCACGGCGTAACCCATTTTCATGGCCTCTTCGTTAACCGTGGGCAGTACGCCGGGATAACCGAGACAAACGGGGCAAACGTTGGTATTGGGCTCGTCCCCGTAGTTGGCCTTACAGCCGCAGAACATCTTCGTATCGGTAAGCAGGTGGATGTGAATCTCCAGGCCCACAAAGGTTTCGTACTTATCTTTTGTTTGAACGTCGCTCATCTTAGGCCCTCCACTCTTCGCTATAGCCTTCCGGGGCGGGGGCGGGAAAATCTTTCTCCAGAGTTTCCGCCACGGAAAATAATCGTTCTTCCCCGCAGGGAGGCGCCATAAACTGTACGCCCACGGGGAGTCCCTTCTCTACGCTGGAAGGAACGGCCAGACCGGGGGCGCCGGTCAGGTTGGCCAGACAGGTGAAAACATCGGCCTGTTTCTGCTGGAACGAAGTGAGTTCAGACTGGCCGTGGTGGAACGCCGCCGTGGGGAACACGGGGAGCATGATCACGTCGCAGTCGGCGAAAATCTCGTCCAGTTCCTGACGGATAAGGGTCCGGATTTTCTGGGCCCGCACGTAGTACTGGTCCTGAAAGCCGGACCGGAGAACAAAGGTTCCCAGGAGGATACGGGTCTTCACTTCCTCCCCAAAGCCCATGTTCCGGCTGTAGCGCATCAGATCCTGGGGGGATTCGGCAAAGATGGGAGAGAGGCCGTAGCGCATACCGTTAAAGCGGGCCAGGTTGGCGCTCGCTTCGGCGGTGGCGATGGTGTAGTAGGCGGGAACCACGTACTCCATGGCTGGGATTTCTATCTCTTTTACTTTGTAGCCCAGTTTTTTCAGGCGTTTCTTGCTGACTTCGTAGGAGGCGGCCACCTCTTCGGAAAGGCTGCCCTCCTCTATTTTCAGAACCCCTACAGTTTTTGCTTCGGAGGAGATCTCTTCGTAATCGATGGAGGTCTGGTCCATCTCGTCCTTGCCGCGCATGGCGTGGAAGACGGTTCTTACCGTATCCACGGTGCGGGAGATAACACCGCACACTTCCAGGGAGGAGGCGTAGGCTGTGAGGCCGTAACGGGACACAACGCCGTAGGTGGGTTTGAGACCGTAGACACCGCAGAAGGCGGCAGGCTGACGGACCGACCCCCCCGTGTCGGTTCCCAGAGCGTAGGGAACGAGACCGGCGGCCACGGCCGCAGCGGAACCTCCCGAGGAACCTCCCGCAACACGGTCCGTGTCCCAGGGGTTGTTTGTTACCTGCAGGGCGGAGTTATCCGTGGAGGAGCCCATGCCGAACTCATCCAGGTTGGCCTTACCCATCACGACGCTTCCCGCGTCCTGCAGGTTCTTCACACCCGTGGCGGTGTAGGGAGCCTTTACGAACTCCAGTATTTTGGAACCGCAGGTAAGCTTGAAACCTTCCGCGGCAATATTGTCTTTTACGGCGAAGGGAATGCCTGCCAGGGGAGAATCCCCTTGGGGCTTAACCGGTTCTTCGGGAAGTTTCCACTCCAGAAGGGAGCCGATCTTCTTCTCCCATCCGGTAACGTAATCTTTGTATTTCTTGGTGGAGTCCGGGTCGGTAAGGACCTTTTTCCAGCCTTGTAAATCTTTCATTTTTATTCCTTGCTAATGGTTATTTAGTATGGGGCAGGGGTTGTAGCGGTTATGGCCGGTTGAGGCAGGGCGGCGGGTACAGAGCCCGATGAGCCGAGACCAATAGGCCATTTGAGCGGAAAACCCGGTCTTTCTGCCGTCAGGCAGGAAGGGCCCCCCGGCTTACAGTACGTTGGGGATGACGAAGAAATCGTCCTCCACGTCGTTGCCGTTCTCCATGATCAGCTCATTATTGAAATTATTGTTGATATTATTATTGTTATTATTAAGGGTGTCCCCACGCAGGCGATTCTCTTTTTGAAAGGCGTGGGTGGTGGGCTCGAGGCCGTCCACGTCCAATTTGGTCATCATTTCGAAGTAGTCCAGCATGCGAGAAACCTCTTCTCCCAGGCGATCCACTTCACTCTCTTCCAGCTCCAGAAGGGCCAGAGAGGCTGTGGTAAGCAGCTCTTCTTTTTTCATGGTATTTTACCGTCCTTAATTACCGGGTGTTCCGGCTACAATAATAATATATCCGGTTATTCTATAGATATGGGGGGATTTTGACAAGGCGTTGTCCGCAGGGATATGTGGTGATATACTGTGGTTCACGACGGAGGGGTTTATGACAATTGAGAGGATTGAAGAGGCGGCTCGGGTACTTGAGGGTGTGACGGTGAAAACCAAGCTGATCCACAGTCCTATTTTTAGTGCCGAATCTGGGTGCGACGTGTACCTGAAACCGGAAAATTTGCAGCTCACCGGGGCCTATAAGCTACGGGGTGCCTACTACAAGATTTCCCGGCTGGGAGAGGAAGAGAAAAAGCGCGGCCTCATTGCCTCTTCGGCGGGAAATCATGCCCAGGGGGTGGCTCTGGCGGCCCAGTTACAGGGCGTCCCGGCTACGATTGTAATGCCCCGGACCACTCCCCTCATTAAGGTGGAAGCCACACGGAACTTTGGCGCCCGGGTGGTGCTTCACGGTGATATCTACGACGAGGCTTACGGAGAGGCCAAGAGACTGCAGGAAGAGGAAGGACTGACTTTTATTCACCCCTTTGACGATGAGGATGTTATCGCAGGGCAAGGTACGGTAGGCCTGGAGATACTGGCAGAGTTGGATGATGTGGATGCCATTGTGGTGCCCATCGGCGGGGGCGGTTTGATTGCCGGGATTTTGTCGGCGGTTAAGGCGAAGCGTCCGGAGGTCCGCGTGATTGGTGTGGAGCCGGAAGGGGCCTGCGCCATGAAGAAATCCCTTGAAGCGGGCAAGGTGGTGTCCCTGGACAAGGTGGATACCATTGCCGACGGTGTGGCCGTTCGGACGCCGGGAGCCCTCCCCTTCTCGATTGTCCGGGAGCTGGTGGATGAGATTGTGACCGTTCCCGATTCTCTGTTGATGGAAGCCTTTTTACTCCTTTTGGAGCGTCACAAGCTGGTGGCGGAGAATTCCGGACTCCTTCCCCTGGCGGCGTTGAAGCAGCTGGGACTGGAGGGGAAAAAGGTGGTTCCCGTAATAAGCGGGGGAAATATTGACGTTGTGACCATGTCCTCCATGATCGATAACGGCCTTGTGCGGCGCGGTCGTATTTGCTGCTTTTCCGTGGACCTGCCCGACGAACCGGGACAGCTACTGGCTATATCCGAGATTCTGGCCCGGGAGAGCGCCAATGTTATTAAGCTGGAGCATAATCAGTTCAAGTCCATAGACCGATTGAAGGACGTGGAGCTGGTGGTGACGGTGGAGACCAACGGGCATAGTCATGTGGAAGCGATTCTGGGAGCCCTGCGGGAGAAGGGGTTTGGGATTACGCGGATTTATTAATCCGCCGGATAAATGACCCGAATACCGTAAATATTCCGCGAAGGCCCCGATCCCCATTCGTCATCTATGTTGTAGACGTCGCTAAAGGTGTTCTGGTCCGGGTGCTCCGGGTCGTTCATGAGGAATTCTCCGTCTATGTAGCCGGTGAGAACGATGTAATGAGGGGCATTGCGGTATTTAACTTCCGTAATAACCGGGATGTCCTGGCTCAGGTAATATTTGATGAGCAGCAAGTCGGCGGGCTGGACGTGCCAGTCGAAGCGGGTGTAAACGTAGCCGCCGGCATAACGGGAAAGGGCGGGCCAATTCATGCTGACCTCTCCCAGGTAGGCCGAACCTTCCCAGGCATCTTCAAAACCGTTATTGCTTTTAAGCCAGCGGTTCATGTCCGCCGGGGTGCGGGGATCTTCACTAAAGTGGGAAACCACCATGGAGATACAGGTGAGAGCGCAACCGTGGCTGCGAATGGTTAATTCCGATTTGTTCCCCAGCTTCTCGTCCGCCCAGGGGGCGTCCTTCCCTTGAGTAAAGAAGGGAACATCCAATTTGACCGCTTGGGCGGAAAGGCCTACAAATGACAGGAAGTACAACGTACAAAGAACAGCTCTGTTTCGTTTCATGGCCCTCAATATAGAACGATAAAAAAGTTTTTTCCAGTTATTGTAAAAAAACCGTTAGTATTAATAATTTTGTACTATACTTATAGCCATGTTTAAGTTTGAGAAAATGCGCGACAAGATGACCTTTACTTCCCTTAGACCCAAACTGTCTAAAAAACTCTCATCCTGGGAGATTGAGCGGGTAAAAAAAATTGTACCGGAACTGAAAAACCCCTGTGTTAACGAATGGACCCTGAATAGTCTCCCCAGTGATCTTATGTGGCTTGTTACCCCATCCTTTCGTCGATTGGAAATTATGAATAAGGTGTATACCATCTATTGGGAGGACGGCTATTCCCGGAACCTGAATGAATCGGAATCCCGGGAGATTAGCGAATATCTTAAACATAAAACCACCTTTAGGCAGAACACGATTGAGTACCGCGATCTGCCCAAGGGGTATCAGGCGTTTTGGGATAAGCGTTAGGCTTTTAACACCTCAATCGCCTTCTCCAGGCTAATACCTTCGTGGTTCTCCCGGCTGGCCAGGTTTTTCAGGTTCACCGTACCGGCGGCCTTCTCGTCGGACCCGCAGATAATCCCAAAGGGAATCTCCTTGGCTTCGGCAAACTTGAACTGGGCGCCCAGTTTTTTATTCACCGGGTATACTTCGCAGCTGATCCCCGCTTCACGGATTATACCGGCCATTTTGTGGTAGTGGCCCATCAGGCTGTCATCCATCTGGAAAATCAACACTTCGGTGTAGCTTTTTTTGCGTGAAGACTGACCCAGCTCGTCCAGGGCTGCCAAAAGCCGGTCCAATCCTACAGAAGCTCCTACGCCGGGAAGCTCTTCCTTGGTGTAAAGGCCGGCCAGGTTGTTGTAACGCCCGCCGGAACAGACCGAACCGATGGAAGGAAGGTCATCCAGGAAGGTTTCGTATACCAGACCGGTGTAGTAGTCGAGGCCTCGTGTAATAGAGGGATTAAGGACAAAGTTGTCTTCCAGGCCCATATCCTTGATGGCGGCCCAGATCTGCTCCAGCCGTTCCGTGTCAGCCTCAGCCCCGCCTGCCAGCTCGCTCATGTTAGCCAGGGTCGCTTCGAAGGAGTCCTTCATCTCTATAAAGGAGACGATCTTTTCCGCTTTATCCCCATCGGCCAGCTCTGTTAGGAGACGAATCACTTCATCCCGACCGATCTTGGCGAGCTTGTCCACGGTTCGCAGAATCTCGACAGATTTATCCATGATTCCCAGATTTTCCAGGAATCGGTTAAAAATACCCCTGTGGGAGAAATGTACGGTACACTTTTTTACACCCAGATTCTGCATGGAGGCGCGCATCATGAGGAGGATTTCAAAGTCGCTGGAGGCGGAATCCACCCCGACGATGTCAAAGTCGCACTGGACAAATTCCCGGTAGCGACCTTTTTGAGTGTTCTCTCCCCGCCAGACCTTATTTATGTGATAGCGCTTGAAGGGAAGATAGAGTTCGTGCCGGTGGGCCGCCATGTAGCGGGCGAAGGGTACGGTCAGGTCAAAACGCATGGCCACGTCCCGCTTGCCGTGATCTTCAAAATGGTAGACCTGCTTATCCGTTTCGCCGCCCCCCTTTCCAAGGAGAACTTCCGTATACTCCAGCACGGGCGTATCGATGGGAACAAAGCCGAAACTCTTGTAAGTTTCTTCCAGCTCGGCCATCAGTTCACGCCGCTCAATTTCCTGTTCCGGAAGAAAGTCCCGGAATCCCTTTAACACTTTTGGTTCGATTAACTTAGCCATGGGCCCACTATAGCAAATCTACTCTTCATGAACAAGAAGGCTGACATAATCGACCACCTCACTTTGCTCCTGCCCTTGAAAATAGGCTGACTCACCGGAATGGCCTCGTTTTAACAGGCTGACTTTGGGGCGGGTAGAAACCTTTTTGGCATACTCCAGCAGGACAGCAATAGGACCGAACCCGCAGATGGAGAGCCCCTTCTCCCCTACCCGGCGAAGAAACTCCTTCGTATCCAGATTAAGGATGGCGTCCAGAGCGTAGTCGTCCAGCTCCCGCCCCTCCGAGGGGGATTTAAAGTGGGTAAAGTCGGAGGAAGCAATAATGAGAGGCGCCTCTTCTTCCCGGGCATAACGGGCCAGGCTGTGGGAGAGTTGATCCACCGCTCCGGGGGAGCAGTCCCCCATACACAGGGGGAGAAAGATCCCTTGAGGTAAAAAATACTGTATGAGCGGTAGAATGACTTCCCCCGAATGTTCCCTCCTGTGGGCCAGGGAACCGCGCCGAATCGCATGGCCCGAATCCATGGTTTCCTTGATCAGATATTCGGCAAGCTCTTCATCCACGTCGGTCTCTCCCAGAGGAGTGGTCCAGCGCTGATGGGAATCGATTGAGAGAGGGGCGCCTAGGCCGGTATGGTTCGGGTTAAGCAAGACCGTTTGGGGCCAGACCTGTTCTGCGTTCATAAGGATTTGGAAAAGATGAAGAGCCTGGGGCAGACTAAAGATATACCCCGCATGGGGGCTGACCCCGCCGTAGATCTTCTTTTTAGCCAGGGAGAGGTCAATGTGACTCTTCTCCTTCTCCAACTGAGACTCTATCTCCCGGATAAGAGCCTCTTTCCCGGCCGGATAAAACTGCCCGGCCACTGCGGGGGGACGTATACTCATGGCTGACTCCTTCTTTTACTTAAATCTACTTGGGCATTACCGATGTGAACATGGCTAAGATATTTACAAGCTATGTCATAGAGCGCTAACAGCCTATCTATGGGGGTAGCGGGGAGGGACATTTTATGGCGAGGGAAATAACGATTAATGTGAAGAGGCACATCGGCCCCCAGCTCCCGGGCATACCAGAGCATAAGTTCTTCAAAAGAAGCTTCTTCATCGTTCTTACCGGGAACGACAAGGTACTCCACTTCCAGGTGACGCCCCGCCTCCACAATGGACTTTAAGGTCCTCTTCACAGGAGCAAGACGGCCGCCGCTCACATCCCGGTAGAACTCCTCCGAGTAGCCTTTAAGATCCACGCTAAAGGCATCGATGAGGGGGAGCAGCTCCCTAAGCGGTTCCGGTTCAATGTAGCCGTTTGTTACCATCACATTGGCAAAACCCTTTTCCTTTACCAGGCCCGCGCAGTCAATCATAAACTCCCACCAGACGGTGGGTTCGTTATAGGTATAGGCTACCCCCGCAAGAGGGGCGGCAAGCTGCTCAAGAATCATGGAGGGAGTAATCTCTTCTCCCCCCCGGGCAAAGCGAAATAGATCACTATCCCGGGCAATTTGATGATTCTGACAATAGAGACAGGAGAGATTACAGCCGTAACTCCCCAGAGAAAGAATATCTGTACCGGGCTTGAAGTGAGAGAGGGGCTTTTTCTCAATAGGATCAATCTGTACAGCAGACAGGCTCCCGTAATTCAGGCTAAGGCCCTTCCCTTCTCGATTGGCCCGGACACCGCAAAAACCGGTTTGTCCCGGGGAAAGCACACAGTGTCGGGGACAAAGAACGCATTCAACCCTCCCTCCACTGGAAGGAAGAAAAAATCGGCCCTCTTTCATTTAATGGTACCGGATCACCTTGAAACGCTGCAGAGCCACCTCTTCCCGTGGCCTGATCCCCGCTTTGGAACGGGCAATTTCCAGCTGCCGTTCCACCGTATCCACCCCGTCCAGGTCGGGCAAAAGAACACCCCGGCGACAGTCCCTCTCCACAATAACACCGTAGACAGCAGGATCAAGCTGATCGGGCGAATCGATGGGTTCCGAAGGCTCCAGGACATCCACGGAGATAGTCAGATTCTCCAGTTCACTTTCCCTTAAAGGGGAGAAGCGGGGGTCTTGATAGGCGGCAGAAAGAGCATTGGAACGAATTTCCTCGTATAGATTCTCCTTCACCGGTGATAAAGTCCCAATACAACCTCTTAAAACTTCCTGCCCGTCCTTTTCTATATGAAGGGACACAAAACAGGACGCCCGGAACTCCTTCAATTCCTCACAGCCATCAAAGAGAACCTCCCTGTCCATGGACTTAAGAATGGTATTCATAGCTAACCTGACTTGAACCGATTGGGGAAGGTACATAGCGTGATCCTCCTGGGGATATTGATTCTATTCAAACTTTCCCTACTAATTATAATCCATTAGGATAATTTGACCAGTTAAAGACTGGACTTTTCACAAAAAGGCCTGTATATTCTGTTTACACAAACTCTTGGGGGTGCACTGGTTTCGACTGGAGGATGACCGGGATTTGGGTGGCAGGTGGAGTGTCTCTCCTAAAAAGACATTTTATAATTGCCAAGAAAGAAGACGAAGTTGTTATCGCTTTCGATAACAACGAAGCTTTTGCATTAGCAGCGTAACTCGTTGCGGGATACTGATCTGGTGCCTTTCCAGAACTACTATCCTTAACAACCCAAAGGCTTGCTTGATAGGATTGTGCGTTAACTATTAGGGACTTTAAACACACTAGGCTGAGGAAGGTTGGTTTACTTCCCCGATCCGGCCGAAACAACAAAAGTAAACTAAACCTGTAGAGGCCTTTTTTGCGCCCTTTAGGACGGGGGTTCGATTCCCCCCACCTCCATCTCCAAGAAAGATTAAAGAGCTGCCAAACGGCGGCTCTTTGCATTTATAACCATACGAGGTGGGGGGAATCGATCCGAAAGCCGCGCCGACCCGTGGGAGGATAAGAGCACAGGATGTGCTCGACAGCGGCTTGACGGGGCCCGGAGGAAGGAGCCAGGACGGCGACGACCGAAGGGGGTTCCCCCCACCTCCACGTATAAGGCAAGGAAAACAGCGAAATGACACAATCCCCAAAGGCCGACAAACCTGCGAAGCAGGGAGAGAAGCCATAGCTGTAAATGACCGAACCAGAAAGGGAGGAGCAGTACACAGGATGTGCGCGGCAGCTTCCCGACGGGGCCCGGAGGAAGGAGCCAGGACGGCGACGACCGGAGGGGGTTCCCCCCACCTCCACGTAGAAGGCAGGGAAAACAGCGAAATGCCACAACACCCAAAGGCCGACAAACCTGCGGAGCAGGGAGAGAAGCCACAACCTGTAACGACCGATGCGAAAAGGAAGGAGAACCGTACCATGAAAAAACAAATCCTAATCATCACCCTTACTCTATTATTCATAGGATGCTTCCTGAAACCCAAAAGGGAACCCTGGATATCAGACCAATATAGCTTCATCGAAGTAGTAGATGAGGAGAGTAATACTCATCTTGTAGAAGTCATCTCCGGCTTCCATGAAAAGGTAACCTTCTACTCCCTTTACCAAAATGTGCCCGAAGGAAATAGTGACTACCCATCCCTGGAACCTCTTTTTTCTGTTCCTGCTGAACATATTTACGATATAAACGAAGAGACTGGGGAATTCTCGGTCATGGATGATGTAGCACTTGTCCATGTGGACTGGGACAATAAAACTATGAAAATAGTCTATAATGAGGGTTATACGGAAATAATTGATATCCCTGTTGAAATCCCGAATAGCTAAACACAGTATTTGCTTTACCCCTTTTATCTGGTCATACAAAACTTTTAGTTATATAATAAATCAACATTAACTGGAGGGAATCATTTAGTGAGCACATGGGATAGTTCGCTAGAAATAAGAATTGATACACTTGAAGATGCTGAAGTCCAAGGGCTAATTTTATCTCACCTCAAAGATATGAAAAATGGTTACCCAGAAGAGAGTGTACACACCTTGGTTTTAGAAGAACTCAAGAAGCCAGAGATTACTTTCTGGACACTCTGGTCAAAGAATGAACTCGCTGGATGTGGAGCACTCAAGGAGATTAACCATACTCACGGTGAAATAAAATCCATGAGAACCCATGAATCCTTTTTACGAAAGGGAATAGCCCAAAGGATTCTCGAACATCTGATCTCTGTAGCTCAACAGAGAGGATATAAGAGATTAAGTCTGGAGACAGGAGCAGGAGAGGCCTTTATACCTGCTCACAAACTCTATGAAAAGTTGGGATTCTTCAAATGCGGTCCCTTTGACGGATATATAGAAGATCCCAGTAGCGTTTATATGAGTAGAGAGCTTTAAAGCAGGAAGTAAAATATTGGAACAAACGAATAGAACAGACTTTCATCTCGTAGATATAATCATCCCCTTAAATAGCATAATCGATTCAATCCAACCCTACCGAGAAAAATATACCAATAGTGGTTCATGTGGATTAACCCCACACATTACAGTAGTCCATCCCTTTGCCAAAAGTATAACCGATTACCAAAGTCGAATAGAGTCTTTGAAAAAGCTATGTTCAGATATCTCACCATTCTCTATTTCATTCAGTTCAATTTCCAGATTTAAAGATAATGGTGTATTATTTTTAAAGCCTGCTAATGAAGAGGAAATTACAAAGATAATCAAGAAGGTGTACAACGGGTTTCCAGATATTAATCCTTATAATGGCAGGTTCACTCTTGATCAGATTAAACCACACTGTACAATCGCCATATCTGATTCTGGAAAGACATTAAATGAGGTAGAAGAAAATCTTTTTTCCTTGAAACCTGATCCCATTTCGATTGAAGAAGAAGTATCAGAATTCTGGTGTGTGGTTAAAGCTTCTGAGCAGTATTATTTATATGAAAAGATCAAGCTTGGTTCTGAGGGAAATCCATGAATACCAACTATACCATCCGAGAAATGAAACTCACTGACCATCAAGATCTTATAGAACTCTGGGAATCTACTGAAGGATTATGCCTTGATGAAGAAGACTCCTATGATAATATGAAGATATTCCTTGATAGAAATGTTGGTCTCAGTTTTGTTGCTATCATAGATGGGAAAATTATTGGTACAATCAAAGGTGCTCAAGATGGTAGAAGGGGATATATCAGCCACATAATGGTTCTCCCTCAACATAGAGGTCTTGGAATTGCCAAAGTTCTATATGTGAAGACTCTCGCAGCTCTCAAAGCACAAGGAATATGGAAGTGCAATCTTTACGTATTAAATCAGAATACCAAAGCCATGGAGTTCTGGAAGAAAAACGGCTGGTGTGAACTGGACAGGGAGTTCTCGATGCTACAGATGGATATGAGGAAAAATAATGCCACAGGTTAAAATCAATATACGAAAAAGCTGGTCAACTAAAGATAAAGAAAAACTCCATGAGTCAATCCATAAAGCACTTGTAGACTCGTTAAAAATTCCAGACTGGGACTACTTCCACAGAATCTATGAAGAAGATGATGTACACCACCCTTTGCGATAACCTTGAAGAGATTGGTGTACCCCGAAATGATATCTTTATTCAAGTTATTGAGCAGCCCTTGGAAAACTGGGGGATTAAAGGTGGGATTCCTGCCAGTGAGATTATAAATTAATTCGTATTATTTATTTTGATTTTTAACCTTAATAAGGATAAAATGAAAGATAGATGGCAAGCTTAAAAACCCTATTCAATAACTATTTCTCCTTACCCACCTACGAGGGAGAAGAAAAAGTCGATCAGATTAAAAATAAAATTGCCCTCCAAGTTTCCACAATGCTCCTTATTAATGGATTTGTCTTTACCCTTGTGGGGATTCTCGATCACTCTTTCTCCTCCATAGTGGAATCTCTCTCTTCCATTACAGTCATGTTAGTTGTTGTTGGACTCATAAAAAAAGGCTTTTTCGTTTCCGGCAAAATACTACTACTCGCCTTCGCATTTTTCATTTCTCTTGCCCCCCTTCTCGCAGAGGGGAAAGGTCCTGCCGATTCGGCTATTCTTTTATTTCCTACGGGAGTTCTCATAGCGGGCCTGCTTCTTGATAATTGGCAATTCTGGATTTACGGGGCCTCCGCACCCATTGCGCTGATAGTTTTGGGTTATTTTCACCATCGCTCCAATCCCACTGCGGCAGATGACTATCATTCCTACGGTCTGTTTCTTATCTTGTTTGCCCTTTTTGTCTGGCTCACAACCCGCTATCTTTATAACTCTTTGAAAAAGACCCAAGTTCTGGGGGAAACCTACGAAAATATATTCGACGCCTCCGGAGAAGGGATTACCATATTCGACTGCCGCACCTATGACTTCCTCATGGCCAACCGCTCCGCCGCCTACATGTTCCACATAACCGACGGAGACAGACCCAATATGCACCTGAGCAAACTTTGCTACGAAGAAGAGCCCTATACTATTAAAGACGCCCGTCATTGGCTCTATCTGGCCCATAAGGAGGGCCCCCAGGTAATCCGCTGGAAGGGAAGGCGCCTTGACGGGGATACTCTCTGGATAGACTGCACTCTCAAAAAGGCGGACATTCTGGGACAGGAAAGCATAATATGCAATATGAAAGATGTCACCCGATCCATCGAGATAGAGCAGGAGCGACGGCAGATGGAAAAGCTTACCGCCCTGGGGCAGCTGGCCAGCGGTATCGCACACGACTTTAACAATCAGCTCGCCGGAATCACCGGATCGGCCGACCTTCTCCTGGGTACAGGCATGTACGAAGAGCAAGTAGAGTACGTAGAAACCATACACCAATCGGTCTTCCGTGCCTCCGACCTGACCTCCAAACTGCTCAAATTCGGGAGAAAAAAAGCGGAAATTACCCGTGAAGTCAACCTGAATCAGCTTCTTAGGGAAACAGTGGAAATTCTGGAGAGAAGCATTGATAGGAAAACGGAAATAACCCTCTCCCTCCCGGAAGAAGAAATCAGCCTAGCAGGTGATCCGGACCAGCTCCAGAACGCCCTGCTTAACTTGGGTATTAACGCCAACGATGCCATAGAGTCGAACGGCCTCATACAATACGAACTACGCACCTGTTCCCACCTTCCCCATCAGATTCTGCGCAAACCGGACCATGCCTCTCAATATGCACTCCTAAGCGTCACCGATAACGGATCGGGCATCCCCGAAAGCATTCGGGAGAGGATATTTGATCCTTTTTTTACCACCAAGTCGGAAGGAAAGGGAACAGGACTTGGCCTGGCGTCCACTTATGGAGCTATCCAACAGCACGGAGGTTCTGTTAATCTTCAAAGCAAATTGGGAGAAGGAACACTCTTCCTGTTGGCCCTACCCCTTAGATGAATTGAGGAAGGAGCTATGATGAATACTTCTGTCGGCTGCGCCATCTTTCTCTACCGATTTTGAGAAGTACAACTTCTACCCAGCGGTGAGGGATCAGATACGGAAATATTATAACTTATGATTAGATCCGCACTCATCCTATTATCAATCATTCCAGCTCTGTTTATTGGCTGCGAATCATTGACGAAGGCATATATTACTCTCTCTTTTCATTTCACGATCTAAATAACTTCTCACGTAATCCAGACAACTTTCCAGCAGGGAAAAAAGATCTTTTTTATTAAGATATTTCAGCTCCTTATTGAAATCTTTTTCTCCTCGGATTTGTTTAAGCGTCCACGCTCTGGCTTTCAATACTTCATGTTCAAAAACCAGCGACTCCACATCAAAGGCATGGCTGTTTTCAAGCTTTTCCAAGACATCGTCAAGCTCATAGAATTGTGCCAGAACGGCCCCATCCATGGCGGTATATTCCTCTGTGAAATCTCCTCCGGTCACGAGTGATTCGTCTGAATGATATTTCTGAGCGGCACACTCCTCATAAATATCATCAAGTATGTTTTGAATAAAAAAGTAATCTGTGAGCACATGGGCGATATATCCATAATAAAACTCTTTTTTTCCGGGATTATCAATAAACTGAATCTGAGAGATGAAATCCTTAATCCCCTGCTCAAATCGTATCTGATTCTTTTTATCCGTAAGCTGCCTGTCCCTAAACCCTTGTTTCAAATGGGAAGCCTTCTTATGCTCCCTGTCATAGGGTTTTCTGGCATGGGCCGCATCGGGGGCAAGGTTCCCGGCAATAAAAAGATCCCTTTGGTTTGCGAGGGTTTTGGCTAATTCATTTCCCACATAGAGATGTAAAACATAACCTGGCATTATTTCTTTCTCGCCATATAAACAATATGTTCTGAGCCATTTACACCAGCTATGGTTGTACTGGTCAGATAGGCGAGATCAACCCATTTCTTAAAAACTGATAGATCAGATTGAATGATCCTGGTTTCGCTTTGTGCGGTTAAACCTTCAGTGCCGAATAGGGATACTTTTTCTACAGGACTATTAACAAACAAATCTTCTATCTTCATTGGATCAATCAGATAGATATCGGTAAAACCCGGATCCTTTTCTGATTCGATGCGTATCCCTGTATCAATGAATCGCAAGAGGTCATCGTATTTACTTAAGATGGTTGAAGGGTCCTTTTTCACTATGTCATAAATGGGAGCATAGATAGAGATAAAACCAAAGGTGCATAAGCCGTTCTTTTTCAAGACTCTTATCGATTCTGAAATCGTTTTATTTCTGGAGTTGTCCTCTTGTATGTGATATAAAGGTCCCAAATTAATGACGGCGTCAAAGGTATTATCGGGAAATTGTGATAAATCTTCTGCATCCCTTACCGTGGCTGAACCTAAGATTATACCCAACTCCTTCTGTTTTTGTTGGGCGAACTCAATGTGACCAGGTGAAAGATCAGTAAGGTGTACCTCATGCCCTGCTTCTGTCAATGCAAAGGCATATCGACCAGGCCCTCCCCCAATATCAAGGATTTTGCTGTTGGGCTTAAGGTGTTTCAAGAGATGTTTAAGAGTGACTTGAAATTCAATACCATATTTGTCCAATCGAGCCCATTCTCTCTTGGGATTGGAATCATAGTACTTTCGAATCTTTTCCTTTTGTTGCTCCATAAATACTCCCAGGCCATAGATCAAACAAGAAATGGTAATCAGGTATTTGTTATTTTAGTTTAACATCTAACAACCCGTAACAAAAGAGATATTTCAATTAGAATTTTTTTTCTCTTGCCCTTTAGCCATTGTGATTATAGGGCGAATTGAATCACGAGTCGACATAACCTTCTCTTATCCAGTTATTTATCTTGTTGGCAGAAATATCAGTATTCCAGTTATAGCGGTCCTGGCTCCTAATCACTTCAAGAAAGGCTTCTTTGCTTTCCGTTTCTCCGATTTCCCCCATATACGTCTCAACTGTTCTTGACTCATCGGGAAACAAATAACTTTCCTCCCCAAAGGTGGCCGTCGGTTCATAATTTAACAACCAATCTGCTTTTTGGTACGGTGAATTATCTATAAGAAACTCATTTTCTGTTCTTGGTGTAAACCACCAGTTACCGGCGAATGAATACTCTCGATCACTGTAGAATCGACCTAAGTAATTAATCTGATCTATAGTGTTAGTGGCATTCCAAATGTTTTTGGTGATTGCAATCTCATCTGTCTCCTCTCCGTCGTTTTCATCAGCATAGAACAGAGCGGGACCATCTGTGTTTGAAGAGAAAATGTTGCTATCAATTATAAGTTCCTTTGAATATCCATCTTTTAGATACACACCGTAAGAATTGGTAAGAGTCTGATCTACATTTCTAAAAAAAATCACATTATTTCTCACCGATCCACTGTTCATCCCTTCAAGATAAAACCCCCATCCAAGAGTTCGGCCCAGAGGATTTTCCCACCCCGCATCCTGAACAACACAATTGGTAATTTCTAAATCTTTAAACCGATATTCACCGTAATAGTCTGAATAGTTCCCCCCAACCTGAATAGCAATCTCTCCACCCATATAAAAATTATTATTCATAACAATGTTTGGAGAGGAATCTTCCGTTCCCGGATAACCGGTCCATTTATTGTTCATACTGGAGCCACGAGTAAAAATACAATTTTCAAAGGTCGAATCATAACAACCGGCAAAATAGGTATTGTGATTGAAAATAGTGGCTTCGCCCGGGTCTCCCGAATCGGCTTCCCCCTGCCAGCCATTATGATCCATAATACATTCGTCCATATTGATTTGAGCCTGGAACCCCCAGAAACCTTGAGCGTGAGAACCCTCCGTGGTCGTATAGGAATTCAAAATAACACACCGTCGAAAATCTACAGTTATAGTCCCGGTGCAATCATATGCCAATGAAACCGAATTCCCTCCATAATAGCTGAATTTACAGCCTTCCACGGTAATATTTTCACAGTCATAATCATCTATACTATTGGAAAAACCAAATCCGGAACTCCCAAAAACACCGGTATCACCATCGTCGTATACCTCTAATCCCGTATAGTCTGCGTTATCGGGATCACGTGTATTCGCATAGAAATTCAAACCGAGAATATAAATATTGCGGATTCCTTTACTATAGGAATAGATCCCTTTTTCCGCTCCCGTTTCAAATAGGGGGCTATTATTTGCCTCAGCTTCGTTATCCGGATTATAATAGAAAGCCCCAACAACAAAACGTTCCGAACCACTTGGGCCCCATTTATCCAACTCAATTGATTCTGTAAATGTATCTCCCCGTCGGAACAAGAGATAATCGGCATATCCATCACGCAGACAGGCATAGGCAGATTCAAAGGTATTAAAAGCGTTTATGGTACCCTCTGGATAAAAGACATCGGTAGATTCCATATCTTCGTAGACATAAACATCCCCTTCATCACTTCCGTATGTAGTGCTTACATAAACAATCCGGCTATTTGAAGAAGGAGTAGGAACTGTCCATTCAAAATCATCATCACTATAACTTGCCGTTGACTCATCATTTAAATCTACCAGGTAAATGCAAGCACTGCACATAATCAAATAAATGAGGAGAATAAAAATGATTCTCAATTTCATATTACGACTTCCTTGATTGATAAATAGACATGTAAAACATAGTTCATCGTTTACGATTTTACCTTAGTCTGCAGCATTCTACATCATAAATCCATAATAGAATACGTCAGTAATACCTTCAGCTGCATTCGGACCCTTTTAAACCAGAAATTCTCCTTGGAGATTTTGTTCTTCCTCCCCAAAAATCTTAAGAGCATAAAAAGAGCAAATATCTCCGAAGAGATTATATTCTCTTCACTAAAATGCCGCTCTTCCCGATAGCCCTCTAATAAATATTTTAGTGACTCCCTATCCTGCTCAAAACCAAGAAAGGTGGCAAAATCGAAAAGAGGATTATTCCCCCTTATCTCACCAAAATCAATGAGACCTGTATATTTCCCCTTCCTGTGGTAAATATGTGAAAAATCATAATCACCATGAACTAATGAAGCTTGAGTGGTATCGAGCCTTTTCATCCCCATTGTGACAAACTCGCGAATCTTACTTTTCTCTAAATCTGAATAGGGATGATTTTCCATGACCTTTAAATCGTACTCGAGAAATTCGCTATAGTACTCAAGAAAGTTAGCCTTCTCTGCCTTTAATTCATTAAGATGATTCCGGTCGATCCAACCGAAACCATCAACGGGAATGTTATGGAGAAGACCAATCTGCTTACCCGCTTCATATAAGATTTGAGACTTTTCGCTTGACATCTCATCTTCTATAGAATTACCGGGAATCTCAGATAGAAGCATCATCGATAAACCTGTTTCCCGATTCCACTCTTCATAGGCGATAATTTCCGGGACGATGACACCCGATTCAAGGAGCAAATTATGGGTGAGGACTTCTGCCCCAAAAGTGGTGTCTTCCGGGAGAAAGCGAAAATAGAAGGTTTCATTTTCCGTTTTGATTCTATAAACAAAAGTTGATGTGCCTTTTTCCACAGCTTCAACCCTTACGACATGGGGAATATGCTTTTTAGCAATACTCTTTACGACAGTGATTTCCGGTCTTTTTTTCTTTAAAGATTCTTCCAAATGTTTCCCTTTATGGCTTTTCTAACTATGGGGCTGAACTTCTGATTTTCCAGCCATCGATATTAAATCCCCCCATTTTCTCAAGAACGTGATTCGTCAATTCCTGATATTCCTTCATCATGGTTAACTTATCTTTGTGAAAAAGGGCATTCACAAACATTCTGAGAAATACCTCATCGGGGAAATCACTTACATGGTATTTCGTCTTATCTTCTTCATTTACAAGTAAACGCTTTAATTTGTGAACGGGGATAGAATCGAACTGTAAGAATTTACCGTAAGTCTCAAATAGAGCATTCAAGTCATTATAAAACACAAAAAAAAACTCATCCCCTTCTGCATCAAAAACTTCTTCAAGATTATCTAGCCTATCCCAGAGTTGATATTTAGCAATTTCGATTCCTATCTTACTTTGCTCAGGAAATTCTTTAACAAGATATTCTCTTGAGTCCTTTATGAGCGCGTCCAACTCCCCCGTTTTGTCAAAGAGGATTTTCCCTGTACAAAACATATGCGCATTGGATTTCATTCTTTCCTTATAATCGTTTTCCATGTACTCGTAATGGGATCTAACAGGGTTGGCAAAATACTCGATCAATATACCGTCAATAATTTCATTCCCTCTTTCTCTCCAAGTGGTTTTTGAATCGAGAAGAATATGAATATCGATATCTGAGTGCTGGCTCGGATTTCCCGTGATGTAACTGCCGCAGACGAGTGCTCCAATAACTTCTTTATTATTTTCCCATTTTTTAAGGAACACTTGCAAAGCTAATTCCCATTTTTCCATAGTACCCATTTAACTATTACCTGACCTTGTTTTATGTTTAGCAAAAAAGTCGATCTTAATTTACACCGACAAGACAAAGGATAAAAGGGAATTATCTTTTAGATTTAATTTGTCTCTTATTTCAAAGTTATTTCTTCGATAATTCAATCACGGTCGTATCATTATCAATATGAAACCGCGTTCCCATCTTATCACGTAAATAGGGCAGAGCTTTCGAATAATCATTGGGAAAGCATGCAAAATGTCCTTCCCTGAGGATTTTATAGCCTGATTTAATGTAGATTCCAATGGCGGGATAACTCCAAGTCTGAGTGTGGATAAAGCTGTCTCTGTCACCGTCCAATTCGATTGAGAGATTGACAGCTTGGCAGACCAGGGCCTTTCCCAAGCCAAGATTTTGATATTCCGGTTTTATTGAGACCCAATGGATAGAAGGCACTCGTAATTCATCCCGAGTACTCCACCATGCCATCGCAGTTCCTACCTTTTCTCCCTGATCGGTGACAAGAAAGAGGCAGCGTCGCCGTAATTCGTCTATGTGATCAAGATAGTCCTTTTCAAAGCATTTGAGCGCCTCCTGAAGATGGGAAAACTCAAGCACACTGGTTTTAATCTCCGCCCAGCAGCGTTCATCACCAGGTTGATAAAACTCAAAGCGAAAGCCTTCAGGAAGGGGATAATGGGGGATTTTCGTACCTTTTTTTCTCATTAAAATAAAACATTGTAATAGGGAATGGATTAATCGAGCATATGACCTCGCTTCAGTTCACTCTTTCAAATTCTACGAAAATGAGTGGGATCGTCAATAAAGTATTCTATGCTCATAATGGCAACCTATCCTGTTTCAATATTCACCTAAAAATCATGACTGAACGTTAAGCCGACCGATTCTGGAAACAGGTCATAAAGACTAAAACCAATAAGCTTTTCAAAGTGCTTCTTGATCTCTATGAGCCTCTTCCATCTCTGAAGTGTATAATCATTAAAACCATGTCGAAGATGTACGTCAAAAAGTCTCTTCTCTAGCAATACAATTCCCTCCGGAATGGCAAGGCCATCGCATAATTGAATGAGAAGGTCATAATCGGTATAGGAGAAGGAGGCCAAGAGCTGTTCAATTCTTAGATTCTCCTTTTCCGAATAGGAGCTATAACCGATTGTCTCATGAAAATCCTTCAAGGCATAGGGATGGGTTAAGCTGATTTGTGCGATTTCGCTCTCTCCCCTCTCAATCATAAAATCATAACCGAGGAGAGGATGCCGATTTTGTGCCGTAGGGTCACTCTTACCTATGTCATGGAGCAGTCCCAGCACATAGGCCCGGTCGGGATCAAGTGATTTTGTTGCTTTAGCAATCGCTTCTGCCGCAAGGGCAACATATTGAGAATGGGGAATCCAGGGGCCCTCATTGCTTCGTCGTCCCTCTTCAAGTAACTGTTCCGCTTCTTTTCTATTTAGCATCTATCATTCCTAACCCTATTAACCTTCCGCAAACAGCCCTTTCTCCACCGACTTATCGATAATCCCAAGGGCAAACTCCCACAACTCTTCTGAATAGTCCTTTATAAAGAGTTTCTTTTGGATGACTTGCGACCTTTTGAGCTTTTTTCCAGTAATATTCTGATTATTGGTATAGTAATGATTCAGGATGGGCTGCAAATTATCCAGAACCAGGGCAAATTCAGCCTCCCTAGTCGATTTGCCTTCGTATTCATTCCACAAGTCCTTAAAAATGACACCCTGGTCATCGGGTAACAGAGAGAAAAGCTTCTCTGCCGCTTCCTGTTCCTGAACTTTAATCTCTTCCCGGCCTTCTTCGTCATACAAAAAAATATCGCCTACATAGATTTCTACCAAATCATGAATAAGAAGCATTTGAATGACTTTGGGAATATCCGTATTGTCTTTGGCGTATTCCTGGAGGGTAAAGGCCATAAGGGCCACATGCCAGGAGTGCTCGGCGCTGTTCTCCTGCCGGCCTCCGCCGATAATCCCGTTTTGTCTATACACAATTTTCAGTTTTTCTATTTCAGCTATGAAGGCCATTTGACCGGCCAGTCGATTGTTTATCATATTTTATCCTTTTATCTTTTCAATGAGAATCTTAAGATTCTCTTCCGGGGAGTTATCCCCGTTAATTCGCAGCACTTCACAGGGAAGGCTTTTAAGCCAGGATTCCTGTTGTAACCTGCTTCTGACATTCATGCCGCCCGTTTCATATTGATTGGCCCACTCCATGAATTTCGTGAACTCCCCGTATCTGTCCCCACCAGGTAATATTGACTCTCCGAATCGATCTGATTCTCTCTTCTTCAGTCTCATGAGCCGCTCTTCATGGGAAACAGACATAAACACGACGAGGTCAAATAAGGGGATTAAGGGGTTTCCCCAATCGATAACCGCCCCGGACAGGACCCAATTGGGCTGTTTGTCCAGTTCGTCTTTCAGATTACTAAGTCTCACATGACGGGGCTGTGACTCTGTATATTTTACTTTCCAGAAGTAATCATCAGAGTCAAAATGCTTAAATGGAAGTTCTGAACATATCTCTTTTGCCATTGTCGTAGTTCCAGATCCGGAGGCGCCCAGGATATGGATATGGCGGTAAGTGAAAGGAAGCTTGCTATGCATTCTTATAACCACTCTTTTTCTGCATCAAAACTAATTCGGGAATTGTTCGCGTTCCGGGGATTCTTTCTTTAATTTGGTAATTCATTTTACTATAAAACGTCACATTACCGGGGGTCTTCAATCCCGTAAGGAGTTCATAATTATCGACATCACGGAAAATAGCCTCTATAGCTTTAATAAGCTGAGAACCGATCCCTCTCTTCTGCCATTCCGGATCCACGCTTACACTTTCTATCTTGCAAGAGTCATCTATCCTTTTCGCTCTTAAAAAGCCAATAATGAGATTCCCTTCTACAGCTTTTAAATAGGTATATTCATTGAAGTGCTCATTCAACTCATCAAGAGTTGTATGGAGAGGTCCCAGGTCTGGATTGTTATAAAAGAAAGAGACAGGGTAAAAGGCCTTTTTTTGTACCTTAAGAATCTCTTCCAGGTCACTTCTGTCGGCAGTTATAATTTTCATAACTCCCCATTCAGTTCCCTGAGCTTCCCGGGCAATTCGGTAATGTTGTTGAGAATACATTTAGCGCCACGAAAATCATGACTCCGAGTAAAATCATTTCTGATGACAATGCAATCAATTCCCGCAGCAATAGCCGATTTGAGCCCTCTGGCCGAATCTTCTATGACAATACACTCCCCCGGTTCGGCATTGAATCTTCCCATGCCCGCCAGGTAGGGATCGGGGTGAGGCTTAGACTGATTATAATCGCCTTTGGCCAGATAGAACTCCATGTAATCCAGAATAGCCCTCTCCCGATGGATAATCTCAAAGTCATCCTTTCGCGATGTGGTTACGATGCCCATTCTATAGTCAGCCTTCAACTCAGACAAAACTGACTCAACATGGGGGATTGTCGAGCCTGTAAATCTTTCTGTGTAAAGCTCACTTTTCAAATATCAAATCGCCCTTCATATTCAATGGCGAACCGATTCATAGCAGGTTTCCAATTCCTAAGTGGCATGGACCATCTCTTGGAAGCCTGCTGAATAGCCAG
>JAQQAP010000025.1 GCA_028533045.1 Spirochaetales bacterium | reverse complement strand
GATTCCTTTTAGAAACCAATCTCCCGAGAAGCATTACTGGCTTCTTCAGGCATTACATTTACTCAATCTCAGCATGGTGCTTTAAATCTCTTTTTAAAGAGAAGCTCTTATTGGTATAAACTCGAAATTCGGCCTATTTAGTTTAAGTCATGAGAAGAGAATTTGCCAGAAAATCTAGTCATCGGGGAGAAGAATGGGATAAATCTGAATCCCCATGGTTCGGGCCGCATCAAAAACCATGTCTTCCGTGATTTTCCCCTTGGGATAGGTGTGAGGCATGGCGTCTCCCACCTGAATAATCAAACGATTCGCCGCTTGCCAATCGTAGTTGATAATCGCATCGTAAAGCCCTTCATAGACCGCTTCCTGCTTGTCCCCGCCCCCGTCGACAGTAATCATATTCAACCGTCCCTGAATCGCATCCAGGTCATACTCGAAGGGGAAATCGTGAGTCAGATAGGCATCCTTGTAATCCCGGTAGAGAACCATACCGATTCGGAAGTGACTGTAACTCATGATCTGCTCTTCCACCATGGGAAGGAGGTTCTGGCGCAGGAAGGCCACATCGTTTTTCATACTGATGGTGGTATCGATAACCAGAACCACATCCACATCGTCACCGCGGGTAATCAGTTCGGCAATTCTCCGGGCGGCCGCCTCCGTATCGTTAACAGGAGTAAAAACCCCTTCCGTCTCATCGGCCATGGCCGTAAGGATTTTCTCTTCCTTCTCTACGACCAAAGCGGGAGGAGTGGGAGGGGGAAGCTCTTCCATATCCAGGATAAAAGGATTGTCCCGGTAGGCTCCGGCGTAGTCGGCATATTCAAGCTCAAAGCTTCGTATATTCAACCAGGTGCCTTTTCGAATTTCTATCTGCCCTTCCCGGCTGCCCGGATAGGTGTAACCGTATGTCACGTTTAGAGGCACAAAAACGTGATAGGCATCGGCCTTGAACACATCGTTATATTCAGGGGTGGAATCCATCAGAAAGTAGAGAGGCGTGGAGGCTTCCATAAACTTTCCGTTGAGAATGCGCTTTTCATCGCCGTTTACTTCGTTGTACTCATAGGCGCGAAGGGTAAAAGAGTCGGCCCTCATGTCCGGATCGGCACTGGATTCGGAAAGCAGGACAGAACCCATTCCCTCCTTAGCCCGGATCCACAGGTCAAAGCCTTCGCTATCCCGGGCAATCTCAATGTAAATATCGCCCTCCTCAATGGCCAGGTCGTCGGCCATAAGGAAATAGGGCGCCAAAAGGGAAATCAGGACAATTAAAAAAGCTTTACTCTTCATATTTACCATTATCGGACCGGGCCTCCTTAAAGATAACCATATCCTTACCCCTAAAAACCGCTTTTACCCCCTTCTTTTCTGCCCAGAGGGACAAACTTTGGCGGGTATAAAAGCAAATATGGGTCTCGTCATCCTTATAGAACCAGGATTTAAAACTGACTTGATCCTCGTAGAAGCGGGTCATAAGGGCAAGTATGCCACCGGGCTTGAGGAGGGAGAAAAGCCTGGTCGCCGTAGCGTCCGGATCAGAAAGGTGTTCAAAAACTTCCGTACTGAGGATGAAATCGTAGGAAGATCCCTCCAAAACACTTTTATCGTCCCGGTAATAGAGATCATAAAGGGACATATCATAGCCCTTTCCTTCCAAAATCTGTCCCAGAACAGGGCCCGGGCCGCAGCCAAAGTCGAGCCCCCTTTTCCCTTCTGTCTCAAGATACTCCTCGAGGAAAGGGACAATCCGCCCCAGAAAATCCCGGTACCCCGGATCATTCGGATCGTTCTCGTGTTGGTCGTATCGGGCCTTCTCCTGCTCCGCCGTCACCTGCCAGGGGGCGGGCACAAAAATGAGAGTACAGACGGGACAGCGGTAGTAGGGCCTGAATTTATCGGTAAAGAAATGGCTATGTTCCGCCTCCTCCCGGCAGAGAGGACAGGGACCGTTCCAAATATCGGGAAAGGAACTCAAACTACGGGCCTCCGGGGATTTTAAGCCATCGGACCTGAAATCCCTCCAGGCTCAGATGAAGCTCCCCCTCGTTCAAGGTGAGGATCTCTCCGCTCATCAAATCAATCAGCTCGGGAACGGGACCGGCCATTCCTTCCAGCTCCGTCACAGGCAAGAGAATCTCCGTCTCTTCGGGGGAGATATTTCCCAAAATAAAGGAGTGGTCCCCCTCCGCAAAGGGATGATTCAGAAACACCGTTTCCCCGGGGGTGAGAAACTCAAAGTTGTCGTCTCCCGGATAAAAAGCCCGGTCCTCCTTGCGAAGCTCCATAATCTTATTCATAAGAGGAACATACACTTTACGGAAAGGATCGCTGCCAAAGTCCAGTTCATTCACGTGGGATTTGTGGCGGTTCAGGTCCCGGGGACGTCCGCTCAACTCATAACCGGCGATGTCGTTCTCCAGGCCCCAAAGATCGTTCATGTAGACCGCAGGCACCACCTGCTCCATGGTAAGCACGTAGAGCTGGGCCAGGGCCAGACGACGGGCTTCCTCTTCGGGGGAACCGATTCCTTCCATGGTAAAGGCGGAACGGGAGGTGGCGCAAAGTTCGTAGGGGGTTTTCCCGTCTATGGTCCAGTTAAGCCAGAAATCCACCGGAGCCTTCCGGGCCAGCTCATCCGCTTCAAGGGAGCTTATCTTAGCCAGAGCCGCAAGGAAAGATTCACGGTCATAGCTCTCCTTCAAGGTCATTACCGCCCCGTCAGTCTCAAAAAGGGCCGCCAGGTCAGCCTTATACTCTTCCCAAATCAGCTCATGGCAAATCTTGTCAAAGGTGTCGACAGGAAGGGTCCCCGCCGGAACGGATCGGAATTTAGGCTTCCCTCCCCGCTCTTGGATAACCTTTTTAAGCTTGTAGAATTCCTCAATGGAGACATGGCCGTCGGTCCTGTCCACTCCCAGCCCCTGAACGGAGCGGCCGTCGTGGGTACTGAGCATAACAAAGAGTACCAGATTGTCCGCACACTGCTCCTCAAGCATCTCATTGAGCCGCTCCAGAGGATTCAAAGTCTTCCCGTTAAAAGCGGCGGCCACCGAATTCACCGGACCAAAGAGGTAATAAAACCCGCCTTCCGCTCCCATCTTATACACCACCGGATCGGGGCTGTTCACCTCATCCAGGGGGCGAATCCGGGGAGAGGTGAGGTCCAGAACCGTCCGGATAACCTCAATAAGCCGGTTCCCCTCCTCCATATCAAAATTCTTCTTCCCAATCTCCTTCCAGAGATATTTGATTGCGTCCATTCGCATCATGGCTAAATCCCCGTCGGCCATAAGGGAGAACATATCGTCAAAGACCATGCGAAATCCCTCTTCAGAAACAGGGTTCAAATCGGCCTGTGACTCGGAAAAGGTGGTATAAACATAGAAAATTTCCCCAAAGACCTCGTCCTGGAAGCCGGAGAAAACCGTACCGTAGGCCTCCTTAAGTCCCAGGGCCGCAGCAAAACCTTCCAGGCTCTCCGCCGCTTTGCCCATGAGGACGGGCTGCTGACTCTGGATTTCCGAATCCCGGGAAAATGCGCCTTTATTAAGCCCCTGAGCGGCGGCCCAATCGCTAAAACGGGCGTACTGCCGTCTGTCCCGGGCGGTCAATCCCTGGTCGTTGACCAGTTTAAACCAGAGGGAAAGGGCCAGAATGACTTCTTCATCCACAGGGTGGAGACCGGCCTCTTCAAAGCGCTTGTTTGATTCGGCCAAGGCCTTTTTTTCATCCAACGGGAGGCCGCCGGGAAACTTTCTCATTCCCGTAAAAAGAGGAAAGGGCCGCGGACGAAAAGTAGCGGCCAGGGAACCGTCCTTTTTAAGATCCTCGTACCGGGCGGGATCAATGATAATAAAGGCCTCTCCCGTCCCTTCTCCCCTACGATAGGCTTCCAGAGCGGTACTGTCCGAATCAAGGTGGTTTACCACGTAATCGAGCATTACGGCGTATTCGTCGGCCAGACGGGCAATATCTTCGGCCGTACCGAAGCGGGGGTCTACCATGTCCCTGTTTTTCTGGGAGAAACCGCCGTCGTTAAAGTGGGAATCCCAGGCCTTTTGGAACTTCTCCTCCAGCCCGGGCAGGCCGAAGGGTTCAAGGGCGGCCGGATCTTCCTGCCAGAGGGGGGTGACCATACGGTTTTTATCCAGGAATCCTTTGGACTGGAGTTCTTTGATCAGTTCTGCCGCCCTGGCCGGTTCGCAGAGATCGAACAGGTCCTGCGCCCAGATGTCACCGTGACTAATGGGCCTTTCGGGAAGGATATGCACTCCTCCCACGGCGGGAAATTCCTTTTTGAGAACATCATATAGGGTTTTTAAGGTAGGATTTTCATCATCGTAGACATTGTCCGGGTAGGCAATGGTAAAAACCTGTCCCGCCAGATGATCATAGGGCCTCTCCCGGTTAAAATCGATTTGTCCCCGGAGCCGTTCTTCACTCAGGGAAGCCAGGAAAGTCTCCATGCGCTCTAAAAGCCAGGCAAAGCGCTCAGCCCCCAAGCCGGCCCCATAAATCAGCTTTAACAACTCTTCCAACCGTTCCACTTTGGCGGCTCTTTCATTTTCCGGCAGAATTTTATCCATTAGTGACATCACTGTTACCCCTTGAAATTGAGTTCTCTCTGCTAAGCATAAGGGATTTTCTCCATTTTTTCTTAATATTTAATGAAAAAAAACCGCCTTCCCCCTATAATAACCCCATGGCTCAATCAACAACGGAACTGCAAACACAAACCTTTCTTAAAAGTCTGGGATTTCCCGCCCTCATGGTACACGATGCACAGGAGCATTTTGACTTTACCCGGAGCGGGCGGCGTATTCTTGTGATTGGACCTATGGGGTCGGGAAAGACTGAATTTTCCTCCCGGGTCTGGCGGGACTCCAAGGTGGCCCTGAAGAAATCGGATACTGTGGCGGCCCTTACCACCACGGGAGAAGCGGACCGAAGGCGTATTTTCTTTATCCGCTCCATGCTGGACAAAGGACGATTCCCCGACTATCCCGACGATGCTCTCGCCTTCCGCGGCGGCTTTGAACGACTGGGAGACTCAATAGCACACATATCCAACTCCTTCGAGCTGGAAGAGGTTTTGGAAAAGACACCCCGGGCGGGAACCTGGATTATAGACGAGGCCTCTTTTTATGATGAACGCATAGCCTATGTGGTGAGTAACGCCTCTAAAAGCCGAGGCCTGAATTTTATCTTCCCCACCCTCATATTGAACTTTCGAAAAGATATTTTTAATCACACCGCCCGGCTTCTATTGGAAACGGCCACAGAAATTATTCCCCTCACCGCTTATTGTGAACATAAGGACTGCATTGTGGACTCCCTTTACACCTACCGGTACTACTCGGTAGACGGAGAAGAGTGCCCTGCCCTCTATTTTGACCCCCTCATCATTGTGGGGGGCGACACTCATAAGGACAATCCCCTGGAACCGAACTACTGCACCCGCTGCGACAAGCACCACTACCTGCCCGGGAAAGAGTATACCTACCTGAATCTCAAGCCCCTGGGAGAAAAGGCGGCCACCGGACAGATTGAGCCCCTCCTGGAGGAACTCTACAATATAAAGAATGACTTAACCGCCTCCCAGCTCTACCAGCAGCTGCAGAAGCGCTATGACCATGAGGAGGACCAGCGTATTAATATGAACGCCCTTAAGGTGCCTCTTATTGCAGAACGGGCCCTAATGTTCCTGTTTGCGGAACAGAACCTTCTGACCGAGGACCAGCTCATTGCCATTACGGAGAAGCTGGATCTTAACAGGGACTATTTGTCCCGAACCCTGGCAAATAACCGCCGTCCGGTAAATCTGGATCAGAAGGTTATGTGGGACCTTCTGTAGTTTGTAACTGATACTATTGAATTCGAAGAGGATTTCTCAAAGGGTATAAAAAAACCCTCCAAGCTTACCGTGGCACATTGATCGGTCGCTGAGGGCTGCTTCCTTCCGGACCTGACCCGGTTGGGCGATAACCAATTGCACGGGGCCTGAAGGGTAAAAATACGGAGAGGGGGGGATTCGAACCCCCGGTACCTTGCGATACACACGCTTTCCAAGCGTGCTCCTTCGGCCTCTCGGACACCTCTCCATTTATTAAACTTTTTTATTGTCGGATAGAAGCGATCAACCAAGAGTTAACCCGGCATCAATCCTTTCTATTTTTAGCAAGAACGAATCTTCTCAGACTCCCTTTTCTCCTATTCGGAGAAAGAGGGATTCGAACCCTCGGTACAGTTGCCTGTACAACGGATTTCGAATCCGTCCGATTCAACCGCTCTCGCATTTCTCCAACTCATATGCCCAAGTGGATTCGAACCACCGACCTTTAGATCCGCAATCTAATGCTCTATCCAGCTGAGCTATGGGCACTCACTTGGAAGGAGAGAGCTACAAAATCAGGTCCAAAAATCTCTCACTTCCGATCGGAGAGGGAGGGATTTGAACCCTCGGTACGGTTACCCGCACAACACCTTAGCAGGGTGCCACCTTCGGCCGCTCGGTCACCTCTCCATATATTCCAACGCCGATCGCTCGGCAGTAGAAATGCAAATTAAATTATGTTCCGGCACCCCCATTCAAGGACGCCGGATATATCGGAGGAGGTGGGATTCGAACCCACGGTAGGTCTCCCTACGCTGGTTTTCAAGACCAGATCCTTCGACCGCTCGGACACCCCTCCATTACCTTGGGTATTCCCGGTAGGCAAAGATATACTAAGCCGTAAAAATTGTCAATACTTGTTCTCATCTTTTCTACTTTTATACATTAAACAAAATGTTTGTGTATGATTTAACTTTTTCACCTTGACCGGCAGGGCGTTTTTTTCTAACGTAAACAAGCAGGTAAACACTATGAAAAAAGAAAAAAAAGAACATCTACTGGAACAAACGGTTCAATTCCTCCTGGAAGAGAAACCCTTTAATATGGAAAACCTGGCCACAGAACTGGGAGTTGTCAGAAAAACCCTTTACAACCACTTTCGCTCCCGGGAAGGACTCATTGAGGAAACCATTGAATACTTCTTTAGAGCCAACCGTCTTAAGGTAGAGGAAATTATCGATCAGGACCTTCCCTATCTCATGCGCGGGGACATGCTTCTCAAACATCTGGCGGAGCTTATAGATTCAACGGAAAAATTCTGCGCCCACCGGGAGATCCGGGACAGCGATGTGGAAGATATGTACCGCCAGAGCTTTGATACGATAAGAAAAAAAATATCCCTTTTTGTTAAAGAGGGTCAACTGGAAGGATGGCTCCGTTCGGACACACCCCTGGAAACCATGGCACACATGGTATTCTCCCTCGTGTTGGGAAGTATCCATAACCGCTCCGCCGACCAGAGCTACTCCTCCTACCTCACCCTCCTTATGCAGGGGCTGGCCGGAGATAGGGCCCGCACTATCGAAAGAGACCGGTCACCTCTTCCCGACTTAGTGACTTGAGAAAGCCCTTGTCTTCGCTGATCAGATCGGCGGCAAGGTCCTTCTTTCCCTTCTGCAGCTCCAGAATTTTCTCTTCCACCGTATCGCGCACCACCGGTTTATAGACCATCACCGAACGGGTCTGCCCCATCCTGTGGGCCCGGTCGACAGCCTGATTTTCCACGGCCGGATTCCACCAGGGATCCAGGAGAACCACATAATCGGCAGCGGTAAGGTTTATGCCGACTCCCCCCGCCTTCAAGCTGATAAGAAAGACCGGCGGTCCCCCCTCTTCCTGAAAACCCTCAATAACCTTCTCCCGATCCTTTGTCTGACCGTCCAGGTAGGCGTATTCGGTTCCACGCCTATCCAACTCCCCCCGTAAAACCTGCAGGGCCGAGACAAACTGACTAAAGATAAGCACCCGATGATCTTCGGCCGCCAGGTCGTCGAGGAAGTAGTCGAGAAAGGCCATTTTACAGGAAGGGACATCTCCATAGCGGACATCGGCCAGGGAAGGAATCACAGCCAACTGACGAAGCCTAAGGAGGGCTGTAAGAATTTCCATGGCCGCCTGGGAGACTTCCTTGTCCTTAAGAGTCTGCTCAATAAGGGCCAGAAATCCCTTACGCGCTTCGTCGTAGACTTTGCGCTGTTCCTCGCCCATCTCCAGCCAGACAAGGGTTTCCTCCTTCTCCGGCAGATCGTCCAGAACCTCTTCCTTTTTACGGCGCAGCATAAGAGGAGCCACCCGTTTCTTTAGCTCTTCGGTGCGGCTCTTGTCCCCGTCCCGCTCCATGGGTATCTGGTAGCGGCGGCGGAACATATCCCGACTGCCCAGAAGGCCCGGCTCGAGCAGGTCAAAGAGGGACCAAAGCTCGGTCATGCTGTTTTCCACGGGGGTACCGGTCAGGGCCAGGCGGTGTTCGGCCTCAATGGTTTTTACGGCTTGCCGGGTGCGGGACTGCCAATTTTTAACCGCCTGGGCTTCGTCGAGAATGAGGAAGGTCCAGGGCTTACCGGCCATCCAGTCCGCATCACGTAAGAAGGTCTGATAACTGGCCAGGATCAAGCCGGCCTTGGCCAAATCTTTCCGGGACTTCCCCCGGCTCGGGCCGGAGTGGTTCACAACGGAAAGACCGGGAGTGAACTTCTCCGCCTCCCGCTGCCAGTTGGACAGGGTCGTAACCGGCGCCAGAAGCAAAACCTGCCCCAGGTTCTTCCTCTCTTTAAGGCTTTGGAGAAAGCAGAGGGTCTGAACTGTTTTCCCCAGCCCCATGTCGTCGGCCAGACAGCCTCCCAGGCCGTAGCGGTGAAGAAAGTGAAGCCAGTCGTAACCGCCTTTCTGATAGGGGCGAAGCTCTCCTTCAAACTTTTTGGGCAGAGCCGACTCCTCAAGGCGGTCAAAGTTCTTGAGCCGGGAGGCCCTCTCTTTAATGCGGGCGATCTCTTCGTCTTCCCTTAGTTTAAAAGAGTCCTCCATGAGGTCCAGAGTCTCAAAGTCGTGGGGGGAAAGAATCAGCTTACCCTCCTTCAAATCGCCCCGCTCCAGAATGGTCTGCAGCTTTTCCCTATCCGCCGGGGAGATGACGATGAGGTCCGAACCGGAGCGGAGAAGCCCGCCGGAGAGAAACTCTTCCAGGTCCACTTCACCCTTGCCCGCCTCTGTTAGAGAAAGGGAGAGCCACTCCTTGTAGGAGGTGCCCGTAAACTGCCACTGGCTCCCGGTGGAGTGGCGTACCCGGCCCTTCTGTTTTTCCAGGCGCAGCTCAATACCCCGGTCCAGGAGTTCGTCGCCCCGGTCATAGAGTAGCTGATCCAGCGGTTTTTCCACCACAAAATCCCCGGCGGCCCGCCGCTGATTCAGGGGAGAGCCGTAGGAGAGGGCCCCAAAGTGGGTGAGAAACCAATTCTCAAGCCAGCGAAATATCTCCTTCTCCCGCTCTCCGTCCCGCAGAAACAGGGAAAGACTTTCCCGGCTGTCCTCTTCCCGACGATGGTAAAAAGGAAGGGTGGCGCCCCGGTCCCGGCCGTAGGGAAAACTCCCCATGGGACCATATTCAAAGGAGAGCTTAAAGGCGGAACCGCCGTAACCGGGATCGTAGGCGGTAAGAACCGTATGGGGGGTGACTTTACAGGCGCGGATACTCTTCTGGGTGAAATTCCAGCTGAGTTTTTCATCAAAAAAAGGAGCGAACTCCTGTTCGAGGGATTTTATCTCTCCCAAACTCCAGGGAAGCTCCTTTCGGGCCAGGAGATAGTCTACGAGGGGGGCCTTGTCCCCTATTTCGTAGTCGTAAAGGCAGGGTTCTTCGAGGGAAGCGAAAAAAAGGCGCCCCCCGTCCCTGTGCAGAACCTCAGCGGGGGTGTAGTAGGCGGGGCCGCCGGGGAGGGGCAGAATAAACTCGGCCGTAAAGCGGATGGCCTTGGTATCCAGACCGTTCCGGGGGAAGTCGACCGGAGAAAAGCTAAGGCCCAGCCTATCCAGGGTGCCGGACCGGTAGGTTTCGCCCCGGTCGTTTACCAGGGTGAGTTTATCCCGATCGGCAAGAACGGAGGAGGCCACCTTCTCAAAGGCCATTCCCTCTTCCCCACCCAGGGGGAGGAGTTTCCAAAAGCGGTAAAATCGCTCTTCCACGTCGTTGAGAGCTTCGGTGACCCGGGCCAATGAGAAGTTGCGGTCCAGGCGGCCGGGGGTTCCGTCTTTTTTTATGTAGAGGAGGGCCGCCGTGATGCGCCACTGGGTGCCCCGCCGCCGGAGATTCAGGACGCCTTTCCAGCGGGTGGCGGCGGGGGATTTGTCCCGGGAGACTTGAGAAGGGAACGGGCTGAGCCGGGGTAGTTCTTCCGGGGGGACGAGGGGAATGAGGGACTCTTCGGAGAAACCCTTTTCCTCGGGAGAGACGGGAAAGTCATCAAAATCGGGCTCCCGAATCAGATTGGCCCCTCCTGCCTTTCCGGAGAGGGCCACCAACTGAACCTTCTCGTTAATCAGCTTAACCAAAAGGGCGACTATATGGGAACAGTGGCCCGCTTCAAAGCAGTAGGAACAGGAACAGTCCGAATCGACCGGCACGCCCCGGTTATTCAGACTGATTTTGACAAAGTAGCTGTCCCTGTCCCCTTCCACTTCGCTTTCGATCATGCCCTCGTCAAAGTAGAGATCCCCTACCCGGCCGTCGTTGTAGAGCTCGATACCCCGGTTGCAAATGTCCGTGGGATAGCGGTGGGCCAGATCGGACAGGGAGAGGGAGAGGGTCACGGTTAGGCCTGTTTTTTAAGGAAACCTTCCACAAGGCCGGTCAGCTTATCCCTATCCTCACAGGGAGGCAGAAGGGTACGAAGGCGGGTTAGAGACGATTCAAGAAGCTCTATGCCGATTTGCCGGGCCTCGGCCAGGGAACCGGAACTGTCCACCAGCTCAATGGCTCGTTCCACCGAAGCCTTCCCTTCTTTGATACCCCGTTCCCGGGCCTGGCTAAAGCAGTCGGAAAGCTCCTGCCGGGTTTGGGGCGATTTTTGGTAGTGGAGAATGACGGGGAGGCTCTTTTTTCCTTCCACAATGTCGTCGCCCCGATCCTTGCCGGGGTTGCCCGTGGTGAGGTTGATAATATCGTCGGCAATTTGAAAACCCACTCCGATATCTTCCCAGATCACCGCCGATTCCAGAGCTTCCTCCCGGCTTTTTCCCGCCAGGAGAGAACCGAATCGGCCTGCCATACGAGCCAGGCTCCCCGTCTTGAAGCGGCACATCTGCAGGTACTCTTCCACGGGAGGGACCCGGTCGTGATTGTTATGCCAGTAAATATCCAACCCCTGCCCCAGATGGAGACGGCGCAGGTCTTCGCAGTAACCGGAGAAGAGAAGATTTTTCCGCTCCGGGGACAAATCAGCCCGGTCTATAAGATAGGTAGGCTGAAAATACATGAGGTTACCCGCATTGATGGAGATATCCGTTCCGTAAAGAAGATGGACCGCCTCCTTTCCCCGGCGCTCCACCGAATTGTCCTCTATGTCATCTATGATGAGGCTGCCGTTGTGGGGCAGTTCCACCAGGGGGCTAAAGGGAACGGCTTTGTCGCCGCCGCCCAGGGCCCGGCAGGTCAGAACCATAACAAGGGGACGCCAGCGCTTGCCGCCCCGGGCCAGAAGATCCCGGCCGGGCTCGGTGAATTTATCCACCTGGGCAAAGTCGTTCACCTCACAGGCGGACCCGGCCGTCGTCTCCAGCCACGCCCGGTCGCTGTTTCCGGGGAGAGAAGATTCGATGGCCTTTTCTATTTGCTTAAGAAGCTCGTCCATAACTAGAAGGACTCCTCTTTAAAGAAGCGAATAATGGTTTTTCCCATAACAATTCGCTCAAAGTCGTTTAGGAGGCTCTTCTTCTTTATCTTTTTATTGTCCAAATAGGTCCCGTTGGAGGAGGCCAGATCTTCCAGAAAGAAGAAGCCCTGTTCAGCCTTAATCACACAGTGCTCTTTGCTTACGCCCTCGTCATCTATAACAAGGTCGCAGGAACTGTCCCGGCCGATAATGGTTTCTTCCGAGTCCAGGAGACAGGTTTTTCCCAAGTCCTCGCCGGAGAGTATAATAAGAACGCCCCTTTCTTTTATATGAAAGGAGCTTTTGATTTTACGGGGGCTATTTTTTAGTACGGTCTGATCCTGGTCACTCATAACCTAACTATAGGGGTAAAATATGATGGGCTTCAAGGGGCAAGAGGGACCGAATCAATCCTTATTAATCATAATATCCAGGATGACCTTGTCCGTCTCGCCCATCCCCTGGGTTCCCAATTTTCCCAGGTTGCGAATCGTTTGCTCCACGTCATCGGAAATAATCCCCTGTTTCCCGGTCACCGACATTCCCCGCAGCCCCATAAGAGCCGCCTGCACGGCGGACTTGACGGCGGTAGAAATCTTCATGGCGCAGCTGTTTTTGGCTCCGTCGCAAATCATCCCGGCAATATCTCCCACCATATTCTGAATGGCGTAGCTCATCTCCTTATAACCGCCTCCTAAAAGATAGACTATGGCACAGCTTGAACCGGTGGCGGCAATAATGGCCCCGCAGAGGGCGGAAAGGCGGCCCGTATAATGTTTAATATGAATCGCTGTTAAATGGCTTAGAATGAGGGCCCGGGCCAGTTTTTCGTCGTCAACGCCCTGCATTTCCGCTGCGACCACCACGGGAAGGGTGGCGGTAATGCCCTGGTTCCCGCTTCCCGAGTTGGACATAACCGGAAGGGTACATCCGTCCATACGGGCATCGGATGCGGCGGCCGATTCCATGGCGGCCAGATTTTCCAGTCCCCCGCAAAGAATACCTTTCTCCATGCTTTCCTTAATGGTCCGCCCTACTTCCAGGCCATACTTATGGTTCAGGCCTTCCCGAGAGGCGGCCCTATTCAGCTTTGCTGCTTCCAGAATAAAAGCGATGTCCTCAAAGGGAGCGCTCAGGACATATTCGTATATACCTTTTAGGGAAAGAGTCTCAAAAATTTCATCCTCTGCCCCGCTTTCTTTTGTGGCGTTAGTAAGTTTATCCAGGATAACCTTCCCATTAGCTTTGAGATAGGTGAGATTGGTATGTCTCTCCTGCATAATAGCCTGGGAGTAACTACTCCCTCCCCAAATAACGACTTCTATGTAAATGATATCGGGGACTTGGGCCAGTGAAATATCCACCTTCCCCTCTTTTACGAAAACCCGAGCCTGTTCCACCAAGTCATCATTCAAACTACGGAGTACTTCCAACCCGGCCTCGCTGTCTCCTCCCAGAGCTCCCAGGGCGGCCGCCAGGTCCAACCCTTGTGAACCGCCCGTTCCGGGAATCCCCACGCCCATGGCATTTTTGAGGATATTGGCACTCACTTTAACTTCTATCCGTTCCGCCTCACCGTCAAGAGCCTTCATGGCAATGGCGGCAGCCAAAGAAATAGCGATAGGTTCTGTACAACCAAGGGCGGGAACAACTTCCCGGTGCAAAAGTTCGAGAAATGGATTTTTCATATATTCATCATACGCATTTTACACTCCAAAAGCAAGGCTGACATAATAAAACGTAGCAACAAAGGACATTATCTGAGAAAAGCAAAATCGGAGATTTTATAGCAAAAGAAGGCTCCCAGATAGGGAAAATTAATTTCTCCGTATTCCGTCTCCCCCTTTTCCGTCTCCAGGTCCGCATAGGATACCTCCGGCTGGGTACCGGCAAATGTGGCCATTAGAATAAACTCGGTAGAACCGCCCAACTCCATTCCAACACAGCCATAGGCACCGTAGTGCCCTCCCACCAACACTTCCGCCACAGCTCCCATAGAGACCTTCCCGTAAAAAGGATACTGTCCCAGGTAATAATTCAGTTGAAAATAAGGGGTGGGGAGGTAGCCCTGGAAGAAATTAGCCCCCATTTCCACGCTGTATTTCTGAAAATCCCTTTGAAAGTTGGTAAGATAATGCTCCCAGCCCGCTTTGAGCACAAGAAAGCTAAAGGAAGCATTCATAATAGGGAGAGAATCGGCCACACCGCCCGCTCCTATGCGAAGATAATCTTTGTCATAGCCTTTTTTGTAGTTCAAATAAAGGGGAGCCGAAACAATATTATTCCGGTAGGCATCGAGATATTCGGCAAAACTCAAGCCGTACGGTTTGTAGGAGGATTGATAATTATCCAGGTTTCCTATACCTAAAAGAAGAGCCTCTCTCACTTCTGTATAGGGAATGCCTTCCCGAAAAAAGGCCTCTATCACCTCTTTGTCCCAGCCATTCCGCAAAATAGCAATATAATCCTTTACGGCAAAAGTAATGTCATATTGACGGAGTTCCATGTAGTCGGAAGGCTCCAAATTACTTTCTGACAGAAAAAGGAGGTCCGTCTCATCGGCTCCGAGGAAAGTCCAGTTCTGCCTGATGATTTCCCTCTTTTTTTCTACCGTAAGGCTCTCGTTATTCGATTGATAGTAGATTTTGAACTGCACCACAAGATCACTCAAAGAGGTAAATACTTCGTTCTTATCGTCCACGAACACATTTTCCGTATAATCGAGCATAGAGGTCTGCACATCAATCATTCTCAGATTAATAACGATGGAACCGGCCAGGGATTCGATTTTGCAAATAAGCAATTTCTCCACGGCAAGGGAACGGCCTACCTCAAGAAGCCGGGAGTCGTTAATGGCGCCGTCAAGGGAAATTCGGCTATCCTTAAGATACTGCTGAATCAAACCTCTCTCCACAATCGTAAAGAGTTGGATTTTAAAGACCTCCGTTCTGAGAATATCGGTGAGGATATTTCTTTCCGACTCATTAAAACTGTCGGACATAACATCTAGAACGGCGATTTTAGGAACTTGGAATACGGGAAAACTCTCTTCTTCCTGTGCATAGAGCGGAGAAAAATAGAGTAATAATGCGCAGAAGAGGAGTATAAACTTCTTTTTCATACTGCCACCTCTGCTATTAATTATAAATTAAAATATGCTGAATTGCGAGAGAAAAGCCCTCCTGTTATGCTGGTAACAGCCTTATCCTCAAACCATTTTATAGTGTTCCCAATCCTTGAGCTTTTCCGAAAATTATGGGATTTCACAAATATGTTTGCACAGTTCTAGCTACTTCTCTCTTCATAATCCTCCAGAGGCAGGGAACATGAGAAGAATAAAGTGTTTCAAACTCCCTGGAGTAAATAGCTCAAGAATTGGGAACATTACTAAACCATGTCCTTTGCTCTCTCAAGAGCCTCTCGGAATTGGGAATAATGCTGTTCCACTGGGATAAGATCCAAAATGTTTGACTTAACCAACACATTCTCCACCTCTTCATTCAGTCCGGAAAGCAGTACAGGTATAGAACGATGATGAAGAAATTCCAGGGCATCATGAAGGTTTCTCAGTCCGGTCTGATCGATAAAATCCACATGGCGCATCCGGATAATCATCACCCGGTTATCAATTCCCGCCTCTTTCATCAAGTCCACATACTTCCGGGCTGTAGCAAAGAAAAGAGGGCCGGAAATCTCGTAAACGCCTACCCCATCGGGCAGTTCCGAATAGTCCTCTATAAGATCGGTATCAACCACATAGTCCATTCGTTTTTCCGCAATATCGGACATACGCTTCATAAAAAGCAGGCTGGAAAGAACAACACCCACCTCAATGGCCAACACCAGGTCAAAAATTACGGTGAGGAAAAAGGTGACTAGTAACACAATAATATCGGAATTATGGGCTTTTAGAAGGTCGCGAAAAGTACGCCATTCACTCATATTATAGGACACGATAATAAGTATCCCCGCCAGACAGGCCATGGGAATATAACGGACCAGGGGACCGAAAAAGAGCATTACCGAAAGCAGGGTCAAACCGTGAACCATGCCTGATATGGGAGTACGGCCTCCGTTTTTCACATTGGCCGCCGTTCGGGCTATGGCTCCCGTGGCGGGAATACCACCAAAAAGAGGAACGACCATGTTAGCTATACCCTGGCCTATCAATTCCGTGTTGGACCGATGATTCCCCCCGATCATACCGTCGGAAACGGTGGCGGAAAGGAGGGATTCGATACCTCCCAGAAGGGCTATAATCAGACCCGATTTGATATAGGCCGGAATGAGAGCGGGATCGGGAGCAGGTATGGCAAGGGCGATACGGTTGGGGATTTCACCAAATTGGCTCCCTATCGTCTCCACGGGCAATTTAAGTATTGCCGCAAGAGCGCTAACAACAAGAATAGCCAGGAAGGAACCCGGTATACGGCGGGTGATTTTTTCCGTTCCCAGGGATATGAGAATAGTGCCTGCCGTAACAGCGACAGCGGCTGGGTTGATTTTATCCAGACTGTGAAAATAGAGGGCCCACTTATCCAGGAAATCGGCGGGAACATCGCTAATAGCCATCCCCAAAGCATCCTTAACCTGAGTGGTAAATATCACTACGGCTATACCGCTTGTAAATCCGACAACTAATGGATAGGGAATATATTTTAAGAGTTTCCCCATTTTAAAGAGACCAAAGAGAACAAGAATGGCTCCTGCGATCAGAGTAGAGTAAAAAAGTCCCTCATAACCGTACTGATTGTGAATCCCCCAGATGATAACGACAAAAGCCCCGGTGGGTCCTCCTATCTGAACCCGGCTTCCTCCCAAAAAGGAGATAAGAAAACCGGCGATAACTCCTGTAATAATCCCTTTTTCCGGAGAAACTCCGGAAGCAACCGCAAAGGCAATGGATAGAGGAAGGGCTATAATACCTACAACGATACCGGCAAGAATATCGGAGCCAATCTGGGACTTTGAAATCCCCCCTTTGGCAAGGGTAAAGAATTGAGGTTTAAATATACTATTCATGGGAAGCTCCCTAATGGGTTTTATTGGATAGGGATATTTTAGGGAGAAAGAAAAATTATGTAAATAGGTCAAACATCCCGAGCCCGAACCATTTCCCAATTCACCACCCGAAAATCGGTCCACGCCCCCTCTCCTTCGCAAATAACCGCACAGCAGGTGGACAAAACCATATGATTCCCGGTGAGGGAAGAGGCAAAATGACTGACCCCGGGATTATGGGCCACAAGATAGAGGGTATTCACATCGGCGGGAGTAAAGTCCATAGCCTCGGCCAGGTCGGAAGGAGCCCCCAGATAGAGGGCGGGATTCTTCTCCAACCGCTCAATGGGATAATCAAAAACCTCCGCCATAGCTTCCGAAGTAGACAGGGCGCGGCAGGCGGGGCTCGTTACCATTAAATCGGGAGAAAAACCCTTTTCGGACAAATATCGGGCCACCCGGGGAGCATCCTTCATCCCCCGTTTATTCAAGGGCCTGTCAAAATCCTTCACATCATTTCCCCAATCGGCTTTGGCATGACGTACAACAACAAGCTTTTTCATCCCTTCCTCCTCAAACCCATCATAGGTCATGAAAAGTGAATTGTCCACAAAGAAGTCAAAAGGGCTGGGCGTAGTCCCTTATTATATCCTATAGTACTCCCATGGACAGAAGACTTATCGCCTTTTTCACAAATCTGGGACTGAACGAACTGACAGCAAACTTCACAAGCCGAATGACACTAATTCTGGCCCTCCTTGCTCTGGCCGTCCTTGTGAACCTCATAGCCCGCAAAATCCTCTCCCTCATCATTCCCCGGCTCGTCAAAAAAACCGCCACAAAATGGGACGACATACTTCTGAAAACGGGATTCCTTCCCAAGTTGGCCCACATCGTCCCGGGCCTCCTCCTCTATCTCACCTTCCCCCTGGTCTTTACCGAGTCGGACAAAATGGAAGTCTTTTTCCAGCGGGTAGTCCTCTCTTACATAATCCTCGTCGTACTAACCCTGTTCAACACCTTCCTCACCGCCGTAAACGCCATCTACAGCACCTACGAGATGTCCAAAAACCGCCCCATTAAAGGCTATTTGCAGATACTCAAAGTAGTAGCCTCCCTCATGGCCTTCATACTGGTTATTTCCGTGCTCATGGACCGCTCCGCCCTGGGGCTCCTTTCCGGTATCGGGGCCCTTTCGGCCGTCCTCATGCTGGTGTTTAAAGACTCCATCCTGGGGCTCGTCGCCGCCATTCAGCTCTCCGGGAACGACATGGTCCGCATAGGCGACTGGATAAGCGTACCCGCCCACGGAGCCGACGGAGATGTGGTAGACATAAAACTGCAAACCGTAACAGTACAGAACTTTGATAAAACCCTGGTAAACGTCCCTATCTACAGCCTGATCTCCTCCTCCTTCCGAAACTGGCGCGGCATGAGTGAGTCGGAAGGACGAAGAATTAAGCGTCACATCAACATAGACATGAACAGCGTAAAGTTTTGCTCAGAAGAGATGCTAAAAGATTTAAGAAAAATTGATTTAATCCGGGAATTCATCCCCCTTAAAAAAGAGGAAATAGACCGGGACAACAAAGAAAAAAGCATCAATACCGGCCATATGATAAACGGCCGACGCATGACCAACCTGGGAATATTCCGAGCCTACCTGGGAGCCTATCTCAAGGCTAATCCCCAAATAAGCGACTCCATGACCTTCCTCGTCCGCCAGCTCCAGCCCACGGACAAAGGAATTCCCCTGGAAATCTACGTCTTTAGCAAAGATAAGGTCTGGGCCAACTACGAGGGAATCCAGGCGGACATCTTCGACCACCTCCTGGCAGCCATTCCCTTCTTTGACCTGGCCGTATACCAGTCCCCCTCCAGCCTGGATCTAAAACAGCGGCTAAAAGAACCGGCGGAGACCTGGTTGTAGGGCTTGGGGGACAGTTAACGGGGGGTCTGTTGGTTGTGATCCCACCGCGGATGGCGCAGATATCACGGATGTTGGGGAATGGATCAAGTTTAACATTTTTAAGAGAGGAGAGTTATGTATGGGTCCTATAATTCTATTATCCAAATCGCTCTCTGTTGAAAGAGTTCAAAAAAAGCTAGAAATGATTGTACACAAGAATAAGGTCCTTAAACTTGCCATTATCCCTACGGCGCACAGGGAATTGAAATCTCACAGCAGAGGTTCACGGGAGGCCTATTCTTTTTTTCATGACAAAATGAAACTTCAAACATCCTTTGTTGATCTCGATGAGCAGCCGCCTCTCCAGGATTTCGACGCCTATTACTTCACAGGGGGTGACCCGGTTTATTTGATGAACAGTATTAAGGAAAGGGGTTATTTTAATTTCTTCAAAGAGGAATTCAACAAAGGAAAAACCTTTCTGGGGAACAGCGCGGGAGCGGCTATCTTTGGGACTTCCCTGGAACATATCCCCTTCTTCGCCCCGGAATACTTACACAAAGATTCGCCCTTACCTCAAACGCTTAGCTTCATCAATCACACCGTTCTTCCCCATGCCAATAACTACAGCAATGAGATCCTAAGTTATAACGATAAATACCCGGAGTATAATCTACTATCAATTCGGGATGGGGAATATGATCTAATAGAGAGTTAAGGAAAATCTCGCTCCCAAAGATCCAACACAATCCACGACACTGACCCTTCCGCGTCATCCGGGCTATCAGCGGTTCCACATCTAAACACTCACCGGGAAAACACCCAGTCATCGGCACCGCTCGCTTCCCCGTCAAAACAGTAGCCCTCAAAGCCAATAGCCTTAATCGCCTCAACCTCTTCAATCTGCCTGTCCATAAGCTCCCGAACCATCCGCCCCCGGGCCTGCTTGGCGTACATCCCCACCGTCCGCAGCCCACCGGTGTCAGTCTTCTCCTTAAAGTGGAGAGTAATCATCCTCAGCCCCACAGCCTTAGCATCCACCGCCCGGGAGTACTCCCCGCTGGCAAGATTAATCAGCACCGACTCCTCCCGCAGAACCGGAGCCAGCCGCTCTTTCCAAAAAGCCTTTAGACGGACCTCCCCGCCCCAAGGCACATTCAAAGGGGTGTTCATCTCCAAACGGTAGGGCACAATCCCGTCCAGGGGCCGGAGAATCCCGTAGCGCCCGGACAAAATCCGCACCCGCCTCTGCCCGTACTCCAAAGCGGGACCGCTCAAAGACTCCGGGTCCATAGACTTGAAAGAGGTCCCCCCGTAACTCAAAAAAGCCGCCTTCTCCGGCAGCTCTCCCTCCCTACGGGCCTTCAATACCCGCACCGTCTCCGAGGCAAGATCGGCACTTATCTTCATAAGTTTCCCGATTCCCGCCACATCAATATCGGCCAAAAGACCGTCCAGACGGGAGGCTTCCTCAAGAAACAGGGGAGTTGTTAAAGTTTTATTTGAATAGACCGGGGGAATCAGGTCGGAACGATTCCACTCCTTGGTTGGTGCCATGAGAATAATCATAGGCGAATTATGTCAGAAATCTCCCGAATTATCCATAGAGAGGGCTGCCACCGCCTATGAAACAATTCGGGAGATTCCCAAAGATTAGTGGGCGTGAACGGGAGACTCCTCTTCGTTCTTAACCGGATGTCGGAATCGGCGGTAATCCACGCCGTACTTGTTCAGGCGCAGCCCCATCATCCGATTAGTCAGTCCCAAAGTCTCCGCCGCCTTGGAGGCATTACCGTGGGTCGCCTTAAGGGCGTCCACAATCATCTCGTACTCAATCGCTTCCAGACGCTGCTGCAAGGTTCCCTCTTCCTCAAAGTGGCGAGGCGATTGGGAAGGAATCTGAAGAGAAGGAGGCAGATGATAACCGTGAATCGTATCATCATCGGTAAGAATAACTGCCCGTTCGATAGCGTGTTCCAGCTCCCGGATATTACCGGGCCAGTGGTAGGACATAAGCATATCGATGGCAGGTGTGGAAATTCTCTTCACCTCTTTCTGATTCATCCTGTTGGCCTTATCTATAAAGTGATCCGCCAACACAACAATGTCATTTTTCCGGTCCCGGAGGGGGGGCACCATAACAGGAATAATGTTAAGCCGGTAAAAAAGGTCTTCCCTAAAGTTTCCCAGTTTCACCTGCTCTTCCAGATTCTTGTTGGTAGCCGCAATGACGCGGGCATCGGTTACAAGGGTTTCTACGCCCCCTACCCGTTCAAATTCCCCCTCCTGGAGAACCCTCAGCAGCTTGGCTTGGGTGGCCAGACTAATCTCCCCGATCTCATCGAGAAAGATAGTTCCCCCTCCGGCCAGCTCAAATCGCCCCTTCCGCTGCTGCAGGGCTCCGGTAAAGGCCCCTCTCTCATGACCAAACAGCTCGCTCTCGATAATCGACTCAGGTAGAGCGGCGCAATTCAGCTTGATAAAGGGACCTTCTACGCGAAGACTATTCCGGTGGAGCTCCCAGGCAACCAGACTCTTTCCTACACCGCTCTCTCCTTCGATGAGTACTGTGGCGTCTGTGGCGGCGACCTTGCTTAACAACTGCATAAGCCGCTGCATTACCTTGGAGTTCCCTACCATATCGGAACTGCCTTGCATTGTTCTCTCTCCTAACGCTTCCTGGAGCCTTCTGTTCTCGTCCTCCAGTTCGTGCTTTTCCTCCTCCTCGGCCTGTGTCCTAAGCACGGCATGAAAAATAATCGTACCGGCAATAGACATAAGGTGTTCTACTTTCTTCAATTCTTCCACATCGGCCTTGGGCATCTGAGCACTCAGCGTCCCTATAACATTTTCCCCCGATTTAATCGGCACACATACAAAAGAGAGGCTTTCCTTTTCTTCCTCGGAAACACCCGTCCTGTTGAGAAAACGGGAATCATCAATAATGTCTTCCACGATGATAGCTTCCCCCCGTTCGACAACCCTTCCGGTTATCCCTTCGCCGGGGGAATAAATTCCCTTTCCCTTTTCCCTGTAGCTGTATCCCACAGCCTCTTTTATATAGATTTTGCCCGTTTTCCGGTTATAAATCGTCAACATACTCCGTTTCAATCCCATGTTGCCGGCCATAAGCCCCAGGGCCTCATGGAGACTGTGAAATAGATTTTTCTCTTCCAGTATGATCTGACTCAAATTCCCAATCAGGGTCAATGCTTCTTCGTAAGAGGTCATTTTCTCTCCTCACCTCTATAATTGCAAAAGCCGTGCCAATAGGGTTTACCCGTAAAAACAGGGATTCACAAACGTAGATCTTACATTTGCGTAGGTTAACACAGCGAAAAACTACCTTCCCGTTTGCTTATTCCCTTTTCCGGGGGGCCCCTCCGCCGCTCCGCGGCTCCGGGCCGGGCTCTCCACTTGTACTCCTCGGGCCGGGCCCGGCTCTGCCGGCCTCCGGGTCGCTCACGGTCTTCCTCCCGTCAGACCTCCCCTCCCCCCGCCCCTGCGGGGTACCGCTCCCATCCCTCCCCCTGGTCGGGTAGGCTTAAGCGCGGCAAATCTGGGGCAAAGCGCTATCCCTCCCCCATCCCCGCAGGACTCACAGCTCTGGACGACCGGGACAATTTCTTTTACCATACTCCCCATGAACATCCTCTACCGGGACGACCACATCACCGTGGTAGACAAACCCTCCGGCCTGCTCGTACACCGCTCCGCCCTCTCCTCCGACGAAGACTCCCTGGTGGACCGCCTGCGGGAACATTTTGCCGCCTTGGGCGAAGACGCCCCCTCTCCGGTACACCGCCTGGACCGCCCCGCCTCGGGCATCGTCCTCTGCGCCAACGACTCGGAAACCGCCCGACTCCTCTGCGACTCTTTTATAAAAGGGGAAGTTCATAAGTACTACCACGCCATAGTAAGAGGTTGGGTCATAGAAGCAGGAGAGATTGATATTCCCCTGCAAAAGTACAAACAGGGCAAAGTGGTTAAGGAAAACAAAGAAGAACAGGAAGCCTTCACCCGCTATACCCCGCTCCTCACAGGGGAAATTCCCGTAGGAAACAACCGCTTCCCCACCTCCCGGTACAGCCTCATTCAGGCGGAACCGGTCACCGGACGTTACCACCAGCTCCGCCGCCACCTGGCCCGCATCGGCCACCCCATAGTAGGAGACACGGCCCACGGCGACCTGCGGCACAACAAAATTCTCCGGGACTACTGCGGCAACGAACGACTCCTCCTCCACGCCCGCCAAATCCGTTTTCCCCACCCCGTAGAGGACAAAATCATAGAGATAGAAGCCCCCTACCCGCCGGAATTTGACAAGATTCTACATAGTGTATTTGGACTAGTGCAATAAATAGGGTTCCGATGAGAACAATTTCCTTGTACATTTTTACAATTTCACATAGCTTAGATGGGTAAGCAGACTAAATAAAGGGGAACTTTTATGCATGAACAGGTAAAACTCATAGTAGAAAGAATAAAAGAGTTGCGCCGTATTTCCCATGAAACCATGGAAGAAACGGCCGCAGCCTGCGGGATTAGCGAGGCTGATTACGCCGCCTATGAAAGAGGAGATTGTGATATTCCCGTGGGGGTTCTCTATGCGATTTCCCACCACTTCAAAGTGGAGCTCTCGGCCCTGCTAACTGGAGACGAACCCCATCTTCACTCACTCACATTGACAAAAAATGGAGAAGGAGCGGAAGTAAAAAGACGAGCCCCCTACGAATACCAGAGCTTAGCCTACGGTTTCGCACACAAGAAAGGGGAGCCCTTCCTGGTCACCGTAGCTCCCGGAACGGATTCCCTCCCCGAGCTGAATACCCACCCCGGCCAGGAATTCAATTACGTGGTAAAAGGAAAAATAAAACTCTTCCACAACGGACGGGAATACCTACTGGAAGAGGGCGATTCGGCCTTCTATGATTCGGAAAAACCCCACGGAATGAAAGCGGTCGACTCACAGGCTGAGTTTCTCGCTCTCATAATGGCAGACTAAACAACAGGATTAAATATGTACAGACAATATATCAGCGGCGAATACGACAACTACGAAGAACTCATGAAAAACTACCGGGTCAAAGTACCGGAGGGCTTCAACTTCGCCTATGACGTGGTAGACTGGTACGCCCAGCATGAACCGAATAAAACAGCCATCGTCTGGTGTAATGACCATAACGCGGAAAGGACCATCACCTTCGGAGAACTAAAAGAAGAGACGGACCGAACGGCCCATTTTTTCAAAAACCGGGGTATCAAACGGGGGGATGCGGTTATGCTCATCCTCAAACGACGATATGAATTCTGGTTCTGCCTCCTGGCTCTTCATAAGATAGGAGCCGCCGCCGTTCCCGCCACCCACCTTCTGACCAAAAAAGACATTCTCTACCGCAACAACGCGGCAAGCATTAAAATGATTGTCGCCGTAGCGGAAGAACAGGTACTCAAAAGCGTTGAGGAGTCCCGAGCCGGTTCGGAAACATTAGAACTCATGGCCTATGTCGATTCGGGCTGCCAAGTTCCCGAAGATAGGGACGATTCCTGGATAGACTTCAACGGCGAACGGGCTTCGGAAAAGAGCGACTTCCCTCTTCCCGCTCCCTCAGAAAGGACCACCCTGGACGACACCTCCCTTCTCTACTTTACTTCGGGTACCACGGGCCACCCCAAAATGGTACAGCACGACTTCGCCTATCCTCTGGGGCATATTGTTACCGCCAAGTACTGGCAAAATGTCATTAATGACGGCCTCCACCTTACCGTAGCCGACACGGGATGGGCCAAGGCGGTGTGGGGCAAGATTTACGGCCAGTGGCTCTGCGGCAGCGCCGTTTTCGTCTATGATATGGACAGCTTCGTCCCGGCCAACCTTCTTAAAAAGCTGGAACAATTCCAGGTAACCACCTTCTGTGCTCCCCCCACCATCTACCGTTATATGCTGGCCGAAGGGCTCGAGAAGTACGACCTTTCCGCTCTCAAACACTGTTCCGTAGCGGGAGAACCGCTTAACGGAGAAGTGTACAATCAGTTTAAAGCCCACACGGGTATCAAACTGATGGAGGGCTACGGCCAGACCGAGCTCACCCTGGCCGTGGGCTGCTTCAGCGGCATGGAACCCAAACCGGGCTCCATGGGAAAACCCTCCCCGGGCTACCACATTCAGATTATCGACAACGAAGGAACCCCCTGCCCCATAGGCGATGTGGGCCAGATCGTTATCATGATGGACAAATTCAAGCCGGTGGGCCTCTTCAAAGGCTACTACCGGGACAAAAAACTGACCGAGTCGGTCTACCACGACGGCATTTACTACACGGGAGATACGGCCTGGATGGACGAGGACGGCTTCCTCTGGTTTGTGGGCCGTACGGACGACGTGATTAAAAGTTCCGGCTACCGAATAGGCCCCTTTGAAGTAGAAAGCGCCCTCATTGAACACAATGCTGTCCTGGAATGCGCCGTAACAGCCGTACCGGACGAAATGAGAGGGCAAATAGTCAAAGCCACCATAGTGCTCGCTCCGGAATGGAAAAACCGGGGCGACGAAGCCCTTATAAAGGAACTGCAGACCCATGTCAAAGAGGTCACAGCCCCCTATAAATACCCGCGAATCATAGAATTTGTGGAGGAACTGCCCAAAACTATCAGCGGAAAAATCCGACGGGTCGAGATCCGGGGAGAGGAAGAATAAGCCCACCTTTTACTCTATTTCATGTTTTCTATGATAGGGGCCGTAATGACCGGTTCTGTCATAGATCTCATGGACTGGCTCTATCCCGTCATCAATTACCAATCTCTCCAAAGTATAAAGCGGGCTGGGCCTATCGTCATACTCGGGACGGAGCCATTCGGTGAGGTTTTCCAGCTGTACTTTGGCAAGGTTGAATCGGGGAAGGGTTTTCTTCGCTTCTTCATCGTAATAAAAAGAGAGGTAATCGTCTTCTGAATCGTCGTCAAAGATTCTACTTTTCAATCCGGTTACCCCTGCACCTGGGAAAGTCTCTTATATTATAAACAATTCACATCAGAATGCCATGGAAAACTTTTTTAATTTTTTTTCTGATTTTGGGGACATTTTCCCCATTTCGCTCGTAGGTATAGGGCATAGGCCCGGCCGGCTTAACAACATTACGAGTGGGACCAAGTCCCAAAGGAGAATTATTATGAGTAAGATTTGTTATTATTTGACGGAAAATCATCTGAACACTTCCGAGGAAAATCAGTTCATGGCACGGCTTTGGAAAAAGGACACCAAAAGACAGGACGACGTGATTCAGCACATGATGGGGAAGAACACCACCATCACCGAACACGACATCCTCCTGGTACTGAACCTTATGAAGGAGTCGGTTATGGAACTGGTTCTGGACGGATACCCGGTTATTATGGACCTCTTTAAAGTCAAAGCGGGCATCCGGGGAGGATTCAGCACCAATGTGGACGAGTATGACAAGAGCCGCCACCAGGTAGTGGCGAATGTGTCAGCCTCGGCGGACTTTCGCAAAACCCTGGCCACAGAGGCCAGCGTAGAGAAAATGTCCAACCTCTCCAAAAAACCCACCATTGGAACGATCTACAACTACGAGACAGGTATATTCGGGACCAGTTTTTCTGCGGGTGACCTGATTGGCCTTAAGGGGGATTATCTAAAACCGGAAGAAGGCAGCCCTAAAATCTACCTTAGACAGGAAGGTTCGGAGGAGCTCATTAGGGTAAGCCGTATAAACGGCGTAACCGAAAAGAGCATCATGTGCCGCCTCCCGGAAGACCTGGAAAAGGGAAATTACACCATAAAGGTAGTAACCGGCGAAGCAGACGAGGAGGTAAACAGCAAGTACGGCAAACTGATTAATATTGTGTAAGAGGATTAACTGCTTCCCCCGCCGAACATGTTACTATGTTCGGCGGGGGATTTTTTTATTTTCCTTACTAAGAAACAGCCCTTTTACTTACTGTGTTTTGACTTTTTGCTTACTGTAAATTGGTCATTTACTTACTGTGTTTTATCCTTTTACTTACTGTAAAAAAGCAAAACACTTACTGTATTTTGAGATTATACTTAAGGAAAAGAAAAGGACTTACCCCAAATAGCCCCTTCCTCTCTTCCCATGGAAACACTCCTCTTTTATACTGGGACCACCCGGCCGCTTTCTTAACGGCATCCAGCATAAGGAGACTTTTCAATGAAAGATAAACTGGAACGAATCGGTAGCTTTTCCGTTGACCATAATAAACTCAAGCGGGGCGTCTATGTGTCCCGAAAAGATGCCGTAGGGGGCGAAGTCATCACCTCCTTCGATATTAGAATAAAAAGACCCAACCGCGAACCCATCCTGGATATTGCCAGCCTTCACACCATAGAACACCTGGGGGCCACCTTCCTGAGAAACCATAACGAATGGGCGGATAAAACCATCTACTTCGGCCCCATGGGCTGCCGTACCGGCTGCTACATGCTTCTCAAGGGAGATCTGGAATCCAAAGATGTAGTGGACCTTCTTAAGGAGATGTTCCAATTCATAAACGACTTTGAAGGGAAGATTCCCGGAGCTTCCGCCGTAGAGTGCGGCCACTACCTTTCCCAGGACCTGCCCATGGCCAAATGGGAAAGCGCCAAATACCTTTCGGAAGTGCTCGAAGATATAGACGAAAGCCGTCTTATCTATCCGTAGGAAACAGGTTTTTCACCGGGTTTTTTAAGGCTAAAAAAAAATCTTAAAATATTCGATAAACTTTATTGACAAAAAAAACCATATAACCTATTATCATCCAGCGCGCGGTGAATGTAGTTCAGTTGGTAGAGCGCCAGATTGTGGTTCTGGTTGTCGCGGGTTCAAGTCCCGTCATTCACCCTTGCGGGAGCACCCATAGCTCAGCTGGATAGAGCGCCGGACTTCGAATCCGTAGGTCGTAGGTTCGAATCCTACTGGGTGTAAAATAGGTATACAGTACCTATAAAAATATTTAATCATGGGCCGTTAGCTCAGCTGGCAGAGCAACAGACTCTTAATCTGTGGGTCGAAGGTTCGATCCCTTCACGGCTCAAAGGACATGGGTAGCAGCATAGGTTGTTACCCATGTCTTTTTATTAAATAACCCTATCGCGAGAGTGGTGGAATTGGTAGACACGCTGGTCTTAGGAGCCAGTGCTTCGGCGTAAGGGTTCAAGTCCCTTCTCTCGCAACCAATTGGAAATTACAGCGACCCGTTCTTATGTGCGGGTCGTTTTTTTTGCATATATAACATATTGGCATTAATTAAAGAGAGGAAATTGGGATGATTGCCGAAAAAAAAGTTGAGAAACAGGAAAACTCATCGGTAAAACTGACTGTCACTGTAAACGGAGAGGAAACCTCCAAAGCTTATAAGGATCTTCTGAACAAGTACAGCAAGGAAATTCAGATTAAGGGATTCCGTAAAGGAAAAGTACCCGCCAGCATCATCGAAAAGAAATTCGGTGAAGGAATTATGCAGGAAACCTCCGGCAAGATCATCGACGAAGCTTTCAAGGAAGCACTCGACAGCCTGGAGAAGGGAGAAATGCCCCTGGGTTACGAAGCTCCTTCCCTTGAAGGCGAGCCCGAACTCAAGGCCGGCGAAGACTTTACCTTTGCCGTAACCTACGATGTATTCCCCACCATCGAACTGGAAAAGTGGGACGGCATCGAGCTCGAAGAGCCCCAGGTCAAGGTTCTCAAGAAGCATGAAAATGCGGAGCTGGAAAAGCTCAGAGAACAGAACGCTATTGTTCAGGACAAAGCCAGCAAGACCATCGCAAAAGATAACATCATTACCATAAACTACGCCGAACTCGATGAGGCGGGCGAAGTAATCGAAGGCACCAGCCGGGAAGACTTTGTTTTCACCCAGGGTACCGGTCAGAACTACTACAAGATTGATGACGATATCAAGGGAATGAAGGTAAACGGAGAAAAAACCATCGAAAAGACCTACGCCGATGATTTTGAAGTATCCGAACTGGCGGGAACCACCAAAAAGATCAAAGTAAAGATCGTTGCGGTTAAAGAAAGAATTCTCCCCGCTCTGGACGACGAACTGGCCCAGGACGTTTCCGAAGATTACGAAACTCTGGAAGACCTCAGAAAGGCGACCAAGAAACAGCTCGAAGACAGAGTCAACAATCTTTCCAAAGCTAAAATGACCGAACAGCTCATGGAAAAACTCCGTGGCCTGACCGAGTTTGATATTCCCCAGTCCATGGTAAAACAGGAACTGGAAAATAACTGGCGCAACTTTCTCCAGCAGTTCGGCATGCCCGAAGACCAGATCATGCCCATCCTTGAGGCCCAGGGACGGACAAAAGAGGACATGATGAACGACTGGAAAGAAGAATCTGAAAAAAACTTGAGAAGTCAGTTAGTTTTGGGTTATATTCTTGAGAAGGAGACTGTAGAAGTTTCCGATGCAGATGTAGACGAAGAACTGAGTAAACAGGCGGAAATGTACGGCATGCAGCTTGTGGATATAAAAAATACCTTTACTCAGAACGGTATGATTGATTATCTTAAGAATGAGATCAGCCGAACAAAGCTCGTAGACCTGCTGATTGAAAAAGCCAAAGTAATCAAAGGCGAGAAAATCGACTTTGACGACTTTGTAAACTAGTATTTGTAAGTCCGGCCTTTGCCGGACTTATTACATGAGGATTTTTAATGGATTTTCGTAACAGCAATCTTGTACCTACCGTTGTCGAACAGACCAGCATAGGCGAACGGGCCTATGATATTTTTTCCCGTCTTCTTAAAGACCGGATTATCTTTATGGACGGGGAAGTGAACGACGTTTCTGCGGACCTGGTCGTGGCACAGCTTCTCTTCCTGGAATCGCAGGATCCGGGGAAGGATATTAACCTCTATATCAATTCCCCCGGCGGATCGGTTACAGCCGGTCTGGCAATTTACGATACCATGCAGTACATCAAGCCCGATGTACAGACCATCTGTATGGGACAGGCCGCTTCCATGGGAGCGGTACTCCTCGCAGGGGGTGCCCCGGGCAAAAGACTGGCCCTTCCCTCTTCCCGGGTAATGATTCATCAGCCCTGGGGCGGCGTGCAGGGACAAGCTCGTGATATCGGGATTCAGGCCCGTGAAATTATTCGCCTGAAAAAAATGCTTATTGGCTATTTTGCCAATAACACTGGCCACGACGAACAGAAAATCGCCGACGATATGGAGCGTGACTTTTTCATGTCTGCCCAGGAAGCGGTGGAGTACAAAATCGTGGACAAGATCTTAACAAGGGAGAAGTAATATGGCCCGAGGTAAAGGAAAAGAAACCAAGGTTTGTTCCTTTTGCGGAAGATCTTCCGACAAAGTAAAAAAACTCATCGCCGGTATCGGCGTGTATATTTGTGACGAATGTGTCGAGGTGTGCAACCGCATTCTTCTGGACGAAACCGATGAGGCCGAATCGCCCCACGAGTTCGCCGAGGAACTGCCCACCCCCCATGATATAAAGGCCTACCTGGATGACTACGTAATTGGTCAGGACCAGGCCAAAAAAGCCCTCTCCGTAGCGGTATACAACCACTACAAGAGAATCAACCAAAAAAGCAAACTGAGCAAGGAAGATGTGGAACTGGAAAAGTCCAACGTTCTCCTTATCGGTCCTACCGGTACAGGTAAAACCCACCTGGCCCGAACCCTGGCCCGTAAGCTCAAAGTACCCTTCGCTATCGCCGATGCTACCACCTTAACCGAAGCGGGTTACGTGGGTGAGGACGTGGAAAACATCCTCCTTAAGCTAATTCAGGCGGCGGACAACAATATTGCCGCAGCGGAACGGGGTATTATCTACATAGATGAAATCGACAAGATTTCCCGTAAGGGAGAAAACGTGTCTATCACCCGTGACGTTTCCGGTGAAGGTGTTCAGCAGGCTCTTTTGAAGATTATCGAAGGAACCATCTCATCCGTACCTCCCCAGGGCGGAAGAAAGCACCCCAATCAGGAAATGCTCAAGATCGACACCTCAAATATCCTCATAATTTGTGGGGGAGCCTTCGTGGGGCTGGAAAAAATCATCGAAACCCGTGTATCCGAACACTCCATGGGATTCGGGGCGGACGTGAAGAACATCGAAGACAAGGATCTTACCGAAGTTTTTGACAACCTCCAGCCGGACGACCTGATTAAATTCGGTCTTATTCCCGAGTTTATCGGTCGTCTTCCCATCAACGTAGCCCTCAACAACCTTAAGAAGGAAGACCTGAAGCGGATTATCACGGAGCCTAAAAACTCCATCCTCCGCCAGTACAAGGTATCCCTCGAACTGGACGATGTGGATCTGCGCTTTGAAGAAGAAGCTATCGATGCCATTGCGGAAAAAGCTATTGAGCGTAAAACCGGTGCCCGTGGTCTTCGCTCCATTGTGGAAGCTTCCATGATGGATATTATGTACGACCTGCCCTCTATCCAGGGAAGTAAACAGGTTATCATAACCCGCGACGTGATTGCCAACGACAAGGAACCGATTATTATAACCGACCCGGACAAGTTCCTGAAATCGGACGACGATAAACTAGATGAAACTAGGCAGATTACCGCGTAACCCCAAACGGGAAGTCCCCCTTATCCCCATGAAGGATATGGTGGTCTTCCCCCATACGGTTATTCCCTTCTTCGTATCACAGAAGAAGTCTCTCGATGCCCTGGATTACGCTCTCAAACGGGAGCGTGATATAGTGGTAACCCTACTAAAAAATGACTCCGAATCTCCCGGTATGGACGGCCTGTTTACGGTGGGAACCCTTTGTCATATCCTCCAGGTACTCAAACTACCCGACGGAAAGATGCGTGTTCTCGTAGAGGGCCGCAACCGGGTTGAGATTTCCGGTCTTAACAAAAAGTCGGAAGTTCTCATGGCCAAAATCAGGGATATGGACGGTAAAGACGCCGGGAACGAAGAGAAACTGAATCTGCTTATGCAGAACCTCAAAGCCTCCTTTAAAATCTATGCTTCCAGCAAGCGTAAAGTCCCCAAAGAAGTACTTTCCCATGTGGAAAAAGCCGATACGCCGGGCAAACTGATAGGCCATATCTGTACTTCCCTCAATCTTTCACCGGAACAGAAGGCCGAATATCTTCAGAACGGTAATGTGGGTGAAGTCCTGGAAGAGCTGAATACGGCCATTGAGATGGAGAAGGAACTCCTGTCCCTCAAGAAAAATATAGACAGCCGGGTTCGAAAGAAAATGGAACGTACCCAAAAGGAGTACTTCCTTAACGAGCAGCTTAAAGAAATTAACAAAGAACTCGGCTCCGGGGGAGAAGAGGGAGACGGCCTCAAGGAGCTGGAAAACATCCTCCTGACAAAAGATCTCCCCCAGGAAGTACGTACGAGGGCGATCAAGGAACTTAAAAGACTAAGAAAACTCCAGCCCATGTCTCCCGAATCTGGGGTGCTGCGTACCTATCTTGAGTGGCTTTCTGACCTACCCTGGAACAACTATTCCCAGGACAGAAAAAACCTGGCCGAAACAACGGCCATTCTCGATAAGGATCATTACGATCTTAAAAAAGCCAAAGGAAGAATTATAGACTTTGTGGCTGTTCGTCAAATGAACACCTCCTCAAAAAGTCCCATTCTCTGCTTTGTGGGCCCTCCCGGTACGGGGAAGACCTCTCTGGGGCGTTCCGTAGCCCGAGCTCTGGACAGAGAATTTGTTCGCATATCCTTGGGAGGCGTACGGGATGAAGCGGAGATTCGGGGTCATCGAAAGACCTACGTAGGTGCCCTTCCCGGTAAGATTATCCAGTCCCTGAGAAAGGCAAACACCTCCAATCCGGTCTTCCTTCTTGATGAAATAGATAAGATGTCCAACGATTTCCGGGGCGATCCGGCGGCGGCCCTCCTGGAAGTGCTTGATCCGGAACAGAACAGTACCTTTGGTGACCACTACCTGGAAGTTCCCTACGACCTTTCCCATGTAATGTTCATAACCACAGCCAACTCTCTCCATAATATTCCCCGGCCCCTTTTGGACCGTATGGAAATTATTGAGATTTCCGGCTATACGGATATAGAAAAGTACAATATTGCCAGGGAATTCATCATTCCCAAGCAGCTTAAGGCCCACGGATTGAACGGTACGGAAATAACCTTCTCCGAAGAGGCCCTTAAAAAGATTATCTCATCCTACACCATGGAAGCCGGTGTAAGAAATCTGGACAAACAGGTGGCCAAGGTCATCCGTAAGATACTGCGCCAGTCCATTCATAACTACCAGACTAAGCCGGGACGTTTTGTTTTGGCAATGGACGAAGAGGAGAAGATTCCTACGGTCCTGCCCCGTCTGGAAAAAGAGGGGATTATCAGGCTGGAAGAGCTTCGGTCGGAAGTCTCCGAAGAGGAACTCAAAGAGTACCTGGGACAACCTGTATTTAATGAATCGGACCTTAAAAACAATCCCAAGCCGGGCCTTTCCATAGGGTTGGCCTGGACCGAGGTAGGCGGACGGGTTCTTCCCGTAGAAGTAGCCCTCCTCCCGGGGGACGGGAAATTAATGCTCACAGGGAAACTGGGAGACGTGATGAAAGAGAGCGCCCAGATAGCCCTTTCCTACCTTAGAGCCAATAGTGAAGAGTACGGCATTGATCCCCAATTCCACAAGGACCATGACATCCACATCCACGTGCCCGAGGGAGCCATACCCAAAGACGGCCCATCGGCGGGAATCACCATGACATCCGCCCTCCTTTCCGCTCTTACCGGTACGCCTATTAGGGAAAACACAGCCATGACCGGAGAGATAACCCTCACCGACCGCCTCCTGCCTATCGGCGGGGTAAAAGAGAAGGTCTTGGCCGCCCATAGAAACGGCTTTAGCAACGTACTTTTACCGGCAGATAACAGAAGGGATGAGGAAGAACTCCCGGAAGAGATAAAAAAGATCATGTCCTTTCATTTTTTCGGCTCCGTAAAGGAAGCACTGGCTTATCTTTTTCCCGGAATGAAAGGAATAAAATAAATTTTCTTCTTGAATTTAGAATAAATATATTGGATAATCAATTTAGTTATTCCATAGCCCTAGGGAGGCCTATACGTGAAAAAAGCTATCATTATCATATGCCTGTTAGGTTTGATCATACCCTTTATTGCCGCACAGGATGCGGTGGATACTTGGAAAGGAACCGAAGTAGAATCTGAATATTACTCGGTCAATCTAATGATTTACCGAATTTCTCCCCACCCTGACGGTTACAGAGTGGAATATTACAAGCCCAACGGTGAACTCTTTGCCGTTTATGTATCCCTCGACTGGTTCGAACAGGGAAACCATGGCCCGGGACAGGTAGTTTGGGGTCAGGGACCTCAATACCCCTATATGTCTCTCTACTACAAAGATGGAAAGATTGATCACATGAGACTTTATGTAATCGATAACGAATACGATAGCTCCTGGGGTACTCTAGATCGCAGCAAAGACTATTCCGATAAGTTCGGTGTAGCCTTTGAGGATTTCAAGATAGAGTATTAATCTCCTTTGCAGGAAGTACGGGAAGCCCTGGAAAGGCACGAAGAATTTCTTATACTGGGCCACGAAGATCCTGACGGCGATTGCCTGGGATCACAACTGGCCCTGGCTTCTTTTCTCAAAAGACAGAACAAAGCTACCCGGCTTATTTCTCACGGTCCCTTCCGCAGGCCGGAAATTGTCGATTGGGCCCCTCTTTTTACCAACAAACTCCCCCGACCGGACAAACTTGACGAAGGTAGCACCGCCCTGGTGCTTCTTGACTGTTCTTCTCTGGATAGAACCGGGTTGGATCTTAGCGCCTACGGGCACCTGCCTCTCATAGTAATAGATCATCACGCTTCGGGCGACGGAGGGGGAAACTACCGCTACGTTAAACCCCAATCTCCCTCAACGACTCTTCTGATTCAGGATATTATTGAGGCTTCACCCCTGGAAATTACCGAGGAAGAAGCGGAGTATATTTTCTTTGGATTCTGCACCGATACGGACTATTTTCGTCATCTGGAACACATCCATCACGACGTGTTTCCCAAAATCCACCGTTTGATGAAACGGGGAATTTCCCCCACCGATTTTCACCGGCGTATCTACTCCGGTCGTTCCCTTACCTCACAAAAGCATTTGGGAAAGGTATTAAACCGAACCGAATCCCTATTTGACGGGAAGCTGCTCTTTACCTGGGAACTAAGGGAAGACTTTGCCGAATACGGAGATGAGGAAAGAGATTCGGGAACTCTCTACAAACAACTACAGAGCGTTAGAGGCGCCCTGATTGTTATTGTTGCCAAAGAGAGCCGTCCCGGGGAGCTCTCGGTAAGCTTCCGCTCCTCCTGCGATATTAACGTGGGAGAAATTGCCGGCACCTACGGCGGCGGAGGACACCCGAAGGCTTCGGGCTGCTCCTACGCTGGCTCCATAGACGACTTCCGCCGGGAAATCCTTAACAAGTTCTCCGGGATAATCTAGCTCCCCCCTATAGGATTCAACTCCCACCATAGTTATATACTCTTTTTTTTACCGCGAAACGGCGCGAAAAGGAGCTTAAAACGAGAAGGTAATGTTCCCAATCCTTGAGCTATTTACTCGGGGGAGTTTGAAACACTATTTTCTTCTCATTCTCCTTGCCTCTGGAGGATGAGAATGTTAGAAATGGAAGGATCTTTGCTAATAGATTTATGAAATCCCGAGCTTTTAGGAAAAGCTCAAGGATTGGGAACACTATGAGAACCTTTCCCGTCTCATTTCGCGAATTTCGCAGTAAATTTCCAAGCTCCTCTTCTTAGCGTAAAAAGATAAAGGATAGCAGCCCCAAGGGAATAAGATAAAAGCTAAAGAAGTAAAATGTCCCCTTCTGAAGCAGCTTGATAAGCAGACTCAAAGCAAAGTAGCCGGAAACAACAGTTACAAGAAAAGAGACGACTATCACATCCAGAGACACTTGGGAGAAAAGATCCCCCGCCTCCCCCATATCCAGTACAAGAGCTCCCAGGATAGCCGGAATAGAGATAATAAAGGAGTACTCCCCTGCGGTTTCCCTATCCATTCCTCCCAGCATGGCAGCGGAAATAGTACTGCCCGAACGGGATACACCGGGAATCGTTCCGATCCCCTGAGCGAACCCGACAATAACAGAGTCGGTCCATTTTAACTGCTCATAGCCCCGAGTCGGTTTAAGAAAAAGAGTCGAGAGGAGAAGAAGACCGGTACCGATAAAGGCCAGGGAGGTAACGGTAATATTCTCTATGAGCCCCAGGCTCTCAAAGCTGACACCAATCACTCCCGTTATAAAGGTGGAAATAAGAACGAAGAGAATCATCCTTAAGTCCGCCCCATCTTCCTCGCTTGTGTTACGGGTAATAAACTTCCAGAGGGCCCTAAGCAGCCTCAAAACCTTGACCCGATAAACATAGATAACCACGAAAAGCGTGGCGATATGAAGTAGTATGTCAAAGAGTTTGGGCACATCCCCCAACCCCATGACCTGGCGGAGCACCACAAGATGCCCCGAACTGGATACGGGAAGGAATTCGGCGATTCCCTGGCTGATTCCCAAAATGATTCCCTGTAAAAGTGTCATAATCTCTCCTAAAAGATTCCTATCCGGCCAGTTCGGGAAGAAGTTCGCTTAAAACCTCTTCGGGGGGCCGGTTATCATAAAGGAAGCTGTAAACCACAGCCCCCTGTACCAACGATTTCACATAATCCCTTGTTTGGGTATAGGGGATTCCTTCCATATAGAGTAAACGGGGGTAGCCTCCCATGGTTCGATTCCATTTCCTTACAGAACCGGGCCCACCGTTATAGGCGGCCGCAGCCAAAACGGGCGAATCTATGTACTCCCGCTCGTAAAGCCAGTTAAGATAACGGGTCCCCAAGGCAATATTTACGTCCGGTTCGGTTAAATCCGCCCCTTCCAGCCCCAGCCGTCTCATATGATCCTCGGCAGTGGTAGGCATGAGCTGACTCAACCCCACCGCTCCGGCATAGCTTACGATATCCTTGTCATAACCGCTTTCCGTTTTAATCAAAGCTTGAAAAAAAGGCTGGGAAATGCCGTACTCCCCGCACCAGTACTCAATGGGTCCGGCATATTCCAGGGGATAGAGCAGAGTCAGGTCTTCACGGGAGACAACATAGTCCTCCCGACGGGACGCCTTGCCCATGACCCGAATACTCTCAAGATAATCCCCCTGACGGCGTAAATAGTAGGCGTAATCCCGGAGGACCTCAAGAGCCAGCTCATGACCGTATCGATCATACCACTTCCGGGCGGCGGCGGTATAGGACCGTTCTATCAACCCGGAAAGGACAAGAGCCTTTTCATCGGATGATTTATCCCGGGATGTCTCCCCATCGGAGCGTAAATTACTGTAATAGCTAACCTTCCCCTCCGTTAGATATTCGGCCATGAGGGTAAACAGAGAGCCTTCGTTCCGCTCCACGATACCTTCCAGCCGCCTAGCAACCTCTTCATCGCTCAAATAGAGGTAACGTGACTCCGAACCGGTTACGGTTACCCAGGAGGTGATATCCCGGCTATGAGACGAGCCGTAAAGAGCCATGGCTTCCTGAAGACGGGCAAGTCCTTTCCAGTCGCCCCGGTAGACCCCGTCGCTTACGGTGGTTTCCACAAGGTCATCATAAAAAGCGCTATCGTGCCAAAGAGGGGCCCATTCAACTAAAAGAGAACTTAAGTTCGCCCCTTTTTTATTCTGCACATCAAGATAGTACCAGAGGGTACGATCGTATTCGCTCTCTCCCGGCGCAGGTTCCAGAGCCAGTTTTAAGAGCTCAGCGCTCCGGGTAAACTCATTCATGCTTCGACGGCAGAGGGCGGAATAAAACAACAGGGACCAGCGGGCCTCCTCATCAAGAATATCGGCCCGGTATTCCCAGCGGGTCAAAAGAGACCTTCTCTCTCCGTGACTTAAAAGGGCTCGCCACACATCCCGGTAATACTGGGCCAATCCGTTTACGGAAGGTTCATTTTCCAAATAGCTGATTTTCCCTTCAGCCGCACCGTACTCCTTTTTCAATAGGAGCAGTTTTACCGTCAGCCATTCCGAATAGGGACGGGGAATATCATCCATGAGCCCCCGGCTTCCCAGATAATGGAGAAGTAAGTTCAGTTCCCGCTCCGTTCTTTCCTCAGCCAGAAAGGCCCTCAGAGGTTCAAAATCCCGGGCCTTCCCCTTGCCCAAACTATATAAATAGGAGTAAAAATCATCCCCCTCTCCTTCCCCAAGAAGGGGAGACTCAAGAGGGTCCTGATTGGATAGAAGACTGATTTGATTCCGCACATCCCGGGAATAGCCGTCGTAGCCGTAACGGGCGGTATATTTCTTCCAAAGGCGGCTGATTTTCCCCAAAGAGGGAGGAACGGGCCGGTCCAGATAGGAAAGGGACAGTTCATAGAGGGCCAGGCCGGACCAGGGTTCAACCATGGCTTCCGCGCTATCCAGGAGAAGATCCTCCACAAAGCCCCTGTCAAGAGAAGCAAAATAGAGTTCCTCCGCCGAAAGATGTCCCCTGTCTTCAGGACTCTCACTGCAGCCGGGAAAAAGGAAGAGAAAAAAGAAAAAAACCGGTAGAATTTGCTTAAAGGATACACCCATTATCTTGGGGTCATCTCCGAACGGGAAAGAGGGGGAAGTTCGGTTCTATCCGAACGGTCAGCCATTATGTACCCCCCAATGAGGAGTACTACCAATGAAATAAGAACGGACAGGATAATCAGCCCTCCCCTCTTTGGGCTGGTAATCGTTTTCCGAGTCTTGTCCGTTCTCTCCGTACTTGATATTCGGGAAGGAGAATCCGCTTCAACAAGGGAGAGTTCAATTAACCCTTTATCCAGCTCTCCTCCCTCCTCGCCGGTAACCCGGTAGGAGAGATAGCCGTGGCTCAAGGAAAAATGCAGTATCATATCCCCGGGATTTTCCAAAAGAATATCCCTGAGCAGCCGTTCCCGCCCACCGGTACAGTCAAAAAGGGAGATCTCATTCTTTACCTGACCGGACCTGGCCGGTGTAACCGTCAGAGATTTATCGCCTTTCTCCCCCGGCTTATAGAGACTATACAAAGATTTATCCGCCAGTTTCAGACAGATGTAGGGATTGTTGCCTTCGGCCATAGGCAGATCCTAACCATTCACCCCTATTTTGTCAATTTATTTACCAAGTCTTTCTATTTTTCTTGACAAAGGAGCCCATGTTTAAGGATAATTGAGTAATGGTTTCCTATATCATCCCAATAGCTATAATCCTTGTACTTTTTACGGTGGTAATCTCACTTATTGCATCGGTTTTAAAAAATAAGAATAACCAAAACATGGAAAAGGACCAGAAAACTCTTCTGGCAGAGGCCAACAAAAGACTGGCCGGCAACCCCAAGGACCGAGGTGCTCTGAAAATAATTGCCGATGTCCATTATGATATGGGGAACTTCGACAAGGCCATGAAAACCTACCGTCTTCTCCTTGATTCGGCCGCCCTCGATGCCAGCATGGATGATTTTGAGATAAACCTTCACTATGGTCTGGCCTGCATGCATTGCAAGGCTAACAAAGAAGCCTACAAAGCCCTAGCCTTTGCCCGGGAAAAACATCCCAACCGCTTTGAAATCAATGCAGCTCTGGGAAAACTTGAATATCTCCGTAAGGGCTATGAGAAATCAATTAGTTTTCTCAAACGGGCCATTACGGTACAACCCGACCACGAAGAAACCCTTAAATATTACGGACAGGCCCTATTTAAACTAAAACATTACCGGGAAGCCCACAACTATCTCAAGCAGCATATCACCTCCCATCCGGAAGACAAAGAAGCGGTATTCTCCCTGGCCTGTTGCTACTATGAGCTGAATCAGCACGATCTGGCACTTAAGTTTTTCACTCACCTTAGGGCCGATCCTCTCTGGGGCCCCAATTCGGCCCTTTACGCCGGGACGATTTATCAAAAACGCAGTGAACACGACAAAGCTGCCACCGACTTTGGTATAGGCCTCCGCCACGAAACCATACAGCCCAACGTGCGGCAGGAGCTGCTTTACCGTCAGGCGAACGCCTTTAACCACATAAGCGACCTCCCCCATGCCCTGGAAGCCCTGAATACCCTCTATACCCTTAACCCGGGCTATAAAGATACGGAAAATCTCCTTAGAAAATATACGGAACTGAACAACAACAAGCGACTCCGTCTTTACCTTCGTGCTTCGGTGAGCGACTTCAACACTCTCTGCCGTCAGCTTTCCAATGTCATCATCCCCGATGCCAAAATCAAAGTTGTCGATATTAAGGTTGCCCAGAATAGCTACGTGGATATGCTTACGGAGGTTCGCGCCCGGAAGTGGGAAGATGTGATTCTCTTTAGATTCGGAAGAACAGAAGGCCATATGGGCGAACTGAGCGTACGAGAACTCTATGCTCGCATGAAAGAAGTACATGCAGGCCGGGGATTTTACCTGACTCCAGGGAGTTTCAGTACCGAATCAAGCAACTTTGTGGAAGCCCGGCTAATTGACTTGATAGATAAAAGTCAGCTTCTTAAACTTTTAAAGAGGCTTGATAGCCAGTAGTTAATGTTCCCAATCCTTGAGCTCTATCCCCATCTCCCGATTAAACCATGGCAACATTCATTGGGTTGAGTAATTCTCGATCCCAATGTTTTCTCTGGAAGTTTGTCAGATATTGTTTGGATTCACATTCTCGTACCACTGGACCTGATATTACTGCATCAACAATCTCCTTGATTTTTTTTAAAGAAAAACCGGCGCATTCCCCATGATAGGAGTAAGCTGATTTTCTTTTATTAATTCGATATGGCTTCATGAAATTATGCCAGAAGATATAACAGGAGAATCTATCCATACAGTTATTCATATTACGACCGAATTGAACCGTCTCTCTCGTATATTCGGCCAGGTCTTTTCTGATTTGACGATCTATATAGTTACAGGAAAACAACTTGTTTTGATAATTTCTTTCTATCTTTGAGTTTGTTTTTCTGTGAGTGACTTTAGCTGAAAGGTTTGGGTGATAGCGAAAC
>JAQQAP010000024.1 GCA_028533045.1 Spirochaetales bacterium | reverse complement strand
GAAAGCGGAAAGCGGAAAGCGGAAAGCGGAAAGCGGAAAGCGGAAAGCGGAAAGCGGAAAGCGGAAAGCGGAAAGCGGAAAGCGGAAAGCGGAAAGCGGAAAGCGGAAAGCGGAAAGCGGAAAGCGGAAAGCGGAAGACGGAAGACGGAAGACGGAAGACGGAAGACGGAAGACGGAAGACGGAAGGGTGACGGAGGATGTATGGAAATTTTGAAGCTGAAAGAGGGGGCGGAAGTTCCCTGGGACCTTTTGTTGTTAGCCGATCCCAATAGGGCGCTGGTTCAAACCTACCTTGATTCTGGCAGCTGCTATATAGCTTCTGAAGACGGGACGGCAGTGGGGGTTGTTCTGATTCTTCAAACCGGTGACGATGTCTATGAGATTATGAATGTGGCCGTACGGGAAGATTGCCAGAACCGGGGGATTGGGAAGAGTCTGGTCCGTTTTGCCATCGAAAAGGTACGGTCCCTGGGAGTGGGGCGTATTGAAATAGGTACGGGGAATCCCGGGGTACAGCAGTTGCTTCTTTATCAAAAGTGCGGCTTTCGTATTGAAGGGGTGATTCCCGATTTCTTCCGGGACAATTACCGGGAGAGGATATATGAAAACGGGATTGAGTGTCGCGATATGATTCGCTTGGGGATGAGTCTCCGGGTCTGATGGTAATGTTCCCAATCCTTGAGCTATTCACTCCAGGGAGTTTGAAACACTTTTTTTCCTAATGTTCCTTGCCTCTGGAGGATTATGAGGATAGAAGCAGCTAAAACAGCTCTAATATATTTGTGAAATCCCACAATTTTAGGAAAAGCTCAAGGATTGGGAACATTATACTAGGGCCAGGGCAGCCCGGAACATATTGAGCTTTTTAGCGGCCGAACCGTCGGTGATAGCTTCCAGGTGGGCCCGCATCTCTTTACGGCGGGAATCGACACTCTCCCAGGGGCAGTTGGCTTCCGGTAGGTTTAAACCTTTTTCCAAAGCCCAGCGGGCCACCGTTTCCTCCTGGGCCAGGATAAGCGGGCGGATAAGTTTAATTCCCGGGTAATCCCTGCGGGGAGGGAGCGGGTCCAGGCGACTTTGGTAGACCATATTCATAAGAAAAGTCTCCAGGCAGTCCTCCATATGGTGTCCCAGAGCGAGGGATTGAAAACCTTCACGACTCGCATAGCTAAGAAGAGCTTGCCTGCGAAGACGGGCGCAGTGGCTGCAGCACATCTCCTCAGGTTCCTTTAAGTCAGTCTGTAAAAGGGGGATTTCCCGGTAGGGGAGGGCCCAGTCGGCACAAATTTGGCCTATCCCGTCAGCTAAAGCCTCCCCTTCCCAGGGGGCCCGCACATGGACCGCTTCCACCGTAAAGGGGCGAATCCAGCAGGAGGCCATTCGTCCCATAAACCATGCCATAGCCAGGGAGTCCTTGCCTCCGGAAAGGGCCAGAATCACCCGGTCCCCTTCGGCAATAAGTTCGTACTCTTCCAGGGCGCGGCTGATTCTTTTGGGCAGAATTTTTTCCGGTTTCACCCCACCATTGTAAGGAGATCGCGAAAAAGGGTAAAGGCGATAAACCACATAATAAGGGCCACCGCAAGATCCAGGATTTTCCAGGCCTTGGGATTTTTAAAGAGGGGAGAGAGAAGTCGGCCTCCCAGGCTTAATGAGAAGAACCACACCATAGAGGCTGTAGCCGCTCCCGCACCAAAGTAGAGTTTATCCGAACCGGCAAATCCGCTGCTTATTCCGCCCAGAAGGAGAACCGTATCTATGTAAACATGGGGATTGAGCCAGGTTACGGCGAGGGTAAATAGAATGGCCCCTTTGAGGGTTTGGGGGCCGTCACTCTCCTCTTCCAGCTTTTCCGTAGAAAGGAAAGAGCGAAAGCTGCGAATCCCGAACCAGGTAAGAAAAAGGGCTCCTCCCGCCGAACCGATAATTGTATAAATCGGCTTTGACGAGAGAAACTCCCCCACACCCAGTACTCCCGCCGCAATGAGAAGGGCATCGCTAATGCTGCACAGCAGGGGAATAATAATATGATAGCGGCGGCGTACACCCTGGCTTAAAACAAAGGCATTCTGCGCTCCAATGGCAATAATCAATCCCGCCCCCAGGGCGAGTCCGGTAAAGTAGCTTTCCATGGGGCAAGATTAGACTAAATACTCACATTAGTAAAATTAATTATTTTAATAATCCCATAAGATATGCTAATATAACTTATGTTCGATTACCGCCAGCTTGAGGCCCTTACCACCGTTTGGGAAGAAGGAGGCTTTGAAAAGGCCGCCGATAAACTCTGTATTACCCAGTCCGCCGTTTCCCAGCGTATTAAAGCTTTGGAGGAGCAGGCCGGGCAGATTCTCATAAGCCGGGCCAATCCCCCGGAGCCCAACGAAAAGGGGCGGGAACTTATAAATCACTGCCGCCGGGTGCGCCTGCTCGAAGGGGACATGGGACGGCGGGAAAAGCACCATACCCTTCGCATAGGCATTAATGCGGATAGTCTGGCTACTTGGTTCATGGACGGGGCGGAGGAGTTTTATGCCCGGGGAATTCCCTTGGAATTGCGGGTGGGGGATCAGGAGAAAACCCTGGAAATGCTCCGGGCCGGGGATGTGGCCGGCTGTATCGCTTCGGACGATAGTAAGGTAAGCGGCTGTTCCCGCCACTTTCTGGGGACCATGAGTTATGTGCTCATCTGCAGCAGGAACTTCAGGGGCCGCTGGTTTCCCCGGGGGCTTACAGAAGAGGAGGTCCGTGAAGCACCGGCTGCCATCTTCAACAGGGACGACCGGCTCAATCAGCTTTTCCTCGAAAAAAGGCTCCCCCCTTTCAAAGGCAGCTATCCCGCCCACTACATCCCCTCAGCCGAACAGTATCTGGACCTTATAGAACGGGGCCATGCCTACGGAGCGGTACCCCTCATGCAGTGCGGGGACCGACTGGGGCGGAGTCTGGTAGAATTATCGCCGGAGAGGATAGGGGTGGATTTGTACTGGCACTGCTGGAATCTGGACACGACCGATTTGAAAAGACTGACCGAACTCCTTATGACCCGGGGGCGGGAATTGATCCTTTAGGCGTCCTAAAATAAACCTTGTGAAAAGTTTTTTCCGGTCCTATACTTTACATATAACACTGTATAAAGGAAGAAAATATGCATAAAAATGTGGGATTTGTATCGTTCCGTATCGCCGGGACCGACGGAGTGAGCCTGGAAATTGAAAAATGGGCCGACGTTTTGGAAGAGCTTAACTGCAACTGCTTTTACCTGGCCGGCGAACTGGACCGCCCCGAGGATGTGTGTATGATCTCCGAGGAGCTTCATTTTCATAATCCCACTACCAAGGAAATCTATCTGGAGTGTTTCTCCCGCAAGGCCCGGCCGGAGGAATTGACCGGGAAACTCCACACCTGGCGGAAAAAGTTCAAGCAGGACCTTTACGATTTTGTGGAGAAGTTTGAAATCGACGTGCTTATCCCGCAGAACGCCATCACCATTCCCCTGAATCTCTCCCTGGGAATGGCTCTCACCGAATTTATCGCCGAAACGGATATGCCCGTCATCGCCCATCACCACGACTTCTTCTGGGAAAGAAAACGCTTCCTCACCAACTGTGTCTGGGACATCATTAATGCCAGTTACCCGCCCCATCTGCACAATATTCAGCATGTTGTCATCAATACTTCCGGTCAGAACCAGCTGGCCCTTAGAACGGGAATCTCCTCCACCCTCATACCCAATGTTATGCATTTTGAACAGGAACCTCCCGGCAAGGACGACTACAACAAGGACATTCGCAAGGACCTGGACATCGCTGACGACGAACTGCTCATTCTCCAGCCTACCCGTGTGGTACAGCGGAAAGGGATCGAGCACGCCCTGGAAATGGTCTCCCGTCTGGGACGAAAAGCGGCCTTTGTTATTTCCCACGCTTCCGGCGACGAGGGCTTCGAGTACGAACAGAGAGTCCGAGACTACGCCAAAATGCTCAAGGTGCGCGCCGTTTTCGTGGACGACATCATCCGGGAAAAACGGGGCCTCACCGAGGACGGACGGAAAGTTTATACCCTTCAGGACATCTATCCCTATGCGGATTTCGTTACCTATCCCTCCCTTATCGAGGGCTTCGGGAACGCCTTCCTGGAAACCATATGGTTCCGCAAACCCATCATGGTCAACAACTACTCCATCTACGCCACAGATATAAAACCCAAAGGCTTTGAAGTGGTGGAAATTGACGATTACGTCACCGACAAAACCGTGGAAGACGTGAATTACCTCCTCGATCATCCGGAAGAGGTGGAACGGGTGGTGGAAAAGAACTACCAGCTCGCCCTGCGCTACTACGGCTATTCGGTGGTCAAGCAAAAACTTCGCGCCCTGCTTTGCCATTTTTTTGGCGAGTACTGCGGCTGTCTTTAGGAGAGTCGGGGCGGCCCGGGCCCGGCTTCGCCGGTCCCGTCGCGCTCTCCGGGGGCACGGCTCCCGCCTCCCGTCCCGGCCTCTGGCCGTGACCGCCTCCGGCGCCCCTCCCATCGCTCCCGCGTGGTAACTGTAAAATCCCTGTTGACAATTCTTCCGTCACATCTTACTATAAGATGGTTGTTTGAAAAAACCAACTCCCCGGCAGGCAAATAGAATGAAAGCGACAAAACGAATTAAATCGATTAACACCTCAATGGTTCTCTACGACCTCTGGCAAAACGGCGAAACCAGCCGTGTGGAGATCGCCCGGCGGTTGGGGCTTAACAAATCGACCATCACCCATATTATTAATGAATTCATCGAGTTTAAACTTGTGACAGAAGGCTCCGAAGGTCAGGCCAGCCCTCAGGGGGGACGGAAGCCGGTCTATCTTTCGCTTAACCGGAATTTTGGTTCCGTTCTGGGTATAGAGCTTAGGCCCGATACCTATACTGCTCTCTGTGTGGACCTGGAAGGGCAGATCCGCTATGAAAAAAGCGAAGAAATTTCTGCGAGCGGGGAAAATCTAAGTGAGACACTTTTACGAATCATCGAGGAGCTAAGGGAAGAGCAGAATAAAATCGGCTTGCCCCTTTTGGGAATCGGCGTGGGCCTTTCCGGTGTTATCAATCCGGAGCAGGGAATCGTGAAATACTCCATGTCTCTGGGAATTTATGAGGACTATAATTTTCAAAGGGAGATAGCTTCCCGTTTTGACATCCCCGTTTTTATAGAGAATGATGCCAACTGCTGTAGCTGGGGGGAGCTAACCTTCCATCGGACCGAATATTTGAAGAATTTTCTTTTTGTTCTGGTCGAATTCCGCCACCTTGAAGGGGGGGAGGGGCAGCTGCGCAAGTCCGCTGTTGGTTTAGGTATTGTTATTGACGGAAAAATCCACTACGGCCGGGAATTCTCCGCCGGGGAATTTTCCAGTGTATTCAGAGAGCCCGACAGTCCGGGACAGTTTCACACGGACACGGACAAGGGCTTTCGCATAGAAGAGGAACCGGAGGTATTGAACCGGTTCATAGTAGAGTTGTCTAAAAATATTTCCCTTTTGGTGAATGCCTTTAACATTAGCCAGGTATTCTTCGGAGGGGACATCGAAAAGTATCAGGATCAGGTGCAGTCCCTGCTGGGAGAAGAGATTCAAAGGAACTGGCCCTATCCCAACAGTGTGGAGTGCGAAGTGCGTTTTTCTTCCCAGCGGGAGAAATCGGTAGCCTACGGAGCGGCGGGAATGATGCTTGACCGTCTCTTTTCTCATCCCGAACTTATCATCGAAGAATAATTAAAAATCCAACAGTAAAATTCATATTAAAAAAAAATTGACAAATGTGTGAATCAATGAGATACTAAGTTAGTTGTTCCATGAACCAACTAAAGTTGAACTTGATTTGGACGACATAAAAAATGGTGAAGTGGCGGAATGGTCCGCCTCTAAATATTCAGGAGGGTTTATTTATGAAAAAAATCGTATTATTGGCGTTATCGCTGGTATTGTCCTTCTCTCTGTTTGCCAACGGTGCAGACGAAGCGGCTGCTGTAGAGCAGGGTAAGGTGCTGAACATTCACTGCTGGAACACCGAGTTCCAGGATCGGTTCAATGCTTACTACGCAGACAAAGTTCCTGCCGATGTGGAAGTGGTATGGACAATTACTGCCAATGCAGACAATGCTTACCAGAACAAACTGGATGAGTTTCTGTTGAAGCAGGACAGCGCTCCGGCCGATGAAAGAGTTGACATTTTTCTGGTGGAAGCGGACTACGCTCTCAAGTATGTCGATACTCCCTACGCCATGGACGTAATCGGAGAAATCGGTCTTAGCGAAGCAGACCTCGCCAACCAGTACGGCTACACCAAAGACATTATGACCGACTCTAACGGTGTTCTTAAAGGTGTTTCCTGGCAGGCCTGTCCCGGTGGTTTTATCTACCGACGTTCCATCGCAAAAGACGTTCTGGGGACCGATGATCCCATGGAAGTACAGAAAGCTCTGAGCGATTGGGACAAGTTTGACAAAGTGGCCGCCGATGCGAAAGCAAAGGGTTACTTCATGCTGAGCGGTTACGATGACGCTTTCCGTGTTTTCTCCGATAACATGACTACCAAATGGGTTGTTGATAACAAAATCAATATCGACCCTGCTATCGAAAGATGGATTGACATGACCAAGACCTATACCGACCTGGGTTACAACAACAAAGCTAACCTCTGGTCTGCCGAAAGCTGGGGCGGTGCTGCTGCTGACGGTACTGTATTCGGTTACTTCGGTCCCGGTTGGTTCGTAGACTTCTGTCTCGGACCTGCTACCAAGGCCGACGCTGAAGGTCCCAACGCTCTGGGTAACGGAAGCTACGGTGACTGGGCTCTTACCAAAGGTCCTCAGGGATTCAGCTGGGGTGGTACCTGGATTGTCGGAGCTACCGGAAGCGATAACGTAGAGCTTATCAAGGATATCATGTATACTCTTACTGCTGATGAAGAAGTTCTTAAGTCCATCGCTATGGAACTGGGCGATTTCACCAACAACGAAGCAGCTATGTCTACCGTAGCCGTAAGCGACTACAGCAACTCTTTCCTTGGCGGTCAGAACCACATTGCCGCTTTCCTCGATTCTGCAACCAGCATCGACAGAAGCAGCATGAGTGCCTACGACCAGGGTATGAACGAAAAACTCCAGAACTCCTTTAGTGACTACTTTAACGGTAACGTTACTAAAGATCAGGCCTGGGACAACTTCTACACTTCCGTCATGGAATTGTATCCCAACTTAAGTAAATAAAACTTTAATGCAGGGGACTTGATCCCCTGCTTTTTTAAACGTGTAACGAGGAGAAATATGCGTACTACGGTTAAAAAAGGAAAAAATAAACTAAATCATGACAGATGGGGTTACTTTTTTATTGCTCCCTTCTTCATTATTTACATTACATTTGCACTTATTCCTTTACTTTCAACATTTTACAACAGTTTTTTTGAGAACTACCGGGTAGGCCTGACACAGGTGGGCCCCAATTTTGTGGGACTGGCCAACTATGCCGAGATCCTTACCGAATCGGATGTACCCCGCTATGCGGTGAATACGGTAGTCATGTGGCTCCTCGGTTTTGTTCCTCAAATTGTTATTTCCCTGCTTCTGGCCCTCTGGTTCAGCAGCAGTAATCTCAAGCTGCGGGGGTTACCCTTTTTCAAGACGGTTATGTATATGCCCAACTTGATTATGGCAGCGGCATTTTCCATGCTCTTTTTTACTCTTTTTTCCGATGCGGGACCGATGAACAGCATTTTGCTGAATGCCGGTCTGGTTGATGAGCCTGTGCGCTTTTTAACCATGAAAGGGACTACTCGGGGCCTTATTGCCTCAATGAACTTTCTTATGTGGTATGGTAACACCACTATCCTGCTCATGGCGGGTATTATGGGAATCGATGAAAGCCTTTTGGAAGCGGCCCGAATTGACGGAGCCAATTCTATTCAGACCTTCGTTCGTATCATCTTCCCTCTTCTGCTTCCCATCCTGGTATTCGTAATGATAACCAGCCTTATCGGGGGAATCCAGATGTTTGATGTACCCCAGATCCTTACCAAGGGTGACGGGCTTCCCAACCGAACCACACTGACTTTGATTATGTATCTGAACAAGCACCTTTTTAGCCGGAACTTCGGTTTGGCCGGTGCCGTTTCGACTCTTATATTCCTGCTTACAGCAGCTTTGAGCCTTATTGTTTACTCTATGACTATGAAAAATTACTACGGCGAAGAATCCAGCAAGGGGAAAAAATAATGACTGAACAGAACAAGCATAGAATTTCCCGTACAGTTTGTTATATCATACTCTTGTTTTTGACTTTTATCTCTCTCTTTCCCTTTTTGATACTTGTCATTAACTCAACCCGGGCTCACAGTGAAATTATGCAGGGCTTCTCCCTTATGCCGGGAAGTCACTTCTTTAAAAACTTTGTAAATCTTTTTACCGATAATAATATTCCCATTATGAGGGCTTTGATAAACAGTCTCTTTATTTCCGGTACTACCGCTCTGTTTACCACCTACTTTTCCAGTATGACCGCTTACGGTATCTATATTTACCGTTTTAAGGGACGGGAGTTCGCCTTTCGTTTTATCCTGCTGGTAATGATGGTACCCCCTCAGGTTTCGGCCCTCGGGTTCCTCCGGCTTATCATGGGGATGAATCTCATGGATACCTTCTATCCTCTGATTATTCCTGCCATGGCCTCTCCGGTGGTATTCTTTTTCATGCTTCAGTACATGAAATCGATACTCCCCTACGAGATTATTGAAGCGGCCCGAATTGACGGTTCCGGCGAAATCCGCACCTTTAATTCCATCGTTCAGCCGATTTTGAAACCGGCCTATGCGGTACAGGCCATCTTTGCCTTTGTAGGATCGTGGAATAACTATTTTATTCCTGCCCTGGTGCTCGATTCCAAGGAAAAGAAGACCATACCTATTCTTATTGCCCAGCTCCGTTCTGCCGATTATATGAAGTTTGATATGGGTAAAGTTTATATGCTTATTTTTATTGCGATCATACCTCTGACAATTGTATACTTTTTTCTTTCCAAGTATATTATCAAGGGTATTACTTTGGGTAGTGTAAAGGGGTAATCCCCCATTTCCGCCCTTTTAAAAAGCCGCTGTAAAGCGGCTTTTTAGTTGTTTATAATGAGAAGGTAAATATGGATTTACAAAACAGTTACAGATTTCCCGGAGATTTTATTTGGGGTGCCGCAACAGCTTCCTATCAGATAGAAGGGGCCTATGATGAGGACGGAAGGGGGCTTTCTACCTGGGATGTTTTTTCCCGCCTTCCCGGCAAAGTCAGAAACGGTGATACGGGAGATGTCGCCTGTGATCATTATCACCGCTACAAGGAAGATGTGGCTCTTATGAAGGAGCTGGGATTAAAGCATTATCGTTTTTCCGTAGCCTGGCCCCGTATTTTGCCCGAGGGAGAAGGTGAGGTCAATCAAAAGGGCCTGGATTTTTATTCTGATCTTGTGGATGAACTTCTGGCGGCCGGTATAGAACCTCTCATTACTCTTTTTCATTGGGATCTTCCCCAGGCTCTTCAGGATAAATATGAGGGGTGGGGGAGTCGTAGAACGGCGGAACTTTTTGCCGACTACACCCGTATTGTGGTGCGCCATTTGGGAGACCGGGTAAAACGATGGGCCACGATAAATGAAATTATGTGCTTTACCACCCTGGCCCATAGAGAGGATCAGCATGCCCCCGGTGGAAAAAGGGATAAGGCCTATACAAACCAGACAGTACATAACGCTCTTTTGGGCCATGGGATGGCTTTAAAAGTTATTAAGGAGGAGTGTCCCCAAGCTCAGGTGGGAATTGTAGAAAACCTCATGGCTCCCTGGCCCTATTATCGCACCGAAGAGGACTTGAAAGCGGCTCGAAAAGCCTGGAAAGATATGAATGGCCAGCGTCTTATGCCTCTTTTTACCGGTGTTTACGATGAGGAAGCTTTTAAAAGAGCGGGAGAACCGCTTCCCAAGGTCGAAGAAGGGGATATGGAGCTTATTTCGCAGAAAATGGACTATATTGCCTATAACTATTACAGCCATCCTCCTGTGCGGGCTGCTCAAAATGAGTGGGGTTTTGAACTGGTACAGATGCCGGAAGCCTTTTCCCGTACCGATATGGATTGGCCCATTACCCCGGAAGCTCTTTATTGGTCCCTTATTTTCACAAAAGAACTTTTTGGAGATATCCCTATTTATATAGCAGAAAACGGTATGGCCGCTGCTGATAAAGTGGAGGAGGACGGATCTATTCAGGATGGTGACAGGGTGGAATTTTTGAGAAACCATTTACGAATGTGTCACAAGGCCATTGAAGATGGAGTTAACCTAAAAGGGTACTATGTATGGTCCTTTATGGACAATTTCGAATGGGCCTTTGGCTACTCAAAACGGTTTGGAATTGTTCGTGTTGAATATGATACCCAAAAGCGCACCGTAAAAGAGTCAGGCCGTTACTATAGCTTGGTCATCAAAGAAAACCGCGTTCTTTAGTTCAACTCAAGTAGGTTTGAAAAAGATGGGGCCGCTCCTGCTCAACGGAGAGAAGCGGCCCCAGGATATCATTGAAGGAAAATTTAACCAATGATGGCTTGTACTTTAAGTTCTTCTCCGGTGATGTATTCCACGGGAAGAAGGGGACCGTCCACGGTTTTGTCTCCCACCTTAAGGGTGACATTACCACAACTCCGGCCTTTTTCTTTGATTACCTCGATTTCTATTCTTGTGTTCCGGAAAAGCCGGCTTACTTTGAAGCCTTTCCAGTCATCGGGGATTATCGGGTTAATAATCAGCCCTTGGTAATCGGGGCGAATCCCAAGGATGTATTGGGTAATGGTGTAGTAGTTCCAGGCTGCCGTTCCTGTGAGCCAGGAGTTTTTACCTTCACCCGGTTTCCACGCTTCCTTACCGGCTATCATTTGACAGTAAACATAGGGTTCCACCCGGTGGAGGTCGGAGATCTCTTCCAGGTAAGCGGGGCAGATCTTTCGGAAATACTCCCAGGCCCGATCGCCCCTGCCAGCCATAACTTCCCCAATAATCACCCAGGGATTGTTGTGACAGAATATCCCGCCGTTTTCCTTGTATCCCGCCGGATAGGTACTTATTTCACCGTATTCAATGCGGTATTTAGTAAAGGCGGGGCTGTTCAGTACTATACCGTAGGGGCTGTCCAGGTGTTCCTTGACTGAATCGAGGGCAGTTGTACAGTATCCTTTGTCCTTACCAATTTCGGCCATGGTACAAAATCCCTGGGACTCAATGAAGATTTTTGCCTCTTCATCCTCATTCGTTCCCACCTTTTTTCCAAAGAAGTCATAGGCCCGGAGGAACCATTTTCCATCCCACCCGTGTTTAATAACCGCCTCTTCCATTGCTTCAATGTGCTTGCGGGCTATCTGCGCCTTCATCTCCTTACCGGAAAGCTGGCAAATCCGTTCGTACTCCTTACCGTAAAGAACAAAGAGACCGGCAATCATGAGAGATTCCGCCGTGTCACCCTCTTTATTCTCCGTGGTCTGGAAAGACTCGTTGGGATCGCTGGAGAAGCAGTTCAGGTTAAGGCAATCGTTCCAGTCGGCCCGTCCGATGAGGGGAAGGCCATGGGGGCCCAGGTGGGTCAATACATGGTTAAAAGAGGCCGTAAGATGGTCAAAGAGGGGAGCGGCCTTGCTTTCGTCGTTGTTAAAGGGGACCGACTCATCGAGAAGAGACCAGTCTCCTGTCTCTTTAATGTAGGTCGATACAGAAAGAATGAGCCAGAGCGGGTCATCGTTGAAGTTCCCCCCAATCGCATCATTTCCTCTTTTGGTCAGAGGCTGATATTGATGATAGGCAGAGCCGTTTTCCAACTGGGTGGCGGCTATATCCAGGATTCTTTCCCTTGCCCGGTCCGGTGCCTGATGGACAAAACCTATCAGGTCCTGGTTGGAGTCGCGGAATCCCATCCCCCGTCCGATTCCCGTTTCAAAGAAGGACGCGGATCGGCTCATGTTAAAGGTTACCATACACTGGTATTGGTTCCAGATATTTACCATCCGGTCCAGTTTTTCTTCGTGGGAAGTCAAAACGTAACGGGAAAGAAGATCTTCCCAGTAAAGAGCCAGTTCGTCGAAGGCCTTGTCCACCGCTTCCACGGTGGAGAACTTTTCTATCATCTCCCGGGCTTTGCTTTTGTTAATAACCCCTTTAGACTCCCATTTTTCATCGTCTTCCATCTCTACGTAACCAAGGAGGAAGATATAGTCCTTTGATTCTCCCGGCTTAAGTTCTACTTCAATATAGTGGGAGGCAATGGGAGACCAGCCGTGGGCTTCCGAATTGGACGCCTTACCCTCTTTGACAACCTGGGGATCGTCAAAGCCGTTATAGAGTCCCATAAAGCTTTCACGGTCCGTATCAAAACCGTCTATGGGGGTATTTACACTATAAAAGGCGAAATGATTTCTTCGTTCCTTGTATTCTGTTTTATGATAGATGACGGAACCGTCAATTTCCACTTCACCGGTGGAGAGGTTGCGCTGAAGATTGTTCATGTCGTCTTCCGCATTCCAGAGACACCACTCCTGAAAGGAAAAGAGTTTTACTTTTTTGGGAGAGGAGCTATTATTGGTGAGAGTCACTTTTTGAAGTTCACCCCAGAAGTCATTGGGGATGAAAAAAAGAGTTTGAGCCTGGAGACCGTTCTTTTCGGAATTGAAAAGGGTATAGCTCATACCGTGACGGCATTCGTAGCGGTCCAGTTCCGTTTTAACCGGTTTCCATCCGGGGGACCAGGTAGTGTCCCCGTCTTTAATGTAGAAGTAGCGGCCCCCGTTATCCATAGGCACATTGTTGTAGCGATAACGGGTGAGACGACGAAATTTGGCATCACGGTAAAAGGTGTAGCCCCCGGCACTGTGTGAAATCAGTGAAAAGAAGTCCTTATTGCCCAGATAATTTATCCAGGGATAAGGAGTTTGGGGATTGTCAATGACATACTCCTTCCTCTCATCGTCAAAATAGCCGTACTTCATTTACATGTTCTCCTTATTCTATCTGTTATATCTTCCGGGAATCCTTTACTTGGTAAAGGGAATTAGTTTGATTTGTGAAAATCAATAGGTTGATTTATGCAACCAACTAAATATTATCACATGAATCCTATCCCGTCAACAGATTTCTAATGTAAAGCGGCTGTTGTTTTTAAACCCAGAAAGAGGGAAAAACGTTCTTCACTGTTATAGGAGCCGTTAAATTGGAATTCTCCCAGAATTGTTCTCATCTTCAAACCGGCATAAGCGCTTTCGTACAGGTCTACCTCATCGGATTTTTCTATGAGGGCATCCGACGCGAGCGCGGCTGTAGAAGAACCGAACTGAAAGTAAATCTCTTCACCCATACCCAGGGGAAGCATGCCTATTTTTATATTGAATCCCAGTTGAAGCATGAGGAAGTTCAGGTCCGTCAGTTCCTGTTCGTAGAAGCCTATCATCCCGATTTTTTCACCTACCCAGGCGGTCTCATAGGTATTGGGATCTCCCCAGTGGGTTATGGATAGTTCATAGCCTAACTGGCCTATAACATTTTTATCCATTATAGGGACAAAGAGTTCTCCCGCGCTACGGCTGGTTCCAATCATTTCTTCATCGCTCAAAGCGTTGTTGAATTCATAGTAGCCGTTAAATCCGCTCTGGGGGACCACAATGCGGTCCAGGTTTTCAAAGGCCAAATTTATATTGTAGCCGTATTTTGTCCAGTTGTCCTCTTCCATGGTTCTGGTTCCCAGATAGTGGCTGGGCATATTCATGTCAAAGTAGATCCCGTTGGTCAGGGAGAAAACCGAAAAGACAGGTACTTTAAAGGAAAAGATCCCTCCAAACTGATAGAGAGCATAGATGGATTCGATGGAATCCTCCTCGTAGTAATATTTGGGATCAATTTTCAGATGGAGTTCTTCATTGATTATGAGGTGTTGCCTGGGACTCATCTGTCCCAATCCCAGGGTAACTCCGGGAAACTGGGAGAGGCTTAGGTCTCCGTAGAGAACGTATTTTTGCTTCTCTCCCAGGAAGGTTCCCGCGTTGATTTGAAGGGAAAGATCGGTTATTTCCGGCTGGGTCATATAGGTGGATAGTTCCATGGACATTCCCACATAGACATCGCTCAGAACTCTTTCCGGCCCGTCTATTTCCAAAAAATAGCCGCCCAGTTGGTCATCCACAAGATGGTACCAAAAGTGGCTGTAATCGCTCCCGTCGTAATAGGCATAGAGGTAATCCTGGAGCTCTTCGCCGGTGGGATGGCCGTCATAGAGTTCTTCCAGATCTTCTTCAATGGCCCGGGTAAGATTCGTATGGGTACCGTCCATATTTCTGACTGCAGAAATGGGAATTTCCCTGTCGATTCGTACATAGTTGTAATCTTCTATGGGGGGACAATTTATTATTTCCGATAATTGGGCGATCTCCTCCCTTATGCTGTCGGCCGCTTCGTAACCTTTTGCCATTAATTCCGGACCCTTTTCAAAATCGGCTGTGGTATAGCCGGTTAGTTCCGGTGCGATAATCAGGTCCGATGCCTCCCGGCTGGCTGTGGATCGTTCAATGGTCCTTATCTGCCCTGCCTGATAGTTTACGGCGGACATGGTCTGCAGGTTTTCCAGTTCGTCAATCAGGCCGTAAAGGGAGACGGAGATCACAATATCAGCCCCCAGTTCTCTTGCCACTGTGGAAGGAAGGTTGTCTACCCAGCCTCCGTCAATGACATATCGACCTTTGTACTCAATAGGAGTAAAGACACCGGGAACCGCCATGGAACCGCGTATGGTCGACTTTAAATCCCCCTCTCCATAGACGATTTTTTCCCCCGTCAGGAGGTCCGCCCCAATGGCCCTGAAAGGAATAGGAAGGTCATCAAAGTCCATCTCCCTATTATAAGTTATAAGAAGTTCGTCAAGAAACTCCATGACATGCTGGGCATGGCTGACTCCTGCGTCAATCAATCTCTGTTCTTCGGAGATTCCCAAAACGAAGTGGTTATTGGCGCTGGATTGTTTCTGGAGGAAGCTCATGTCACGTCGGTCATAGCTGTCCCAGAAGACACGCTTCCAGTCTGTTGAACCTACTATCTCTTCCATTTCCCAAGGGGAGTAGCCGGCGCAGTAAAGACCGCCTATAATGCTGCCCATACTGGTTCCCAAAACGATATCCGGACGAATCCCTTCTTCTTCCAAAACCTGAAGGGCTCCCACATGGGCGTATCCTAGGGCTCCGCCTCCTGCGAGAACCACGGCCACAACCGGTTTATCCTGTGGGGCGGTCTCCGCTGACACCGGAAACAAGGTCATAAAGGGAATAATTAACAAAATAATATATTTTTTCATGGGTATATTTTTTTCTCCTGCATGAAGTCTAGGCATTTTCCGGGGATAAGTCCATAAACGATTCTTTAATTTCGGGGAACTTGCATTTCACATTTTTACAAATTAAACTTTAGCTTATCAAAGCAAGGGCGGGAGAAATTATGAGGAAAAATACTCTAGTATTAATTAGCTTATTCTCTCTGCTTCCGTATATCTCGGCTCAGGAAATTGTCATAATGGGGAATGAGGAAACCTATCCCAAAATCGGTTATCGGGAGGGAGAGGTGGCAGGCGTCCTTTGCGAAATCCTCGAATATGCCGATGAAAGAATGGCTGAAACTTTTCGGGTTGAACTTTACCCCTGGTCCCGAGCCTATAGTTATGCTCTAACGGAGAATGTAGGGATCGTCGGCATATCCCAAACGGCTGAGCGGAGTGATATCTTTGATTTTTCCATGACTCTTTTTCACGACGAAGTGATCCTTGTTGTAAAAAAAGGAGAGGAATTTGATTTTAACAGTTATGCCGATCTGCAGGGAAAAGTTGTAGGAGTGTGCCGAAACTGTTCCTTCGGTCCCGCTTATGAAGAGGCTAAGAACACATTCTCTATTGTCCCCGATGGCGGAATAGAGCAGCGGCTGCGTCTGTTACTGGCAAGTCGTACGGACGTGGCCATAGTGAATCCCGGAAGGGAGGGGCTTAGTCATGAGCTGGAAAAAATCTCCGATCTGTATCCGGAACAGTTTACTGTACTTGAGACGCCTATGGAAATTGATCCCAATTATCTGGCATTTAGCAAGTCCCAGGACAGGGAAGAGTTTCTGGATAGATTTAATCGGGTTATAAAAGAAGGGGTGGAGAATGGGGACATCAGAAAGATTATCGAAGAGTATTGTGATCTTCCTTCCCAGTCTCCCGTCCCTTAGGACATAAAAAAAACCGCCCCAAACGGAGCGGTTTCTTATTCAAATTGAATAATCCCTATTTGTCATGGTAGGTGGCGGCTACATTCTTCATGTCCACAGCCTGTCCTGCATCATCGGGGAGCTTCTTCTGAACCATAGCAGTAACTCCGGTAGAGAGACCGTAGAGGTTGATGAAACCTTCCGCATCGTGGTGGTCGTAGCTGGACTCACCAAAGGAGGCCAGGTCTTCCAGGTAAAGGGCGTAGGGAGACTTACGTCCCACTACGGTACAGTTACCCTTATAGAGGGAGAGACGAACCGAACCGGTGGTGAACTCGGTGGTTTTCTTCATAAACTCGTCCAGGGCCCAGCGGGCGGTGGTGTACCACTTACCGGCGTAAACCAGGTTGGAGTATTCACAGGCGAGCATCTGCTTCAAGTGAAGGGCGTCGTCGTTGATGGTGAACATTTCCAGGTCTCGCAGGGCCTTGTAGAGAACCGTACCGGCGGGTGTTTCATAAACTCCGCGGCTTTTCATTCCCACAAGACGGGTTTCTACAATATCAATTCGACCGATTCCATTGGCGGCGGCCAGTTCATTCAGCTTTTTGAGCAGTTCAAAGGGAGCTACCTTTTCGCCGTTCAGACCCACGGGGATTCCCTTTTCAAATTCGATGGAAATTTCCGTCTCTTCATCGGGAGCGTCCTTGGGAGATTTGGTCAGGAGGAACATCTCTTCCTTGGGACGGTTCCAGGGATCTTCCAGATCGCCACCTTCGTGGCTCATGTGCCAGATATTCCAGTCACGGGAGTAGATGTTCTTTTTGGAGATGGGGCCCAAGTTGATGTTACGGCTTTCGGCGAACTCAATGGCGTCTTCCCGGCTGCTGATGTCCCAGATTCTCCAGGGAGCGATAACTTTGAGCTGAGGGGCCAGAGCCTTGTAGGTCAGTTCAAAACGAACCTGGTCGTTACCCTTACCGGTACAGCCGTGACAGAGGGCGTCACACCCTTCGGCCAGGGCAAAGTCCACCTGGTGCTTGGCCTGGAGGGGACGGGCAATGGAGGTTCCCAGGAGGTACTGTCCTTCGTAAATGGCACCGGCTCTAACCATGGGAAAAATCATTTCCGTGGCCAGTTCGTCCCGGATGTCGGCGGCGACAAACTTGCTGGCCCCGGCGTTTAGTGCTTTCGCTTCCATTTTGTCCCAGTCTTCGTCCTGTCCCACATTGGTACAGATGGCTACAACTTCTGCGTTGTTGTAGTTTTCCTTAAGCCAGGGGATGATTATGGACGTATCCAGTCCGCCCGAGTAGGCGAGACAGATCTTCTTGATGTCTTCATTCTGCTTTGCGCTCATGTATTCTTCTCCTTCCGGTCCTATGCCGTTAAAACGTCTTTGATAGCTTCTTTAAGAAGGGCCATACCCTCTTTTATCTCTTTTTCACTTATTATCAGGGGGGGCGCCAGACGAATCACATTGCTCCCGGCCCTTAAAATCAGCATTCCCTTGCTTTGGGCTTTACCGATTATCTCTCCGATTTTGGCAGACTGGCCCTCTTCTTCCAGGGCAAGGCCTCTCAGGAGTCCCGCCCCGACCACATGGGCTTTGAGGCCCAGATCAGCTTTGATTCCTTCCAGTTCGGCAGCCAAAAGGTCTCCCTTTTTTTTCACATCTGCCAGGAAATCCTTAGCCGTAAGGGTGTCCCAGATAAAATTGGCCACCGCTGTCGTCACCGGGCCACCCCCAAAGGTTCCTCCGTGATCGCCCAGGTGAACCAGGTCGTTTACCTTAGCCGGAATCAGGGTGGCAGACAAGGGGAGCCCTCCTGCCAAAGGCTTGGAGAGGGTCACAATGTCTGCGTTGAGGCCGCTCAGAGCACTGGAGTAGATTTCTCCGCAACGGGCCATACCGGCCTGAACTTCGTCGGCAATGATAAGAATATCCTTTTCCGCACAGATCTTGTTCAGAGCGGCGGCAAACTCCTTATCCATGGGGGTACAGCCGCCTTCGCCCTGAAGAGGCTCCACGATAACCGCACAGAACTCGTCGGTGAGGGTCTCTTCCAGCTGCTTGATATTGTTATATTCGGAAAAATGGAATCCCGGAGCCATGGGCTCGTAGGGTTCGCGGTACTTTTCCGTGGCTGTGGCAGCCAGGGCGCCCATGGTACGGCCGTGAAAACTTCCCGTAAAGGAGAGGTAGTGGTGACACTGGGGGCCTTTTTTACGTTTTCCGTATATCCGGGCGTACTTGAGAGCCGCTTCGTTTGCTTCGGAGCCGCTGTTACCAAAGTGGACCGCCGCAAAGTCACCGGAGGCTACCATCTTTTTTGCCAGTTCTACAGCTGGTTTGTTGGCATAAAGGTTGGAGACGTGAATCAGCTTTTTCATCTGCTCCGAGGCAATATGGGCCAGGTCTTCCCGGCCGTACCCCAGGGCATTAACAGCGATACCGGCGGCAAAGTCTCTGTATCGGTTTCCATCGGCATCAAAAAGATAGATTCCTTCCCCTTTATCGAGGAGGAGGAATTCTGTAGCATAATTTTGCGGGTAGGGGGGATTTTTGATAATTGACGGTTCAATCATAACTTTACCTTCCTTTACAGGGTGATTTTGGTTCCCTTGTTGTTGCTGATCATATCGGACAGGTCTCCGGACTTTTTATAGTCGGAAATAACGATGGCCGAAACTCCTTTTTTTAAGGCATCCAGGGAAGACTGGACCTTGGGAATCATGCCTCCCGTAATCACTTCTTCGGCCAGAGCCTTTTCAATATCCTTTTCATTCATTTCCGAAATCAGGTTCTCCCCGTTGAGGATGCCCGGAATATCGGAAATGAAAAGCAAGCTTGATGCTTCCAGCGCCTCGGCCACACCCAAAGCGGCTTCGTCGGCGTTAATATTTATTCCCCGACCGTCCTTGTCGTAAGAGACGGAGGAGAGAATGGGCTGGAAGTTTTTCTCCCACAGGAGGGTCACCAGTGCGGGGTCGCATTGGTCAATCCGGCCGGAGCGGTTTTCCCGTCCTTCATGATCGCCAAAACTTTTACCGGAGAAGAGGGCTCCGTCGCAGCCGGAAAGGCCTACGCCGTTCACTCCGGCCTTGCGAAAAAGGCGCACCAAATATTTATTCATCTTACCGGCCAGGCCCATATCCACAATATCCATTTCTTCCGGAGCGGTGATCCTTTTACCGTCCACAAAGAGGGGCTCTATGCCGTAGACCTTCTGGATGGAGGAGACAGCCGCGCCGCCTCCGTGGACCAGTACCAGGTCGTAGGTGGTGCTTAGAGCGGCGAATTCACCGGCCAGAGAGAGGAGGGCTGTTTCATCTTCCGCAGCCCGTCCACCTATTTTTACCACAATTCGTTCTTTGGCAGCCATTAATTCCCCCTAAGCCTTGAGTCCGCGGTCTTCGGGGAAGCCGAGCATAATATTCATATTCTGAACCGCAGCACCGGAGGCACCCTTGCCCAGGTTATCCAGACGGCTAACCACTACGGCCTGGGTTTCGTTGCCGTAAACAAAGAGATCCAGGCGATTGGTGTCGTTACAACCCTGGGGGTGGAAGAAGAGGCCGTCTATGAAGTCCGACTGGTCTGCCAGGGGCATGACGCGAACGAACTTTTCCCCTGCGTAATGGTCGGTCAGGCAGCTATGGAGGTCCGCTGCGCTGCTTACCCCGTTAAGAGCAGAGAAAAAGAGGGGGGTAGTCACAACCATTCCTTTATAAAAAGGGCCCACCATGGGGGTGAAGAGCGGTGCTTTGCTAAGGCCGCAGAGACCGGCCATTTCGGGAAGATGCTTATGGCTCAGTCCAAGGGCGTAGTGATGGGGCCCCTGGACAAAGTCCTTGTCCGTAGCAGGGTCGTCGTATTTGGCTATGAGTTTTTTACCGGCCCCGCTGTATCCGGAGAGGGACTGGCAGGTTAAATCGGCATCGGCCGGTACAATTCCGTTTTTTACCAGCGGATAGAGAGCGGCGATGAAACCGGTGGCATGACAGCCCGGATTGGCCGTTAAGCGGGAGGTTTTAAGTTTTTCCCGAAATTCCGGGGCCAATTCGGCAAAACCGTAGGCCCAGTCCGGATTGGTACGGTGGGCCGTACTGGCATCAATAACCCGGGTTCTGTCATTTTCTACCAAAGCGGCCGATTCACGGGCGGCCTGGTCCGGCAGGCAAAGGAAGACCAAATCAGCTTCATTGATATATGCTTTCTTGGCTTCCACATCTTTCCGTTTTTCCTCGGGGATGGTGAGTATTTCAATATCATCACGCCCTTCGAGACGTTCGTGTATCATAAGACCGGTGGTTCCCACCTGGCCGTCTATAAATATTTTAGGTTTCATTTTGGCAGCTCCAAATCGGGTATTATTTCGCCCAGACAGGCGGAGAACTCTTCCCGCCCGATTCCGTCGGACAGGATAATCAGTATTGTATCGTCACCGGCGATGGTGCCGGTTATTTCCAGGAGGTCCAGCCGGTCCAGGGCAAAGGCTACGGTATTGGCGTGTCCCGGTAACGTATGCATTACGGCAAGGTTGGCAGAGAAGGCCAGAGAAATATAACCACGTTTGATATCTTCCAGAAAATGTTCCGTTGTTTCTTTGTTCATTTTCTGGTCCGGCAGGGTATAGTAGTAGCCGTGATTCCCATCGGAAACCTTACCCACCTTAAGACTTTTCAGGTCCCGGGAGAGGGTGGCTTGAGTTACATGGACATCCTTCTCCTTTAAGAGGTGGAGAAGTTGTTCCTGGCTGGATATTTTCTTTTCGCCTATGAGCTTCTTTATTATGCCAAGACGCATGGTTCGGTCAAACATGTCATATTTATTAACACAATGCGCATAAATATACAATAGGATTGTATGGGAAAAGGAATAATTCATGGTAAAGTTAAAAACAGCCGATTCTAATAGGGGGAGTTGTTATTATGAACCAAGAGTCGCTTGTTAATATTTTCATTTCCGAAGACGGCCTGCAGGCTCTTATGCAGGTGGATTTTAAAAAGTGCGGGGATAATCCGCCCAGCCTGGACGCCCTGGAATCAGCCCTTAGCGCTCAAGGCATTTCCTTTGGGGTGAATTTCGAACTTCTTAAAAAAATACTGGAAGAAAAAATAGATAAGGAAGTTTGTGTGGCCCAGGGCAAGAAGCCCCAAAAAAGCTCTCCTCCCTACTTAAAAGTTAAGAAAAATCTTTACAACAGTCGCCCTCCCATAGAAGAGCACGGCTATATCGACTATAAAATGGTTTCTCCCTTTATTATGGTTAAAAAGGGGGAGTGTCTAGCCAAACGGATACCCGCCTCTAAGGGTGAGGAGGGACGGTCCGTTACCAATGAAGTGCTACCTCCGGCCAAAAAGGACATTGAACAGCTTGAAGCAGGTGAGAATACCGTAGAAAAGGACGGTATGGTTTATGCGGTTACTTCCGGTCGCTTTGAATTGGACCGTAAAGAGTTTCATGTGAATGAACTTTTGGAAATTCCGGGGAACGTCGATTATAGTACCGGCCACATCTCCTTTCCCGGCGATGTTATTATTCGTGGGGAAATACGGGACGGGTTCCGTGTGGCCGCCGGGGGTAGTATTCATTGTAAAGAAACAGTAGATGCTTCGGAGGTGTTTACCCGGAAGGATCTGATTATTGAGGGCGGTATTATCGGGCGGAATAAAAGTATCGTCCGGGTTCAGGGTAAGGTGGAGACAAAGTTCATTGAGCACTGTCAGGTAGAAGCTTTGGGGGGCATAGCTGTTAAGTCATCTGTCATTGACTCGGATATTGTCACTCTGGGAGAATTGGTCCTACTAAAAAACGGCAAGCTGATCGGCGGATCGGTCTATGCGGAGAAAGGACTGACCACCCATACAGTTGGGAGTCCTTCCAACGGAAATATCAAGATCAATTTGGGAATCTCCTTTGTGGAAGCCCGGCACCTGGCGGGGCAGCAAAAGATACTCAAGGATATTCAACTTAAAAGGGACAAAATAAAAGCCATTTCCAATGTAGAAAAACGTAAGGAGCTGGAAGCCAAGGTCGAAGCAGCTGTCGTTGGGATTCGTAACGGCATTGCAGAACAAATAACCAAACAGTTTGTTGACTTTGGGGCCACCCTTACTGTAACAGGCACTCTTTATCCCGGAGCTCAGATAACAATTTGTGATCGTAATCTTATCATCACAGAAGAACAAGAAAAAGTCGTTGTTTTTTATGATGAAGAAAAGCAGGAAATCGCTATACGGGGAATTTAGTTTGTCCACTCATTTGCGTTAATAGATAAGTAGGATTATTATTTAAAATAATCAAACCATTAAAAGGATATGTAATGGCTCGGAACCCCTTAAGGCGAATGACACTAAAAAATCTTTTTTCCCTGTTAATTCTTATTATTTTTGTTCCCATTTTTATTATCCTTTTCTCCACTGGTTATGGAGAATACAGGACTCTGCGGGAACAGACCGATAACCGTATATGGGAAATAATCGAAGAGTTTAAAGCTGAACAGGAGAGTATCATAAATCAGACTCAGCAGTTTCTCAAACTTTTGAGTCGCGTTCCTCCCCTTGTCGAAATGGATAGGGATGAGGGAAACCGGTTTTTGCAGGAAATCCATCAATTCTATCCCCAGTATTCCACTATTGTCCTGGTAAATCATGAAGGGCTTATTGATATCTGCGCCATTCCTTTAAAGAAAACGATAAATGTACAGGACCGCAGCTGGTTTCAGAGAATTCGGGCCAGTGAAGAGTTTGTCATAGATGAGTTTTTAATTAGCCGTTCAGCGTTAAAAGCTTCTTTACCTTTTGCCTATCCCGTTTTTGATGAATCGGGGCAGATGGTGGCCGCTTTGGGTGCCGCCTATGATCTGGAATATTACGACGGAATCTTTTCAAAGAGAAACCTCCCTCCCGATTCGGTATTTTATGTAACAGACAGGGAGAATCGCATTCTTTATTTTAGCATTCAGGATATGAGTTCCCTTTATGACGATCAAAAAGTTAAACTCTCCGGCAAGGGTTTCTCCGAAGTTACCGGTATTGTTCTCCCCGAAGAAAAAAAAGGTTTTTTTGAAGAGAAAGACAGGAACGGAACCGATAGGCTGTACTGGTACGAAAGACTATCCGTGGGGGATGAAAATAATGAAATTTGCCTTGTCATTGGTATTTCATCGAGTGAGCTTTTTAAGGATATTCGACATAAGAATAGGCGGAATCTTCTTCTTTTTCTTTTAGTGGCCTTGATCTCGCTTCTTTCGGCCCGAATCTTCGGGCATGTCTTTATTTTTCATCCCATTAAGAGCCTTCTGGAAAAAACAGTTCGAGTAAAGGAGGGGGACCTTTCCCGGTCATCTCAGGACTCTGTTCTTCCGGGAGAATTGCAAAGTTTGTCGGAGGCTTTTGATCTCATGACAGAAAATCTGTCACGAAGGGAAAAAGAAAGGGATATGGCCGAAGCCAGATTGAGTATTCTTTTTGAGAAGGCTTCCGATGCTATCTATGTTTCCGATGCGGATGGACAGTTGGTTCAGGTCAACCAGAAAGCCTCTGATGATACGGGATATTCCCGTTCTGAACTGCTTAATATGGCCATTAGTGATATGGATGGAGACTATACTTCTCCCGAGGCCTTTCATGAATTCCTTAAGACCTTCACTCCGGGCAATCCGATTCGTATTGAATCGGTACATCTCAGAAAAGACGGCAGCCAATTTCCTGTTGAATTAACCATTTCCCAATTGGAAACCAGGGAAGGGATTCGTATAATGGGGATTGCCCGTGATATTACCGAGAGAAAAAGGCTTTTGGAAGAGATAAGTCATTCGGAGAAATTAAGGTCCATAGGGCAGCTTGCCGGCGGAATTGCCCATGATTTTAACAATCAACTTGGAGGGATATTCGGCTATGTTGACCTTATGCTTATGGATATGCCTGTAGATTCACCTCAAAGGGAGATGGTAGAACAGATTGCGAAAATAGCCCAACAGGCGAAAAATCTGACTTCCCAGCTTCTTTCTTTTTCAAGAAAGGGGAAAATCGTCGATAAGGTTTTTGACATTAATGGGATAATAAACGATGTTTCTCTTATACTTAAAAGCAGTATAGATAAAAAAATCAGGCAGGAAATCATTTTTGGAGATTTCCCGGAAAACATAGCCGGTGACCCCTCCCAAATTCATAATGTTATCTTGAATATCGCCCTCAATGCCAGGGATGCCATGCCCGACGGAGGGGAACTGAAAATACGCTCTTGCTGTGAGTCTTTAACGATCCATGAAATAGAGGACGAAGGTCTCAAGTGCCTTCCCGGGAAATATATTGTCGTGACCCTGTCCGATACGGGATGTGGAATGACAGAGGATGTTTTAAAGCGTTCTCTTGAGCCTTTTTATACCACAAAGCCCCAAGGAAAAGGGACGGGAATGGGATTATCGGCAGCCTTTGGGGCGATGAAAGCTCACGGAGGGGATCTTAGAATAGAGAGTGAAGTCGATAGGGGTACCACCGTGTTACTCTATTTTCCCGCAGTAAAGGATAAAGCTCAGGACGATTTGGAGGAAAGGGCACAGGATTTTTCCGGAAGCGGAACGGTTATGCTTGTAGACGATAACAACGCCATATGTAAAACAGCCGGTGCCTTGATCGAATCCCTGGGATATGATGTCCGGACTTTTTTAAATCCCCTTGAAGCTATCGAGTATTACAAAAATCATCACAGTTCCATAGATTTTGTTATTCTCGATATGATTATGCCCGAGATGAATGGGGCCGAATTGTTTTTGGAATTACGAAAAATAGAGAAGCATGTCAAAGTCCTTCTTTCTACGGGATTTAGTCTGGAAGGGGAAACTCGTATCTTGAGGGAAAAGGGAGTAAAAGGTTTTCTTCAAAAACCTTTTACCCGTAAAGAACTCTCCGAAGAGATAAAGAAACTTTAACCCTTTTCCCCGGCGGCCTTTGTTTCGGGGATACATAAAAAAACCTTCCCGCTTCCGGGAAGGTTTATTCTTAAAGATAAAAGCGATTAAATCTCGGCTTTCTCTATACTCATAATCTGGTAGCTATAGTTCTGTTCGTTAATCACAAACTTAAGCTTCTTGTTCTTCTTGTGACCGAAGAGCTCTGCTCCAAAGGGAGAGATATAGGAAATAATCTGGTTGGAAGGATCGGACTCCCAGGGACCCATAATGGTAAAGGTTTCTTCTTTTTCCGTATCGTTGTTAAGAAGCACAACCTTGGTTCCAAAGGAAACCTTCTTGATGTCGGTCTCTTCCGGGTTGAACACACGGGCTCTTTCGATTTCGTCCTGCAGTCTTCCCACGGCAATCTGGAGAGATTCCTGCTTCTCTTTTCCCGCTTTGTACTCGGCGTTTTCCTTGAGGTCTCCCAGTTCGATAGCCTTTCCGATCTCCTTGGAGTTCTTGGGAATTTCCACTTCGATGATGTTTTTGAGTTCCTTCTGCTTCTCCATAAGGGCCGCTTCAGTAACAAAGAAGTTTCGGCTCTTGGCCTGGGCTTCGATAGGTCTTGTATCCCGAGCAGCAGCAATCTTGAAGTCGGGGAACTTTTCCTCGATCTTCTTCTGAAGGTCCAGAATCATCTTGGGGTTGGCGTCTTTTACATCGTGAAGGAGGGAGAAGAGACGGTAAACGGTATCCTTATCTCCTTCCATGATGTAGTTCTCGAGGCGCTGTTCCTTAAAGAGGTAGGTCTCAATTCCCCGGCTAATCTTTCTATTTGTCGTGGCGTCTTTCTTATTGGCAATGTCACGGTAGGTGAGGTCCAGTAAGTGAATAAGGTTAATAAGAACCTTTTCGTACTTAATGTTACTCTTAACCTGCCACTTTTCGTTTTCCGCATAGGTTCGTGCAACCCAAAGGAAAGCTTCCCGGTATTCCCGGTAACGCTCTACCACGTCGGTAAAGAGCTTGTCCACTCTTTCTTTGAAACCGGCGCCCAGAAGGTCTTCGATGATGTATTTGGTCTGATAGAAGGGGAAGACAGAGTGGTAAATCCGGTCCCAGTCTTCCACTTCCTGACGGGTTCGCATGAGGAATTCCCGTCTAAGGTCGGCATCGTCGATTTCCAAAAAGAGGGGTACCACTTTTTCTTCGTCGATGTCGGAGAACAGTTCCTTGAATCCCCAGTTGAGACCGGGATTGAGGAAGGGGTACTTCCGTGCGGTCTTGGTAACCAGGAGGTAGGAGCAAACCACGTTGTAGTTAACGTTGGCCGTTTTAAGGTAGCCCACGAAGAACTGGAAAATTTCATTGAAATAGTCCGAGTTGGGATCGCAGTCTTCCAGGAATTCTCTCATATAGTTAACCCGTTTGAAGAAGTTTTTCTCCGTACGGAAGCTGTTGTAGATTCTCTCTTCAAGTGACATGGGTTTGTCTCTTACAACATAGTGGTCCATTTTGTCAGGGTCATTACCAAAGGCCGAATCGGTCTTGAGGATTTCCCGGGCGTTGCTGCTCCAGCCGGTCCACTCACCGGGAGTGAGGATGGCGGGAACCAGTTCGGACTTGATTTTCTTGATATCAGCCGAATTGTCGAAGCTCTTGATGATAATCTTGAGAGCCCAGATATGGTCTTTCTTGATTTTTGCCTTGAGCTTGTCCTTGGGGAAAATGCTTTTGAGAACCCAGATGTGCTCTTTCGTAAGACTCTGGAGGGCGTTAACCGCCATTTTCAGAGACATGGTGTGAGCTCTCTTTTTGGTAAAGTCAATGACGATATCGTCGTCCTTGATGGACTTGATGAGGCCGACGCCCCAGGTTTTATGATAAACAAAGCTGCCCGAGTCAAAGGAGATGTGCTTTTCAAAGTCCGAAATGGCTTCGATAACATTTCTCCATCCCTGGTTCAGGTTGGAGAGGCGAATGTACTCGTCCAGCTGGGAGTGATCCTGATATTTGTTGCGGTAGCACTCAACAATCTGGTTACGGGCCAGGTTGTTCTTGGGATCGTAAGCCAGAATTTTCTTGAGGATTTCGATGGAAACATCCCACTCACCCTTTTCAAAAGTGGAGGGATAGAGGTCTTCCAGAAGCTGAACAGCCTTTTCGCCGTCCATAACACGGGATACGCGGTTTTCTATAAGGAAGAGGAATTCGTACTCCTGCTCGCCCAGTTCGACTATTTTGGCCCAGATATCCTTAACCACGGAGAACTGACCCTTACCGATAAAACGGTGGATAGCTTTCTTATAGTAGTCAACGGCACCTTCTCTGTCGCCTTCTTCTTCCCGCTTTTCCGCCAGCTGTCGGACAATAGGGGCTTCGTCATAGTCAACCTTGATCAGTCTTTCCCAGACGTCGAACTTCTTTTCTTCCATTCCTTCGTTGGAGTAGAATTCTTCGAGAGTTCTCAGGGCATATTTGTTTTCGCCGTATTCCAGTACCTTGGTACAAAGGAATTCCACAATATTCCATTTGTGGTTGTCAACGAAAATGTTGATGAGGTGGATCATGCCCGAGTCGTCGAGCTGCTGATGTTTGAGTGTCAGAAGACCGGATATGTAAAGGGCAACGATGCTGTTTTTGTTCTTTTCCAACTGCTCCTGGCAAAGTTCCCGAACTTCCTGTTCAAGTTCACTGCCGTAGATTTCCTCCAAGAGTTCATCGAACTCACTGAAATTATTGATGGTGAAGCTGGACAGGGACGCTCTGGTCCACTGTTCCTCATTCAGCATACTGTTAACTCTGGTTTCAAGATCTGACATTCGCAGACATCCTCCTAATATTTAACTGATATATAACTTAAAAATATCCCGGTCAAGCAGCTCTATCCTTTTGAGGATATCCCCTATTTTCTCCCGCTCCTTTCCCGAAGAGAGGTAATAATCGATTAATAGAAAATAGCGGTAGAGCAGGCGGGGTACTGTCCGCCACTCCTTGTCCGGTGATTTTAATTCGCTTTGCAATCCGTAGATCGACTGCCTGAGACGCCCCGCCTCAAGCTCCTTCATTTCCCTTTTTACGTCGAACACTTCGTAAAGGACGGCGTAAACGGGAATCCACTCTTTTACTTCCTCTTCCCGGTCACTTCTCTCTTTCACCCGCTCAATGAGGCGAACCATATATCCCGACTGTATCAGGTCAAGATTCACACCCTGGGGCCCTAGGTAAAAGGCTTCCCGGAAAAGAACCTTGGAATAATCTATTTCGTTCAAGAGGCCGTAGCAATCGGCGAATTCCGCCATGATTTCCGACGAGTCCCGGTTATAACGGAGGGCCTCCTCCATTTCCTTTAGGGCGTCATCGTACCGGCCCAGAAATTTGTAACAGCGCCCGGTTCGTAAATAAAAAGACGAATCGGAGTGCTTAAACTGGGCTTTATGCCTCTTGTAGGTTTCCAGTACTGTCCTGAAAACCCACTTTTTTACACTGTTGTAGCCACGCTCGAAGACGAATGAACTCTGACGTCCCACAAAGGCGGTAAAACGGAACCATTGGGCGTAGAAATAATCCGCCCGCTCCACCTCTCCGGCCATTCCGTCCATTTCTTCCAGACGGGCAAGCCAGAACGCGGTAATTTTGAGTCCGTCACTCACATGAGGATCGTTCAGATCTTCCGTCAGCATCCGGCTCAGATAAGCCTGCGCTTCAAGGAATTCTCCCGCTTCAAGCAACATGATGACTTGATCATTAGACTTTTTCTGCGCCATCATCCTTACTAGTATATCAGAGGTGTAAAAAAATGGGAAGAGACTGTAGCCCTTAATTTGCCCTTGCTTACCCGGTTTATTTTCCGTAGAATAGCCCCATGCAGCCCTTTGACTGGGAGAAAGCTCCCCTTGACAAAAATATCCTTCTGGAAGCGTCGGCGGGAACGGGAAAAACCTATACCCTGGAAAGGCTTGTGTTGCGCTTGGTTACGGAGCGGGAGATTCCGGTCTCCCGGATTCTTGTGGTAACCTTTACCAATATGGCCGCACGGGAAATGCAGGAAAGAATAGGCCGCTTGCTGACGGCGGAAAAGGGCCGGGCCCAAGGGGAACGGGCGGATCTTTTGCGCCGTGCCTCTGGTGACTTTGACCGGGCTGCCATCAACACCATTCACGGCTTTTGCGCCCAGGTTCTTCAGACCCTGCCCTTTGAATGCGGCCTGCCACCGGGAGCGGAAATCGGCGGGGACGAGGAGAGTACCGGCCGGCTGGTTCAGGACTGGTTTCGGAAAAATGAAAAAAACTCCGACCCCTTTATAAAGGAAGCCTATCGGGCGGCCTGGAAGAAAACGAAGGGTTACGCCTCTCTTATAGAAAATATTGAAAAAATTATTGCTTCGGAAAAGCTCAACGGGGCCTATTCTCTTATTCCGGGGGAAGAGGAAGAGGCCCTGCTTAAAGATCTCTGCCGCAATTGGGGCAAGGAACCTCTTTCCCGGGGAGCTTTTGAATTGGGCCGGGAGTGCAAAGCTCTTGGTTCTTCCGATGAGCTGCTTTTGGCTTTAAAAGAGGACGGTTTAGGCTATCGTCTGGGAGATAAGGGGGCGGCCGCTCTCTATGAAAAACTGATGGCCCTGGAACATCCGGCCGGCTGTAGTGACCTTTTGGAGCACCTGAATGGGGTGGGTAAGGGATTTTTTACCCAGCTGAATCAGGGAAGAAACTGCGAGCATTCTGGATCGTCCCCTTTTACCAGGGCCTTCATTAATTGGGCACGCCTTCTGCCGGAAATCTTTTATGAAGAGAGTAAGTCCGAATCCCTCATTAAATCGCTCTCCCTCCTTTTTCAGTTCCACTGTGCCCGGGAAGTGATTATGGAACGGAATCGGGAACGGCTCCGCACGGGAAAACTCTCTTTTAACGACCTCATAGACCTGGTTCATAGCCAGCTCACCGGTCCGGAACGTAAGGATAATCTTCTCAAGGCTCTCCGTAGCCGCTACGACGTTCTCCTTGTTGACGAATTCCAGGATACGGACCAGCGTCAGTGGGAGATGTTCTCCGCCCTATTTACGGGGGAAGGGAAAAATTACTTCCTTATTGGCGATCCCAAGCAGTCAATTTATCGTTTTCGGGGAGCCGATCTGAACGTCTACCTTAAGGTAAAGGATTCCCTTCCCAAAGAGAACCGCTTCCGTCTTGAAAATAATTACCGCTCCCATCCCCGTCTTCTTGACGGATTCAACCACTTTTTTGGCGCCCTCTTTGGTGAGGAGGGACGGCCGGGAACCATAGGCTACAGTCCCGTAGGAGCGGGGAAGCCCGATGTTCCCACCCTCCGAAAGGGGGATGAGCCGGAGCCTCCTATCGATTTTCTCAGACTGGAAGGGGAGCCTAAAAACAGGGAAGAGGCGGTTGATCTGTGGCTGAATTCCATGGCCGATCATGTGGAAGGTCTTTTGGCCGGGGCCGATTATAATCTGGATGGGAAGCCTCTGGTGCCTTCGGATATGGCGGTCCTGTTGGAGGGGAACAAAGAGTGTATCCGTTTCCATAAACTTCTTACCGACCGGGGTATTCCGGCGGTCATATTTAACGAACGGGATATCTTTTCCTCCCGGGAAGTCTCCCTTCCCCTTATGTTTTTAGAGGCCATGATGGGGAAGGACAGGGGTGAATCGATCAAGAAGCTCCTCCTCTCTCCCCTAGTCGGCTTGACCGCGAAGGAGCTGGTCTATCTGGAGGAAAAGGGCTTTTTAGACAGTTTGGTTCTCCGCTTTCGCCTCTACCGGGAAAAGACCGACCGGGGCGATTTAATAGGCCAGTTTTCCCACTTCTGCCGATTGGGCGAGGAGATTGCCGCCAACCTTGAAGAGGGGGGAGGAACCGGCCGGGCCCGCATAGGTCACTTGGGGACAAACTTTCTCATTCGCCTTATGAAGGAACCCGGCGGGGAGCGGCTCTTTACCAACTTGCGCCATATTCTGGAACTCCTTCACGGGGAACAGACCGCCAAAAGACTCAATACGGGGGAACTTTTTCGCTTCTGCCGCGCAGAACTTTCCCGTAAACACGGGGACGAAACTTTTCAGGTGCGCCTCGACCGGGACGGGGAAGCGGTAAAAATCATGACCCTTCACAAGTCCAAAGGGCTTCAATTCCCTCTGGTTTTCTTTGGGGGCGGACTCTACCCGGAAATTATCAATCGTATGGCCGAAGAACTCACCTTCCGCAAAGGCGATGAGAACTGGTTGGACTACCTCAAGAAAAAGGAGAACGGACCCCGAGCGAGAACAGAGGCCTGGGAAGAGAAAAAAAGGCTCTACTACGTTGGTTTGACCCGGGCCGAATCGAAGCTTTACATGCCCCTCTATGAAGGGTGGGACAAGGGCTGGATCTCCTGGTTTTATCACCAGATTTCCGGCAGTGATACGGGGGATCTCAACCCCTTTGAAGGGTCGAGTCTTAAAATCCCCGAGGGAATCGGCCTCAAAGCCTGTCAAACACTCCTGGAGAAGGGGGAAGGCCTTTTTAGGCTAGTGCCCCTGTTGGAAGGTCAGGGCAGTTACGGGCCCGCAGGAATTCAGTCACCCCTGGTTAAGCCGGTCATTCCTTCCCTCCGCCTGAATAAGCGCTATCCCTCACTCCTCAGTTTTTCCTCTCTTACCCAGGATCTGGCCCACAGCGAGACCTTGCAGGACGAGAACAGCCAGGCAGAAGCGGATTACGACCGGGGCCGGGAGGAGCCGGAAGAGGCGGATGACACTATCACTCCCGAGAATATACCCGGCGGCGCGGGCCTGGGGAACCTGGTGCACGGCCTTTTTGAGGAGCTTGATTATACCCTGGCCGACGGGAGTCTTGAGGCCTTTCTGACCCATGAAGGGATCGATCTGGAAGTAAAGGAGAAGAGCCTCTTCTATTTTAAGGCTGACTGGTTCCGTCAATTCGGGCCGGTGGTCAAGGAGATGGTCTGGAATACCTTGAACGCTCCTTTGATTTTTCCCGGAGAAGTTCCGGACCTGCGCTTAAGGGATTTGCCGGGGGAACAACGGCTTCACGAGTTGGAATTTCTTATTCGTCTGAAAGATAAGGGTTCTATTGAGCTGAATGACTTCCGGGGAACGATTTCCCGGGGCTATCTAAAAGGTTTTATCGACCTGATTTTCCTTCATGAGGGGCGCTATTACATTGCCGACTGGAAGACAACCCGCTGTGCTTCGGGAGACCGGGCGCCCTACGATGAGAAGTCGGTGGGGCAGATCATGGACGACCACAGTTACCATCTTCAGTACTGGATCTACTCGGCGGCCTTCTACCTTTTTATGACGCGAAACGGGGCCGATTTTGACTACGACCGGGACTTTGGCGGGGTTTTCTACTTTTTTAACCGGGGAATGACGCCGGACCACCCCGGGCGTGGACTCTTCTTTACCCGCCCCGGACGGGAGGACCTCACAAGCTTCCTGGCCGACTTTACAGAGGAGACATACGGTGAAGTTTAAAGCCTATCACAGCCGCGCCCGTGAGGACGGAGCCGAATGGTATCAGATTTTCCTGGCCGACAAACTGGCCTCTGAAGGAGGAGGGGAGAAGGACCTTTTTTTCTTTCTTCTTAATCTTTTTAAGGAGAACGAATCGGGCCATCTTAGGGTGGAGTTGGAAGAGGACGGCCGGGCTATTATGGAAAAATACGGAGACTATTTCCGTTCCGATAATTCTCCCTTTGTGGTGAGCGAAAACCGCTATCTCTATACCCGAAGGCGCAAGGCACAGGAGGATGAGTTCCTTGAGCGGATGGAGAGGCTTTTCTCCCGGGAAAAACTGCCCTTGATTGAGGGGCTGGAAGATTACCTCCCCGCCTCATCGGAGGTACGTTCGGCCTGCCTCAAAATTAATCGGGAGCCCTTCTATATTATAACCGGCGGTCCCGGTACGGGAAAAACCACCGCCCTTTCCGGAATTATTCACGCCTTGAACAAGGCCGCCCTTCAATCGGGTCGGGAACCCCTGCGTATTGCTCTGGCCGCTCCCACCGGGCGGGCCGCCAAAAGGATGGAACAGAGCCTTTCGGAACGGAATATTTCCGAAGAAGCCCGGACCCTGCATAAGATGCTAAAAATTCGCTTTGACACGGGAGAACCCGGCTACGACCGGAACAATCCTCTCCCCGCCGATCTTGTTGTTGTCGATGAGGCCTCCATGATCGACTTAAGAATGATGAGCCTTCTCTTTGACGCTTTGCCTTCCCGGGGACATCTTCTTTTGGTGGGGGACAAGGATCAGCTCCCTTCTGTAGAAGCGGGAGCCCTTTTTTCCGATTTTCTTTATGATTCGGAGAAGGAAGGACACCGTTTGGCAGACAAGGTGCTTCTCTTGAAGAAGGTATACCGCTCCAATAAGGAGATCATTACCCTGGCCGGAGCCATAATAAAGGGAGAGAAAGAGGAGACACGCCGTATTCTGGAAGAGAAGGGTGAGGCTGTAGCGTTTCATCCCTTTCCCGATCGGGCGGAGAAACTTTACCGGACTGCGGGCGATTTTTATGGGGAGCACCTCCCTCCCCGCAGCAGAGGTTTCGAGGAAAAAGTAACCCATTGGGAGAGTTGCCGGGACGAAATGGAACGGTGGTTTGTCTGTTATAACGAACGAATTATCCTCTGTCCCAGCCGTAAGGGGCTCTATGGGGTGGAACGGGTAAACGGGGAGGTCCGGGAACGGCTTTTTAAAGGAGGGCTTCACGGAATCCCCCTTATGATAAGTATTAACGACTATGACTTGAATCTATTTAACGGCGACAGGGGTGTCATCTTCCTTTTTGCCGGTGAGCCTCATGTTTTCTTTAAAGAAGCCGACGGTTATCGCCATATCCCCCTTACCTATTTGGGTGAGTGGGAAGAGAGCTGGGTTCAGACCATTCATAAAAGCCAGGGGTCCGAGTTTCGCGAAGTGGCAGTTATGTTGCCTGAGGGGGCGGACAAGCTGCTCTCGCGGGAGATCCTTTATACGGCTTTGACCCGTGCCAAGGATAAAGTCCGTCTTTACAGTGATATTTCCACCCTTGAGGCCTGTCTGGATAGGGGCGTTTTTCGGAATTCCCGGATTAAAGAAGTTCTTTCAGCTGGTCCTTCGCCTGTTTAATCACCTCTTCGTACTGGCTGTCCATCATTTTTCGCTGTTCCTGGAGAATCTTGACAAATTCCGGATCCTCTTCGGGGGTAAGGCGGATGGCCTGGCCCGTCTGCTGGCGGATCTGGGCTTCCTTCTGACGGAGCTGCGGCTCGTACTGGGCGGCCAGATTTTCCAAAAGGTGGTCCCGGGAATCGAGGTACTGGGCAAAGAAGTTTTTTAACTGTCCAAAGAGGCCGGTCACCGCTTCCTTTTCCATGGACCCCTTGATGAGGGAGGAGAATCCCTCTTCCAAACGGCTCACTTTCGCCAGGTCTTCGTTTATTCGGGGGAGTTTAAGGTTGATAAGAAGGGTCTCTTTAAGAGTTTCCCCGTAGGTATCCTTTTCTTTTACTTCCTCCGGAAAAAGGTCGTTTTCCTTGCCTTCGAGAAAGAGGGATACCCGTTTTTTTGCTTCACGGGCCGCTTCCGCCCGGTAGATGGCTCCCCGGTCCGCTTCCACATCGGCGGTCTTTTCCATGGCCAACTCAAGGGCCGATTTTATTCTGGACACAATTCTTCTCCTGTTTACAGACAGCTTTTAAGCCGGTAGATTTTCCGTCCCTCGAATTCTACCCCCTTCTCCAGGTAGGGATGAAGGGTAGGGGGTATCTGAGCACGCACTTCTTCGCTGAGAACCAGTTCGTCTTCGCTGCCGTCACGGCAGGCAATGTGAAAAAGACTGTTGATCGAATCGGAGACTATGCTGCCCGTTTCGCCTCGCTTCAGGAAGATCGTCGACCCCAGGTGCAGGGCCAGACGGAAGGTCGTTTTAATTTCGTAATTGCTGAATTTATTAATTTTTCGGTTTAGATAACACTCCATGGCCGCTTCCATGGCATAGAAGTTCTGACCGTCAAAGGGAAAGAGATAGACGCCGCCCCAGCCGTTCCAGAGCCAGCGGTAACCGTACCAGGCATCCATATGGTGGTCCATCCAATTACGGAATTCCAGATTGAACCGTTCAGCTCCTTCCTGCCCCAGATGCTCCCGTATTCGCCCCATGTCGTCAAGACCGGCGTAGAGCATGGAAAAAACGTACTCCTCTCCCTCTTTGACACTGTCCCAGTTCCGTCCGGAATAGGGGACGCTGCTGTCAAAGCCCTCGTTTATGAAACGACGTTCAATCGGGTTAAAACGCTGGACCTTTTCCAGTCTTTGCCGGCTTAGTCCCTCTTTTAGAAGAGCCGGACCAATATAGTCCACTGCTCCGTTCTGAAAATATTCTGCCGGGTCGTTCGTGATATCTTTTCCATCTATAATGGCTATTCTCAGGTCCGCCCGGTTGTTAAAGTAGGAAAGGTGCTGCTCGAGTTCTTCATTGGAAAGACTGTCCCGATCTACGTAAATTATAGCACCCCGGATTCCCTTGCAAACTTCCCGGATTTCCGAAAGCCCATGGAATCCCAGAGGGAGGTAGCCGCTATGACGGAAGGAGGCTTTAATGGTTTCTCTTTCTGTAAAAATCAAATATTTCACTGTTCCCCCTCCCAGCAGAGGCGGTAGTTATAAAGCTGCTCCCGGCCCGAGAGATTCCAGCTTTTGAATCCTCCCAGTACTTCCGGAGGCAGGTGGCTGTAAACACCTTCGGTAATGGTAAGACTGTCGGAATCGGTATGATTTTCTTCGAGGCGGGCCGTTTCTTTAATTGTTTCGGCCATTTTTATTTTGCCTTCGTCTTGAGAGAACTCAATGGGGCCCGCCGTTATGGCCAGGCGCATTTGAACGGGACGGTCCAGACGATTGGAAAAATGATTAAAAAGAAAGAGACGATGGAGGATCTCCATAGCTGCATATACAGCCTGTTCGTTTCGGGAGCCGTAGTAAAAGGCGCAGACCGCTCCGTCCCCTTCCCAGGACCAGATCCGCCCCAGGCGAAGATTGATAATTTCCGCCACATCTTCTCGTATATTGTCAAAGGTCCGTTTAACCGCATCCGGATCGTTTTGCCGAACCATTTCTGTGTTTTTTACCAAATCCAGCTTAAGGATGGTGAAGGTGCTGGTTTGTCCCTCCCGCAGGACACCCCAGTTTTTGGAGATACTGCGGCGGGAATCCTCTATAAAAGAGCCAGTTTCCCTGTCGTAGATAAGTCCCTCTTCTCCCATGAGTTGAATTACATGGCCTAAGCGGGGAAAATGATATTTTCTCCCGTGTACTCCCTTTGTTTCGGCCTGGGCCATAAGGGATACCAGATCGGGAAAGTAGTTCCATTCCCTCATATCCCGGACAATCTGCCGGGCTCCGTCGCCGTGGGGAATGGCGTGCTGGGGAGAAACTCCCATTCGTTTGTGGAGATCGTATTCGGGTATAATACGCCTAACAAGATGAATCATTTCTTTCTGGGTCATACTACGGGAGAGTCCCTTGACCACATTATTAAGCATGCTTTCTTTTATTCTCATATTCTTTTATACCTAAGAGTAACATATGAAACGCATGATGTCGAGACAAACGGGGTTGTTCTAATCCACCTTGAAGCGGTTAACATTTTTATCAAGATTGTCTCCTGTTTCCTGAAGGTTGTGAGTCCTGTTTTCAACTTTCTCCATTGAGAGGGATATTTCTTTTGTTCCCTGACCTATTTCACTAATGCCGTTTACGACCTGACTGGTTACGTTTTTTACGTTGTCCATGGCCTTGTTTATACCGGTTGACTCACTTTTTATCAGGCCGGTTTTTTCGTTAACCCCCTCAGATACAACTTCCAGTGTTGTAATAGCCTGAAGTATTTCTTTTCCTCCGACCTGGAGTTCATTGGTACTCATATCTATTTCTCCCAGAGCCCCGGCCATGTCCTTTATTTCTGTATTAATGCGGCTAAAGCTTTCCCGGGTCTGTCTACTCAATTCGTCGGCCTGAATAATGGAGGCTTCTACTTTTTGCAGGGTGTTTTCTATCTGGGTGGTGTTGCGGTTGGATGTTTCCGATAGTTTTCGAATCTCATCGGATACTACGGCAAAACCCCTGCCGGCTTCTCCCGCATGGGCTGCTTCTATGGCTGCATTCATAGCCAGAAGATTGGTTTGTTCTGCAATATCCGAAATGAGGGCTGCCATTTGTCTAATACTTTCCAGCTGGTCATGTACCTCCTGTACTGCCCCCTGGGTTCTCTCAATTATCTGGGCTCCTTCTCCGGCATTGTTTAAGAGTTCCCGGGCCGATTCTTGTTTGGAGGCGGTAATACGTGCCACATTATCAATAGAAGAGATCATCTGGGTTATGGCTGCTGTAGAGTTTTGAAGCATTGTGCCCTGTTCTTCCACGGAGCGGCTCAGTTCGCTAATGCTATCGTTTATATTGTTTACCGACTGGGCGGAATTGTTTATGTTTTCGTTCAGGTTAGAGGTCTGTCCGTTCATACTGTTGATATTGGCGGTTATCTCATGGAGGGCAGAAGCCGTTTCATCAACATCAATGGTAATATCGTTTTTAATAGAGATAGTTCGGCTTGCGGACTCTTTTATCTCCCTAATAATGTTTTGGAGCGTATCTAGGAAGCTGTTGAAAGAGGTCACCATGGTTCCTATTTCGCTACTCGAAGTTATATCAATGCGTGCCGTAAGATCTCCATTCCCCTGGGAAATTTCCCTAAGGCTCTGCGTAAAAGCCACGATGGGGCGGGAGACGTTGTTGGAGATGATAAGAAGGATGAGAAAGATTAATCCCGCCATTATTAAAGCAGAGATAAGAGAAATCAGTTTAATACTGTCTACGGTACCATAGAATTCGTCAAGAAAACCGGAGGTGCAGATGATGAGTTTGGAGTTGGGTTCCTCCACAAAGTTCAGAAATTGCTTTCTTACCATACCTTTTTCATCGGTCCAGTCTATTTCGTAGTAGCCCTTCATATTCTGGTATATTTCTTCGTAGACAAGGTTAAAGGCATCGTCTTCTACTTTTCGCATGCTCAGGAATACCTTTTCCGGGTCCCTGTTAGTTAGGATGAGGCCGGCAGGAGTAATAAGGTAGGGGAAGCCCGATTCACCCAGTTTGACACTGTTAAGATTCTCTCCCAATTCAACCATATCCAGGGAGGCTAGAAATTCAGACATTTGGGCGGAGGACATAACATTCAGTTCAAGAATTCTGTTGTAGAATCTATAGGAAATCTTATTCTGTTCCTTATAGTTATAGTTGTGAAAAATCTTGTCATTCGGTCCCAGGGAAAGAATCCAGTTTGCCGTGGAAGCCTTGGTTCCTATTTTGGTGCTGTCCGGATGGCTCAGGATAATGCCGTCCTTGTCGGTTAGGAAAACATAACCGCTTTTGAGTATTTTCACATCTTTCAACTCTTCAATAATGGCGGCAATGGCTTCTTCTTTTGTAAGGACCCCTTCCGTATAAAGTTTGGTGTATTCCAGGGAAATCTTTTCATTTTCCTCTCCAATAGCCTTGAGGTAGGAACGGGCCGAAGTGTTGAGGAGGGCGGAAATCTGCTGGGTGATATTCTGTGATTGATTTGTTAACTGTACGGTCAGGTCTTTTTTTACACGATTACTGGTAAGGGAAATCAGAGTGAGGAAAGTGGCGGACAAAAGAATAAGGATGGAGCCTCCGATGAATAACAATAACTTCGATTTAATTTTCATGCTTTACCTCTAGGCTGAATAATAGCTCTAAATGGCTAAAAGGGAAAGAAAAAAATCAAATTTTATATTCGTCGGTGGCTTCCTTGCCGTAGTATTTCAAGAGTTGGAAGGTTACATCATCATGGACGTGTTCTTTGCCTTTGAAGTCCAGAAAGTCCTGCCGGATTTCATTTTTTACAAACTCAATCGGTTTATTCAGGTTTTTGTTAATGATGGTCTCCACTCTTTTGATAGAGTACATTGTTCCGGCGCTGTTGACCTGTTCAAGCAGTCCATCGGTGGGGATAAAGAGGTAATCCTCTTCCCTAAGCTGAAGAGCTCCCACTGAAATATTTTCCAGTTCTTGTATCCCAATGGGGGGATTTCCTGTGAGAGGAATGCGTTTAAGTCGTCCTTTCCTGTGTATATAAAGGTAGGAGTGTCCCATATCATAAATTTGAACCTTTCCCGATTTGGCGTGAAAGTCCAGAAATATTCCCGTGATAAATCGTTCCGATTCCAGGGTATCATAAAGATAGTTGTTTACCTTTTTTAAAAAAGGCATAACTCCTTGTCGGAACTCGTAGATACTCATCATTCCCCAAATGGTGGTGGTAAGAAGAGAGGCGGCGATTCCCTTGCCCGAAGCATCACAAACAGAAAAAAGCCAGCGGTTCTTGTGAAAATTCTTAATCATGTAGCAATCGCCCCCCACATCCATAACGGGCTGGGTGGAGGCGACCAGATCAAATCGGGTTTCGTGAATGCTGGTCTCTTCCCGGGATATTTTTCTCTGGATAGACTGAGCCATAATCATATCGTTTTTGGTCATATTGCTCAGGTGGATTAATATGTCTCGAGAGGAGAAGATCCCTTTATAAATGTGGTCGTTATCACGGAGGAGGTAATAGGTTATCTCGTCGTTTCGAAGGTTTTCTTCCAGGGTATCCCCTACGGCAAAGATGTTTTCATTGATATTAAAAGCCTGCGCTTCCCGGTTCATAACATCTTCGACGTTTTTTTTACCCAGGATTGCTCTGCCGTATTGCCGTCCAATAAGTGCGAAAAGCTCCCTAATGACAATAAGCCCCAGGCTTTTCATATTATTATCTACCACAGCCAGGGAGTAAATGTGAGAGGACGATTTGTCCCTCTCTTCCAGGGCGTTCATTAGCTCCTCTACGGTACATTTTTGGTCTACGTAATAAGATGCGGTTCCCAGAAAACCGATTGTTTGTTTTCGTCTTTTTTCGAGAGTTATTCGTTGTAACATTTCTTAGGCCTTGAAGTCTCTTTTTACGGCAATACAGTTCTTTTTCTTGTTAAAAACGACACCCTTGTTCCAGTATTCCACCGCGGCGAAAAGAGCGTTTCCCCCGTCTTCGGGACGACTGTCTTCGGTGCGGTAGCTTAAGTAGTCGGTCATGGAATCAAAATCTCCGTTGGAGAAACACTCCATTCTTTTGTGGTAAAAATCGATCCAGTTTTCCAAATTGGTAAAACCTTCCCCCTCATCTTCTACAATGAGTCGGGCCGAATGATCGGTGAATTCCCACCAGATTCTTAAAGCTTTATTGATATCGTTCCGGTTGCCGTGTCGAACGCCGTTTTTGATAACTTCACTAATCTGCTGTTCCAAAAGATTATACTCCCGGAGCGCACTGGGGGCCTCCTGGGTGATAATATGGCTTATATAGCGAATGCGGCTAAAATCAATATTGATCGTTTTGTGCTCCATACCGTTTCTGTTCATCAGGGGGCTGTCTTCATTAATTGTAATAGGAGCGTTTTCCGTAATAGCCCGGGAGCTTAGCTCATTCTCAATATAGTCAAAGGCTCTCTTTTCGGAGCTTTTAATGTCAAAAAGAGAGAGAATTCGGGTCAGTTTGATGATTTCCAGTACCTGGTCCTGAATGTAGCAGAAACAGGTAAGGCAGTTCATCTTGTTTGTTCTTTTGAGAAGAGCGAGGAGGAGGCCTATGCCGCTGGAGTCGACATAACTCAGATCCCGAAAGTTCATGAGAAGACCCCGGGGATTATATTTGCCAAGCAGTCCATCCACTTGCTGGCGGAAATCAGTGGAATTGTACATGTCAAGTTCCCCCGAAAGGGAGAGAACCATAATATTATTTTTAAGGCTTTTTTTTAATGTCATTTTTAACTGCTTCCTTTTTGCTTAAGCTTATCTAAGTTTAGCGGCTATCTGTTAGAAAAAAATTAAAACATTAAAAATATTGAGAATAATAAGTGATAATTGTTTTTTAGACCGTTCTTCCCACCAGCTGAAACAGCTCTTCCCGGCTGATTTCAAACCAAAGGGGGCGTCCGTGAGGACAGCGGGGAAAGGGAAGGAGAAAGGCCTTCTCTATAAGGCGTATGGCCGTTTCCCGGTCCAGGACTTCCCCGTCCTTAATCGCCGCTTTGCAGCTGGCCTGGGCATAAAGATCCTTTTCCAGACGGTCGCCCGTACCGCCCTTGCCGCGGATAATTCCCAGTATCTCTTCGTCCAGTTTTCCCGCAAAGGCGGGGACCCGGTTAATCGTCCAGTCTCCCCGGCCATGCTTTTGAAGGTCAAAGCCCAGCTTTTTCCAGTCCGATTGGCTCTTTTTCAGCCACTCCTCTTCGTCGTCGGTCAGTTCGAGCTTTATGGGGATAAGCAGCTCCTGGGGGTGGGACTGATTGTTTTTAAAATCTTCAAAAAGAACCCTTTCGTGGGCGGCATGCTGGTCCATTATGTACAGCTTGTTCCCCCGTTCGATAAGAAGAAAGAGATTCATGAATTGCCCCAGGTAGCGGAAGTCTCTGGCCGGCTGTTCCGGTTCCGGGGTTGTTCTGTTAGCGGCAAAGGGGGCGGAGTTTTCCCTGGGCAGGGTAAAGGATTGGGCTGATTTGGCTACGGCCGTTCGCTCACGGGCTATGTATCCTTGAGATCCTCCCGGGGCAGAAAGGCCGTATTCCGCCCGCTCCCGTGCCTGGAAAGGGGCGAATTCAGCTTGAACAGTCTCTTCCCGCCGGGCCGTTACTTTTCCAATATCTTCCAATGCCGGCCGGTCCAGAGAAGTATGATGCCGGTTAAGGGACTCTTTTATCATAACCACAATGCGGTGGTGAATTTCCTGTTTAATGCGGAATTTGGCCTCCCGCTTGGCCGGGTGGATGTTAAAGTCCACCAGTTTGGGGTCTGCGTGGATAAATACAAAGCAAATGGGAAACTGCCCCCCCGGAAGAAAGGTGTCGTAACCGTACTCTACGGCCTGAACAAAGGCGTATTCGTCAATGCGCCGGTTATTGGCAAAAATGTGAATCTGTTGGCGGTTGCGCCTATGAAGTTCGGGCCCTCCCGCCACAATGTCCACGGAGAATCCTTCGTCCTCATAGCTTAAATGGGTAAAAAGTTTTTCATCCCCCAGGGTCGGATACCCGGAAAGAACCCGTTTTTTCAGGTCAGAAGGGGGAAGGTAAAGGCTGAGTTTCCCATCCTGGAAAAAGCGGAACCCCACATGGGGGAAGGGGAGGGCCTTTTCCAGGAACGTCTTGCGGCACTGCTGGGCCTCGGCGGAAGCTCTTTTAAGGAATTTTTTACGTGCCGGAATGGAATAGAAGAGATCGGCCACATCAATAACGGTCCCCTTGGTGCCTCCCGTCCCTTCGCGAAGAACTTTGCGTCCCCCCTGAATAAGAAGACGTTCGGCGGAGCCGTTTTCATCGGTGGCGCTAACAATCTCCATGCGGGCACAGGCCGCTACGCTGGAGAGGGCTTCTCCCCGGAATCCCAGGGTGCCCACCTGGTCCAGGTCTTCCACCGTGCGAATCTTGCTGGTGGCATGGGGGAGCCAGCACAGGTCCAGCTCCTCACCGGTCATTCCCGTCCCGTTGTCCACAATTCGGATTCGGTCTATTCCTCCTCCCTCAATGTGCAGAGCTATCTCTTGGCCGCCCGCATCTATCGAGTTATCCAGGAGTTCGCGGACCACCGAAGCGGGCCGTTCTATCACCTCGCCCGCTGCAATTCTGCGGGCTACCGAATCTTCAAGCAGGGCAATGCGGGACTGGTTCATAAGGCTCCTACTGTTTGGAAAGTCCCACCTGCCAGAAGCAGACAAGAAGAACGAGTTGAATGGAGAGTTCCCTTAACCAGGATATAAAGTTGGGTTCCAGGAAATGGGAGGTAATGAAATTGAGAATGATGGATAGAATCCATACCACGCAAACTACTATCATGCCGATAAATACAAATCGGGTGGCCACGGGCATGAAAAATTCGGCAATAAGCAAAGCTCCCACGGCAATCTCGATAATTGCAAAGATGAGAGGCAAGACGTTGTTGCTTCCCCCCAGGGTACTGTTTACCGTTCTCATTAACTCCGATCCGGTGGAATTGTATCCGGTAATACCGTCAATTCCAAAGGTTAGCAGAAGAAGGGCAACCAGAATTTGTAACAGGGGCATAATGCCAATACTTTTTTTTGCCATAAGTTCTCTCCTTGTTCTCCCGGCCCCGGGGGCGGGGATTCTTATTTACTACTAAAATACTCTTAATGGGGCTTCCTTTCAACCGGGTTTTCTGTTATATTTGCTACTATGAAAGCAGCAATTATTTTTGGAAGTAAATCCGACACGGATAAGATGAAGGGCGCCGCCCGATGTTTTGAGTCTTTCGGCGTGGAATTTGAAGCACACGTTCTTTCTGCTCACCGCGTACCCGAAAAACTGGAAGCCGAACTGGAGCGTATGGAAAAAGAGGGCGTCGAAGTAATCGTCGCAGGAGCCGGCCTGGCCGCACACCTTCCCGGTGTTATCGCCTCTAAAACCATTCTCCCCGTTGTAGGTGTGCCCCTTAACGCCGCCTTTGACGGTCTCGATTCTCTTATGTCCATCGTACAGATGCCCAAGTCCATTCCTGTTGCCACCGTAGCCGTTAACAACTCTTATAACGGTGCCATGTTGGCCGTTCAGATGATGGCCCTTAAGCACCCGGAATTAAAGGAAAAACTTATTTCCTTCCGTAAGGAGATGAAGGAAAACTTCATCAAGGACAATGCCGAGGGAGTCGAACTCTAATCGACAACACGGCGCAGATGGAAGAGGAACGGAATAAACATCAATATAAACTGGAATCCTTTGAGGGGCCTTTGGATCTGCTCCTCTTCCTTATTAAGAAAAACGAAGTCAATATTTACGACATCCCCATAGCGGAAGTTACCGAACAATATCTGGAGTACATGACGTACGCCGCCCATCCGGACCTGGAAAATATTACCGAATTCTATCTGATGGCCTCAACCCTTCTGTACATAAAGTCGCGCATGCTATTGCCGGTGGAAGTGGATTTTGAGGATGAATTGGAAGATCCTCGCCGGGAGTTGGTGGAGAAGCTTATCGAGTATCAGAAGTACCGCAAGCTTTCCGCTCTCATGGCGGAGAAGGAAAAGGAAAGTACCTGGGTTATTGAGCGTAAGAAGCGGCAGCATTTTCTTTCCTTTTTGGAAGAGGAGGATAACCTCTGGCAGGAAGTGGAAGTATGGGATTTGCTTCAGTGCTTCTCCGGCATTATGGAGAACCTTTCCTCGGAAAAAATAGTCAATCTTTACGAAGAGGTGACGGTGAATGAGAAAATTACCCTGATTATGGAGCTTTTGGAGACGGGGCAGGAATTTCTTTTAACCGATTTGCTGATTAATCCCGACTCTCTATTGGAAATCGTTTGCACCTTTCTTGCTGTCCTGGAGACAGTTAAAACCCAGCAGATTCTCATTACCCAGAATCGTTTGTTCGGGGATATAAAAATTCGGGCCCGCAAGGAAGACCCGGAGGAGGCATTGACCCTTGAGTCTTGAAAAGGAAACGGCCCTGTTGGAGGCGGTTCTCTTTCTGGAGAACGAACCGGTAAATCTCACCTATCTCTCCCGTGTGACCGGACTGGATAAAAGCGTTCTCAAAGAAGTGCTGGTAAAACTTACAGAAGATCTCTCTGCTGAGAACCGGGGAATCGGTTTGGCCCAGATTGACGGGGGCTATCTTTTTATTCCCAAGGATGAGTTTTCCGAAGCGCTTCGGGAGAATTACGGCCAGAAAAACGAGGAGAAGCTCTCACGGGCCGCTCTGGAGACACTCTCCATCATCGCCTACAGTCAGCCTCTCACAAGGTCGGAAGTGGAAAATATTCGTGGTGTGTCGGTGGACGGTATGATGCGCCTCCTCCTTAAGAAAAAACTTATAAAGGAAGTGGGAAAGAAGGACGTTCCCGGTAAGCCCCTGCTCTATGGGACCACCCGGGATTTTCTCCGTCTTTTTCGTCTCAAAAGTATAGCCGATCTCCCTAAGCTGGATGATGTGGAAGCGGACAGGTTTGAATTAAATGGATAGTAAAGAAATGCGGCTCCAGGTATTCCTGGCCCAGGCCGGAGTAGATTCCCGGCGGAAGTGCGAAGAAATTATTAAAAGCGGCCGGGTCGAAGTGAACGGTAAAATTACTCTCGCCCCGGGAGACAGGGTCAGCCTTGAAGATGAGGTGAGGGTAGACGGCCGTTTGGTCAAGCCGATGAAGAGGAAAATCTACATAGCTCTCCATAAACCTTCCGGCTACATCTGTTCCAATAAGGACGACCGGGACCGTCCCGTAGCCCGTGATCTTATCGCCAATGTGCCCCAAAGAATCTTTAACGTGGGCCGCTTGGACTACATGACCTCGGGCCTTCTGTTTTTTAGCAACGACGGGGATTTTTCCAATCTCATTACCCATCCCTCCACCCATCTGGAGAAGGAGTACGTGGTCACCACCAAAAAGAACATCCCCGAAGAGCTTATGAAGCAGTTCGTTGCTGGGATTCGGGTAAACGGGGAGTTCTACAAAGCCAAAAGCTATCGCATGAAAGGCCCCCATACGGTACACATAGTACTGGAAGAGGGGCGGAATCAGGAGCTTCGGAAGGTATTTCTTTCCCGAAGCATTACTGTTAAGAAAATCCATCGGGTCCGTATAGGCTCGGTTACTATAAAAGGGCTCCAGCCCGGACACTATCGCAACCTAAAGGAGAGCGAAGTAGAGCGGCTCATGGAAATGGCCCGAAAGAAGGGGAACAAATGATTGTAGCCATCGACGGCCCCGCAGGGGTGGGGAAAAGTACGGTCGCCCGTTTTGTGGCAGACCGCTTTGGTTTTTTTAACCTGAATTCGGGAAGCTTCTATCGTGCCGTATCTCTCCGGGCGCTGGAAAAAGGTATTGGGGCGGATGATCAGGCTGAATTGACCGAATTGGCCGGATCGCTTGATCTCGATATAAAGGAAGGGCGGCTTCACCTTGACGGGGCCGACGTGGAGGATAAACTTCGCAGCGATGCGATAGAATCCATGGTTCCCACCGTTTCCGCCTGTGTTCCCGTGCGTCGTATCGTAAATGACCATATTCGTCGTATTACAGCCGGAATGGATGTGGTGGCCGAAGGAAGGGACATGACAAGTGTCGTTTTTCCTCACGGAGAAGTAAAACTGTTTCTTGATGCGAGCCCCATGGCCCGGGCTGAACGCCGGTTTCGCCAGGGCACCAGCGAATTATCCCTGGAAGAAATAGCCCGCTCCATAGAGGAAAGGGACAAAATTGACCGTAATAAAGAGGAAGGTTCGCTCAAAATTACGGAAGAAGCGGAATATTTAGATACTTCTGACTTGACCTTAGAGGAAGTTTGTGAGAAAGTATCTGGAAAAATCAAAGAATATATAGTAGATCCAGGAGAATGACCAATTATGGCAGAAAAGGATGTAATGGCAGCTGACTCACAGACAGAGCTTCAGGAAGCTTATCTGAAACCCCTTGAAAATTTGGAAGAGGGATCAATCGTAGAAGGTACGGTTGTACAGGTAGATTCCGAATTTGTCTACCTCGATGTCTTTTGTAAATGCGAAGGTAAGATAAACCTGAACGAATTCGATGAAGCGCCTGCCCTTGACGACAAAGTCGGCGTATTACTCATCAAGAAAGAAGGAAGAAATGGTGAACCCATCATTTCCAAGAAGAAGGCCGAGCAGAAAGCAGTTTGGAAAGAACTGAAGGAAGCCTTCAACGACAAGACTCCCGTTGACGGTGAGATCGTGAAAGAAATCAAAGGTGGTTTCGAGGTAGATCTGGGTGTTGATGCCCGGGCGTTCCTCCCCATCTCTAAGACAGATATAGTCAAGGTGGAAACCCCTTCCGAATATATCGGTGTAAAAGGTAAGTTCCTTCTTGAAAGACTTTATGGTGAGAGAAAAGTAAACATTGTAGTTTCCAGAAGAGGCTACCTTGAAAAGACAAGTCTGGAAAACCGGACCAAGTTTTTTGAAGAAACCCAGGAAGGGGATGAAGTAACCGGTGCGGTTAAGAGCTTCACTTCCTTCGGTGCTTTTATTGACTTGGGTGGTTTCGACGGTCTTCTTCATATCAACGATATGAGCTGGGGACACGTTACCAGACCCCGTGACTTCGTAAAGAAGGGTCAGGAAATCAAGCTTAAGGTTATCAAGCTTGATCGTGAAGGACAGAAAATTAACTTGTCCCTCAAGGATTTTCAGGATGATCCCTGGGAAACCTTCAACGAAAGATACCAGGTGGACGACCGTGTAAACGGTAAGGTTACCAAAATGACCGACTTCGGTGCTTTTATCGAAATCGAACCCGGTATTGAAGGTCTGGCTCATATTTCCGAGCTGTCCTGGGTTAAGAAGATCAAACACCCCAAGGAAGTGCTTTCCATCGGAGACGAAGTGGAAACCATGATCCTGGGTTACGATATGGATGAGAGACGTGTTTCTCTTGGCCTTAAGCAGGTTCTCCCCAATCCGTGGGATGAAATTGAAGCTTCCTATCCCGTAGGAACCAAGCTTACCAGAACCATCAAGAACGTTACCAACGCCGGTGCATTCGTTGAATTGGAAGAAGGTATTGACGGTTTCCTCCACGTGGATGACTACTCCTGGACTCAGAAAGTTCAGAGCGCTCATAACGTATTCAAGCCCGGTGACGAGCTTGAAGTGACTGTTATTAGAGTTGATCCGGAGATGAGAAGAATCAGACTCGGTCTTAAGCAGCTTTCTGACGATCCCTGGGAACAGCTCAAAACAGCTTACCCCAAGGGTTCCATCATCGAAGGTGAAGTATCCAACGTAGCTGACTTTGGTGTATTTGTTAAGGTACAGGGCGATATTGAAGGTCTTATCTTCAAGAATCAGCTTAGTCCCGACAGAGAAGCCGATCCGGATGAAATGCTTACTCAGTTTAAGGTAGGCGACAAGGTGCGGGCAGCCGTATCCGAAATCAATCCGGCCCGACAGAAGCTTGGTCTTTCTATCCGGGAACTCAAGTACCGGGAAGAACGTCAGGAAATCGAACGGTATATGGACTCCGGCAGCGACGAAAACGACGGTGCGGAAACCTTTACCCTTGCTGACGCTCTGAAGAAGGAAGACTAGAGTCTCCTATGCCTGCGAACCAGGTCGAAGCCTTCGTAGAGAAGGATCGATTCAGTAAGCTAACTAAAATCAATACTCTGATCAGCTCCGGCGATCAGAGTATACAGCAGCTCCTTTCTTATATAGTAGGTTCTGCTTCCGAAGTGTTGGGAGGCGATTCAGCCTCCCTTCTTTTGGTTGATGAGAGGGACGATTCTCTTTTCTTCCAGGTCGTTTTGGGAAGTAAGAGTTCTACTATCCGGAATTTGACCATCTCCGCCGATGAGGGGATAGCTGGCTGGGTTTTTCAGCGTAAGAAAAGCCTCATCGTAAACGATGTGGAAAATGACGAACGTTTCTCCTCAAAAATAGACAAAAAAAGCGGCTACCGAACCCGGGCTATTGCGGCGGCTCCCCTTGTGGGATACGGCAAATGTCTGGGGGTAATGGAAGTTATTCTGAGTAAGTCGGACAGACGTTTTACCGAAGAGAATCTTGAGTGGCTTGAGTATTTTGCCACTCAGGCGGCGTTAGCCATTCTTAATGCCGGTGAGTTGGCCTCCCTCCGGAGCATTCGGGAGCAGGAAGCCATGGGGGGAGAGAAGAGTAAACTCATCTATTCTCCCCGGTCGGTAATGAGCGGAATAGTCGGTCAGATTGATCGTATTGCTCCTGTTTATAGTCCTGTCTTAATAACAGGGGAAAGCGGTACCGGTAAGGAGCTTATTGCGGAGATGATTCATTCCCGTGGTGAGCGTTCCGGCGGTCCCTTTGTGGCTGTTAACTGTGCCGCCTTACCGGAAGATTTGATTGAATCGGAGCTTTTTGGCCACGAAAGAGGGGCTTTTACCGGTGCGGACAAGGTTCGCCGCGGACGTTTTGAAGTGGCCTCGGGGGGAACTATTTTTCTTGACGAGATTGGTGAAATTCCGGTACATCTGCAAACGAAGTTGTTGCGGGTGCTTCAGTCAAGAAGTATAGAGAGAGTAGGTTCGGTTGAGCCTATTCCCTGTGATGTACGTGTTATAGCCGCTACAAACAAGGATTTGGAGAGGGCTATTAGGGAAGGGGAGTTTCGCGAGGACCTTTACTTTCGTATTAATGTACTTCCCCTTTACTTGCCTCCTCTAAGGGAGCGAGGCGAGGATATTATTTTTCTGGCAGAACATTTTTTGGAGTTTTTCTCCAAAAGACATAATAAGGACCTCCGTAAAATGGCGGCGCCCACTGTGGAAGCCGTTTACGGTTATGGTTGGCCTGGAAATATCCGGGAGTTAATGAATGTCATGGAGCGGGTCGTTCTCATGGGTGAAGAGAATGAGGTTCAGCCTCAAGAACTTCAGCTTCCCGAAGGAACAGAGAATGAGCCGGGATTTGACTTGAGCGGCAGTAAGGATCTTACCTTGAAGGAAGGACTGCAGCTGTTTAAAAAGGGATTTGTAGAAGCCGCCCTTAAAAATAATAAGGGTAATCGGACAGATACGGCTCGGGAACTTGGTATCCAAAGGACCTATCTGTCGAGGCTTGTTAAAGAATTAAACATAGTGTAAGGGAGTTAATAGTGAGTGATAAGATGAATATGGCCGATAGGCTGGCCGTTTTTTTAACAGAAAGAAGAGCTTTAGTCATAGCCGTGTTGGCCGTTGCTGTTATTATCATTGTAGCAGCCGCCGTATGGGCTCCTATTCGTGACAACATGGTAGATAAAAATGCTATGGCCGCCGAAGAGATTGACGAACTCTATTCTCAGTGGATGTTTTCCTTTGATGATGAGAAGCCCAACTTGGAGGAAGAGTTCCTTTCTACCACAGAGGCTGTTCTGGCAAAGGGTGGTGCCAACTATGCCGTACAGCGGGCCTACTTTATGAGAGGTCAGTATTACATTACCCAGGAAATGTGGACCGAAGCTTCTACCGATTTCGTAGCACTTGCAGACGGTTTTCCCCAGAGTTATCTGGCTCCTGTTTCTCTTTTTAATGCTGCGGCCGCTATGGAAGAAGCAGCCATGGCAAGTGAAGCGGCTCTTCTTTATGAAAGACTGGTCAACGAGTATGGCGAAAATGCTCCCGAAGCAGCCGAAGCTCTCTTCAATATGGCCCGTTTGGCCGAAGAAGCCGGTGATAATACTAAAGCTACCGAGTATTATGAAACCCTTATTGCCGATTATGGTACTACCGATTGGAAAAATATTGCAAAAACTCGTATATTGTTAATGAACTAGTTTAGCAAAACGCCGGGGAGGATGATCTATGGGCGAAGGAAGAGAACGCATTCAAAAATTGCTGGATCCTAAGATATTTTCTTTATTGTTGGGAGTTCTGGTCTTTCTGATCATTTTTCTTATCTCCTCGGTTACAGATATTTTCAGCCGTCTGGAGACCAATGTGGTGGACCTCCATTTTCAGTTGAAATATCGTAGTGCTCAGGAAATTATAGAAACAGGGGTCATAGAAGAGACCCAGGATCTTAAAGTCTCCCGGGATATTGTTATCATCGGTATTGATACGGCTACCCTCGATACCTTTGGAAGATGGCCTTTTTCCCGGGAAATCCACGCTAATCTTTTAAAATCCTTTTCCCGTATTAAAAACCAGGATCAAAGGGAAAATGCCCTTTTTCTGGATATCTTTTTTTCAGAGCCCGATTCGGATCCTCTTATTGATGAAGAGATGGTCTTTGCCATGGAAGAGAGCGGTACTGTTTTCCTGGAAACCATCCTGGATATTAATCCCCCCAGCTATGCCATGAAAGATGAACATGAGCGGATGGAAGCCCTTTATGAGAGCGGGGGAGTTATCAGAAATATTTCCGGCGATTTTTCCAAGCTAAATACCTATTACAGCACTGAATCGCCACTGATTGAATATGGATCGAATATTGCCGGTTACGGTCACGCCAATTTTGGAGCCGACTGGGATCTTATTTATAGAAAACAGCAGCTTCTTGCCCGTTACAGTACTTCTACCGGTAAGTTGAGACTGGATGACCTCGATCCCGATGCGGGGATAGCCGACGGAGAGCGTTTGGCATGGCAGACCCGTCAGGGGGAGTGGATAGATGTTGAGACTCCTTTGACTCAAGGGGTTATTGACAGCCTGTCCCGGGATATGTCCAATAGGGCTCCTTCTCGTTCGGAAGACACTGACGGAGACGGCTTACCGGATAATCGTTATTTTGAGTTGACTCGCTATAAGGACGATATAATTCCGGCCATAACTCTTTCTTTGGCGGCTAATTATTTTCATACCGAATTAGATGAACTTGAAGTGGTACTGGGGAAGTATATTCTTTTTCCTCACCCCCGGGTCTATAATCCCGAAACGGGACAGTTGGAAGATTACCGAATTATGACGGCCTATCCTGAATTGGATGATCAGGGGGCGGTGATAAGTGAAGCGGAATATCGTGATGTACCGGAGATCCGCATCCCCATTGATGAACAGGGACAGATGACTATTAACTTTATGGGGGCCCGTTCCAATCCGGGCAGAAGCGGGTATCAAACTTATCCTATTCGATCCTATTCTGCCTATGCCCGCCGTGTTCCCGGTGAAGATCCCACACGCTGGCCCCGTACCAAGGCGGTTGCCAACAAAATACTCATGGTGGGAGGATTTTTTCAAGGAACCGATGAGAAGACGACTCCTTTTGGTCTTATGTACGGGGTAGAAGTTCATGCCAATGCTTTAAATACCATTCTTATGGATAATTTTCTCAAGCCTGTCCCTGCATGGGTAAACCTATTGGTTCTATTGGGTATGATACTTATTCTCTCATTTTATTCTTCCCGAATGAATACGCTTCTGTCCTTTCTTGTCACTCTTGCCATGGTGGGCGTTTATTTTTACTTTGCCAATATTTACTTTTTTGAAAATCGGAATATTGTTCTGAATTTTGCCACTCCGGTTACGGGGGCTTTCATATGTTTTATTCTTGTTATTGTTTACCGGGTTGTCGCCGGGGAGAGCGACAAAAGGCGTATTAAGGATATGTTCGGAAAGTACGTTAACCCCAAAGTTGTGGAACAGATGATGACAAACCCACCCGAACTAGGGGGGACTGATATGGATATCACTATTTTCTTCTCCGATATCCGCAGTTTTACCACTCTTTCCGAATCCATGTCTCCCCAGGAGCTGGTTCACCTGCTTAATGATTATCTCACATCTATGACTGACTGTCTTATTGAGTATGATGGTACCCTGGATAAATATATAGGTGATGCCATAATGGGTTTCTGGGGCGCCCCTTTGCCTCAGGCTGACCACGCCGTTCTAGCTTGCAAGAGCGCCCTTCGTCAGCTTGAACTATTAGAGTTGTTGAATGAGCATTTGGAGCCTAACCGACAGCTTCATATAGGAATAGGTTTGAATTCCGGTATCGGTACGGTAGGAAATATGGGAAGCCAGGGACGTATGAACTTTACCGTTATGGGAGATAATGTTAACCTTGCTTCCCGACTGGAAGGAATTACCAAGCAGTACCGAACGAAAATTGTCATAAGCCAGGCAACTAGAGATGCAATTGGTCATGACGAAAAATTTATTACCCGAGAGTTGGATGACATTAGGGTTAAGGGGAAACTCCGCCCCGTTAGAATATACGAGCTGGTCGGTTACGACGGTGACCTGGCTATGAAAGATGAAGGTAAGGGGAAAAAAGGAAAGAAAAGGGCCTGATGGATATATTTAAAAAGAGTTTTCTTATTGGGGCCGTGCTGGTCATGATGGGGTGTGGATTGCCCGATTATGATTCTATTGATGCCCCCGATGCAACCGATACAGACGGGGATGATTATACTTTAGCTTTTCAAACTAATTCCGATGCGGAAGATTATGTTATCGCCTATAAAGTCTACTGGGAAAATGAAGATGAAATAGACGATGATCAAGATGAGATTGATGAGGACGATGTGGAATCAGGCTTTGATACTCTCGACGATTTGGATTTTATCCAGATGGCTACGGTTGATACGACTTCAGACGGGGATTATCCCGATGATAATTCTGACGCTACCGTTGAACAGGATAATTCCGGTACAGTGGTTACCCTGACATTTGATACGGATACGGGACAGTTAAGTGTTTCCGGGGCAGATAATACTTCAATTCTCTACAGGCGCGTACAAGAATTTGATACTTCCGGTGATAATGACGATGATGATAGTATAAGTATACTGGACTTTTTGGATAATAATTATGACTATATGTATACAAGTAGCTATACCACGGATGGTGTAACGATTTCTGAAACAGACAGTGATGGCATTGATTCTGATATCTATGATATATTTACAGACGATGACCGGTTTATAGGCTCAACTTATGACGTTACCAATATTACAATTGCCGTTGCTGTTTATGGTTATTATATTTCAGCCAGTACTCTTGAACGAATTGAGAGTATCCCTGTTTATCTTGGTACGGTTGATATTGGATTTATTTATTGGCTTCCTTAAAAAGGATCCAAATTACGAAGGAGACATGCCATGTTTAATATGGACCTGATAACAGATTTTTTTCTTTTTCTCTTTATTGGAACAGGAGTTGTATTTTTTCAAATAATTGTTCTCAAACGGGATTTCCCCGGGCGTATTATAACTCCCCTTTCCATCTCATTGGTGGGTTCCTTCGGGGGGAGTCTTATTGGTTCCTACTTTCTTACTCATACGACTTGGGATTCCCAGTGGGTATTGGCTGGTTCCGCTCTATTTCTATCACTTCTTTTTCTTCAGATTTTTTACAGTCTTAGCCGGGTCGGGGATTATTATTAAGCCAAGCTTAATGTTCCCAATCCTTGAGCTCTATCCCCATCTACCGACTAAACCATAGTAACATTCATTGGGTTAAGTAATTCTCGATCCCAATGTTTTCTCTGGAAGTTTGTCAGATATTGCTTGGATTCACATTCTCGAACCACCGGACCAGATATTACTGCATCAACAATCTCTTTAATTTTATTTAAAGAAAAACCGGCGCATTCCCCATGATAGGAGTAAGCTGATTTTCTTTTATTAATTCGATATGGCTTCATGAAGTTATGCCAGAATATATAACAGGAGAATCTATCCATACAGTTATTCATATTACGACCGAATTGAACCGTCTCCCTCGTATATTCGGCCAGGTCTTTTCTGATTTGACGATCTATATAGTTACAGGAAAACAACTTGTTTTGATAATTTCTTTCTATCTTTGAGTTTGTTTTTCTGTGAGTGACTTTAGCTGAAAGGTTTGGGTGATAGCGAAAC
>JAQQAP010000023.1 GCA_028533045.1 Spirochaetales bacterium | reverse complement strand
GTAAAAGAATCGGCTCTATAAAGCATTGACCGCATAGATTCGACCCGGCTTACATCCCATCCGGAGATATCCTGATTAAAAGATTTGGCCCGCATGAACATGGCACTCATATCGGTGACATTACTCACATCCCATCCAGAAATATCCTGATCGAAAGCTATAGCCCCATTAAACATATAACTCATATTAGTTACACCGCATACATTCCAATGAGAAATATCCTGATTGAACGATTCTGCTCCGGCGAACATTCTTTCCATATTGGTGACATTGCTTACATCCCACCCGGAGAGATCCTGATTCATGGAAGAACCGTAATTATTCTCAAACATCCCCTTCATATTTGTCACCTTCCCCACATCCCATTGGGAAATATCTTGATTAAACAGTTCGGCTCCATAGAACATTTCAGACATATCGGTGACATTGCTAACATCCCACGGGGAAATATCCTGATTAAAGGATGTGGCTACGAAGAACATATCTCTCATATCGGTGACCCGGCTTACATCCCATGAGGATATATCCTGATTGAAGGAGTCGGCATTCCCGAACATATAACTCATATTGGTGACGTTGCTTACATCCCAGCCGGAGATATCCTGATTAAAAGATTCGCGCCACCTGAACATACCACTCATATCGGTAATTTCAGAAGTGTCCACCTGGGTTACATCTTCACCGTTTTTAATCATTTCCTTTAATTCATCTCTGCTGACAGGCTCGGCAAAAAGCTCTGTTGTACATAATGTAAGACTCATATAAATAAGTGCGTTCAGTAATAATTTGTGTTTCATCTTTCTCTCTCTTGTTTTCATAATAGTTTCTTCATTAGTAATTTCTTATCTTTCATCCATATTATACAGAATATCATTGTCGGCCCACTGGGAAAGATCATAGGTAAAAGAATCGGCTCTATAAAGCATTGACCGCATAGATTCGACCCGGCTTACATCCCATCCGGAGATATCCTGATTAAAAGATTTGGCCCGCATGAACATGGCACTCATATCGGTGACTTGGCTCACATCCCAGTCGGAGATATCCGAATTAAAGGAGGAGGCTTCATTGAACATATCACTCATGTCGGTGACACTACTTACATCCCAAATAGTAATGTCCTGATTAAACTCCCAAGCTCCCCAAAACATGCTGGACATATTGGTAACCCGGCTCACATCCCAGCCGGAAATATCCTGATTAAACGATTCGGCTCCGCAGAACATCTCGGACATATTGGTAACTTGGCCTACATTCCAGCCGGAAATATCCTGATTGAACTCGGAATTATTTTTAAACAGCCTGTACATATCGGTAATTTCCGAAACATCCGCTTCTGTGACATCCTCCCCCCTTTCGATCTTCTTGATCAACTTTTCCCGGGTGAGGGGTTTGTTTTGACAACTTGCCAGCAGGGCAAGAGTGATTACTGTTAGTAATAATAGTTTCTTCATTGTTTTTCCTCATCATCTATTGCATAATTGTGCCTTCACAGACAAATCATTTAGGCTCTTCATCATAGAAAAGAATATAATAGTAAGGCCACATGGACATGTCATAGCTATAGGATGCGGCCCCGCCTAACATGGCGTAGTAGGAGTCACAAATATTGCTTGTGTCCCATCCGGATATATCCTGATTGAAGGAGTCCGCTTCGAAGAACATGTATGATATATACCAAACGTTACTCACATCCCATCCGGATATATCACAATTGAACGAATCGGCTTCCTTGAACATATACGACATGTCAATCACCCGGCTTACATTCCACCGGGAAATATCCTGATTAAAGGCATCGGCTTCCTGAAACATGCCCTTCATGTTAGACACATTGCTCACATCCCATCCGGATATATCACAATTGAACGAATCGGCTCCGCTGAACATATATGCCATGTCTTCCACCTGGCTCACATCCCAATCGGAAATGTCCTGGTTGAACTCTTCCTGGTCCCTAAACAATCCGCTCATATCGGTGATTTCCGATGTATCAACCATTGAAACATCTTCCCCTTCCTCTACCATACATCTCAGTTGCCTTTCCGTAACTTTTTTAGGTATGAACGGGGGATAATTTTCCTTTGCCAAAGGGCAAAATCCCTCACTCACAGAGGCGGAATCACCCTTGAAAAATCCATAATCGGATACTTTTGAAACATCCCAGCCGGAAAGATCCTGATTGAAGGAAGTAGCTCCCCAAAACATGTAGGACATATCGGTGACGTTGCTCACATCCCAACCCGATATCTCCTGATTGAAGGATTCGGCCCTGCAGAACATGCCACTCATATTGGGGACTCGGCTTACATCCCAACCCGATATCTCCTGATTGAAGGAGTCGGCCCTCCAGAACATGTAGGACATATCGGTGACGTTGCTCACATCCCATCCTGAGATATCCTGATTGAAGTCTTTCGCATCTTTAAACATATATGACATATTCGTAACATTACTCACATCCCATGAGGATAGGTCCTGATTGAAAGAATTGGCATGTAAGAACATCCATTCCATATTGGTGACTCGGCTCACATCCCAACCGGATATATCCTGATTGAAGTCTTTACAGTATTCAAACAGTCCGCTCATATCGGTGATTGCCGAAGTATCCACCTTTGTCACATCTTCACCGGCTTTGATCATCTTCATGAGCCTTTCTCTACCAATAAGGAAAAAATGGGGGCAGTTTTCCTCTGATAAAACTTCACCATAATCTTCGGAATAAAAAGTGTCGTACCGGATTACCTTCGAAACATCCCACCCGGAGATATCCTGATTAAAGGCAGAGGCTCCGTAGAACATGGACGACATATTGGTGACTTGGCCCACATCCCATTCGGAGATATCCTGATTGAAGTTTCTCGCATCTTCAAACATATCTGACATATTCGTAACATTACTCACGTCCCACTGGGAAATATCCTGATTGAAGGAGTAGGCCCTGCTGAACATACCACTCATATCGGTGACATTGCTTACATCCAATCCGGATATATCCTGATTGAATTCAGTTGCCGTATAAAGCATATTTGACATATCGGTGACGTTGCCCACATCCCATTTCGAGATATCCTGATTGAAGCTAGTTGCCACAAAAAACATACTGGACATATCGGTGACCTGACTAACATCCCATTCGGATATGTCCTGATTAAAGTAGATAGTATTAGCAAACATGCTTGACATATTCGTAACATTACTCACGTCCCACTGGGAAATATCCTGATTGAATGATTCTGCTCTGCAGAACATCTCTCCCATATTGGTGACACTACTCACATCCCATCGGGATATATCCTGATTGAACTTTCTGTTATCTTTGAACAGGTTACTCATATCGGTGATTTCCGATGTATTGACTTGCGTCACATCTTTACCGTCTTTAATCATGGCAACCAGCTCTTCCCGGGTAATAGGTTCACTTTTACAGCTTGCCAGTAGGGAAAAAGTGATAGTAATCAGTAATAGTAGTTTTTTCATTGGTAATTCCTTATCTTTCATCCATATAACCGTCATATAGAATACTATTGTCGGCCCAGTGGGAGAGATCATAACTAAAGGAGTCGGCCCCATAGAGCATTGATCGCATAGATTCAACCCGGCTTACATCCCATCCGGAGATATCCTGATTAAAGGAATTGGCAAACGAGAACATATCTGACATATCGGTCACATTACTCACATCCCACCCGGAGATATCCTGATTAAATGTTGAGGCTCCGGCGAACATATGATTCATGTTGGTGACTTGGCTTACGTCCCACTGTGAAATATCCTGATTGAACGATTCGGCTCCGTGGAACATATGGGACATATTGGTAATTTCCGAAACATTCACTTCTGTGACATCCTCCCCCCTTTCGATCTTCTCGATCAACTTTTCCCGGGTGAGGGGTTTGTTTTTGCAGCCCGCCAGTAGGGTAAGAGTGATTATGATTAGTAGTAATAATTTTTTCATTAGTAATTCCTTATCTTTCATCCATATCATACAGAATATCATTGTCGGCCCACTGGGAAAGATCATAGGTAAAGCAAAGGGCTCCATAAAGCATTGAACGCATATCGGTGACCCGGCTTACATCCCATCCGGAGATATCCTGATTAAAAGATTCGCACCACGTGAACATATAACTCATATCGGTGACATTACTCACATCCCATTCGGAAATATCCTGATTAAAGATTGTGGCTCCGGCGAACATATTATTCATATCGGTGACACTACTCACATCCCAGCCGGAAATATCCTGATTAAAGGATGTGGCTCCGGAGAACATCTCTCTCATATCGGTGACCTGGCTTACATCCCATCCGGAGATATCCTGATTGAAGGAATCGGCTCCACGGAACATTTCAGACATATCGGTGACATTACTCACATCCCACCCGGAGATATCCTGATTAAAAGATCCGCACCACCTGAACATACCACTCATATCGGTGACCTGGCTTACATCCCATCCGGATATATCCTGATTGAAGGAATCGGCTTCACGGAACATTTCTGACATATCGGTGACATTACTCACATCCCACCCGGATATATCCTGATTAAAAGATCCGCAACACCTGAACATACCACTCATATCGGTGATCGCCGAAGTATCCACCTTTGTCACATCTTCACCGTCTTCGATCATCTTCATGAGTATTTCTTTAGTAAGTAAAAAATGGGGACAGTTTTCCTCTGTTAAGACTACCCCCCAAAAACTGGAATTAAAATACTCGTAGGATGTGACATTCAAAACGTCCCAACCGGAGATATCCTGATTGAAGGAAGTAGCTCCCCAAAACATGCGAGACATATTGGTTACATTAGTCACATCCCAACCGGAGATATCCTGATTGAAGGAGATGGCTCCGCTGAACATACCACTCATATTAGTTACATTAGTCACATCCCAACCGGAAATATCCTGATTGAATGTTGAGGCTCCGAGGAACATATGATTCATGTTGGTGACATTACTCACATCCCATCCGGAGATATCCTGATTGAACTCGCTGTTTCTATTGAACAGCAAACTCATATCGGTAATTTCCGAGGTATTAACGCGCCTCACATTTTTACCGGCTTCAAGCATGGTGATCAGCTCTTCCCGGGTAATAGGTTCACTTTTACAGCTTGTCAGTAGGGCAAGAGTGATAACGATTAGGCTTAATAATTTTCCTCTCATTGGTAATTCCTTGTTTGGTTTTGGTTGTTGTATATTATAGAAGATCCCGATATTTGCCCATACCCCGTTTGGGGTAATTTCCTCCCCTTATGGGGAGAAGTGAGCATTATACGGGAGGGGGGCTGGGGAACAGCTTCGCTAGTCCAATTTATGTTTTATTTTTCTTCTAAGTTTCAGACGTTAATAAAATGCTGTTCGATCCTTCTTCTAAAAAGAGTTGATCCGGCTTTAAGAGCTGAACGACTTCATCAGTATAATCCTTATCAACAATCAACTTGTCCAATTTGCTAAATTTAAAATGGCGTAATAGATCTAAATTATAGGCTTTTGAAAATAATCTTAGTTCTGAAGACATAAGAAACGGATCTATATCAAGAAATAATTTTAAAGTATTGATAATTACAGAAATGAATATTTTATTGTATTTACCATTTAATTTTAAATAACAGACCTTATCCTGATCGTAGATGATCAGTAAGGACGATTTATTGTATTCACTAACAATTATAGAGTACAATTTTTTATTTTTGATTCTTATTTGGATGCTAATTTTGTTATCAAAAAAATCTCTTTCATAATATTCGATTTCCCCATCACCATCAAAGGTCACATTAAAAGGCATCTCATCTTTTGTATAAACTGTCAGTTCATTTATAAAATTGTTATGCTCAACAATGGCAGTCCCTTCAAAGGCTGCTCCATTGAAAAATGGATTTCCAATATCATCTATATCTAATGAGTCTTCAATAACCATAGAATCCAGATTCAGCAACTCATAAATACTAGGTAAATCCTGTTCTAAGATTCCATTAACAATGTAGTACCCCTTAAAATGTTGGTCTCCATTTTTTACTAATAAAAGACCGTTAAAGGGCACACTATCAACTATTACATCCTGTCCTTTTATAACTTTTTCAGAACCATAAATTACATACATATTGGCCTCCATAGTTGTATACGATTAAACTTCGACGTAACCTTTTTTAGGTTTGGATGAAATTAATTTATCTGCATCCTTTGTTTAAGTCTTTAACTCAATTCTTCGAAGCCGATTTGTTCCCGCAAATATTCATCTTCCGTACCCCCCATATACGTTGCCGGGGCCTTCCTCATAATGATCACCGGCAACTTCACCTGAACTGTATATAGTATCCTCGGTAAAAAAATCTATCCAACTGGAACAAGATTCATAGCCGGTCCATGAGTACCAAACTTCGGGATTATCATCTCCGTCAATATCTGTAACCCGATTTATTAAGGTGTAAGAATCTCCCCTCTCATCCCACTCACGATCTTTATAGAGTATTATCCTTGCTGAACAATTGAGAGATCGGCTGCTGCCACCGGAAGAGATCACAGATACACCCGTTATGAAAAGACGAATTCCATAGCTGCAGTACTCTTCTTCTGTCCAATTTTTTGCTGCAATTAAAGAGGCAAAATTTTCATCGTTCAAATCAATTTCTTCCGAATATTTGATATTGTATAGGTAATAGCTTTTATTCTTCATTTCAATAACTTTGATATCCTCCATATCAGGAGATAAGTCCAGAGTTAAGCCTTGTTCTTGTTCAAACTCTTGAACGGCCGAATTGATCTCATCGGTAATTTCCTGATAAAGAACTGTCAAAGTATCCTTTTCCTTTAAATCATTGATATTGTACTTAATGACTTCCAGAGAATGGTCACCAACTATTTCTCTGTCCATCCTGAACATGTCAGTCCCGATAGCATGATAATTAGAATTCGAAGTAATAATAGTAAAGGGCACATTGTTGATTACATCCATTTCCAGCTGTGAGCTGAGTAATGATCCGAACACACTTCCTTCTCGATCATCCTTAGTTGTTACAAGATACCAATGAGCAAACTGATGGTCGACATAATCGTCTCCCAGAGTTTTATCGCAAATAAAAACTTTTTCTCCCTTGTTCAATTGAAAGCTCACGGGATTATTCAAGCCCGGACCGGTTCTCACATTGACATGATCATCATTGATAAAAGCGTGCTCTCCAACTTCAATTGAGAACAGCAGCTGACCCATTAGAATTGTCATTAATAGAAGTAATAGTTTTTTCATTAGTAATTCCTTATTTGGTTTTGGTTGTTGTATATTACCGGAAATCCCGGTATTTGCCCATTACCCGTTTGGGGTAATTTCCTACCTGGACGGAGGACAACAGGGGGGATTGATGCTGCTCACATCCCATCCGGAAATATCCGTGGATCTTCTTAAAATCTAGTGCATATAGTCTCTTGACTCTGAATCCAGCCACTCATTATTCTCCGTTAAAAAACGTATAAAAGAATAACCCGATTCATAGTAAGTCACATCACACCACAATTCGGGATTACCATCCTTATCCAGGTCGGTGATCCTGTAGACTTCCATATCACAGGGAGCCCACACACCATCACTAGGATGCTCTTCCTCAAACTCCCAGGAGAGCTGCTCTACCGTACCATCGGGATTTATAGCCAAGATTCCATGAACCTTGTATTGCGTACGTATTCCGGATGAATCGACAAGTTCTACGGAGGAAACGGTATATGTGGCAAAGGTTCTATCTCCCAATTTGAACTGCTTTATTCCAAAATATGGTTCAATCTCCCCTGCGATCATACCCTTATATAAAACAACTTCCCAATCCTTCTCAGTCATCTGTTTCTCTGTGTGAGACTTCATTTTATTCAATTCTTCCCGGTACAGGAGAGAGAAATTCTCATTTTCTTCCAATAATGATTCAATAGTCTCCTCTTCATCTGCGGCGAAAACCTTGATCCATTTGTAATGATGTTCGTTTGTATTACTTAAAATATTGCCTATTCTAATCGCATCGGCTTCCGTGTTTATATCAAAAGTGACCGAATCTCCGTCTGTTATTTTATCGTCGTAGCGAAACGAAATAAACGGACCGTAGACATAACCGATCTCCCCATCGGGGAGCTGAATTTTATACCAATGATCGTTCCATTCTCCGATTTGATCCTGTTTGTCCTTTTCCAGGGGGATAATCTCATCGCCCCGATTTAGCTGGGTGAGGACCGGAGAATCCAGACCCGGGCCCTTTCGGATATTGACCCGGTCATCATTGATAACCATATCACCAATAAAGTTTGGTACCGGTTCTTTATCTGTAAAGAGATAGCCTATATCATCCTCATATTGAATTTTATACCAATATCCACTCTTGCTTTCTCTATACGCTTTCACCTTTTCAAGGGCTATCACACTATTGGCATATTCCTCCAAATAAGTGAAGGGAGAATCGAAACCGGGTTCCTGAAAAACCTGTTCATAACCATTGACAATAAGACCGGTGTTCTTTTCCAGTTTCCTAGTCTGCAAATAATCCCACTGATAAACATAGGGGATTACCTCCTCGGGAGTTTTATCGGCCAAATCAATGAAGGGAGAAAAGCCCCATCCCCGCAGCTCACCGGAATCGACCAGATACCAGTAACCGGACTTCTCTTCCAGGGGCGTCTGCTCCCCGGTTCGGGCGATTACGCTGAGGGAAGCTCCGGCGGGAAGAGTTCCGACCGTTTCTGCGGTCAAATGGGGTTCGGTGTGAACGTTTAAATTAGCCTGGCAAACTCCGGCCGTGTAAGCCGTATCTTCAAAAGCGTAGGGGGCGGCTCTTTCCAACTCGGCTAACCACGCCCTGTCGTACAGGTTGAGGATATCGTAGAGGAGAAACCAGCCCGAGTTAAATGAGCCGTCTATCATTCGTCTCACCAGGGTGGTTCTTATAATATTCATCATGAAATAGCGATCCATATCGATATCCCCTGCCAGGGGAAGAAGAGCGGTTCTATTTAAAGGAATAGCTTCACAGTCACTTCCCAGATGGTCATTACTCGGGTAATCGATATATGTTAACGCAGCTTTTTGAAAAGCGTTCTCCTCTTGTTTGATAAGCACATATTCCAACGCCCAGTGTCTAAAATAATTTCGTACACCCTCTGCCTCATGATAGATCATGTGATAAGTCTTCCTGGTTAAAATAGACATTTTCCCATGAGGAGAGGGAAGGGGAAATATCCGCCGTAACCACTCAAAAAAGTAAGGATCAATCTCATTAAAAGGATAAAGGTCTTCGTCCCTATACATCTTATCTTCATATGTGGAACCAAATGTATCCTTAAAAAAATTAGTCACCTCCCATGATGCATTGGGCTTTCGATGGGAGAGCTGAAGGATAAACAGTTCTTTTTCTCCCTCGCTCATTGTTTGGGTATCATCATCGGGGTATTGGGATGGGTTAAGCCAGGGAGGGCAAAAATCATCTGCCAAATGGGAGGCCGTATTGAAGTCACTCATGTCCTTGACCTTGTGAGTGTCCCAATAAAAGATATCCCTATTAAACTGGGTTGTCCCGTAAAACATACGGGACATATCTTCTACATAGTGTGTATCCCACTGAGAGATATCCCCGCTAAAGGAGCTCCCTTGGAACAGGGAGGACATATTTGTCACATTCCTCACATCCCAGCCGGAGATATCGCCGTTAAAGGAGCTGTTTTGAAACAGGGAGGACATATTTGTCACATTCCTCACATCCCAACCGGAGATATCGCCGTTAAAGGAGCTGTTTTTAAACAGGGAGGACATATTTGTCACATGGCTCACATCCCATCCGGAGATGTCCTGATTGAACTCGGTATTATTTTCAAATAGCCCGCTCATATCGGTAATTTCCGAAACATTCACTTCTGTGACATCCTCCCCCCTTTCGATCTTCTTGTTTAACTCTTCCCGGGTGATGGGTTTCTTTTTGCAGCCCGCCAGTAGGGTAAGAGTGATTATGATTAGTAATAATAATTTTTTCATTGGTAATTCCTTGTTTGGTTTTGGTTGTTGTATATTACCGAAAATGCTGATATTTGCCCATTACCCGTTTGGGGTAATTTCCTACCTGGACGGAGGACAACAGGGGGGGGATTAATTCGGCTTACATCCCATCCGGAGATATCCTGATTAAAAGATTTGGCCCACATGAACATGGCACTCATATCGGTGACTTGGCTCACATCCCATTCGGAGATATCCGAATTAAAGGAGGAGGCTTCATCGAACATATCAATCATGTCGGTGACACTACTCACATCCCAGCCGGAAATGTCCTGATTAAAGGAGTAGGCCGCGAAGAACATATCACTCATGTCGGTGACATGACTCACATCCCAGCCCGAAATATTCTGATTGAAAGAGTCGGCCCCGCAGAACATATCACTCATGTCTATTACATTGCTGACGTCCCATCCGGATATATCCTGATTGAACCCTCTGTTTCTTCTGAATAGCTCACTCATATCGGTAATTTCCGATGTATCCACCTGGGTTACATCTTCCCCGGTTTCTATCATGGCAACCAGCTCTTTCCGGGTAAGGGGTTTACCTTTACAACCCGCCAGCAGGGCAAGAGTGATAATGATCAGTAATAATAGTTTCTTCATCGGTAATTCCTTATCTTTCATCCATATAACCGTCATACAGAATACTATTGTCGCCCCACTGTGAAAGATCATAGGTAAAGGAATCGGCTCTATAAAGCATTGACCGCATAGATCCGACCCGGCTTACATCCCAGTCGGAGATATCCTGATTAAAAGATTTGGCCCACATGAACATGGCACTCATATCGGTGACTTGGCTCACATCCCAGTCGGAGATGTCCGAATTAAATGAGGAGGCTTCGGCGAACATATAATCCATGTTGGTGACACTACTCACATCCCACCCGGATATATCCTGATTGAAAGAACGGGCTCTTAAGAACATACCTGACATATCGGTGACATGACTCACATCCCAGCCCGAAATATCCTGATTAAAGGATTCGACACCACAGAACAATCCGCTCATATCGGTGATTTCCGAGGTATCCACCTGGGTTACATCCTCCCCGTTTCTGATCATCTCCTTAAGCTTTTCCTTATTAATAAGAAAAAAATGGGGGCAATTTTCCTCTGTTAAGACCTCACCCCAATATTCGGAATAAAAAGTGTCATAATATGCTACTTTCGAAACATCCCAGCCGGAAATATCCTGATTGAAGGATTTGGCTCCAAAAAACATCCCTGACATATCGGTGACACGGCTCACATTCCAGTCGGAAATATCCCGGTTGAAAAAACGGGTTGAACAAAACATGGACGACATATTGGTTACATGGCTCACATCCCATCCCGAGATATCCTGATCGAAATCTCCCGCTTTATTAAACATGGACGACATATTGGTGACATGACTCACATCCCATTCAGAAATATCCTGATTAAAGTCTCCCGCTTCCTTAAACATGGACGACATATTGCTAACATGACTCACATCCCATTCAGAAATATCCTGATTGAAAGCTCTGGCTTCTTTAAACATGGACGACATATCGATGACATGGCTTACATCCCATTTCGAGAGATCCTGATTGAAGACTCTGGCATCTTCAAACATGGACGACATATAGTTGACATGACTGACATCCCATCCCGAAATATCCTGGTTGAAGTCTCTGTGATCTTTAAAAAGCCCGCTCATATCGGTAATTTGCGACACATTGACCTTTCTAATATCCTCTCCCGCTTCGATCATCTTTTCCAGTTCAGAACGTGTCAGGGGAACCAGGTTTTTCTCCAACCTATCGGTAAAGCGGGGATAGTGCCTATCCGCCAAGGAGGCCTGCGTGTTAAAAGCGCTGCTGTTTTTAACGGAGGCGATATTCCATAAGGATAAATCCTGGTCAAAATTGACCGCTTTGTAAAACATATAGGACATATCGCTTACCCGACTCACATCCCAATCGGAAATATCCTGATTAAAGGAATTGGCTTCGGAAAACATAGAGGACATATCCATTACCCGGCTCACATTCCATTCAGATATATCCTGATCGAAATTAAAGGCTTTGCTGAACATAAATGACATATCCGTCACACGGCTCACATCCCAGGTAGAGATATCCTGATTAAAAAATCCGATCCCCTCGAACATATGAGACATATTACTTACCCGGCTCACGTCCCAGCCGGAAAGATCCTGATTAAAGGGGACAGCTCCGGCAAACATGTAAGACATATCGGTCACGCCACTTACGTCCCATGCGGAAATATTCTTATTAAAAAAACTCGCACCATAAAACATATGGGACATATTCGTCACGCTGCTCACATCCCAACCGGAGATATCCTTATTAAAATTACTAGCTCCGGCGAACATGTAAGACATATCCTTTACCCGGCTCACATCCCAAGTAGAGATATCCTGATTAAACCCTTCATTTTCATAAAAGAGATAACTCATATCGCTAATTTCCGAAGTATCAAGCTGCGTCACATCCGCTCCGGATCGAATCATTAGCACTAATTCCTCTCTGCTGACAGGCTCGGCAAAGACAGGAGAGCACAAAGAATAAAGCATGCAGAACAGACCGAATCTTAGTAATTTATTTTTCATTTAAAATATTCAACGGTTTCGGGATTTATCGATGATGCATCAAGGAAAATATCTTTTTTATCAGTCAACGATTCAAGATTCCATCCCGTCAGATCCTGATTAAAGCTGCCGGCCCCTCTGAACATCTCATCCATATTAATTACACTGCCGACATCCCAGCCCGATATATCCTGATTAAAGGCTCCATTATAGGCAAACATGGTGGCCATATATTCTACATTTGAAACATCCCAGCCGGAGATATCGGGGTTTGAATTACTTTCTATGTCCCCCCCCTCGATATAGAAAGCCATCATAAATAGTTCGAAATAATATTCAAAGGAGAACATCCCCCACATATTTGTTACATTCGAAACATCCCAGTTTGATAAATCCTGATTAAATGAAGTCGCCACACTGAACATACAGCTCATATTGGTAACACTCGAAACATCCCAAGCCGATATATCCTGATCAAAAAAAATCGCACAGGCAAACATATTATTCATATCGGTGACATGGCTCACATCCCAAGCCGATATATCCTGATTGAAGCCGGAAAGGGCAAACATATAACTCATGTCTGTTACCTTGCTGACGTCCCAGCCGGATATATCCTGATTAAAAGTTTCTGTATCAAAAAAAAGATAGCTCATATCGGTAATTTCAGAAGTATCCACCTGGGTTACATCTTCACCGTTTTGAATCATTTTACTTAATTCATCTCTGCTGACAGGCTCGGCGAAAAGCTCTGTTGTACATAATATAAGACTCATATAAAAAAGTGCGTTTAGTAATAATTTGTGTTTCATTTTCCTCTCTCTTGTTTTAATATTTGTGTTTTTCTACTCCGATTCTCCGAAGCAGGATTTTAATAATTTGACCAATCAACCAGGTAACCGGAATTATTTACAGAATCCTCTGATAAGAACAGGATGTATAAATCTGACGTTTCATAGCCATTTTCCCAGTACCACAGTTCCGGATTATCATCTCTGTCAATATCCGTAACCAGATCTAAAGCTGTGTAGCCGGAATTGCTCATTTCATTAGTAATGTCATACTCTTTTCTCTTAATATCGCTTAGCTCAGATGAAATAAGATCATAAGAGCCGTCGGGGTATACGATATATATCCCCTCGGACGAAACAGAGGTAGTTTCCCTCTGTGTTTGATCAAGTTTAATTGTTTTTGAGTATTGGACACTGTACAGAACAAAGGTTTTTGATTCCATTTCAATAAGCTTAAGTGACGGAGTATGCCGTTCTAAGCCGAGCTCTCCCTGTTCATCTTCATAGCTCTGAACTTTCGAATCTATTCCGGTTGTGATTTCCCGCTTAAGTAAGGGGATAACATCATTCAGCTCTGAAAATTCATCCGCCTTATCATCGGTATAAGATTTTTTTTCAATACCAAAAACCTTCAGCTTAAAATTGTTTTGGTAATCGTATTCATATAAGGCGTGACCCAGAGCATTATAATCACCAAATGAATGAAAGCTGAGCGAACTATCAAAAATCTGATTATTAAATGCAAAGGATATAAAAGGACCATAAACATAGGCCGTTTCCTTACTGGGAAGCTGGATTTTATACCAGTAATCCTCCCAGTCCCCTATACTCTCAAACCGGTCCTTCTCCATGGGAATGATCTTGTCCCCCCGATTCAATTGGGTGACCACCGGATAATCCAGGCCCGGCCCCTGTCGAATATTGACCCGGTAGTCATTAATGACAAAGTCTCCCGCCTCATAGGCAAAAAGACTTGGAACGGCAATTGTCAACAGGGTTAGTAGTAATAGCCTTCTCATAGATACATCCTCGTTTATTTATTATGATTGATAAATTACCTAAACATACCCAGTTTTGTCTATACCCCATTTGGGGTAAATTGCGATAATTCGGTTCAACAAAAACTAAAACAAGTCGCAAATAGTTGACTATTAACCATTTAACAGTATAGAATTAGCCTCATTCAAAATTTTCCGGTCCGACCCTATCGGGCCAACATCGGGAGTAATAATTATGACAATGGAACAGAAAGCCCTGGTAAAAACGGACGATCTTCCTATCAAACACGCCGGAGAGATTCATTCCGGTAAGGTTCGATCGGTTTACTGGCTTACGAAAGAAGATAATATCAGACTGAACAAGCAGTTTGGCTTAGAGGGAGAAGAACTGGCCCTCATGGTCATTAGCGACCGAATCTCCGCTTACGAATGCATATGGCAGAGCGAAGGTGGTATGAAGGGGATTCCCGGCAAGGGAGCCGCCCTCAACGCCATTTCCCGCTACTGGTTCACCCGCTTCGAAGAGGAAGGACTGGCGGGAAACCATATCGTTCACGTACCCCACCCCCTCGTATGGATTGTAAGAAAAGCCCGTCCTGTTATGGTAGAAGCCATTGCCCGTCAATATATTACGGGAAGCATGTGGCGCTCCTACGAAAAGGGCAACAGGGAAATCTGCGGTATTGAACTGCCGGAAGGTCTTAAAAAGAACCAGAAGATGGACGAACTACTTATTACTCCCTCAACCAAGGGTATCATCACCGGCGTGGCGGACATCCCCGAAATCGACGATGTTAACATCACCCGGGAACAGATCATGAATAACCTGGACACCTTTAACTTCCGTTCCGCCGACGATGTGGCCCACTACGAAAAGCTCCTCACCGAAGGTTTTAACCTGATTACCAAAGAGCTGGACAAGGTCGGTAAGGTCTTCGTGGACACCAAGTTCGAATTCGGCTATATCGGCGAAGGGGATGAAGCCCGTCTTATCTATATCGACGAAATCGGCACCCCCGACTCCTCCCGTTACTGGGACAAAAGCCTTTACGAAAAGGGCGATATCCGGGAAGAGTCCAAAGAGTACTTCCGAGAAATGCTCCAGAACAGCGTACCCGACCGGGATGTACTGGTGAACAAGGACCGAATGGAAGAAAGAAAAGCCCTGGCCGAATCGTTCCGCCTCAAAGATGAGCAGATGATGGAAGTCAGCCGCCTCTATACCAATCTGGCCGAAAAAATCACCGGAGCTCCCCTGGAGATATCCGAATCGCCCAAACAGGACATTCTTGACGCCCTGGCACCTTTGGGACTGGTACTTTAATAGGATGGGGCAGGCTATTCGGACGAGAACTTTATCATTACTTCTCTTTATGTTAATTATTCCCATCGGAATAGCCGCCTCTCCACCGCTACTGGAAGATAGCACCCGGAGGGGATACTTTTTCCCCTTTCCCCTCAATTTGGAACAGACTGACTTAAGCCTGACCTATCGTTCAGACCTGTCTTGCCTCTTGGTCCTTGAAGGGCTGGAAGATCACATGGAACTAATCCTTCCTCCCCTGGATGGGGAATCGTCCCTTTCCGAAAGCTTTTCTCCCTCCTCCCTTCCGGACTTCCCCGTCTCTTTTATAAGCATTCAGGACTGGGAAGGGTCACAGGTTTCCTTCTCTCTTTCGACAAGTAATTCAACACAGAAAAATCAAGAGGGAGATAATCACCAGACCATACTTTCCAATGAAAAAGAGTTGGAAGACGACTACTTTCTTTACCTCTGGGACGAAGGTAACAACATCCTCATATTTGATTTCAAGAATTACGAAGTACAGGACAAATACTTTAAAAGACTGGCCTTCTTCATGGAAAAACCCGGTTACCGGGGCACTCTTATGACCGATGAGGAAATAGAAGGCCTCCACGGCTGGAACGCCCACGACTACAGTGCGGAAGGTTTGGTCTCCTTTTATAATCTGGCAAGAGAAGAGGATTTCCCCTTAAACAGGGAAGAGCTCGATCTACGGCAGATTCTTCTTAATAAGGGGATCATTCTGTTTGACGGCAAGGAGTACCTCACCGGAGAGGGGGCCATTGTCTCTATCACCCGGGAGACATCTCCCACCCTGCGGCAGCGTTTTATTACCCACGAATCCCTCCACGGGCTTTTCTTTACCGATGAAGAGTTCCGAGAAGAGATTCGCAGCTACTGGATGGGTCTTCCCGAAAACTATCGTGAGATATGGCGTTTCTTTATGGTGAATAATGCTTATGATCCAAGCGATGAAGTTCTCATGTATAATGAGATGCTCGGATATACCCTCCAGCTTCACAGAAAGGAAGTGGCCGGTTACTTCCAGTGGCGCTTTAACAGAATCAAAACGCTCAAGCCGGAAAATACCGAATATATCGACCGCATAACCCCCTATTTGCCGGAGGTTATGCTTATGATCTACGACCAGCTGGAGTATCTGGTCAGCCGCCGCTATCCCTACAGCGACGGCATTTTTGAGGACTAAACGCCCAATTCATCCCGCTTGGAGATAATCCGGGAAACCAGATTATAGTCCAAAGCTTCTTCGGCAGTCATCCAGTAGTCCCGGTCCGTATCGGCAGAGACCTGCTCTTCCGATTTTCCCGTTTCTGCAGCAATCAACTTATTGATTTTTATCCGGAGCTTTTCCAGCTCGTTGGCGTGAATCTCAATCTCCGTAGCCACACCGCGAATACCGCTCAAAGGCTGGTGAATCAGGTAGTGGGAGTTGGGAAGGGCGATTCTTCTTTCATTGGGAACGGCAATAAGCACGATGCTCGCCGCACTGGCCACGAGTCCCATTCCAATACAGTAAACGGGAGCCTTGATGAAGCGAATCATATCGTACATGGCAAATCCCGCATCCGCATCTCCCCCGGGGGAGTCAATGAAGATTTTAATGGGATCTTCCGAATCGGCTTCCAAAAGCAGCAGCTGCTTGATAACCTTTTCGGCCAATTCCTTATTTATTTCACCGGTCAGAAGAATAGTTCTTGTCTGAAGCATCTTCTGCGCCAGATCGGGGGTCTCCTGCTCGTTTTTTGTCTTATCGTCCTTTTCGGCCATGATAGCTCCTTAAGTGAGTATATATCCAAGTCATAAATATAGCGATTTCAAAGGAAAAAGGCAACTAATATATCGATTTATCCGATTTCATGCTGCGGATATGCTTACTCAGAGTCTTTCCTTTTTTCCTCTCTTCAAGATGATACTTCTCGCTTCTCCGGCTCTCGAGCCAGGACATCTCCCGACGCAGGTCCAGATAAGCTCCGTAACGACCGGGATCAATCAGTCCGTCCCTCAAAGCCTCCTGAACGGCACAGCCCGGCTCACCCTGGTGAGTACAATCCTTAAAACGACACTTTTCTGCCCATTCGCGGATCTCACTAAAAGTATCATCCACACTCTCCTCTTCGCCCCAGAGCTGCACCTCTTTCAAGCCGGGAGAGTCAATAAGCCACCCACCGGAAGAGAGAGGAAAAAGCCGGGAGGAAGTGGTCGTATGGCGGCCTCTTTTGTCACCCTCACGAATGGCCCCGGTCTCCCGTGACTCTTCACCCAAAAGGGCATTGGTCAAGGCTGACTTCCCTACGCCCGAAGGACCTATGAGGACCGCCGTTCTGCCTTTCAGCTTCTTCTTGACTTCCTCCAGGCCCTTCCCTTCTACGGCGCTGGTAATCAGTATATCTACACCGGGAGCGGCCAGTTCCGCTTCATTCCGGAAGGCTTCTCCCTCTTCGCAGAGATCGGCCTTATTTAAAATAATGAGTGGGGTGGCTCCCGAATCCCAGGCCAGAGTCAGGTAGCGCTCCATTCCTCTTAGGGAAAAGTTGCGCCCCCCGTCCAGGCCTTGGACTATGGCAACCACATCCACATTGGCCGCCAGAGGCTGCTCTTCCGTACGTATACCGGCGGTTTTCCGGCTCAAGATTGTTTTTCGTGGTAGAACATCCACGATCAAAAGGAAGTCTCCCTGGTCGGCACAGCGTACCCAATCCCCCACTACAGGAAGTTCCCCGGACTCACTGGCAAATCTCAGACGTCCGCTTAATTCTCCCCGAACCGCTTTGCTTCGTCCCACGACCCCAAGTTGGTAAATCTCCCGATTCACTCCTATAACCCGAGCTGTGATGAGACCATCACTTTTACTGTCAATTTGAATCAGTTTCCCCCAATCAACCATGGAAAACCTCCCCGTTCATAGACAGGTCGGCAAGAGCCTCCAAAGCCTTCCCCGTAGGAAAGGGCAGTTGGGCCAAAGGGGAAGCGGCCAACATAAAAAGCCGCCTCTCGTTGTCATCGGCCCCGATTCTATTGGTTTTAATTACACCGCAATTTTCGCAGCGATGTATGAGAGCCGCCTCTCCGCTTTCTCTCATCCACAGGCCAATGGGCTTCATAATACCGCGGCAACGAGCTCGTCGGTCTCCCGGCAGGATATCCACATGGACACTGCATAAACAGTGAGGACAGTGATTACGGTGATCCCCTCCATATAATAGGGGCGAGACGGCTTTCCCGCAGAAACGGCAAATAAAGGCTTCCCCGGGGTTATTTCTAATTGTATTTGTTCTGGACATTGATTGTCATTTCCTTGTTATTAATATTGTAAAACGTGAAATGAGCGGCTGCCCTGTACCTCTATAACAGGGCACCCTTACTTCGATTATCCAAACACGCCTCCTTAGGCTTTTGATAATTCTATTTTCTCAGGAGAAGGGCCATAAATCAAGGGAAAAAACAATGGAAACTGTTTTATACCAAATCGGTCATAGAGTTAAGGAGCCAGGTAGGCTGGGGGTCCATTTTTGTCGGATCATTCGGCCCCCAGAGAACAAAGGCCGTATCGGTACCGGCCCGCTGCCCGCTCTCCATATCTACATAGGCATCTCCCACAAAGAGAGCGCTTTCGGCGGGCTTATTCAGCTTATCCAGAGCATAGAGGACCGGGTCCGGATGAGGTTTGTGCTTCTCCGTACAGGAGGGTTCAACGAGGAAGTCAAAAAGATTTGTCAGGCCGAACTGATCCAGGTAGGGAATCAGGGAAGACCGGGAACGGGACGTAACCACGGCGAGGGGTTTATTCCGTCCTTTCAGTTCCTCCAAAACCTCTTTCACCCGGGGAAAAACCTTTAGATGCTCCTGGTAGATGGTAAACTGGAAATCCCTATGGTAGTCCATGATTTCTCCCATAGTATCCCCCCGGTCCCCCAAATAGAGACTAAGCTGATTCTTTAGGGGAATGCCGATGCGGGAAAGAATATCGTCCCGGCTGAGATCGGGTCCGTCGTATTTGGCCAAAGTAGCCCGGAAGCTTCTGTATATCAACTCCATCGTATCCAACAGGGTGCCGTCCACATCAAAGAGGTATGTTTCGTAATCTTTCATAGACTCAGAGTAGAGAAAATCCCCTTCTTGTGCAATTGGTATGGAAAATTGGGACTTCGCCAACTAAACTTAAACCAAGATACATTTCATGGAGGATTAAATGAAAAAAACAGTTCTTGTTGTGTTAATGACTGTACTGGCTCTTTTTGCGGTTTCCGCCGAGTCAATTGATCTGGGAGATTTCCCCGTAGGAAAATGGCTTGATGCCGAATATGATGCGGTTTGGACCTTTTCCGCCGAAACAATTCAGCTTTACATGACCGACGGCAGCCTTGTCTTTGACTTTAAGGACAAAGTGGAAGACTTTGATGTTAAGGGAAGCATGAAAGGAGTGGAACTCTCCTTCTCCTGTGACGAAACAGGACGGGACTACACCTTTATCAAGGGTGTGACCAACATGGACCTGGAAATGATTATTGACCGGGACAACGGCCAGCATTACGAAACGGATCTGACCTTCCGGAAATAAATTAAAAGCCGTCCTACCCATTCGGGCCGGACGGCTTTTTTACGCTACTTAACCAAGCGGGGACCGCTGTACTCCTCTTCGGGAGGGGGAACATCATCAAGGTAACAAACTATCGCCTTGTGGTCCTCTTCATGCTTTCCCACCATTATTCGGTGGCCGCCCTCGGCCGATTCCATGTGAATCACAATCCGGTTCTGACTATCCAGCTCCAGTTCTAACTCTACTCCCGCCCCGGTTACAACACCGAGTTTTGCCTTATCAAGGTTTATTGTTTTTGCCATTTTTACCTACCAGGTTTTTCTCACGGGAACCCCTTCTTTATTGAGGTGCCGTTTAATATCGTTAATTGTATAATCTCCGTAGTGAACCATACTGGCCACCAGGGCTGCGTCGGCCTTTCCTTCCTTAAGAACATCGGCCAGGTGCTGGGGCACTCCCGCTCCCCCCGAAGCTACCACAGGAACGGTTACCGCTTCCGAGACAAGCCGGGTGGCGTTAATCTCATAGCCCTGCTTTACTCCGTCCGTATCGATGGAATTAAGGACAATCTCCCCCGCGCCCAGCCGCACCGCTTCCCGGGCCCAGTCAAGCATATCCCATTCGGTGGCGACCCGTCCGCCGTCGATAACGACCCGGTAACCGGAGGGCATATCCTTGTCCGCCGCCGCATCCATTCCCAAAACCACGCACTGGGCTCCAAAATGGGAGGCTCCCTCTTCGATAAGACCGGGCGTTCTCACTGCGGCGGAGTTGATACTTACCTTCTCCGCTCCCGCATCTATTACCCGCTTCATATCATCAAGAGTTCTGATTCCCCCGCCCACGCAAAAGGGAATGAAGATAGTCTCCGCCACCCGGGCCACCACATCAATCATGATGCCCCGTTTCTCCGAACTGGCGGTAATATCGTAAAACACCAGCTCATCCACGCCCTGCTCATAGTAGGCGGCAGCCATCTCTACGGGATCGCCGATATCAACGTTCCCCTTAAATTTCACACCCTTGGTGGTCTTTCCGTCTCTTACGTCGAGACAAACAACAACTCGCTTCTGAAACATTTTCCCTTCCTATAAGTTTATGAAATTATCGAGAATCTTTAAGCCCGGCTTACCGCTTTTTTCCGGATGGAACTGGGTGGCCCAAACATTATCCTTTCGCACGGCAGCGGTAAAGGGAATACCGTATTCGCTCTTCCCCAATACCAGGTCATCCGTCGCAGGAGAGATATAGTAGGAGTGAACAAAGTAAAAAGAGTCCTCTTCACTAAGCCCTTTTGTAAGGGGGTCATCCTTAAAATCCACCGTATTCCAGCCGATCTGGGGGATTTTCATTCCCATATCAGAGGGAAAACGAAGAACCTTGCCGGGAAGGATTCCCAGACAGTCGGCGTCTCTCTCTTCGGAATGATCAAAGAGAATCTGACTCCCCATGCAAATCCCCAGGAAGGGTTTTCCCCCGGCAGCATAGGCTTTAAGCGCCTCGCCCATTCCGGATTTATTCAAATTACCCATGGCCTGAACCGCTTCTCCCACACCGGGAAAGATAACCTTGTCCGCCCGGGACAGGTCTTCCGGCTTTTTGGTGACGAAAAAGTCAGCCTTAAGAAATTTCAGTGCGCTGGAAACGCTGGTCAGGTTTCCCGAGTCATAATCAATTACAGCTATCATGCCATCCTCCTAGATGCCAATCATATTCATAAGAAAGTCCAGGTCCACCGGTACATCGGTAACCCGGGCATAATCGTTTCCCGTCTCCAGGGCGGCCTTCATAGCGTCACGCCCCACAGAGGCCAGTAAAAACAGTTTTAGAGCCGTTCCCATCAAACGGCCGCTTTGCTCTTCCCCCACCAGTTCAACATCCATGAGAAGCGTCTCCCCCTGGGCGGGAGAAAGGGCTATTAAAGCAGTCCTCAAGGGCATATTCAGGACACTCTGCAGGGACAAAGCCCCCTCCCCTTCTAGATCCAGACGGACTAAAAGGGCCTCCTTTCCTTCCAGGTCTGAAGAAAAAGGATAATCCTGACTTCCCCCGGCAAAATAGGCGTCCAGAATCTCTTCGAGATGGCCCTGACTCATAAGAAAAGTCTTCCCATCGGGAAAGGCCAGCTGCAAAGAGGTCGATTCGGAGCGATAGGTCTTAAAAGGGCCGATTTTTTCCTTCTCCCAACCTCTGTTAGCTCCCAGAACAAAGTTGATAAAGCCCGTATTATAGTCCCCCTGCCCTTGAATGAAAAGGGCATCCCCTCTACTCACAAGGTAAAACCGGTCCGTTTCTTCCAGGATGGGTTCAATTTTCCCATAGTCTTCCACGCCCAGAGAATCGGCCATAGGGCGGAGAAAACGGTCCGCTTCCGCCCCTGCCAGATAGAGAACTCTCTCCCCGTCAGCCGGCAAATAATAGGCTTGGCCGGTGTTTACCGGGACCGTAGAACAGGAGAAAAAAAGCCACAATAAAAGGGTCAAAAGAAGGCCGATGTGTGCGGTTGTTTTATTTTTTTTCATTATTATTTCCTAATTATATATAAGATAGTTGGCCCGTATGGCCCGAAACGCTTCTTCATCCCGGCTAACCCGTTCGGCCAGTTGGGCAAAGGGAACAAGTTGTTCTTTCATAAAAATATCGCTCACCCAGCCGTTTCCCATGGCCTTGTCAAAACGGTCCCTATCCCAATAGCCGTTCTCTTCTCCGGGATAATATAGCTCCTCCCAGGTATATAAAATAGCCAGGGTTGCCAATGTGGAATGAAAACGGGCCAAATCGGTCACACGAAAATGGAGTATATCCCAATTCCCGGTTTTTTCATTTTTCACAGGCACTAACTGAAGCCCCTCGAAATTCCAGTTATCATAACATCGGTCGATAAAGTAAAGAAGTTCCTCTTTCTGCTTTAGCCGGGGAAGCTGAATATCCTGAAACTGAACCAGATCCATACTACTGTACTGACTGACGATCTCCTTGATTTCATAGCCGTCGAAAAGACCGTTTCCCTTGTAACAAAGCGCCGAAAGGGGCGTGGGGATATTGGGAGAAGTAGAGATCCAGTCCTCTCCGGAGTATCCCTTCTGCCAGAATCCCTTTTCCCGATCGTAATTCTGCATCTCAACCACATGGAGTTCCAGACTGGTCAAAACGCTGTATTCTCCCTGTCGGTCGTAACGTCCCCCGTCTAGCAGTTCCCCCTCACCCAAAAACAGGCGGGCCAATTCTCCCTGGGTCATGCCGTGAGCGTTGGGACCGAAAAGTCCGATATAACTCTGGTATGCCCCTTCCAGAACAGGACCTTCCACCATGTCCCCCCCTCCGTTGGGCCTATCCAAAAGAATAAAGGGAATTCCCGCCTGGGCACAGGCCGTCATTTGAAGATAAAGAGTGGTAAGGTAGGTATAATGGCGGTTCCCGATGTCCTGAATCTCAAAAACAAGACAGTCAAGGTCGCTTAAATCGGCCGGGTCGATCTTTCTTTTTCCCGGTGCATAGGCACTCACAACGGGAATATCCCGGTATAAACTGTCCGCCACCGAATCGCCGGCGAGAACCGTTCCGTCCAGGCCGTGTTCGGGAACAAAGATGCGCTTAACCTCAACCCGGGAGTCTTCAATCAGTCTGTCCAAAGTAACCCGGGATGTTTTATTCCCGAAAAAACCGATATTTTTCCCTTCAATCAGATCATAGTAATCGCTAAAAAGCCTCTCGCTTCCCAGACGAAACTCATTGGTTCCCGCCGTAAGAGGAAGGCAGAAGAGAAGAATAAATAACAGAAAAAACGGAATAAATCCGAACCGGGTGGAGAAAAACATAGGCCATGTTAACACATTCGACCGGAGAGGGTGAAGTGTTCCCTACGCCCTCTCGTCCATTTCCGCATAGCCGCAGACACGGCTGACATTCTTGTAGGCAGGCCGCATGATTCTCCCGCCGGAAACGATCTCTTCCATACGGTGGGCACACCAGCCGGAAATTCGGGAAACGGCGAACAGGGGCGTAAACAGTTCCGGATCGATATTGAGGGCGGTATAAACAAAACCGGAGTAGAAATCCACATTCGCGCAAAGGGGCTTGTCGTTATTCTTTACTTTATAAAAAAGCTCCGGAGTCAATTCCTCGATAAGGCAAAGAAGACCGAATTCCTTTTCCCGCCCCGAAGCCTTGGCTACTTCTCCGGCTTTTTCCTTGAGGAGTACCGCACGGGGATCGGACAGAGTATAAACGGCATGACCCATTCCATAAACAAGACCTTTACCGTCAAAGGCTTCCTTTCTAAGGATCTTCTCTATATAGGAGGCGACTTCTTTTCTGTCACCCCAGTCTTTCACATTTCGCTTGATGTCTTCCATCATTTTGTAGACCATCACATTGGCCCCCCCGTGAAGAGGTCCTTTGAGGGAGCCGACCGCAGCGGAAATAGCCGCATAGATATCGGTTCCGGAAGAAGAGACGACATGGGTGGTAAATGCTGAGTTGTTACCTCCCCCGTGCTCGGCGTGAATCATAAGAATGAGGTCGAGTATCTCCGCTTCAAGCTGGGTATACTGTTTATCAAGCCGGGTCATGAGAAGAAAGTTTTCCGAAGTACTTAAATCTTCCACCGGACTATGGAGAAAAAGGCTTTCCCCATCATAATAGTGTCTCTTCGCCTGATACCCATAGGCCACCATGGTGGGAAAACGGGCCATAAGTTCCACACACTGGCGCAGATTGTTCTCGATGGAAATATCATCGGGATTCTGGTCATAGGAGTAGGAAACCAGTACGGAACGGGCCAATTTGTTCATAATATTCTTACTGGGACTTTTAAGAATGGAATCTTCCGTAAAGTTCGGGGGAAGTCTTCTTAACTCACCGAGAATCTGATTAAAAAAAGCCAGCTCTTCCCTGTTGGGAAGATAGCCAAAAAGCAGCAAAAATGCGGTCTCTTCAAAACCGAAACGCCCGTCTCTCTGACATCCATGGACCAGATCTTTAATCTCGATTCCCCGATAGCTGAGCCTTCCTTCCACGGGTCTCTTCTCTTCATCTTCATGAACATAGCCGTGAACGTTCCCTATCTCGGTCAGCCCTACAAGAACACCGGTGCCGTTGGAATTACGCAGGCCTCTCTTAACATTATATTTATTGTACAGTTCCGTACCAATACGACTCCTGTCGAGTACGGCGGTATACTTCTCCAAAAATTGATCTGTCAAACGGGACATAGTTACCTCCAGTTGTTTGATTGGGAGAAATCAAATTGTATATTTATGCAAGGGGACTCTATTTTTTTACGAAAAAGACCTCATGAATCTCATGAGATTTCTTCAGTCCCTTTTGTTCAAAATTCGTCAGCGGCCGCCATGATTGATGATCGGCAAAACCGGAAAAACCGTTTTCCAGCAAAGAGTTGGCAGAAAGTACTTCCAACATTTGATCGGCATAATCATCCCAATCGGTGGCGGCATAAAAATAGCCCCCCGGTTTTAGTCTTTTGGCAAGCTCAGTGACAAAGGGTTCCTGGATCAATCGGCGTTTGTGATGCTTCTTCTTGGGCCAGGGATCGGGGAAAAAGATATGAACACCGGCAAGGGAAGCGGGAGAAATCATCCGATCCACCACTTCACAGGCATCGTGTTCAATAATACGAATATTGGTCAATTCTCTCTTGGTTATTTGATCCAAAAGCTTACCTACACCCGGTTTATGGACTTCCACCCCAATATAACCTTTATCCCGATTCTCAAAGGCTATCTGATGGGTAGCGTCCCCCATTCCAAATCCGATCTCCAAAACGACCTGATCCAGTCCGGGAAATGTTTCTGTAAAATCAAGAGCCTTTTCCTCGTAGGGAAGGGACCATTTTTCTTTTTGTTCCCTGTAAGCCTGCTGCTGGGCCTGACTCATGCGCCCCTGTCTGATTACGTAACTCTTGATTCCTCTTTTTTCCATTCCGTATAAAAATACAACATTTTTACGAAGAGGTAAAGAGGGTATGGAATAATGATTTTGTTAGTAATGAGCACATGGGATCGGGATTCCGGGAGGCAAGACCGACCAATTTTTCTAGAGTATAGGAGGAAAGAGTCTCTTCGATGGCATGGGAAACATCATCCCAAACCTGGTAGGTAGCACACTGGGCAGTCCGCTGACACTTTTCGCCATTGACCATACAATTGACAATATCCACTCCTCCCTCCATGGCAAGGACCACATCAAAAAGGGAAATATCATTCAAAGGCTTGTTCAAACGGTATCCTCCCCGGGCTCCTCGTACCGATTCGATCAAACCGGCTCGACGAAGGGGAATAACTATCTGACTGAGATATTTTTCGGATATTTTTTCCTGACGGGCTATTTCATTTAACTGAAGAGGCTCGGTCCCCTCTTCCATAGCCAACCGAATCATGAGCCGGGAGGCATAACGGGATTTGGTGGAAAGTTTCATAAATGTCTACCTTATATTAATCCTTTTGAATTACTACTTCAAAAGTAGGGATAATATACATTAATGTCAAGCAGAATAGAGAATTTTTCTTATTGGAAATGACTCTAAAATGAATAAGGGCTTGTATATTTACGAGAAAGGGATTACATTAGATTTTACAAGACCTCTGTCGATGATAACTGTACGTTTTATTTTTCGGTAGAGTCGCCGTTAACGTACAACTTTTTTTTCTAAGGATTTTTATGAATATCTATGCGGGAAATCTCTCCTATGCTTTGACAGAGGAAGAATTAAGACAGGCCTTTTCCGAATATGGGGAAGTTATCAGCGCTAAAATTATTATGGACAGAGACACAGGCCGCTCAAAGGGTTTTGGTTTCGTGGAAATGGCTAATGCCGAAGAAGGCGATAAAGCCATCGAAGCTCTGGACGGAAGCGATCTGAAGGGACGTAACCTCAAAGTAAATCAGGCCAGACCCCGCTAAGCGGAACTTGATTTATTCCGTTACCATAAAGAAGCTTTTCTTTTTTCCCTTTTTTGTATTATATTTTATAGGGAATGGAAAAACAGAAAATATCAGGTTTACTGAAAAATACGCTTAATAATATTAAATGGTCCATGGCGGGAACGAAAGTTTTTGCCTTGGTCGGGAAAAGCGGGACCGGAAAAAGCTTCCGTGCCCGTCTCGTAGCGGAGCATTATAACATATCCCTGATGGTGGACGATGGTCTACTCATCAGGGATACTATGATCATTGCCGGTCGTTCGGCTAAAAAAGAAGCCAACTACGTAGGAGCTATCAAAACAGCTCTTTTCGATGACGTATCACACAGGCAGGAAGTACTTGAGGCTGTCAAAAAAGAGAAAGCGCCCCGTATTCTTTTGATCGGAACTTCTGAAAAAATGGTGCAGAAAGTAGCTGTACGCCTGGAACTTCCCCCGGTCTCCCAATTTATCAACATCGAAGAAATCTCCAGTGAAGAGGAAATAGAAAGGGCTATAAAGTCCCGCAAAGAGGGTAAACATGTTATCCCCGTTCCCAGTATCGAGATAGAAAAGGACTACTCCCGAATCTTCCTGGATTCTATTAAGGTTCTTTTTAAGAGAAACTTTGGTAAGAAAAATCAATCTACCATTTATGAGAAGTCGGTAGTACAACCCGACTTCGACTCCAACGGAAAACGAGGGAATGTCACCATATCCGAGGCAGCTCTTTCCCAGATGATTCTTCACTGTGTAGATGAATTTAACTGTGAGATCAAAGTACGAAAAATTAAAGTACGCCACCACGGGGGAGCCTACAACATCAAAGTCTATATTGAAGCCTTCTATGGAGAAAACATCTCCGATGAACTATATAAACTCAGAAAATACATTGCCGAGAAGATAGAACGTTTTTCCGGTATTATCTTAAATGAAGTTACTATTGCCATCGATTCGGTTTCTCAAAGGAAGAAAGAGAAATGAAAAAATACCTCCCTTTCCTGTTAATAATGTTTTTTTTGAGCCGGGCCCTTTTTTCCCAGGACTTTAACCAGGCCGAAACGGAACACTATCGTATCCAGTCCACCTCCGACCCGGAGATGACAGCCTATCTGGGGCTGCACATGGAAGAACTCTATTCCCGTTTTTCCGAGTTAACCGGTCCACCGGCCTCCTCCTTACCCAAATTACGAGTCATTCAGTTTTCCTCACAGGAAGAGTGCTATAACTATCTTCAGATCGAACCTTCCCAAAGAGAGGAGCCCTACTTTCTCCTTCGCCGTGGACTTTCGGGATATTCGGAGATTCTCTTTTTCCAAAGCGATAAGGCCCAATGGCATTCACTGGTTCATCTGGCCCTTTTTCAGTACTTGGAAGCCTGTAACGGAGACAGCCCCTACTGGATTAAGGCGGGACTAGCTAAATATTTTGAAGTAGCTTCAGAAAAGACAGAAAGGGACGAACCTATTCCTTTCAACTGGAGTGCCCATAGCCGCTGGTTGGAACTTTATGGAGAAAATCCCCCTGAACTATCACCACTCTTGCAGAGTGAAAAAGCTGTTCCCGAAGCACAGGAAGAACTTGCCCTCCTCTCATGGGGCCTTGTTAGCTATCTTATGAACGGCCAGGGAGACGAGGGACGACTCCTATGGGAGACTCTTTCCCTCATTCGTACAAACCGTAGAAACGAATGGATTCAAACAATTGAAACAGAGACGGAAGAGGCCTGTTATAACTATCTCAAGGGACTTAAAAAACCGGACAGTCGGGGAACCGTCATAAAAGATATCTATACCAACGCCGGTTGGGACGAAGCCCTTCGTTATATTGAAGAAGAAAATCTCGATGAAAGCTGGCTGGGGCCCTACTACCGCGGCCTGATCCATTACGAACGGGGACTCTTTTCCGATGCTCTGGGAGATTTTATCAAAGCAGAATCCCTGGAGGCCCCCAAGGCAGAGGTATTCTATTCACGAGGACTTTGTCTCTGGGAACTGGGACGTATTGACGAAGGAACAGCTCTGATAAAGAAGGCCGAAGAACTGAAGCCGGGAATTATTCCGGACGATCTCAACCGCCTTCTTGACTGGCCGTAGCCTGTTTTCCCTTTCTCCGACGATTACGGGAGCGGGAGGATTTTTGATTACTCCAGATTTTTCTCTTACGAAGGATCTGTTTAACCGCTTCATCAATCTCCCTGTTGGGAGCGATAAGTGGCTTAAGAGCCCCCTTCGAGCGTTTAATAACCTCCTTAAAGGAAGTCTGTTTACCCCTCTCAAAGGCTCCCGTTTCTTCCAGATAGTTATCCAGGAGAAAAACGAGCATGCGGCTTCGTCTCTTTTCCCCGCCCCGGACATGACGATCCAGGGTTTCCATGGCTTCAAAAAACTTATCCTCGTAGCTTTTTCCTTTCTCATCAATCAAGACGGAATATTGGGGTAAAATAGTTTGAAATAGTTTTAGATCCCGGAATTTTCTAAAACAAGCTTCAGCGTTTCCGGACTGGAGGATTTTAAACAACTCTTCGGACATACGGGAAATAGAACAATCATGCAAAAGGGGAGCATTTTTTTTGATAGCCCTACGTAAGAAAAAAGGAATCCGTGATTCGGTTCCCACCGAATACTTTACCGCCCGGATCATTCTTACCGGATCTTCATCAAAGGTAACATCCAGGGGGATGACACTTCTCAAAACACGCTTTCGAATATCCTTGACGCCCCCCACAAAGTCGAGAATCTCTTCGTTCTCAGGATCATAAAATAGGGCATTAAGCGAAAAGTCCCGTCTCAAAGCATCTTCTTCGACTGAACCGAATATCTGCTCATCCCGCTCGCCCGAATCTATGGCGCGGAAGGTGGCCACTTCTATGATTTTATCATTGGCAAAGTAGATGTGTACCAGCCGGAAACGACGACCTATGATACGGGAATTACGAAACACCCGTTTAATCTGATTGGGAGTCGCATCGGTGGCAATATCAAAATCCTTAGGTTTGCGGTCCAAAAGGAGGTCTCGTACCGCTCCCCCCACCACATAGGCTTCATAACCCACCGAGTGGAGCCGGGAAATAATCTTTTTGGCATCCCGGTCTATTCTGTCCCGGGAAATATTATGTTCATCGAGGGAATAAATCTCCGCCTGGCGGACCAATTTTCCCTTATCGTTTCTTCCGTAACGTATTCTCATAGATGTATTACTTTATATCATTTTTGAAAGGAATAGACAATTACGTTAGGGTCAATTTACCCTATTCCAAGGATTTGGCTTCCCTCCTGACCAAACCGTTTACGCCATCCTGGTCTAGATCTTTCACTTCCCCGTAAAGACTATTCAAACCGTTAACCCGTATCCCGCGGATACCGTATATCTGAATATAGTTATCCACATGGGCCAGCATACGGCGGTAAAGTGTAGACAAAGCGGACCATTCCGTGGTGGAGGCAATCTGACAACAGCGCTTGAGAAATTCCAGCTGAGTATCCTTTTTGTCCCAGTGGAGGGCCATAACCTCTTCAAAGGCGGGAACTGTACCGCTAATCTGTTTATCCATGAGTACCTTGAACACCACAAGACGCAGTTCGGCTCCGTTGCTCTCGTTTTTGAAGTACTCCACGAGAATATCTCCGGCCCGTCCATTACCATACTCACCCAGAGCTTTGGCCGCCGCTTTCTTTACGTTATTTTCCGAATCCCGGCGCAACTTGAAATCGAGAATATCAATGGCCCTTTCCGATTTCATTCGAGCCAGACCTTCACAGGCGGTAACTCTGATTTTCCAGTAGGAATCACGCTTAAGGGCCTGTAGAAGCAAATCCTCTACCCGAGGATCTTCAAAGTACATAATTCCGGAAATGGCAAAGGCCCGCACCATGCTGTCATCCCCTTCATCGTTATAAAGACTGATGAGCGGATCGAGGGCGACAAGATCCCCCAGCTTACCTAAGGCCACAGCGGCATATTCTCTTTCCGTGGTAGAAGCCGACGAATCGTCTATTATTTCCAGAAGGGTTTCGGTAGCCGGGGCGTATTTCATTTCTCCCCAGGCGGTAATAATATTCATGGCTATATCGTTAGAACTGTCCCCCTGATACTCATCGTAAAGGTCCATCAACTCTTCTGCCCTGGAGGGATTGGCTATTTTACCTATATTGTAGACAACCCGACCGGTTAATCCGGGCTCATCCTTTTTTGCCAGATCATAAAGAAGATCCACCGCTTTATCGCTTTTAATATCTCCCAGATAGGTAATGGCAGAGAGGGCTCTCTTTTCCTGAAAACGAAAATCATCCAAAATGGGACTGAGTTCTGCCAGAGCGATCTCCTCTGCTCCGGCGTCTTCAAATCGGGCTAAAAGGGCGTAAATATCCGAAGCCAGGACGGGATTTTCCGTTTCCCCCAGTATCATGATGAGCTCTTCGTTATAAGATTCGTCATTTTCATCACCGATAAGACCAATAACTTCCCTTACTTCCGACTCAATGCCATAAAGGAGAACTTCCTTTCTTTCATCACGAATGGACTGGAGATTTTCCTCTGAACTTCCACTCTTCTTATCCCCGATAAAGGCCCCTCCCGTTGTATCATAGGGATCGGAAACACCGGTGGACTGGGCCCACAAAAAAGAAATCATGGAAAAGGATAAAAGGATTACTATTTTTTTGACCATAAGCCCTCCCGGCTGCCCGCTTGGCCTAGCCTTTTCGTCTCATTATCGACAGAAATTCCACTTTCAATAAGTGATAGGCTCCCAGAACGACAACAACGTAGCCCAACCCATAAAACATTAGAATTCCCAGAGCTCTAAAACTGTAGCCACCGGTCCACCACTCATTTCCCCAAAGCCGGTTCATGAACCATAACCAGAGGAGTCCTGCAGCCAAAGCCGCAAAGACTTTACCCAATGTAATGAGAAGCTTCCTTCCGCCCGACAGGGTAACTCTCTTTTGAATTACAAAAAAATATATGAATAACCCTGCAAAATAGGCAATAGTATTGGCATAGGCCAGGCCGCTTACGCCCACCTTCCAGACAAAAAGGAAGAGAACGGAAAAAAGAATATCCACTGCCACAAGAACAAGAGAGACCTTGATAGGCGTCTTATAGTCCCCCAAGGCATAAAAGGCCCGTTGGCTAAAATTATAAGCCCCCACAAAGAGAAGCCCCGTAGAGTAGGCGAAGAGAACCTCCGCTGCCATAAGAGTATTATGGGAGGTAAACTCTCCTCTCTGCATGGCAACAGCAATAATGGGAGCCCCAATTGTCATAAATACCGCAGCTGAGGGAAGAAGCATAGCCATAAGACCTCTCCAACCATAAATGAGCGATTCCCCCAAGCCGTCCATATCCCCGGCGGCAACCTGTCGGCTCATTTTGGGATAAATAACAGTGAGAAGGGAATTAACAAAAAGCCCAAAAGGGAGCTGCCAAAAGATAATAGCATTGTTCATAGCAGAAATACTGCCCACTTCCAGCATGGAGGCAAATCGCTGGGCGATAATCTGATTCACCGAGAAAATAGAGGAAGTTAATAAGATGGGCCCCCAACTCACCATGACGCGGCGGAACTCTTCCGATTTAAAGGAAAGGGAAGGTTTTAGAGAGTAGCCCAGCTTTCGAAAAGAGGGGATCTGAATCAGGATTTGTCCAATTCCCCCTCCGATAACCCCCATAGCCATGGAGAATATCCCTAACCGATCGTGGAAAAGGAGAACCGATGAGATAACGGAAATGGAGAAGAAAACCGGCGTGATGGCGGGAACAAAAAACCGTTTGTGAGAATTAAGCACCCCCATAAGGAGAGCACTAATACTCACAAAAAAGATGTAACTAATAAGGAGGGGCATAAGCCGGGTTCCCAATTCGGTTTGAGCGGGATCCTTAAAGTCGGTGAGAATATTTACAGCCGCCCCGGGAAATATAATGAAAAGCAGAGTAAGAGGTATTGTTATGAGGAGGAGAAGTCCCAAAATACTGGCGGTAAGGCTTTTGGCTTTTTTTCCCGACTCATCCTCTACCAATTGACGGGAAAGCTCGGGAATAAACGCCGAAGAAAGAGCCCCTTCGGCAAGCAATTTTCGCATATTGTTGGGAAAGTTAAAAATAGCCCGCAATACGTCGGCCGAACTGCCCGCTCCAAAGAAATGATTGATTAAGGCTTCCCGGACAAACCCCAACAGCCGTGACGCAAGGGTACAGGCCATAACAATATAAGTAGCCAGTGTACTTTCCCGTTTAGTCGATTCCTTCACCTATTTTCCCCTGTAATAACGGTCAAGAAAGTCGGCTTTAAACTTTTTAAAAGCTCCCAGGGAGATAGCTTCCCTCGTCTGTTCCATCAGCTTATACATAAAGTGAAGGTTGTGTTCCGTCGTCAGCATGGGGCCGAGGATCTCTTTTGTTTTAAAGAGATGACGAATATAGGAACGGGAAAACTGACGACAAACGGGACAATCACAGGTTTCGTCGATAGGACCGTAGTCGGTTTTGAAACGTTCGTTCTTCAGAGCTATCATTCCCTCGTTGGTAAAGACCGAACTGTTACGGGCCACACGGGTGGGATAAACACAGTCAAAAATATCGATACCCGCTTCCACCGCTTCAAGCATGTAGTCGGGGGTACCGATTCCCATGACATAGCGGGGTTTTTCGTCGGGAAGATACTGGGCTGTATGAAAAAGATACTCCTTAAAAACCTCTTTCTCTTCCCCTACGGAGAGCCCTCCGATGGCAATACCGGGAAAATCAATGGAGCAGATCTCTTCGGCGCTTCTTTTACGAAGGTCTTTGTAGAAATTTCCCTGAACAATACCAAAGATTTTACCTTCGTAGGAGGGGTCCCGCTGAGTCCAGCGCGTATAGGCCCGCTTGGCCCAGTCGGTGGTTATTTTAAGGGCCTCCTCCGCTTCCTTATGCTCTATTCCCGGAGGAGTACAAACATCCAGTACCATCTGAATGTCGCTGCGAAAGAACTCCTGCACTTCACTCACGCTTTCCGGTGTAAAAAGATGGCGCGAACCGTCGATATGAGACTGAAATTTTACACCTTCCGGGGTGATTTTCCTGAGCTGGGAAAGGGAGAACACCTGAAATCCTCCGGAGTCGGTAAGAAAGTTATGATTCCAACCGGTAAACTGATGAAGTCCCCCTGCCCCTTTGAGCACCTCCATTCCCGGACGGAGATAGAGGTGATAGGTATTACCCAGTATGAGACGGTACCCCATGTTTTCCAAAGCCCTAAAAAGAATAGCCTTGACCGTACCGTTTGTCCCTACGGGCATGAAGGTAGGGGTTTCCACCTTGCCGTGGGGAAGTTCCAAAATCCCCCGCCGGGCATCGGTAAATTTATCACGGGCCAGAATATCTATCATGAAAATCTCCTTATGCTGCCAAAACAGCGTCGCCCATCAGGTCGGGGCGTAGCGAAAGAGGATTATACCTCCCATAAAGAATAAAATAAACCCCAGCCAGGCTCCCATGAGAGGAGTAACCGTCCCATAAGTGGCCATAAGAGCCGTAAGCATCTGGAAGATATAATAGATGACGGAAAGCCCCAAACTGGAAAGAAGACTCATAAGCAGAATATTCTTTTTAAAACGGCTTCCCAAAGCACAGGAGATAAGAGTCACAATGAAGCTGGTCAGAGCAAAGGAGAAACGCTGATAGTAGTCGGTTAGAGCTTCCTTGTAGGGCAAACCGGCCTTCATCTGGGAATGAATCCATTCTTTGGCATCGGCGAGGGTCATCTCTTCCACATTCCTTAAATCCCGCCGGAAAGTAGCCGGATCTTCATTAAGAGCCGGGTCGGAAAACTCATCGTATTCCTTTAAAACAGGAGCTGATTCTCCTCCGAAACCTTCATAGATCCGCACTTTTTTGAAGAACCAGACATCCTCCTCCCAGGAAGCCCGGTCAGCCTCAATCCGCCGGATTAATCGGCCTTCCCCATCCCTGTCGAGAACTAGAGGCCGGCTTAACTCCTTCTGTGAGTCGTTATAGAAAACGGCATGATAAATCCGCTCTCCCCCCTCGGTTAGAATCGTCACCTGACTATTATTGTAGTTCACCTTCTTTCCGGTCAAATCAGTTGTCATCTCATTTTTGATTCGATAGGTTTCAATCACCACATACTGGTCAAAAAGGAAGCTTCCCAAACTTACGGCCAATCCCATAATCAGAATAGGTAAGGAAAGCCTAAAAAGAGAAATCCCACTATTTAAAATGGCTATGAGCTCGTTATTGGCAAAATAGTTCCCCAGAGTATAGGTAACGGAGAACAGGATTGTCACGGGAAGAACATAGGAGATGCACTTGGGCACATAATAAAGGGCAATGACAAATACGGTTGTAAGGGGGACATCATTATTGAGAAACTTCCAAAGGTTATTGAAGATATCCAGAAGTTGAAGGATCATAACAAAGAAGAGAAGGGCCACAAGGAAGACCGGTATGAGATCACGAAAAATCATTCTGGTAAGTGTTTTCATCATCCCTAACCCCTTATCTTTCTAAAGTAGAGAATGCTTCCCACAATAGTAAGCAAAATATTCGCCATCCATATGGAAAGAAAGGGCGATAAACCGGAGCGCATGGTCAGATTCCGTCCCATAATGAGAAAGGCCCAGTAAAGAAAGGCCAAAAACAGTCCCATAAGAAAACCTACGGCCCGTCCGCTTCTCCGGGAAACGACCCCCAAAGGAAAAGCTATCAGAACAAAGGGAAAACAGGAGAAGGGAATGGCGAATTTCTGATAATACTCCATACGCCAGGTTTCCAACGTTCTGTTCCTGGGTGGAGATTGGACAAGTTTATCAACACGCTCCTCCTGCCGCTCCACTTCTTTTTCCCGTTTCTCGATTGTTTTATCATCTAGCCCCTCTTCCTCAGCTTCTACTACGGCTTTCTCATACTCCTCTTTAGCAACGGCCAGCTTTTCTTCCCACCGCACAACCTCTTCTTCAAAGGCTTCTTCCTTCTCTCGAATCTCCTTAATAAGGTCAAAGGTCCGAATTTCACGGGGGCTCAGCTTGGACATTCCTTCTATGGAACTAAAAAGGAAATTCATGGAAAAAAGATCTGCTTTGGTATAAGTTTGGGCCTGACGATTCCTATTGTCTACCCGGTGCAGTTCCGCATCATCCATCATTATGGAAAAATTCCCCAGTTTATCGGGATGATTTTCAAAATGTCCCGAAGGGGACATCATAAGGGTTCTTTCGTTATGACTCCCGTTCTCAATAATGAGAATCGGTCCAAACTGATTCTCATCCACATCGGTGGTGATCACGACACGATTGTCTATGAATTTGACAGAATAGGGCTCTAACTCCAGAGAGGGCATTACGGTAAAGATTTCTCGGCTGATCCTCCGGTAATGAACAGCTCCCAAGGGCAGTAAATAATCATTAATATAAAAAGAGACGAGGCAAAAAACCATTCCCACAAGCAGAATGGGACGGGAGAGACTCTTGAGAGAGATCCCTACACATTCCATAGCCAGAATTTCCTTTTGAGAAGAAAGACTTCCCAAAGACATAAGGGCTCCGACCAAAGTAGCAAAAGGAAATGAGAGGGCTAAAATAGAAGGGAATGTACATAAAATCAACTTTAAGACATAACCTAAAGGGATTCGGCTTGAAAGGATTTTCTCTGCCAACAGTAATATCTGATTCACAAAAAAGATAATAAAGAAAAAGAGAAATGAGACAAGGAAGGAAAAAAGAAACTCCCTGGTAAGGTAAAGATGAATAGTTCTATAACGCCTTTTCAATAATTTCCTCATCCAATATCAGTACGCCATGGCCCAAAAGGGAAACATAAATCGAATTCTCATAGGGAATAATAGCGGAAGTATCAAGAGAGTACAATCCTTCGTCCATTCCCAGGGCAATCCACTCCGCCGAACTACCCTCCGAATCAACAGGCAGCGCATAAACCCCTCCCCCCAGAGTACCTACATAAAACCACTTCTCACTGACCGTAGCGCAAAGAAGGTAATCGGAGAGGAAATCGCCCTTCTCTTTGGAAAATTGCCAGGATTCACCGGATTGACGATTTATGATAAATCCCCCTTCCCCATAGGAGCCTACAATAAGTAAGTCGCCCGATTCGGTAAATGCGGTAATATTTCTTCCCTTAAAGCGAGGGTAAATCTCCCGAAAAGAGGTAAAGGAGTTTCCGTCGTAACGAATAATACCGGCAGAAGCCGTACCGATAAGCAAATATCCCCGGGAATCGATGTAAAGCGCATTAATACGGGACAGGCCGGGAACATGCTCCCCAATGGGATACCACTCACCGCTCTCCCCTTCATACCATAATCCCTTATCCACAGTGGAAGCAAATAAAGTGCCCTTAAACCAGGCCAGGTTATTAATGCGTTCCATATCTTTGGGGAATTGACGATCCAACCGGGAATTTGTCCTGTCATAGCTATACAAATCGGAATAGCCCGCCAGGCGAATCTCCGTACCTACGCGCTCAAAGTCAGAGATTTTCTCGACCCGAATACTATCGCGTGACGGGCGGAGTGTGGCAAGTTCCTCTAAGGGAAGAGAGTATCGAACAATGCCTCCCGCCCAGGTCCCAATCCATAAATCGTCCCTATCAAGAAAAAGAGAGGAAATATTTGCATCGGCAAAGCCCAACTCCTTCAAAGGAAGCATACGAGTATAAACCTTACGGCATAGAAGTTGATAAAGGGCCCGATCCCCCTCATTATTCAAGGCTGAACTATTCACCCTATCAAGGCAGTAATCGGTAAGGTCCGGGTCTTTTTTTTCAAACCAGGCTGATTGAGCTTCCCTTAACCAATCCATCCCTTCCGGGAAAACATCGGGACTATCTCCCAAAGACGCCCCGACACTTTGCGTATCATTGAGTTGGCCTGTTGTGTTGGCCTTATCTCTGAGGGTATCTTCCGTTTGACAGGAGAGAATCAGTATTACTAGTAGGAGACAAAAAATCCTATACACCGGTAGAGCCGAAGCCTCCTTCGCCTCTGTCCGTCTCATCGAGTTTTTCCCGTTGAATAAATTCTCCCTGAGTATAGGGAGCTATGACAATCTGGGCAATGCGGTCCCCATGGGAAATAGTTACCTCCCGATCCCCCACATTAATAAGAAGAATTTTTACTTCGCCCCTATAATCACAATCAATAGTACCGGGGCTATTCAGTACGGTAAGCCCCTGCTTCCAGGCCAGTCCTGAACGGGGCCGAATCTGTGCTTCATAACCGGCGGGCAAAGCAATGGAAATCCCCGTAGGAATCATTACTCGTTCCAGGGGCTTAACAATAACCGGTTCTTCAAGATTGGCATAAACATCTGCTCCGGCAGCACCGGAAGATTGATAATGGGGGGGCTGTACGCCATCCCCGGTATAATAAACTTTTACTTTATCCATAGATAAAGCCATTATACCGGCAAAGTGGCATTCTGACAATTCGACCCATAAAAAAAAGCCCCCGAAGGGGCTTTTTCGAACTGGGAAAGTTTAACGTCTTCCGCCGCCGTTTGAGCGATTTCCGCCCCGGGGCTTCCAATCGGGATCCTGGGCATCTACAATGCTCAGATTTAGACGACCAACCCTATCTACTTCGATAAGTCTTACATCTACTTCCTGATTTTCCTTAAGAACATCACTTACCTTTTCTACACGCTCTTTGGAGATACGTGAAATATGGCAGAGACCTTCCTTACCGGGAAGAATCTCAATGAAAGCACCAAAGTCCATCAGTCTCTTAACCGTACCGTGGTAAATCGTTCCCACTTCGGGCTCTTCAACAATGGCTCGGACCATTTTTTCCGCTTCTTCCGCACCCATTCTGTCTTTGGCAGAAATGGTTACAGTACCGTCATCGTCGATGTTAACCTTGGCTCCGGTCTTTTCGGAAATACCTTTAATGATCTTTCCACCCGGTCCAATAACGGCGCCAATCTTATCTTCCACTACTTTGAGAGAAATAATCTTGGGAGCGTACATGGAAACATTATCCACCGGCTCGGAAAGACACTTGTCCATTTCACCGAGAATGTGGAGACGACCCTTACGAGCCTGTTCCATGGCGTTCTTCATAAGATCCACAGTAACGTGGGAAATCTTAATATCCATCTGGAAAGCGGTAATACCCTTTTCCGTACCGGCTACCTTAAAGTCCATGTCACCCATGTGGTCTTCTTCACCGAGAATATCGGAAAGAACAGCGTATTCCGTATCACTTTCGGAAATAAGTCCCATGGCGATTCCCGCTACGGGAGCCTTAATGGGTACACCGGCGTCTAAAAGAGACAAAGTACCTGAACAGATTGTAGCCTGAGAAGATGAACCGTTAGATTCCATGATCTCAGAAACAATTCTGATGGTGTAGGGAAAGGCATCCTTACCGGGCAGAATCGGTTCAAGAGCTCTCTGCGCCAAATGGCCGTGACCAATTTCACGACGTCCTGTACCCAAACGACCGGTCTCACCTACAGAATAGGGAGGGAAGTTGTAGTGGAGCATGAAATTAGATCGTCTATCGCCGTCAATATCATCATGAATCTGTTCATCCATGACAGTACCCAGAGTTGTCACACCCAGAGACTGAGTTTCACCACGGGTAAAGAGAGCAGAACCGTGAGCTCGGGGAAGAACCTCGTTTTCACAAGTAATGGGCCGAATTTCATCGGTCTTTCTTCCGTCACAGCGCTTGTTGTCTTCCAGAATAGATTTTCTGATAACCTGTCTTTCGATATCTTCAAAGATACCTGAGAAAAGCTGAGCGTTATCTTCGTTGATTACGTCGGCATACTTCTCTTTAAGCTCAGACTTAATAGCGCGAACGCCCTGAAGTCTCAGAAGCTTATCTTCCAGGAAGAGAGCTTTCTTCATAGGTTCAAAAGCTTCATTCCAGATTTCGTCTCTCTTTTCCAGTACGGAGGTTACTTCCGCCAGGGGAAGTTTTTCCTTACCACAGCGATCGGCAAAATCCTGGAGGAAAGCACAAATCTCAAGAATGGTAGCCTCAGCCTTGGTAATGGCTTCCAGCATCTGTTCTTCAGAAACTTCGTGAGCTCCCCCTTCAACCATACAGATACCTTCGTTAGTACCGGCCACGATAATATCGAGTTCGGCCTTTTCGATCTGTTCGAAGGTGGGGTTAATGAGATATTCCCCGTCAACCAGTCCGACTCTTACCGCCGCAACAGGTCCGTTAAAGGGGATATCAGAGATCATTACCGCCGCAAATGCCGCAATCATTCCCACAACATCGGGGGGATTGATCTGGTCGGTGGAAACGGTCATGGGAACAACCTGAATCTCACGGCCAAAAGCTTTGTAGAAAAGGGGTCTCATAGGTCTGTCAATCAGACGGGATACGAGGATTTCCTTGTCTTTGGGACGGGCTTCTCTCTTGAGAAAACCGCCGGGGATTTTACCGGCGGCATAGTATCTTTCATTATAGTCCACGGAAATAGGAACGAAATCCAGCCCTTCCCGTGTATCGGAACTGCAGCAGACGGTAGCATTAACCACCGAACCGCCGTAACGGGCCATAACGGCTCCGTTCGCCTGCTTAGCAATCTTTCCGGTTTCGAGGATTAATTCTTCCTCTCCAATTTTTAATCGAGCAGTTTCCATTGAACTTCCTTTACTTTACTTTCTGAGTCCGAGCTTGCCGATGAGGGCACGGTAACCATCGAGGTCCTTTTTCTTGAGGTAGCGGAGAAGTCTTCTTCTCTGTCCTACCATCTTAAGGAGACCTCTTCTGGAGGCATGGTCTTTTTTGTGGTCCTTAAAGTGATCTGTAAGATCTTCAATTCTCTTAGTCAGAAGGGCGATCTGCACTTCGGTAGATCCCGTATCATTTGCATCTTTACCGAACTCGGCAACGATCTTCTGTTTGTCTTCAACTGTTAACATTGTGTACTCCTCGGGACTGTGTATCCCTGCTTTAAAATAATGTGCGGACAAGTAAAATCCGGCCTCCGGCCAAGCCATTCCGAATCAGGGGAAAGGATATCCTTCCCAAAAATCAGACGTCCGGTCAGAGCAATTCACTTTAATTTATATCAATGGTTAGTTTAAGTCAATAAATGAATTGACTGAATCCTAACAATTAACTACATAACAAAACGGTACTTCAACCGCCCTTCCGCCTTTTCCAAAAGAGCGGCAAAATCACCACTGGGAGAAAATAATGGAGAAAGCCCTTCTTTAAAGGGATCATGGGAAAAAATTCTCTCCGGAGGTACTCCCAGCCTCACCATGGCATACTGATCATCATCAAGAAACAGATTACCGGAAAAAGGCAGATGAGAGAGGACATCCTTCAATGACAATAAAGAGGGAGCAGGACTTTCCAGATTGACCTGAACCGCTTCATCCAGATAAAATTCCCCTACCCTTGTTCTTACCAACTCCCTAAGGTGGGCGCGGCTTCCACAGGCCAAAGCAATATCCCTGGCGAGGGAACGAATATAGGTCCCGCTGGAACAGGCGACTTTCAGCGACAGTTCCGAACCATTCCAATCCAGAATTTCAAGTTGATCTATACGGATGGGACGGCTTTTCATCTCCACTTCTACCCCTTCCCGGGCCATTTTCCAGGCTCGTTTGCCATTTACATGAATAGCGGAATAACGGGGGGGAACCTGATCCTGCTTTCCCATAAAATCACCCAAAACGGCTTCTATATCATTAAGAGTAGGAACAGGAGCTTCACAGACAACTTCTCCCTCAGGGTCGAGGGTATCCGTCTCTGAACCAAAACGAATCAGAGCTTCGTAGGTTTTGTCCATCCCCGTAAAGAGGGGATTCAGTTTTGTATATTTACCGACAAGAACAATCATAAGACCCCGGGCAAATTTATCCAAAGTGCCCGTATGTCCTACTTTTTTTGTCTGGTAAACTCTTTTTACCCCGCCGAGAGACTGAAAAGATGTCTTCCCGACAGGTTTATCCATGAGGAGTATACCTTTTGGGGCTCCCTCATTCGGGAGTTTCGACATCGTTCCCCCGGCTTAACTCATCCAGTTTACGGCTGATTTCAAATCCTTCCTTAAGAGAAAAATCGGAATAGAATTTCAATTTGGGAGTGGACCGCATGCGCAATCCTTTCCCAATAGAACTCTGAATAAAACCGGCCGCATTATTCAATCCCTGAACAGCCCTTTTCAGGGCATCCTCACTCTCAATGGAAGAGACATAAATCCGGGCAGTGGTGACATCTTTGGCCGTCTCTACCCGGGTTATGGAAATAAAGGAGGAAACCCGGGGATCCTTAATCTCCCCGGTTACGATCATTTTACTGACCATATCCCGAATCAGGCTCTCCACCCTTTTTCGTCTAACTTCATTCATCGCCTTTAGAATCTCCCAGCTTACGGGCTACTTCCTTCATTTCAAAGACTTCCATTTCGTCTCCAATCTGAATGTCCTGATAATTTTCAAGGGAGATACCACACTCAAAACCTTCTCGGACTTCTTTAGCGTCATCCTTGAATCGTTTAAGCTGATTTATCTCGCCCGTATGAACTTCGATACCTTCCCGAATCAGGTGAATCTGACTCTTTCTGGTAACAAGACCGGAGGTAACCATACAACCGGCAACCAAACCAATCTTGGGAACCTTGAAAACTTCCCGAACCTGAACCCGACCGACAACTTCTTCGGTAAATTCCGGTGCAAGCATACCTTCCATGGCCTGGAGTATATCCTGTTCCGCATCGTAGATGATGTTGTACTTGCGGATCTCTACCTTTTCCTGCTCTGCTACAGCCTGCGCCTTGGCAGTAGGCCGTACGTGGAAACCGATAATAATCGCATTGGAAGCGGCAGCCAGAGTTACATCGCTTTCGATAATCGCACCGGCGGCAGCGTGAATACATACAAGTCGGATTTCCTTGGTGGAAAGCTTCTCAAGAGTTGCCTTGAGAGCTTCCACAGAACCGTGTACGTCACCCTTAATGATAACTTTGAGCTCCTGAACTTCCCCATCCTGAATGGAGTCGTAAAGGTTATCCAGAGTAATCTTCTTAACGTTCTTCGCTTCTTCAACTTTTTTAAGTTCCTGTCTCTTCTGCGAGTAGGAGTTGGCTTCCTTGGCGTTAGCGGTAACCTGGAAGGGATCGCCCGCATCGGGAACACCGGTAATACCGATAATCTCGACAGGAGTTGAAGGGGGTGCTTCATTAACTTTCTTACCATGATCATCGAACATGGCTCGCACTTTACCGGCGAAAATACCGGCAACGAAGGAGTCACCCACTTTAAGGACACCCTTTTCAATGAGAACAGTGGACACGGTACCGCGGCCCTGATCTACGCGGGACTCGATAATCTTACCTTCTGCACGACAGTTCCAGTTAGCCTTGAGATCAAGCATTTCAGACTCAAGAAGAACCGTATCGAGCAGTTCATCAATACCTTCACGCTTAAGAGCGGAAATATGACAAAACTGATTGCTACCACCCCAATCTTCCGAGAGGATACCGTATTCGGAAAGCTGCTGCTTAACCTTGTCCGGGTTGGCTTCGGGAAGGTCCATTTTGTTCACCGCTACAATGATGGGACATCCCGCTTCCTTGGCATGGTTAATAGCTTCACGTGTCTGAGGCATTACACCGTCATTGGCGGCAACTACAAGAATAACAATATCGGTAATCTGGGCACCACGGGCTCTCATCAAAGTAAAAGCCGCATGTCCCGGAGTATCGAGGAAGGTGATTTCACCGCGCTCGGTCGCCACCTTGTAGGCACCGATATGCTGGGTGATTCCACCGAACTCGCCGCTAACGACGTTAGTGGTTCTAATAGCATCGAGAAGTTTCGTCTTACCGTGGTCAACGTGTCCCATAACGGTTACGATGGGAGGTCGGGAAGCCATATCTTCTTCCTTATCCTCATCACTCTCGATCAATGTCTCCTCGTAAAGGGAAACAATTTTAACCTTACAGCCATATTCATCGGCCAGGATGGTAGCAGTTTCCGCATCGATCTGCTGGTTGATAGTAACCATCATTCCCATTCCCATGAGTTTGGAAATCAAATCGGAAGCTTTAAGGTTGAGCTTTCTTGCCAGTTCGGAAACGGTAATTACCTCCATCATTTCAATCTCTTTAGGTACGGGATTGGTCTGATTTACGGTCTTTTTCTTATACTGGAGAATCTTTTCTGAAGATTCGTCCTTCTTCTTGTGGTAATCCTTACTGCTTTTCTTACCCTTACTGAAAAACTTTTTGGAACCGGTCTTACCCTGGTTCTCGGGGATAGGAGAGCCTCCTCCCGGTCTACCGCCACCGGGTCTTCCGCCACCGGGACGATTATTATAACCACCGGGACGATTGCCGCCCTGTCCACCGGGTCTGTTATTGTAACCGCCGGGACGATTATTATTGTAACCACCGGGGCGGTTGTTATTGTACCCGCCGGGACGATTATTATTGTAACCACCGGGACGGTTGTTGTTATACCCACCGGGACGGTTATTATTGTAACCGCCCTGACGGTTGTTGTTATAGCCGCCCTGACGATCGTTGTTGTAACCACCCTGACGATTGTTATTATAGCCGCCCTGGCGATCGTTATTGTAACCACCTACTCTACCGGCAGATCTATCACGGGGAGCCCCACCTACACGGCCGGCAGAACGGGGACCGCCCACACGACCTGCGGAACGGGGTGCTCCAGTATTACCGGCAGACCTGGGTCCGGCAGAACGGGGCCCAGCCGAACGGGGAGCGGCGGGTCTTTCACTGTCAGAAGAGGATTTCTTCTCTTCCTGTTTAGGGGAAGAGGAGGGCTTACTCTCGGCAGAGGAGGCTTTTGCCTCTCCCTTTTCCTGCTTGGGAGCATCACCGGCAGAATCATCCTTAGCCGCATCATTTGCCTTGGCAACGGGGCGAGGAGATTTTTTAACGACTACTTTCTTTTTGACAACCACCACCTTCTTCTTTTCCTTGGGGGCTTCCGAACTATGAGATTCGGCCTCCTCCCCTTTCTGGTGCTGGTGTTTAATCAATGTTACTTTTGCTTTTTTCTTATCCTGATCTTCTGACATATTACCCCAATCTAGGGCCGGTTTCCTCGGGATTCACTCCCGGTGGACCTAACCCTCATTTTCTCCCTCATCGTTATTTTCTGATTCATCTTCGCCGTCGGCTTCTTCTTCGCTTTCATCATCTTCTTCAATCTCAAAGCTAAGCCCTACACCACAGCTGGGACAGGCATCCATATCAAGAGTAATAGCCGCCCCACATTCGGGACACTCGTACTCTTCATCCGCCTCATCCTCGTATACTTCTTCCTCTTCGAAGTCCTGCTCATCCTCGACAATCTCAACGGTGTCGGAAATGATACCTCGGATTTCATTTATATCTTCATCGGTAATACCCTGAATATTGGCGAGCTCTTCCATATCGAGAGCCACAAGAGCTTCAATAAGCTCAATTCCATTCTCAACAAGAACAGAAGCCACACGGGGTGAAATACCGGGTAGTTCGGAAATACGGGTGATCTCTTCGCCCTCTCCATCCATATCGTCGAAGAGAGAAGAAGCCTCCCGGGTGATTTCCTGAGAATACTCCATTTCTGCGAACTGCTCTTCCGTCTTAACGTCAATATTCCAGTCGGCCAGACGGTTGGCAAGACGAACGTTAAGCCCCTGCTTACCAATGGCCAGGGAAAGCTGATCATCGGGAACGATGGCAAGAGCCTGTCTCTTCGCACCGCTCAGGACAATAACATCCAGAACTCGGGCCGGAGAAAGAGCATTCTTAATAAATACGGAAGGTTCAGGATCGTATCGAAGGATATCAATCTTTTCCCCTTCCAATTCTCGTACGATAGACTGAATTCTTACACCCTTAAGGCCTACACAAGCCCCAATGGGATCAACTTCATCTCTCGTAGAGTAAACGGCAATCTTGGTTCTGTAACCGGGCTCACGAACAATCTTGTGAACTTCAACGGTATTGTCGTAAATCTCGGGAACTTCCAGTTCAAAGAGACAGCGGACAAACTCGGTATGAGTTCGGGAAAGAACAATCTGAAGACCGCTCTGGGTTTTATTTACCTCAAAAATATAGGCTTTGATTCTGTCACCCTGGCTATATTCTTCACGGGGAGACTGATACTTACGGGGCATAATACCTTCGGTTTTTCCCAGGTCGACAAAAATATTGCCGTTTTTCTCACGCTGGTAGTAACCAATGATCATCTCACCCTCTTTATCCTTAAACTCGGAATAAAGGGTATCCTTCTGTATTTCCCGCAGGTTCTGTCGGGCCTTCTGTTTAGCGCTCTGAACGGCAACCCGGTCAAATTCGCTCGTATCTATCTCAATGAGAAGTTCATCTCCCAGTTCGCACTCTTCACTCAGCTCGAGAGCTTCCTCAAGAACGATCTCTGAAACAGGATCATAATAATCGTCTTCGTCAACAATTCTCTTTTTTGCGTAGATGGCCACGCCCGTATTTTCGAGATCAAACTTAACCACCGCATTCTCATCGGTTCCGAACTTACGCTTGTAAGCAGCCATGAGGAATTCTTCTACAGTTCTAAGGACCAGCTCTTCCGAAATACCTCTTTCGTCCTGCAGTCCTCTGATAGCATCAGCAAAATCAGAAATCATTTCCGGCTCTCTCTTTCATAATCAATTTTCCCCTTTTTAATAACATTAAAGGATATAGTCATTTCCTCTCCCTCCGGGAGAGCAAGAGTTACACTTTTATCATCGGCGGCAGCAATTATTCCGCAGTCCCATTCGCTCTGGTCTTCACGAAGAACTTTCACCGCCCTTCCTTTAAAAGCGGCATATTCCCGATTGGACTTGAACTTGCGGTTCAAACCGGGCGAACTTACCTCTATATAAAGATCGGCAGGAGCAAGAACCACTTCCAGACGGGGAGCCAGGGCACGATGTACCTGAGTACAGTCATCAATGGTCACTCCCCCTTCTTTATATATAACAATATGAAGAGTCAGTGATCCCCGGCGATTGGACTGAGACAATTCCACCAAGGCGAAACCCATTTTGTCCAACAGGGGCAAAACTTCCTGTTTTTCCACTTCTATAAGCGTCATAATACTCCCAGAAAAAGGTAAAACACAAAAAAAAGAGCCTCTTGCAGGGCTCTTTCTCTCCGGTGCTCGTAATTTTATTACATATTATACCAGCAAAATATAATTGTCAAGTGAATCAGAAAAACTCATAAAATTGAATTATATCAAAGGTTACCAGCTTTACCCCTTCCATCTTTTTGTCTTTAAAGTCGGCAAACTGAATAAGGTAATCATTAAGAGCCAGAACAAGCCCCGCCTTCACCCACTCCTCATCCTGCGAGAGAACTTCATCCTTCGAATGGCTGCTAAAATAGGATCGAATGACCCCTCCCATGGCGACTTTGCTATTATTAAGAAGGGTTTGGGTATTTTTCTCATTAAAGTTATATCCAATATTAACCTTAATAGTATAATACCAATGACCGTCCGTATCGGCGGTCTGGCTGGTTATTTTGGAGAGGTTTTTATAATAGCTGAAATTTGAAGTGGAACTATGGGGAGCGTCGCGCTGTACCATGGCCAGTGTTCTAAGCTGAATTTCCCTCAACAGACTGGTCAGCTCACTCCTTTCATGATAATAACGACTCAGCTTTAAGGTATCACTTAACTCATAGGTGCAGACAAGAAAGTCATCCATCCCTTCATAAAGCTCAAGTCGGCCTTCCTTCAACAAATCAATCCGGTTACTGTGGAGTTCATAGGACTCCTGAGTCAGCCTTTCCGCCTCTTCGGCCATACCGTCACGGGCCTCCTGAATTTGACCGACAAGCAGAGAAGCCTCATTTAAACCATCGCGAATTTCGTCGGCGGTCAAATTATTCCTTCTTAAAAAATCCACAGCCTCTTCCAGGTTTTTAAGATCCTTCTTGAGAGAATCATAGCCTTTGAAAGGATTTTGTCCGCAGGAAAAAAGTAAGCCCAAAAAGGAGAATAGGATAAGCTTTAAAGTGAGTTTTTTTATCTTCTTTATTAATGGACTGTACATAATTGATTTATCGACCGCCCCCTATTTGACCTTAACCCCTATTTTAAGCTATAATACCCCCTATGGCAAAGAAAACCACCACTTTTTCAGAAGGAGATTACGTAGTTTATCCCCTTCAGGGCGTCGGAAAAATCGATAAGATTGAAGAACGTGTTTTTAAGGGAGAAAAACTCCTTTACTACGTTGTAAACCTGGAAACCAGTGACGATATGATCGTCCATATTCCCGTTACCAAAGTTGATGACCTGGGTGTACGCCCGGTAGTTACCGCACAGGTAGCCAAGAAGGCTTTGGAAGATATGAATAAAAATATCACCGCCTCTCCTTCTGATTGGAAAGAGCGTTATAATATGAACCTGGACCTCATCAAGAGCGGCGCCGTAACGGATATTGCCCTTGTCGTTGCCCGGCTTTACCACAGAAGCAAAAACAAAGAGCTCCCCGTACAGGAGAGAAAACTCTTTGACAACGCTCAAAAGCTCTTAATTGATGAAATATCCTCTTCCATGGGAAAATCAAAAAAAGAGGTTGAACAGCTCATTCTTTGTCAGCTCGAAGCGGACTGATTCCTATGAACGTGGCTGTCATTCTGGCTGCCGGCTCCAGCACCCGCATGGGGCAGGGAATAAAAAAAGAATACATGACCTACAAAGGAAAGCCTCTTCTCCATCACGGGGTAGAGACTTTTCTTAATACGGGCCTTTTTGATAAAATCGTTCTTGTCTGCCGTGAAGACTATATTGAGGCGACTCAAGATATGCTGAATGATTTAAAAGGGCTCGATTTTATAGTGGGAGGCTCTACTCGGCAGGAGTCGGTTTACCTCTCCCTCCTTTACCTCAAAGATTACTCACCCCATTATGTCTTAATTCATGACGGAGCCCGCCCTTTTGTATCGCCCCCTACTATTGAGGCGGTTATTAAAAAAACAAAAGCCAAAGGCGCCGCCATTCCCGTTGAGCCGGCTACAAACACAATGAAAATTGTCGACGGCGAGGGAAGAATAACCAATCACCTCCACAGGGCCTCCACTAAAGGGGCTCAAACACCTCAAGGCTTTGAATACACATCTCTTTTAGATGCCCATGAAAAGGCCCGGAATTCAACAGAAGAATTTACTGACGATTCTGAAATATGGGACCGTTTCGTAACTCCCGTATTTACCGTTGAAGGAAACAGGGAGAATGATAAAATAACCTATCTCTCCGACCTAAACGCCTTGGGAATCGCAGTCGAGGAAGAAAATAGATGAACATAAGAATTGGTCAGGGCTATGACATTCACAGATTAGTGGAAGGACGGCCTTTTATCCTGGGAGGATATTCTATTCCCTCTGACAAAGGGTGCGACGCCCATTCTGACGGGGACGTCCTTATCCATGCACTCATAGATTCCCTTCTGGGAGCTTTAGCTCTGGGAGATATTGGTTCCCACTTCCCTCCTTCCGATATGAAATGGAAAGATGCGGATAGCGGAAAGCTTCTTATCCATGTGCTTTCCCTAATCAAAGAACAAGGATGGGAAACGGTCAACATTGATACTACCGTAATACTTGAAGCCCCCAAACTGCGTCCTCATATAGATAGGATCAGGTCCTCCCTGGCAGAGCTCTGCCAACTCCCCCTTGAATGTGTTTCGGTCAAAGCCAAAACCAAGGAGAAACAGGACGCCGCCGGACAGGGATTAGCCGTGGAGGCCCAGGCCATTGCCCTCATCAAAAAAGTTTAACGAAGAATATTGGGACCGGATTTTTTCAATCATTAAGAAAAGCGTCAAAGGGCCCCTTCCCTCTGTCTCTGCCATAGAAAGGGAATCTTCCGACCCCTTCAAAGTGCTTATCTCTACCATTATATCCCTTAGAACCAAGGATAAAGTTACCTTTGAAAGCTCCATAAGACTCTTTGAAAAGGCGGAAACGGCTGAGTCGATGGTAAAACTGGAAGCAGAAGAAATTGCAGAGCTGATTTATCCCGCCGGTTTCTATAAAACCAAAGCGGACAATATCAAAAAGATTTGTCGACTCATTCTTGACGAGGGGGGAGAAGTCCCCCAAACCCAAGAGGGCCTTCTTGCTTATCCCGGGGTAGGACTGAAGACGGCGAATCTCGTCCTTAGTTTAGGCTGGGGAATACCCGCCATATGCGTGGATATTCATGTCCACCGTATCGCCAACCGCATGGGATGGGTCAAGACGACAAAACCGGACGATTCGGAAAAAGCCCTCCGTAAAATCCTGCCTCTCAAATACTGGATCCCCATTAACGAGCTCCTCGTTCTCTACGGCCAGCAAATCTGCACTCCCCAGTCGCCCCACTGCTCCCGCTGCGCTCTCAATCAGCTTTGCCCCCAAAAGAACGTAAATAAAAGCCGATAATCAGCTTATATAGCAAATTAATTGCCAAGAAGCTATATTTTCGCTATAATGATTAAAAGGATTATTCGGAGAGAGATTCATGAAAAAAGTCATTATCGCCAACGATCACGGCGCACTGGAACGTAAAGCTATACTTATTAAACACCTTGAAGAACGTGGTTACGCGGTTACCGACTGCGGAGTTAACACAACGGACTCCATGGATTACCCAGACAAAGCCGTTGAAGCCTGTGAACGATTCACCACAGAGGGAGACTATGAGTTTGGAGTTCTCCTTTGTACAACGGGAATCGGCATTTCCATTTCCGCCAACAAAAGCAAGGGTATACGATGCGCTCTTCCCCAGAATGCCTGGGCTGCGGAGATGACGAAAAGACACAACAACAGCAATTTCATCGCCTTTGCCGGCAGTGATAACATTCCCTACCCCGAACCGATTACGGACATTCTGGATGCCTACATCGACGGAGAGTACGAGGGCGGCCGTCACCAACGAAGAATCGACAAGGTTATGAATATCGAGGAAAAATGAAAAAGTTTTATGCCTTAACGATGCTGATTTTTCTGATAGCTCCTCTTTTTTCCCTGGACATCTGGATAAACGGGGAGTACCACAAATCATTCGATAAGGCAGAACTTAGAGAGTATTCCCAGAGGGATTTTCACAGTAGTACCCCCCTTCGAGGTTCCTCTTTTACGGGAGAGCTAGCCATGGCCCGGATAGTTCCTCTTTTCGAGGAGATCTACCGGATTGAAGCCTATGGAGGACGAAATAGAATTGTCCTGGAGGAGCCGGAAAACCTTTTAGGATCCCTATCCTTTGTCTTTACGGGGGATGATTTTTATCTCTCCCGGGGAGATTATAGATTCGAAAATCCCACAAGGATGGACATTTGGGGCACATCTCTTGAGGAAGACAAGCTCATTGCGATAATTCCGGAAGAGGACAATTTTACCAGGGAGAGACTGGAAACCTTTTGTTACTATCACGACCTGGATTTTACTCCAATCATGGCCAAAGATCCGGCCGTAGAATACAATAACAGACTCTACCAAAAAAAAGAGCTCCCCCATATTGTCGTATTCCCCGAAACGGAAATCAGCGCTCTGGAAGGAAAAATCTCCGGTAAAAGGGATTACTATTTCTCCGTACAGGCTCTTTTCTCTAAAGGAAGAACACTACGCCGCCCCATGGACCTGGAACAAATACTGGCAGAGAGCAGCCACAGTTATAGCTGGAACTGTTATGATTATCAGTGTTTTTCTCTTTTCACGAATTATTATGAGCAATTTGATGAAAAACAGGAAGATCCTCTTATCCAAGCCCTTGTACTCAACAGAAGCTTAAAGGAAATGGGAATCCTGACGCCTTCTTCTCAACCGGCAGAAGAGGAGAAAGATTTTTTCCTGGAAGACACGAGGAACTTCTCTCTGGAATCGGTGATCTGCTATCCCGACTTTATTGCTCCCCTATTTAATTATACCTGTCTGGCGGTGCCCAATAGCATGGCGGACTCTCTGATTGCCGAATCGGCGGGAAATTATTTAAGCTCCTCCCCTTCCCAATCCCTTCTTGGCTGGAAAAGAAACGGTCTCTATCCCGTTGAAAATACGTTGGAATACCTTCACCCCGGTGATCCTTGCCATATTCTTTTAAATAAATATCACCATAAGGGATTACGTCTTTCCTATGGTGAAGAGATAACCACTATAATGGATAACTGGGGTACATTGAGCCGCCTGGCGATTAACAGTGCTCTTAGCATGAGCGATTTGATAAAGAGTTCCTATCAGGAAACAGAAGGAGTATACTAATGTCCGAAGCCCGTGTAGGTATCTTCTGGAGCTATGAAAACAAGCTATTCCACTACGAATCCAGTCCCCTTTCGGAAGGGGTAAAAACCCGGGTCAGCATTGACTATGAAGTGGGCCATTATGCGGCCTGGTTTATCATGGCTAAACGGGGACTTCTTGACAAACTTCCCAAGAACCTCAGAGCCGAGTATGACTCAATCCCCCGGGGACGTGTGGTCTATCTCCTTAAGAAAGAGAAGTTTGTTGTTTACCACGGAGACGAGTTTGACGACGACCAATACAATAAACTAAAGGAACTTTTTAACCTCCCTCAGGACAAAACTATTGAGCGGATAGACATGCACTACAACCCTCTTCCCGATGACTTTACCTTTTAGAAAAAAAGCCGTAAAAAGGGTGGACATAACAGGTGAGATTTGTTATATTCATCCTACGTTAATTCGGCGCCGTACCCAAGCGGCTAAGGGAGTGGATTGCAAATCCATGATTCAGCGGTTCGAGTCCGCTCGGCGCCTCAAAGAGATGTAACTTTAAACCCACCAAGGTATAATCCTGGTGGGTTTTTGTTTTATAAAAAGTAAACCCACCATCATGAAGATAGGTGGGCTTGAACATCAATACTTGAGTCTTGTTTTTATTCGTCGTCGAGGGGAATAAGACGTTCTTCCCGACGGGCTTTAAGCGTCTTGAGAAAAGTAAAAAGAAAGGCTAATCCGACCCCGACAAAAAACATCCCCATAGTCCCCTGGATACAGATCATACTTCTCTGTGGTCCAGACTTTTGTACAGGGATTTCTGCAGGTTCCAATACGGTCAAGGCCAAAGATCCTCCGCCGGAAAGCTTAAGAACCTCGTACTGCTCCGTAAGGGATTGATAGATGCCTTCCTGTATCTGAAGAAGAAGCTGGAGACGATTAAACTCAAGGGCCAGGTTAGGCATTTCGTCGATAGGAGGATAAGATCTTCCCCCTACAGGGCTTCCATTCTGGAGCCTGTAGAGCGTATTTGCCACATCCTGTCTTTGGGCTCTTAGCGATTTTACGGCACTAGTCTCAATGGGAGAATAGGATGATTGGGTGTTTGTCTGCTGGCTAATCTGAAGATCGAGGGACATGAGCTGCTCATTTAAGCTGCTCATTAGAGTCTGCTGAGACTGGGCCAGATCATCGATACTCAACACACCATATTCAGACTGAATACTCTTAATCTGCTCTTCCAGACGTGAGATCTCTTTGGATACACCAAAAATCTTTGATTCAATACTGCTTAACTGACTCTGACTGGCCGTCCCCCCCTGCTCGCTAAACCAGTTTTGCAGTTCTTCGAGCATAACTTCAACGACTTCTGTGGCAAAGTACTTGTCAGTACTGGTATAGGAGAGTTCGAGGACACGATTTGTGCTATTAAAATAATAGGTAGAACTGGAGTAAAAAATCCGCCGGGATATGGTTTTGTAATCCGTAGAAATATTATATTTCTCTGCAAAATCCATACGATCTGCAATGGTATCGGCATAGGGAAAGCTACTGTAAACCATACGAGCCAAATCACCATTTGTGATTCCGCGATTTCCCGACGAGCTAAAGCCCATCATATCCATCATGGCGTCAATACTATCGCTTCCCCCGGCAGAGGAGCTTTCCTGTATAATAACTTTAGTATAAGAACGATAAACATTGGGCATGGGACTCTGATCAACAGGCAAACGTATCGTCATGATAGCATAGCCGACCGTTCCCGCAGCCCCTAAAAAGGTCAGAACAAAAATAAGTATCCTGTAGGTCCAGACGATATTCCAGACATACAGGGCCATTTCCAATAGGGTTTTCTCTTCCTGCTGTTCTTCATGATCCATATTCAGAATAGTATCATGTTCCAGCTGATCCTGTAAATCGCTCTCTTTCACTATTCTTCCACCACTTTGCGCAAATAGGCTCCGTAGGTGGATTTCTTATATTTCTCCGCCGCCTTTAACAGACCGGCTTTATCAATAAAGCCCTTTCTGTAGGCGATCTCTTCAATACAGGATATTTTCAGATTCTGTCTGTCTTCTATAGCCTTAACATACTGGGTCGCATCGGCCAGGGAGTCGTGAGTTCCCGTATCGAGCCAGGCGAAACCACGGCCCATAAGAGTCACCGTGAGATCCCCCTGCTCAAGGTAGATTTTATTCAGATCGGTAATCTCCAATTCTCCCCGGGCGGAAGGTGCGAGGTTCTCAGCCATTTCCACTACACGATTATCATAGAAATAGAGGCCTACTACAGCGTAATTGGATTTGGGGTCTTCCGGTTTTTCCTCAAGGGACAGAACACGGTTATTCTCATCAAACTCTACAACACCGTAACGTTCCGGATCGGCTACATAGTATCCGAAAACACGAGCCCCTTTCTCTTGGGAAGCCGCATCGCTAAGCATTTCCGGAAGGCCGTGGCCGTAGAAAATATTATCGCCCAGGACAAGACAAACCGAATCATCACCGATAAAATCTTTCCCCAAAATAAAGGCTTCCGCCAATCCATTGGGCGCGTCCTGTACCTGATAAGTCAAGGACAGTCCCAAGTCAGAACCATCTCCCAGCAACTCTTCAAAGCGATGAAGGTCTACGGGAGTGGAAATAATGAGAATATCCTTTATTCCCGCCAACATTAAAGTGGACAGGGGATAGTAGATCATGGGTTTATCGTAAACAGGCAAAAGCTGCTTACATACGACCATAGTAGAAGGATACAGCCGCGTACCGCTGCCTCCCGCCAAAATAATACCTTTCATTAGAGTTCCTGTGCTGTACGGGCGATTTCTCGCTCTCCGTTATATGTTTCAATCCGGTAAGAAACGGGCTGACGAGCCACGCCGGAAAAAGAGTTGATTTTATTAAGAAACTGTTCCGCCCCGTCACGGGTAGTACAGGGAAGAAGGATGCCTACATGACCGTCCCCTCTCCAACCGATATGATCTACCGATCGCACTGTCTTCTTTACACAGTCAAGATATCGCTTAAGACCGCTCCTGTTTTCATCGTTTTCACCAAATGAACAGGATACAAGGGCAAAGGTTGATTCATTCCTCTTTGCTCTCTGTCTCTCATAATTGATTACGCGGGAAAAGCTGTTGCTTGAATAGATGTCATCCTTCTCTTTCTGATTGGCACAAAAGATACTGAGCGGCTTCCAACTTTCCTTATCGTAGTTTGTCCCCTTTGTGATCTTCATTTAAACAACACTCTCCCTTATATTCTTCACTAATTCCACAAATATAGCGCAACTTGCAAAAAAAAACAGCCTAAGATTACAATTTTTTAATTTTTTTCTCTTTTTTTTATGATAACATGCCGACTATGAGTATTCGGTTAAAAGGCGTTGTTCCTTTCATTTGTTTAATTCTTTTTTTTTCCTGTGCCTCAAAGCAGGAATATACCATCCTGGAAAAAACAAGCAAGACCTTTCCCGATTGCCGCTTTCTTGTCATGACCGACCCACACTATTTATCGGGCGATCTCTTTAACGAGGGAAAAGCCTTCAACAATCACCTTCTGTGGAAAAAAGGAAACCTTACGGGACAGGGGGCCGAAATTCTTGCGGGATTTGCCGAGAAAGCCGCCTCGGAAGCACCGGACTTCATTATTGTACCGGGAGACCTTACCAACGACGGAGAAAGGCAGAGCCATATAGATTTAGCCCGATATTTTAAACTTTTGGAAGAAGAGGGGACAGAAGTATTTGTCATTCCCGGGAACCATGATATAGACCATCCCTACGCCCGATCATTTTTAGGCGACCGCGCCTACCCAACCGAATCACTTAGCGCGGGGGAGTTCCTAACCCTTTACGAAGATTTCGGATACAATCAAGCCTTAAACCGAGACCTCTACTCTTTGAGCTATACAGCCCGACCGGTTGAAGGACTCACTATCCTTGGCCTTGATAGCTGCGTCTACGGAGAGGGATATGGTTATATTCGGGATGAAACAATGGTCTGGCTCAAGACCGAATTACATCAGGCTGCAGCAAGAGGGGATGCCCTTATCCTCTATATGCACCACCCTTTGCTGGACCATTTTCCCGGCCAGGGAAAAGAGAAGGAAATGGCCTTAAAAAACAGGGAAGAATTACGAGAACTGCTCCAGGCCTATGGTGTCAATCTTGTTTTTACCGGTCATTACCACGCTCAGGATATTGTTTCCCATCAATCTTATGATGAAACTATCTTTGATGTGGAAACGGGAGCTCTTATATCCTGGCCCTTTGCCTATCGCCTTCTGGAAGCTGGTGGTTCAACAATAACAATTACGGGTAAGTCCCTTGAAGACAATATACTAGAGGGAGAAGGCCGCCGCTTAAGCTATGAAAGTATTTACCGCTTCTCCAACACCTTTCTCGCTCGTTATAAAGTAAATAAAAAAGACAGGGAAGCTATTTCGGACTATGTAAGTAATGTCCTATTGAACCATTACGGGGGGAATGAAAACCGCGCAGATCAGCCGGAAAAGCCAAAAGGGCTCTCTCTTTGGGGTAAATTAGCCCTTAGGGCAGGAAAAAAATACTACGAGGGGAGAATGACCGACCTGCCTCCCGATGACCGCAGTATAGAAATTGATCTTAGGACAGGAGAGTGGACCCCCCTGCCCTGAATCTTTTAACGTTCGGAGTAGTTAATCTCCATCCACTTGCGGTATTCCCCGCTTTGCACCCGTTCTACCCACTCGCGGTTTTCCAGATACCAATCGACGGTCTTGTTCAATCCTTCCGCAAAGTCCAGACTCTGCTTCCAACCCAGTTCATTCTTGAGTTTGTCACAGTTAATGGCGTAGCGCCGGTCGTGTCCGGGACGGTCTTTCACAAAGGTAATAAGTTTTTTGAAGTAATCCTTATCCTTACCCTGCTTTTCCGCCATCAGTTCACAGAGTTTATGAACGAGCTGAATATTCTCCCACTCGTTTTCTCCCCCGATGTTGTAGGACTCACCCGTTTTACCCCGGTTAACAATTTCCCATACGGCACTGTTATGGTCTTCTACAAAAAGCCAGTCACGAATATTCTTACCATCACCGTATACGGGTAGGTTTCTTTCATTCAGAATATTCTCGATGATAACGGGAATCAGTTTTTCCGGAAACTGGAGAGGCCCGTAGTTATTAGAACAGTTACTAAGAGTAATGGGAAGACCGTAGGTATGGTAGTAGGAGCGCACCAGGTGATCGGAAGAGGCTTTTGAAGCGGAGTAAGCACTTCGGGGATCGTAGGGAGTGGTTTCATAGAAAAATCCCGTTTCTCCCAAAGAACCGTACACTTCATCGGTACTAACATGGTGAAAAAGAACGCCTTCCCTGTCGCCCCAGTAATGTCGGGCGGCATCAAGGAGGGTAAAGGTTCCCATCACATTGGTCTGAACAAACACTTCCGGACCTTCGATAGAACGATCCACATGGCTTTCGGCAGCAAAATGGATAATCGTATCGATGTCGTAGGCTTTGAGAGTTTCCTCTACCTTGGCCCGGTCACAAATATCACCCTGTACGAGAAAGTAACGCTCTCCCCCATGGGTTTCGTCCACGGCCTTGAGGCTTTCCGGGTTACCCGCATAGGTCAGCTTGTCAAAGTTAATAATTCGACCGGAAAAATCGGTCCCCTTAAAGAGCCAGTTAATAAAATTGGCCCCGATGAATCCGGCCCCGCCGGTTACCATAATATTTGTCAGTTTTCTCATTCTGCTATTCCTTTTTCCAAAAAACTATCTAAACTCTCTTCCCAGGAGGGAACGGTCATTCCAAATGTATCTTTCACCTTCTTCTTGGAAAGAAGGGAGAAGGCAGGCCTTTTTGCGGGAGTGGGATACTCATCGCTGGTACAGGGATTCAGGCTGCACTCTTTTGTTAATAGGCCCCGCTCCTGTCCCTGACGGTAAATTTCTTTGGCAAAACCGTACCAGCTGGTCTGCCCTTCACCGGAGAAGTGATAAATTCCATAGTTTTTTGAATCGGATACAATGACCTTAACCATTAAGTCGGCCAGATCGCCGGTCCAGGTGGGTGAACCGATTTGGTCGTCCACAATCTTAAGACTGTCCCGATCCTTCATCAAACGAAGCATGGTGTAAACAAAGTTATTCCCCATTTTACCGTAAAGCCAGGCCGTACGGATAATAAAACTGCAGGGATTCTCCTTAAGAAGAGCCTTTTCTCCTGCCAGTTTGCTTTCTCCATAGACCGATTCGGGACCGGTAGGCTCCTCTTCGGTCAAAGCCTCGTCCTTTGTCCCGGGGAAAACATAATCGGTGGAAACGTGGATAACGGGAACATTCAGCTCCGCCGCTACTATTCCGATGTTTTTGACTCCGGTCTCATTAATAAGGTAGGCAAGGTCCTTCTCTTCCTCCGCCTTATCCACAGCTGTGTAGGCGGAACAGTTCACAATCCAGCTAATACCCTTGCCAGTAGTAAAATCACGGAGAATCTGAAGATTGGTTATATCCGTTTCCCGGTCGGTGGCGGTAAAGGCCAATCCCTTCTCTTCAAATTTACCGGCAATCTCCTGCCCCAACATGCCCTTGGCGCCCATAAGCCAGATCATCAGCCCTGCTCCTTCTGCCAATCGGCCAGAAAAGGAAGTGTCCCGTCCTTATCGGAAACAAGGGGTTCCACATTACCGGGCCAGTCAATAGCCAAATCGGGATCGTTCCAGCGAATCCCCCCGTCATGTTCGGGAGAGTAGTAGGCGGTACATTTATAAACAAAATGGGTATTGTCTTCCAAAGTCAGAAAGCCGTGGGCAAATCCGGGGGGAATATAAAACATCCTGTGATTTTCCCCGCTCAGTTCCACGCCAAACCATTTCCCAAAGGTAGGAGAACCTTTTCTAAGATCCACTGCCACATCCCAAACGGCTCCTGTAATAACCGAAACCAGCTTTCCCTGGGCGGCAGGGTCGGTTTGAAAATGAAGGCCTCTCAGGGTTCCTTTGGAGGAAAGGGAGTGATTGTCCTGCAAGAAATCTTCGGCAATACCGTTCTGAGCGAACTGGTCCTTGCGGAAGGATTCGAGGAAATACCCCCGACTATCGGCAAATACGGCCGGTTCTACGATGACCGGACCTTCAATTGAATCAACTTTATGAAAGGTGAATGGCAACTGTCTCTCCTGATTTTCACTTTTATATTTGAATTGTTTTTGTTCCCTGAACTATAGCACGAAGAGTTAAAAAAAACATAGAAAATACAAAAAACACTTAAATTCTTTACCGGGAACGGATTCTTTGGAGTAAAGCCCTGTCGTCCAGCAGCATTTTAATAGTTCCGCCCCGCTCCAAAGCCTCATTCAGCAGGGCTTCCGCTTCGTCATATTTTTGACCGTTTACAAGATCGGCAAAGCGATTGTGAATTAGGACGGCCCAATTGTTCAGATAGCGGGCACGATGATCGGTAATTCCCCGTAGATCCCGTTCCTCTGCGGGGAGGGAGTCAAAAAAATCGATCACCTCAAGGTGGCTCTCTTCTCTATTCGCCCCGCCGCCATTAAGAATCTCAATAGCCCTATTCTGATGGAGCCAGGTAATCAGCTCGTCCGAGCGGGCCACGGAAAGAGTGCCCTCCCCCTTCATAGTTCGAATGGTAGCCAGGGCCTCGGGGTAGCTCTCCCGGTCCACGGCAGTTTGAGCCCGTCTTTCATTAATCACTTTTTTTTGTTCTTTAATCTGATCGGGACTCAACCAGCTGCCCCACTCAGCCAGGTAAGCTTCGCCCTCATCGGTCAGGTTCTGATTCAGGAGGGAAATAAGCTGATTAAGGACCAGGACGCCAATCAAGTCCCGATTCTCTTCAATCAGTCCCAGCTCTTCCGACAGGGGAAGAAGAAAATCAATCGCTTCCGTATAACGTCCCCGGCCGTTCAGAAGGGATACCCTATTGCGAAAGGCGTCGTTCATATCGTTCCGGTTTGTTTCGTTGGGGAGGAAAAACCATCGGTCCACAGCCGGGCCCACCGCTTCGCCGTACTGCCCCCGGCGCTGATAGAGGGCAATGCGGTTTTGAAGGATCAGGCTAATCATCTTTTTGTCGGAGGCCGGTTTCCTGCGCCTATAATCGCCGGGTTCAACGTAGGCAAAGCCGGTCTGCCCCGAAAAGGATTGGGAGAATTCTTTTTTCGTGCCCGGATCAAACCCTAAAAGAGTGGTGGTTTCTATATCCACCGACTCACCGGGAAGGGCTAAAGTACAAAAAGCGTGGTCCGTGGTTTCTTCTCCGGCCGTTTCAAGGCCGGCGGCGCGGGTCAGTATAAGATAAATGACAGCGGAAGAAACACAGTTGTAGTCGCCCCGGTCCAGAAGGACATCTATCCGGGTCTGATCGGTAATATAACGGCCGGTGAGGAGGGTCTCATGCATCCAGTGAAGGATAGCCTCGCCCAGTTCCCGCTCGTTCAACCCGCTTTGTAAAGGCAGAAAATCCCGGCGGTATTCTTCGAGGATCGAATTAAGCCGTTCCGAATAGGAGGGCAGTAAATCTTCCTCTATCCCCGAAGCCACAAGAGAGGATTGGACGAGTTGGTCTACCCTTAATTCATCGGGCCATTCAGAGGCATTCTGCCAAAATTCCAGCGCTTCCACCCTCACTTCATCGGCGAAAAGGAGAAAGGGAAAGAGTAAAAAGCAAATAATAAAGGCCCTTTTCACAGGCAAAACCTCTTCATTCCTTCCGCCGCCCGGTAGGCCGTGGCAAAACAGCCCTGCAGGAGGTAGCCTCCGGTGGGAGCTTCCCAGTCGGCCATTTCCCCGGCAACAAAGTATCCGGGAAGACTCTTTATCATGAGAAACTCATCGAGGGAGTCCATGCTAATTCCTCCGGAAGTGGAAATGGCCCGCTCCAGACTTCCCGTACCGGTTAACCTGAGAGGAAGTAGTTTGATTTTCCCGGCCAGAAGGGCGGGGCTCACTCTTTCCTCCGGGGTAGTGAATTCCATAAGAAGAGACAATTTTTCCGGTGGCAGTTTCATTGTACCCTTTAAATAGGAGGAGAGACTTTTTTTCCGGGATTTTTTAGTTAACAAGAGTTCCAAATCCTCCCGGGATAAATCGGGCATTAAGTCAGCATAAAGAACAGCTTCCCCCTCTTCCTCCAGGGCCTCTCTCAAAGGCAGGGAAAACCAGTAAACCGGCCCTCCTTCTATTCCCTCTTTAGTCAGAAGAAGATCTCCTCGTCTTGTCACGTCCCCTCGCTTCAAGGCCACATTTTTCACCGGGCGATCCCAATGGTCCCGGTTAAAGCGGTCGGACCAGTCAACACGAAAGGAGCAGTTCATCGGTTTAAAAGGGGTCAAACCTATCTCCTGAGCTTCAAAAAAGTCAGGCCAGGACTTGCTGCCGGTCCAGCTGCCTCCCCCCAAGGCAAAGAGGAGCGGAATTCGGTTCAAAGAAACATCTTTCCCCTCCTGCGATAGAAGAGGCTTACCCCCCTTCCAGCCTATCCACTCACAGCGGCCATGATAGTGAAAGGAGCCGCTTTTTTCCAAACGGTCCAGCCAGAGCAGGAGAATCTCCCCGGGACTAATGTCTTTGGGGAAAATTTTACCACCGTTTCCCCGGAATGTCTCAACATCCATAGCCTTTAGCCAGTCCCGAAGGTCATCAGAAGAAAAACCTTCCAGAAGGGAGCGAAAGAGAAGCTCATTCACCCCATAACGTTCTGCCATAACTGTTGGATTTTCATCATTGGTAATATTCAATCCCGACTTCCCGGCCAAAAGAAATTTTCCTCCCGCCCTTTCATGGCGGTCATAAATATCTACTTCAAATCCGGCCCTAATGAGGCAATCGGCAGCAAAAAGCCCCGCCGGGCCCGCTCCGATGAGGGCCGCTTTTTTCTGGGAACTGTTTTTCCGGTCCATATAACACCTTCCGACTATCAAACTTAATCAAGCCGGGCTCCCTTGTCAACTTTCCCTTAACCATGGCCCTCTTTTTTTCGATAAGTAAATAGGACTATTCGATTAGCACGACCGGGGGACCCATGTTTCAACGCTATATTTCATTTTTACTATTTCTCCTTTTTCCTATTACACTCTTCTCTGTAGAAGTCCACCGGGTGGAAAAATACGACACCCTTTACTCTCTGGCCCGGGAATACGGTATAAGCGTCGACGATATCCGGGCAGAAAACGACCTGGAAGGGAACGTTATTAAGGAAGGGGATGAACTGACTATTCCCCTGGGGGCCGGTACGGAATTCTGGATTGTAAAATCGGGTGATTCCCTGTCCCTTATATCTATGAAGACTGACGTTTCTCAAGCTGAACTAAGAACAGCAAACCATCTAGAGGGAGATAAAATCAAAATTGGTCAGAAGCTGATTATTCCCGGCGGCTCTACTCCCGAAGACAAAACCTATGAGGTACAGCAGGGAGACTCCCTCTGGTCCATAGCGTCCGCTTACAGTACAACAACAGAGACTTTATCCCGGCTTAACAGACTGGATTCGGACAAAATTATCCCGGGGATGGAGTTAAAATTGCCCCTCTTTTCCCAGGTTAACCAGGGTGTTAACGTACTCAAAGCCATGGTTAACACCCATAGAGATCCGGAACAGGGCCCCTGGTTTAACTGGGAACCGGACCGGAGAACCCAGCCCTCCCGGGACTATGGAGAGCTCTCTGAAACCTCTACGACCGAAAACTACCGGCTCGCCCGGGAGGTTCTCAATAAACTGGACCGGGAAGTGGACCGGGCGGGACTTCTCTCGCGGGATCTTAAGGGCTGGACAATAGTAATAGATCCGGGCCACGGCGGACTTGACCCCGGCGCAGTGGTGGAAACGGTTGACGGCAACGGAAATTCGGCCTACGTCATAGAAGACGAATACGCCTACGACATATCCCTGAGAGTTTACGCCCTACTCCAGCAGCACGGCGCCGACACGGGACTTACCATCATCAGCCCCAATCACCATGTCCGTCACACCCCCGATGCCTCCATCACCTTTGTTAACGAGAAGAACGAAGTTTACAATTCCGCCTCACTTAACCGAACCGGAGAGTGGAGTGAGTGGCCCCGGGGCGGTTCGTCGGGACTGGAAAAACGGCTTGTCACAGCCCGGGAAATCATCGAAGAAGAGGGGAACCGCAAGTCCCTGTTCATAAGTATTCACTGCGATAATACGCCGGGCGGTTTTAAGCAGAGCGGGATTCTCTATTACGGGTCTACAGAAGCCGAAAAAGAGCGGTCTCGCACTTTTGCAGAATCCTTTGACGACTACTTTCCGGCAGGCCTGAATCACAAGGAACAGAATGTCCACGTGCTCAATAACAACCCCGCCACAGAGGGGGCAGTTCTGGTGGAAATCCGCAACGTCCATTACGACAACAACTCCTGGGCCCTGCGCAACGAAGAGCTGCGCGATCAGGATGCCCAAAAAATTGTCGATTCCCTCCTCCATTTCGCCGGGACTTATTGATTATTAACCCTCTTTAAGTTATAAAAATACCATTAAGGAGAATATTTTGAGTCAACAATTACGAGTTCCCCAGGGAACGGAAAGTTTTTTCCTCGAAGAAGCTCTCAGGCATAAAGATATTTTAAGACAGATAGAAGATCAGTATAAGCTCTGGGGCTACCTGCCCGTTCAGACACCCATGGTCGACTTTTACGACAGCTACGGCGAACTCCTGGACAAAAAAAGACAGGAAGAGAGCTACCGTATGATCAGCCGCGAAGGGGATCTTCTTATTCTGCGTTCGGACATCACCCTCTTCCTGGCCCGCCAGATGGCCCTTATTCTGGAAGAGGACCATTGCCCGGTACGGGTATATTATTCCGACAGCATTCTCCGCTACCAGAACCACGAAGACATCTCCCATAACGAATTTTTCCAGACCGGCTGCGAGCTGATCGGCAAGAAAGATCTCGACGGGGACCTGGAAGTCATCATGCTTCTTCATGATCAGCTTGAAGAACTCAGCCTACCTCCCTTCCGTATTCACATTGGTTCACGGGCACTCTTCCGCCGCCTTCTGGCAAATGCCGGGGCAGAAGAGAAGGAAAAAGAACTTTCCCTCCTGTTGGATACGCGGGATTACGACGGCCTGTGCGAAGTCCTTCCCGCCGAAGCGGTTGACCTGCTCTTCTTCATTGGAACCTTAACAGAATTCAGGGACAAACTGACTAAACTCAGCTCCTCCTTAAAGAAGAGCATAAAGGAAGTAAGCGAAGACTTCACAGCCCTTATAGATCAGCTTGAAAAAACAGGAAAGGCCGAATCTTTCCGCATTGACCTCTCCGAAATCGGCGGACAGCCCTACTACACGGGATTTGTTTTCCAGGCCTATATGGAAGGAGCCGACCGGGCCGTTGCTTCCGGGGGACGTTACGACGACCTCTTTGGACGTTTCGGCAAGAAATTCTGCTCCGTAGGGTTTTCTCTTCTCTTGAGAAAAATAGAAAAACTCATGGATGTGACAGAGAGAAAGGCTCCCGTTCAGCTTGACGGGGGAAAAAAGGATTTTGCCGCCCTCTATAAGGAAGCGGCCGAAAGAAGGGACCGGGGCGAATCGGTCCGATTAGGATAATAATATGAATAAAGAACCCTTAACAATAGCCCTTCCCAAGGGACGACTTTTCGAACAGGTTCAGGAATACTTTAATACGAAGGGCCTGAATTTTAAATTCGAAAAACGAAAACTCATCTCCTACGACGAAGAGGGACTGCTTAAGATTTACCTGGTAAAAAACAGCGATCTCCCCGCCTACGTTAACGCGGGAATAGCCGGGCTGGGAGTTTGCGGCGACGACGTGGTCTATGAATCGGGACTGGACTTTTACAAACTTCGTTCCTTTGACTTCGGAGGCACCCGCCTTGCCATGGCCGCCCTTAAAGAGAGGGAAGAGGAAGCCCGTACAAGAGAACTTACCATTGCCACCTCCTATCCGGCCATGACCCGGGACTACTTCCACGAACAGGGTATTTCCGTAAATATCATTAAACTCAAAGGGAGCGTTGAGCTGGCCCCTTCCCTGGGACTGGCACCTTACATCGTTGACTTGGTCGAAACGGGCAGCACCCTTAAGGCAAACGGCCTGGAAGTGGTACAGGATCTGATGAATATCAAGGTAAGAATGATTGCCAACCGCTCCTATTTCAAACTGAATTACGACAGGATCAATGACCTCCTGGAACGGATAGGAGACTAATATGTCCGATAGTCAAATCGTTATAAAAAGAGAAACGAAAGAGACCAATATCAAACTGACTCTGGACCTGGAAAAAAGAGGGGATATTTCCATTGATACAACCCTCCCCTTCTTTGACCACATGCTCTATGCCATGGCCTTCCACGGCGGATTTTCCCTGACCATTGAGGCCAGCGGCGATACGGATGTGGACGATCACCACCTTGTGGAAGATACGGGCCTTGTTCTGGGAACAGCCTTTTTCCAGGCCTTTGAAAAATTCAGCCCCCTCGCCCGTTACGGACACTTCCGGGTTCCCATGGACGACGCCCTGGCCGATGTTACCATTGACGCCTGTAATCGTCCCTACCTTGTTTATAATGTAGACTACCCCCAGGAGAGATCGGGACAATTCGATATGTACCTATTTAAGGAGTTTTTTCAGGCCTTTGTTTCCAATAGCCGAATCAACCTTCACATCAACTGTCCCTACGGAGACAACTCCCACCACCTGTCGGAGGCCATTTTCAAGGCTTGCGGCAGGGCTCTTAAAGAATCTTTTACAAGAATTTCATCAAAAAGTGGAAATTTGTCTACGAAGGGATTATTATAAAAGAAAGTTCCTTGTTATGAGGACCTGAAAACACCATTATCATGAATATTTTGGCTAAAATACCCAAAGAAGGGTTCCTAAAAACCACCGTTGAACGTAGGGATGACCTCTCCTCCCAGGACAGGATCCAACTCATTCGACGGGGGAATGAATTCTTCAATGGCGGAAATGTTGAGATGGCCCGAAAGATTTTTCTGACCTTGGGGTACAAGGACGGGATTATTCGATTGGGCGATTTGTATTACAGCAAAGGCGAGCCTCTGGAAGCACTAAAAATGTACAAGGAAGCCGATGCCACTGCCAAAGTAGATGAGATGACGTTTCAAATGGCCCAAGTAATAAAACAATGGCTTAAATAAATTGAAAAAATGAAGGAAGGGAATGATGCTGACCAATAATGAATCCCAGGTACAGGATAATCAGCCCGAAGACAGTGAAGCCCAGGAAGATCATAACCGGATTACCGAATTGTCTCAGAAAGGTTACCAGCTTTTAAAAGAAAATCTTACCGAAAGAGCTGCCGATTGTTTTTCCACCATACTGGCTCAGGAACCGAGCAATAACTACGCTCTGGTCGGTTTAGGTGACGTTTACCGAAAGGAACGGCGCTATCACGAAGCGATTAATCACTACCAGAAATGCCTAACCTATCACAGGGGCAATAACTACGCCCTCTTTGGCCTGGCCGATTGCTACAAAGCACTCAAACAATTCAATCGGGCCATTGATATTTGGGAGGAGTACCTCCACCACGACGACAAGAATATTACGGTCCTCACCCGTATAGCCGACGCTTACCGAAAGGTACGGGATTTTAACAGAAGTAAAGAACTCTACCTCAAAGTGCTTGAAATGGAAGAGAATAACTCCTACGCCCTCATTGGTCTGGGACATCTTCACTACGACTTTAAAGAGTACGAAGGAGCCCTGGATTACTGGACCCGCATGCTCAACCTCACCCGAACCCGGGTAGACATTCGTGTGCTGACTTCCATTGGAAACTGTCACAGAAAAATGAAAACCTTTGACGAAGGGGTTAGCTACTTCCAGCAGGCCCTGGATATTCAACCCAATAACTTTTATGCCCTCTTTGGTCTGGCCGACTGCTACCGGGGAATGAATCAGCAGAGTAAATCGCTCATTTATTGGAATAAGATTCTTGATAATGATCGGAAGAACAAGGTTATTCTTACCAGAGCGGGAGATGCCTACCGTCACATGGGTGACCTTGAAAAAGCAGAAAGCTACTATAACCATGCTCTTAACATCGAATACGATCATTACGCCGTTATGGGACTGGCCTTGATAAATCGAGACCGGGGCCATTTTGACGATGCTATCGCGTCCCTTAACAAGCTTATTACCTGCGATCCCAAGAACTGCCGTTTCACCATGGAGTGTGCCAGCTGTTATGGTCAGATCGGACAGAAGGATAAAGCCATTAAGGTTCTTTCCAACTATCTGAATCAGGGAGTCAAGAACAACAAGGTTGTCAGTGAAATTACCCGGTTGAAAGCAGGGGCTTAAGTCCGGGACTCAAGAAAATAACCAAGTGATTAAAAAAGGGCTGCTCCTTCCGGAGACAGCCCTTTTCTTTTGGAAAGCGTTTTATTTTACACGCTTGTAGTTCTTAATTTCCTGACGGATACGTGTTTCCAGCTCGGCCAGGGGAACACGAACCTGTTCCATGGAGTCACGGAAACGGAGGGTAACCGTTTTATCTTCCTTCGTATCGTAGTCTACGGTCACACAGAAGGGAGTACCAATTTCGTCCATACGTCGGTATCTTCTACCAATGGCCCCACCCTGATCATAGAAGGTTGCAAAGGACTCTTTAAGTTCCTTTTCCACGTCCTTGGCCAGCTCGGCCAGTCCGTCCTTCTTAACAAGAGGAAGAATTCCCACAGTAACAGGAGCCACATTGGGGTGGAGGTGAAGAACAGTTCTCACATCGGGCTTGCCATTCTTGTCTTCTCCAATGGTTTCCTCGTGGTAGGCGTCCATAAGACAAACCAGAACACTTCGGGTCAGACCGGCGGAGGTTTCGATGACATAGGGAATGTAACGGCTGTTGTCGGAAGGATCAAGGTAGTTGATCTCCTTGCCGCAGTATTCGCTGTGACGTCCCAGGTCGAAGTCCGTACGGGAGTGAATACCTTCCTGCTCTTCCCAACCAAAGGGATACTGGTATTCCACATCATAGGCGTCCTTGGCGTAGTGGGCCAATTCCCCTTCCCCGTGCTGGTGGAAGCGGAGGTTTTCCGGCAGGATACCCAGTTTGTTGTAGTAATAGTCCATTCTCTGCTCTTTCCAGTAGTTGAACCACTCGTCATCCGTCCCGGGCTTAACGAAGAACTGCATCTCCATCTGCTCGAATTCACAGGTACGGAAGATAAAGTTCTTCGTGGTGATTTCGTTACGGAAAGCCTTTCCCACCTGGGCGATACCAAAGGGGATCTGCACACGGCTGGTGTCTACAACATTTTTGAAGTTAACAAAGATACCCTGGGCCGTTTCGGGCCGGAGGTATACCACAGAGCCCGAATCCGCTACGGGACCAAGGTGTGTGGTAAACATCAGGTTGAACTGACGGGGCTCGGTCAGCTCGCCGCCGCATTCGGGACAAACTTTGTTTTTGATATTTTCCGGATCGAGCTTATCCTCCCGGAAACGGGTCTTACAGTTTTTACAGTCAACTAAGGGGTCGGAAAAGTTTTCCACGTGACCGGAAGCTTCCCAGGTTCGGGGGTGCATCATAATAGCCGCATCAAGTCCCACGATATTATCGTGCATGCGGACCATCTCTTTCCACCAGATTTCCTGGATGTTCTTCTTTAACTCAACACCGAGGGGGCCGTAATCCCAGGTAGCGGACAGTCCGCCGTAGATTTCGCTGGAAGGGTAAACAAACCCTCTTCTCTTAGCCAGGGAGACTATTTTCTCCATGGACGCCCCATACTCGTTGGCCTGGGTGTTGGCTTTTTTCTCTTTTGCCATCTGCTGATTCTCCTTTTACAACACACCGCTGGATACGGCACATTGTGCCCCGGGCAGATCCGGGGCAAGTGGGGTTATTTTAGGGTTTTTGTAGGGTTTACGCAACGGGGGAAATGGGGGGAAACAAAAAAAGCCGCCCTTGCGGACGGCTTCCAAATCATTCAGGATTTAACGCCTTACTTACCAAAGTAAGAAACACCTGTTCCATCAAGGAAGTCTTCTCGAACGGGAGAAAATACATCAATGAGGATACCTTCTTCAAGGCATACGGCCCCATGAAGAACGTTAGGCTCAAAGTAAACCCCGTCGCCGGCCTTGATGATTTTCTTTTCATCGCCAATCATGAATTCGAACTTACCTTCCGCACAGTAGGTGCTCTGGGCGTGAAAATGCTCATGGGGAGCTCCTTCGGCGCCTTTTTCGAACTTTACTTTTACCATCATGATCTGGTTGTCCCAACCGAGGAACTTACGGCTTACACCGCCACCCAGTTCTTCCCATTCCAGTTTATCGCTTTCAATAAAATTTGCACTACTTCTAGCCATTATGTGTCTCCTTAAAATTGTTTCTATTCTATGCCTAAAGCTAGGCTAACTATAACCGTGGATTGTTTTTTTGACAATATGTTCTGTTCTAATCTTGCAGATGGTTCACCATGAGACCGTAAAAATCATTTAGTTCATCCACAGAGATCCGTTCATCCGGTTTGTGGGCATGAAGAATGGAACCGGCCCCAAAATTCACCGCCGGTATGTCGTTGTTATTAAGCTGGGCGATATCGGTCCAGGCCTGCATAATTTCCCGTTCAATACCGGGAAGAAGGAACTCCTCTCCACTGGCCCCGATATAACAGGAACCGGAGCTGTCCAGCACTTCCGTATTCTCTTTGCCCAGAGAAGCCCAGAGTTCCTCCATAGCGTCCTCAAGGCTTTTGCCGGGAGCAAAGCGGAAGTTGGCCGTCATATCCACCTGGGCGGGGATAACGTTAAAGGCCTGGTTCGCCGTTTTGAGAGTGGTAATATTAACTGTCTCATAGTATTCCAGCCCGTCCAATTTCCGGGGAGCACTAATGGTGTCATTCATGGTGACCATGTTCTGGAAAATCTCCATGGACTCGAGAAGGGCGTTCTTTCCCTTAATCGGATTGGCGCTATGGGCGGATACGCCGTAGACCGTTTTCTTAACAGAAAGGGCTCCCAAGCACCCCACGGAATAACGTCCTTCGGTCGGTTCCAGAACAAAGGCAAAGTCAATCGGCTCCACCTTTCCACTCTCCAGAAGAAAGTTAATGCCGTTGGGAAGAACCCCCTCTTCGTTCTCATAGAAAATAAAGGCCAGGTTGTGTTTGGGGCGTATCTTCCCTGTGGAAAGATCATAAATCACTTTAAGCATAACCGCCAGGCCGCTCTTCATATCGCAGGCGCCCCGTCCCCAGAGCTCCCCGTCCTTTATAACGGGCTCGGTCGAACTATCATCCACGGGAACCGTATCGATATGCCCCACCAAAGCCACACGGCTCTCCTTTTGGCAGTCCACATAAAAGATGAGCGAATCCCGTTCACGGACAAGCCGCCCCTCATACCCTTCCAGGGTTTGTTCCAGCTTATCGCAGAGTGCCTTCTCCTCTCCCGTTTCGCTCTTGATGCAAATCAGGTCCTGGAGAATATCGATGAGGGGACGGGAAAGATCAAACACTAAAGATCCTCCGGGATAATCTGACGGTTCACCACATCTTCCATAAGCGTACGGGGGCGAATCACTTGAGACTTACCCTTGTAAACCATCACTTCCGGGGCAATGTCGTGACTCAGAAAATAGGGCATGCTCTCCGCCCAGCCATAGGCGCCCGTACAAAGCACCGCCACAAGATCCCCTTCCCCGCTCTCAGAGGGCAGGTCCAGATCCTTCCCCAGAAAATCGATGGAAGTACAGAGGGAACCGCCCAAGTCAAACTTCTGAACCGAATCGGAAACACGGGAGATATTAAAAGCCGGCTGATTCACCCCGATCAAAGCGGGCCGCAAGAGGTGCTGGGCCCCGCCGTCAACCAAAAGGTATTCCCGGCCCCGGGAGTGCTTCCGGTCAATCACGCGGCTTATGTAAGCCCCGCTCTGGGCCACCAGATAGCGGCCGGGCTCGGCGATAAGCCGGGTGCCGTTCTCCCGGATAAAGGGATAGGCCTTAAGGAGTTCTTCAATCTTCTCTTTTAGTCCTTCAATGGAGAATTCCCGGTCCTCATCGGAATAGGGAATTCCCAGGCCGCCGCCCACATCGATCGATTCAATCTTAAAATGTTTGTCGTTAATCTCTTTGGCCAGGCGGAAACAGTTCTCCAGGTTGCTCAAAAAGCCTTCATTGTTCTGGATGCCCGTACCGGCGAATAGGTGGATTCCCTGGAGGTGAATATTCTCAAGCCGGGACGCTTCTTCGATAATCCGGTCAATCGATTCGGAATCCATGCCGAATTTCTTGGAACCGCCCCCCAGGCTCACAGCCACACCGGCGATCTCGAACTCCGGGTTAATCCGCAGTTCCACATCCATGACCTTCCCTTTGGATTGGGCCACCCGATTAATGCGCTTAATCTCACCCAGGCTCTCCGCATTGAGGGCGTAGATGCCCATATCAATGGCCTTGGAGATATCCTCATCGGTTTTGGAGGGGCCGCCGAATACGATATTTTTGGGATTCACCCCCGCCTTTTCGCAGGCGTAGAGTTCCCCGGCGGAAGCAACCTCGACCCCCGTACCAAGGGAGGTAAGCAGCTTAATCACCGCGATATTGGGGTTGGCCTTCATGGCGTAAAAAATATCAATTTCCCGGGGAAGGTTCTCCCGCAAATAGGCATACCGGTCCTTAATGGTCTGGGCATCGTACACATAAAGAGGGGTTCCCACCTCTTCGGCAAGCCGATTCAGATTAACACCGGAAAAGGAGAGCCCCTCCCGGTCAAGGGTAAAATTCGTACTTATCTGATTAACTTTCATTATCACTCCAGGTTGCAAATAGCTCTTTAAGGCGCTCCATAGCCGTCCGTAAGTCAGCCTCATCCACCGCATAGGAGATTCGGATAAACCGGTCTCCCCCGGTTCCAAAGGCCAGGCCCGGGATGGTAAGAAGATCGGCCCTGTCCAAAATCTTCAAGGCCACCTCCTTTGAAGTACCAAAGGCGGAAATATCGGGGAAGATATAGAAGGCCCCCAGGGGTTTTTCCACCTTAATGCCCTCCATGGAGGAGAGCTGCTCATAGGCAAAATCGCGCTTAGCGGTCAAATCGGCCCGCACATCGGCCACAAAGCCGTCGGAACTGCCGTCGAGGGACCTGAGCGCCGCAAATTGGGAGACCGAGGAAGCGCAGGAGGTGATGTACTGATTGCTGATAACCATAGGCTTGGTCACCGCAAGGGGGCTCACGGTCCAGCCGATTCTCAGACCGGTGGCCGCCGCCCGCTTGGAAATCCCGTCCACCACAATCACCCGGTCCGTATAGGTCAAGGGAGAGGCGGGCGCTTCCCCGTCCAGGTAGAGTTCGCTGTAAATCTCGTCGGATATGAGATAAAAACCCCGCTCCTCGGCCAGGCGGGCCAGGGTACGGATATCCTCTACCGGGAGAATCTGTCCCGTAGGATTGTTGGGGCTGTTAATGACAACGAATTTGGTCTTCTCCGTAATCAAAGCGTCCAGGGAAGCCACATCCCTATAGAAGCGGGGAACGGCCCCCTGCATTTTCGTAATCGTTTCATACACGGTAAAGGCGATTTCCGGGATGAGCACCTCGTCCCCCGCCTCGAGATAGGTGAAAAGGATATTCCACAGAGCCCCTTCGGCGCCGTTGCAAATCACCACCTGGTCGGCGGAAATCGTTTTACCGCACTTCTCCCCGTGGTAACGGGCCACCAGTTCCCGCAGTTCGGCCATTCCCGGATTGGGAGTGTACCGGGTTTTTCCGGCGGCAAAGGCCTCCCCTCCCTGCTCGGCAAGAGCCGGGGGAAGGTCGTTGGGAAGCTGGCCGATCCCCAGATTAATCGTATCCGGGCCGGCCAGGGCGTTCATCTTCCTGATTTCCGAGATATCTATACCGTCAAAAGTCGCCTTTGCCTTTAATTCCATCTTAGCCTCGTAGTGCCTCTTCCAGAGCATAGGCCCGCTCGGAGGCAGACTTGATATACTTGGCGATGAGGGGAGTCAGCTTAAGTGTTCCCTTACTGGAAACGGACATGGAAGGAATCACCAGAGCTCCCGCGGGAATCTCGGGGCCGTAACCGGGGTCCTTGGCTTCAATCACCTTGCCCACGGAGTAGGTCTTGACCCCACCGCCCAGTTCATGGGTAATAAGCTCCGCCGTACCGGCCGATGTGTAGGCCACATTGTTAAGGGGGTCCAGAATGGGAGTCGCCTTGGAGATATGCACCCCCGGAGCCAGAGTTACCAGGTCGCCCAATCGAGCTCCCTGGGTCACGCCGGAACCTTCGCCCAAAAGAACGTGGTCCCCGATAATTACGGGAGTCGCTTCCACAGGGTCCAGAACACCGCCGATAATCGCACCGGCGCTAATGTGACTGTCCTTACCAACCTGACAACAGGAACCGGCCAGGTTTTCCACCATGGTTCCCGCCCCTACATGGGCGCCCACATTGGCGTATCCTGGGGGCATGAAAACACAGCCCGCCCCGGCGAAAGCTCCCCGTCGCAGACCGGCTGCAGGAGGAACAACCCGGAAGCCTTCCTTACCGGTCATCTTTCGTACGGGGAAAGTTTCCTTATCGGTAAAGGCAATATCGGAGCTGCCGTTGTACACAATAATCTCGCCCAGGGGAAAGCCCAGCATAATGCCGTTTTTTACCCACTGGTTCGCTTCCCACTTGCCGTCCACAATCTGGGCGGTGCGGAGCTTACCCGCTTCGAGGAGGTCCATAACTTCATTAAAAGTGGCCAGAGCGCCGGCCTTGTCTTCGTTCAGCTTGCCCTCTTTCTTCAGGGCGGTGTATTTTTCTACCCGCTCTTTGAGGTCGCCAGGGATCTTGTAGTGAACCACAGCCTTTACATAGCTGTCTTCCTTGATATCCAAAAGAAGGTCAATGTTGGGGTGAGCCCCGGGGTTCGCCTTGGCGTCGGCGGTGTGCTCGGCAAAGTACTCCAGACCCTTCTGGGCCAGGGCAAAATCGATGTTGCCGTTATCAAACCCAACCAGGTTGGCGTATACCTGGAGGGAGCCGCTTTTTCCCGGTGCGTTGGGGATTATGTTCAGGACTTTACCGTCCGCCACGATGTCGATTTTTTCAATCTCGTCAACCGGCTTGAGTGTTGCCAATATTTCTTTAAAGTTCATTTTCATTCCCTTAAATTAGTTTGCTAGCAATAATATAGAAAATCTTCTATTTATGCCAGAAGGGAAAGGGAGAAATTAAGGGCTAGCTGTTTGTATCTGATTGAATTTTTATGTTTTGGCAAGCCCTCTGAGCTGGGGCGGGGTATTTCCTGAGAGAATCACGCAGGGGCCGGGCTTTTCGTTCCAATTCGCTTAACCAGTCGGCTTTATCCGGCTCACTCCGCTCCGCCGGGCCTCCTTGGCTCATTTCTTCTTCAATCCCTTCTTGTTTTTATTTAACCACGGCGTATGGGGTTCGGCCTCTGGAGCCACGGGCATATTGGGTAAAGCTCTGTGGTTTTACTCCGTTGGGGGTGGGGCTTTGGAGCTAGGGTGTGTTCTGTTTACACGATGAGCTTTTCTATTGACACCCTATTTAATAGGGTTTAATATTTTCATATGACACGAGAGTTCGTCTACATGACCACTTTTTTAAAAGGGTTGGGTCGATGCCAAACTAACAGATAATGAATTAAAGGAACTGGAAGTATTTCTTTGTGAAAACCCCACAGCGGGGAACATGATCCAGGGTACCGGAGGGCTGAGAAAGTTACGATGGGCATTACCTGGAAAAGGCAAAAGCGGAAGCGTTAGAACTCTTTATGTTGATTTCGCTTATTTTGAGCAGATTTATATGATTGCCTGCTTCAAAAAGAACGATAAAGCAAATCTATCGGATGCAGAGAAAAATCAGATTAAATCTGTTATAGAAAAAATAAAGACTAACCTGAGAGAGCAGGGAGGCAAAAATGGAAAATAAAGAAAGTAACTATTTCACTTCAATCATAACAGGATTAAATGAAGCACTTGAAGTCAGCAAAGGTAATTTGCAGGCAAGAAGACGTAAAGTAACAATCACCCCTGTACCCGAATTCAACGCTAATAAGATTAAGGAAATCAGAGAAGCTTTAAACTTGTCTCAAATGATTTTTGCCGAAGCAATCGGTGTATCGGTAAAAACGGTTGAGGCTTGGGAATCGGGCAGAAATAAGCCTCAAGGACCCGCCTCCCGTTTTCTACAGTTGCTCGACCAGGATCACAGTTTTCTTGAAGAGCACCGTATCCTTTGTATCTAACCTCCTGCTCTCCAGAAGTCCACAAAAAAGGGGGTTCTTCTAACCGCAGGGGAATATTCAGACTTGAATCGGACGCTGCTGTTTATGCCTCTCATTAAAAACCTGTTCTCACTCATCAAAATCGTCTTTTGTTTTTACTTTTTCCATAAGAAACAGATAATTCACTACGCTGTAATAGCAAAAGAAAATGAATGCCTTAAACGAACTCTTGAGTCTCATGGAATCAGTCAGCCTTACAATATCCAAGACAAACGGTTTTTACGTTTTATGGCTCTTTTATCCAAAGAAGCTACACGGTTTATTCAGTTTGTCTCTCCCCATACAGTTCTTTACACATGGAAAACATATTGCCACAGTAAATGGAACCGGAAGAAAAGAAAACCCGGGAGACCTCCTGTGTCTAAAAAGATCAAAGAACTTATCTTGAGTATGAAAATCCATCACTACAATTGGGGAAACCAGAGAATTAGTGATGAACTTAAGAAAATTGATATTTCGATTTGCAAGAAAACTATTGCTAAGGTTATCCAAAACGGAAGAAAACGTGGCCTTGTCTTGCCTAATGGTTCTTGGGAAAAATTTCTGACATCCCATATTAAATCTCTCTTTGCTTGTGATTTCTTTACTGTCGATATCTTTGGTTTCAGAAGATTTTATGTTTTCTTTATCATTAAGATTGAAAACCGTAAAATCGTTCATTGGAATATAACACAGAATCCCAATATTGCTTTTTTACGTAGGCAGATTAGCCATTTTGAAGAGCAGTACCCTGAATCCATTCTTATTCATGATAATTCGGGTGAATTTAAATGGTTTCCTTACGAAGAATACGACATCAAAGACCTAGCCATTACTCCTTACTCTCCCAATATGAACGCATTCGCTGAACGTTTTATTAGATCTATTCGTAGAGAGTGCCTTGATTGGTTTATAATTCTTCATGAGAAACAGCTTAGGAATATCATTAAAGAGTATATGCATTACTACAATTTCTTCAGGCCTCATCAGGGAATCGGGAGAATTCCTGAGGGAAAACCGCCGGATAGGATGGGAAAAATAAAAAAGCAGTCCGTGCTTTTTGGACTGCATCATCATTATTATCGTTCTGCGTAGGACAGCTTTTCAATTTTAATAATTCTCTTTTCCTTCTCTTAGGAACAGGTGTGTCCTTTTTTATTCAGTTTTCTGGATTTTCAGGTTTTGTTGAGATTTAAACCAATATTTTTAACACTATTTTGCAGATTTTGCTTACAGAAAATACGCTGTTCTTCCAATTTTCAGGGCGAAAATGGGATTTTTATAATAAGTCACCACTACGGCTCACGCCCTGGATGCATGGGTGAACAGCAAACCAGAGGTTTGTGATCAGTCGCTCCGCCGGGCCTCCTTGACTCATTTCCTCTTCAATCCCTTCTTGTTATCTTAAGCTACAGAACGTTGAAGTCCAGCTTTGTAGCCACGAACATATGGGGTGATAATAAGATTCAAAGAACTCCAGTACAATAAACACTATATATATTTTTTTAATTCATCCATCACTTGCCCAATGTTCTCATAGACAAGCTCTTTATTGAATGGTTGATAAGGGATATCTAAAGCTCCACCAACTTTTCTTCCATTTATAAGACGTCGCTTCAGGTTGGTGATTGAAAAAATAGGTTGGGTGTCAGAACCACAAATGGTATAATCTATCTCGTCAAAGTCATTCTTAAAAGTCTTTCCCATAAGAGAAGCGCTTTGGTTCATAAAGTTTTCATAATTTTCCATAACACATAATAGAGGGGGGATAGACTCAGGAGAAAGATAAAGAGTGCGTTTTCCCCAATCATTATTTTTCAAATCAGTATACCCTTCAATACAAATAGTATTCTCATCTATTTTCACGCTTTTGCAATAAAATCCTCGATTAATACTCATTTGCTTCTCCCTAGTACATTAGATTATGATCAAGTAACAAAGGATAAGCCTGACCATCCGATGTAACTTCTATTCGAATAATATTATATCCTTCTGCTTTCATTTCGTCTATTTCCAAACCTACATCTGGTTTCACTAATCCCCACTCTCTAGTTCCAAAGTTACCAGCCGGATCAACCGTATATCCTTTACCGGTAAAAAGGGGATTGTTACCAAATTTTCCTTCAAGGGTTTCTCTTAACAGTTTCATATCAGATGATAGATTTTCCACATCCTCTACATTTGTATTTGATAGGACAGCAAAAGCATCATCAAGTTTGGACATGGAAAGACTGCCATCCGAATTAGTTAGCATTGAGATCTGCTCAAGACGGATTGCAAAGCTATCATCAACTTCAATCAGCGTCTTCGTCTCGCTATTCAAATAATCCCAACTTACCTTCTGGTGCTCAACGGGCGATTCTATAAAATCGACCCAAATACTTCCGTTGTTTTCAGTACGAATCCATTCTTTATACTCTTCGGTCAGACCGATTCTGTCAGCAAGTCCGTCAAAATCCAATCCTATCAATTCCTCCGGATCGGTAACCCAGGTAAAAGCACTTTCCCGACCTAAGGTGGGATAGTTTCTTGTCTGAACACGGGCCACAACTTTGGGAGCATCGGGACGATACTTTAACAAGACAGCAATCTCTTCGGTGCTTCTGGCCGTTTGGTTACCCCATTGACGAAGAACGCTATTAAGTTCTTCAAGGGTCCTTCCACTTGTCAAATCATATTTGTCTAAAACGACTTGAGGATTGAGCAGGCCCTGAGGGTCTTTTATACTGTTAAGGAGTCGTATTGTGGTGTTTTCATCGCCAGGAAAAAAGTTCACAACAGTCTTAATATCATCAGCATTCTCTATTTTAACTAAGTTATTGATGCCTTCGACTTTAAGTTTTTCTGCAAATATAAGCCCTTCATTATATTTATCAAACCCTGTTCTCAAAGTGCTATCCAGTTTCAGAGCAGTAGTTTCATCTAACCCTTTGTATATCCGTGCAGCCGCTTCCACCGTCTCATCGGAAAGATCAGAGAGCTGAAAGATAACCTTTCGACCCACAACAGCGTTATCAAACTTGTTCACCGCGCCCATCAGCTTAGCCATATCCAAACCGGCAAAGACCACGTCCACACCGGAAAGAATCAAATCCGCAATAGCCCAGGCATAGGCTTTCTTCGCGGCTTCTGGGTCATCAAGCAAACCGTCGTTACTCATGGCCTGGGAGTCGGCCGCAGAATTAAGGTCTTCCGCTCTTTCAAAGTTGTAAACCGCTCCTGCCACACCGACGGCTGAACCGGTGGCGCCCAGGCCAAAGCCCACCGCAGCTGCCGCAGCGCCCCCCACTCCAAAAGTCAGTATTCCCGCTACAATTCCCAAACCGACGGATACTCCGGCGATAATCAGGTTAATATTTCTGTCCCGGTTATTCTGACTCTGAATCCATTCATTCACATGGAGGCTATAAAGGTCATTCCCTTCTTCCCCCAGGGGGAGGATCTCTAACTGAGCTTGTACTGTTCTGATAATAGGCCCAAGAGCTACCAGAGGAATATCATCGTCCACAACCTTATTGTAAACATCTTTAATGGCCTCGCGGGCTTTGGCAAAGCCCCGGCTCAGTTCGGCCAACACTGCGGAATGGTCGCCAAGATCATCAAAACGCTTACCAATAGCCGCCAGCTCCGGCTTCTCACTCATAAGATTTGCTTGCGTCTGTTTCAGAAGGTCGATGTTTTCCTGAACCGCCTCAATCTCCATTCTTTTCTGATCACCATACTCATGATCATACCCCCAGCCACCGTATTCCATGGTGACCATGGCATTATTCAAAATGGCTGTTCGAAGGGCGGCCTGTTTCGATTCATTGTTGCCTATTTCCCCTTCCAGCTCACGAAATTGAATGAGGGTTTTGTTGAACTGGTCCAAAAGCGATTCATCACCGCCCACGCCCAGGCTATTTTGGTATTCCCGCTCCTTGCGGTCCAATTCGCTTCTGTTTTCTTTGAGCACGCGAATAGCTTCGTTCTTGATCGCATTTTTGAAGTGAAGGATGTGCTCATCCTTCCCATAATTTGAACCACGGATAATTTGATTATCCGGGAGGTGCTGCAAGTAGTTGACCATGGTGTCCTGATCCAGCTTATTGAGTGTCATAAGGAGTTCCTGGATTATCTCATCCAGTGTCTCCAGGTCCTGGTCATAAAGGTAGGTAAAAAAGGAAGAAAGATTCTCCCGGAAATCCTTCCGGCTTTGATCCAAAATGGGGCCGCTATGGGAAAAAAGGTGAGCATGGTAGGAATAATAATTCAGGCTCTCCGTCCCTTTGTATTCTTCTTCCAGCCTCTCATCTACGGCAAGCACTTCTCCCAATAGCTGGCTGATTCCGTTTACATAAACATTTCTCATAGTCCGTAGCCTCCGGACATTAATTTGGAGGCGATTTCCCGCTTTTCTTCTTCTGTGGCTTGGGAAAAACGGTATTGTAGATCTGCTTGGAAGGCCTCTAGAACTTCTCTTTGAATCATTTTTAGTGTGTTGGGAGATATATTATACCGGCTTCCCGTATTCTCCATAACGACTTCAACCATTTTATATCGAGGCTGATTGATAAAGTCTTCAAGCAAATCAGGCGCTCCCGAGCCTTTACTTCTATGAAGCTCTCCGCCCTGTCCTTTGGATGAAAAATTACCCCCTAATCCTGAATCCAAGCTGGAAGGCTCAAGATTATGAAAATTGTCTTTTATCATTGTTTCTAAACGATAGGCTTCCCCTTCCAAAGAAGCTCTGTCTTCATCGTTGAGGGGTGATCTTCCGGAAGCAAACTGTTTAACATGTTCCAATTCATGGGCAAGAAGTACAAGACCTTGCTCTTTATGAGGTTCAAAAGCTCCTTCGGAAAAATAAATATCACTTCCCATGGTTACAGCACTGGCACCTTGCTGTGAAGTGACACTCTCGGCAACCGGGCCTAGATGAATACGAACGGATTTGAAATCATAATCAAAGAGAACTTCCATTCGGCTTAAAAGAGCTGAATCTAGGGGGAAAACTCTATCTACCATCCAGGGCTGAACCTTTATGGCATGATGACCCTTATACTGTTCCGAACGATAGCCATATTGATACTCAATTTCACTTTTCTGCAACTTGTAATATGCATAGCGGTCGGTTAAATCCGAAAGATATCGTGATAAACGGTTTCTCTCACCCATTCTTATGCCTCCGAAAGATCAAAATCTTCTTTCATTTCTATCAGGAGTTCGCTGCTCAGTCTTCGTTCAGATTCAATGCTATCGAATTGACGATTCCCTCCGGCATGCCCCACAGAATGGCTCTCGCTCCGGGCCAGCATCCTCTGCTCGCCCTGCCCCAGGCTGGCCTTATCTTGCTCATAATTTTGATTTATCCGTTCCATCCGGCTCAAAGGATTACTACTATTTCCCGGCAAACTCTTATTCGCAGTCATCCCCGGCGGCATTCCCGGGATAGAATTACCATGCGAGGCAAAAGGATTCTCATGAGAGATATTCCCCATAGCCATGCCACCCGGCTGTCCGGGAAATCCCTGGCCCCCGTTAAAACCGGTCATTCCTGCGGCTCCGCCCATAATGGGATGGGCCATATTATGGGCACTATTATAACTATCCTTCTGAACCACCGCCTGGACTGTCGGTTTGACTGGGGCTTGTGGTGTTGTTCTTATCCCACTCAGTGCACCCAACTCCTTTCTCAAGACCTGTGCTACCGCCGGGGGTATAAAAGAGTTACCCTCAAAAGAAGAGGCTTGAGAGGGCATTACTCCGGCTAATGCTGTTCCGGCGGACTGTGTGTGAATGGGAAGATTCTGCCCTCTTTGCGGATTAACCCGGTAACCAAGCTTTTTGTAAGCGTTTCTGAAAGCTAAGGCCGGGGCTTTCTCCACGGGGAGCTGTCTGGTGACAGGTTGGAGACTTGAAGCGGTAGAAGTGTGTCCCACAGGAAATGAACTATGAGCGACTTCCCTTTGAGCCTCGCTTAATATTGTTTGTATTGTCCTTTGTGAGTTTATAGATGGTCTTGTGGGTGTGGAGAATGACTTTCCTGCCCGTGAAGTTCTCCCCACCGCCCGACTCATCATCGGCCTCACAGAAGCAGGCACCCAGCCCCACTGCCCGGCCAGGGCCTGACTTACCAGAGGCATCAAGGCTTCATTGCTCATAGGATGGTTCATATTAGCTATACTGCTAGAGCTGCCATGGCTTTCTTCCGCACGGTAAGCTTCCATTACGGCCTGTACGGCTTTCTTCTCTTCCGGTGTAAATTGGGAAGCGGCTAAAACGGAATTAATATCACCGGCTCCACGATGTCCGGGTATTGAACTAGCGGAAAGAGCTTCGTTACCGGCTTTAATCGCTGAAACAGGCTTCAACTGCTTCTCCAAATTATCCCTTACTGCCTTAAACTCTTCCGGGGTAAACTTGACTTGCTCCCATTTCTTCAAAGCTGTGCGAATAGCTTCCTGCTGGGTTCCTGCATGGCGGTAGACTCTATCAAGGTCGGCGATTTCTGCCTGTCGTAAGGGCTGGGCTTCCGGGGAGGGATTCATGGCGAGAGTTGTCAGGAGCTTGTCTGTCAGTTCCAGAGGGTTGTTGAGTACGGGAGTGTTTCCTGCTGTGGTGGTTGAGGCAAGGGTACTTTCTGACATAACCCGTTTTCTCTTGGCTGCCTCGTTCTGCAACTTCTTCTTTAAGTTATTCCTTACCGCTTTATACTCTTCCGGTGTAAACCGGGCTTGTTGCCACTGGTCTACGGCGGCTTGGGCGGTTTCTTGTGTGGCCCCTACCGATTCATAGAGTTTGATCAGGCCGCTCAGCTGCCGCTCACTCAGAGGCTGGGCCTCTTCTACCGGTTGGGCGAAGGCGGCGAGAAGTCCTTCCGTTAGAGAGAGGGTAGAAGCGTGGTTAAGGGTGGGAAGTACTTCAAGGTAAGAATCTGTACTAGAGACTATTTCGGGAGTTTGGAAAAACTCTCCGACTGCGGGCACTTCCGCCAATACCGGCTGGAATAACTCTTCCCGGTTTACGGTCTTGGTAGGTATTTCCGTTGTCCTTCCCTTGGCTAACAATTCTCCCAGGCTTTCTTCAAAGTAAATATCCTTGCTTCCCAATCTCTTCGCATCGGGCCGTTTCATGGTAATGCTGTCCACGGTGGAAACTAGATCGCTTACGGTCATGCCTGTGCTGGTTTGGACGGTGCGGTAGTGGCTTAGGGCAGAGGCCATTCGTTTGTTAAACTCTTTTCTGTCCATGGGGGGCATGTTGAGTCTTTCAACGGCCTCGGCCAAAGAAAGGATTTCACCTTCTTTCAGACCGGCTGTTTGCGCGGTTTGTGTGCGGCTTTCTTCCCGGAAGAAGTCCGGGGTTAAAGAAGCGGTTTTTGAGGCTCCCCAAGGTGTCATACCACGACTTAGCTCTTCCAGTGTCACCCGCCCGTTGAATGTCACCTTTGAGGCGGGACTTGGAGCAGGTGTTTCTTCAGGAGAAAGAGTCGACGTTCCCAAGTTAAAAGCTTCATCCAATACCGCTTCACTCCCAACACCATTTTCCAGAGCTACGACTAGAACCGGCAGGGCGGCTAGGAGAGAGGGAAGGACATGAACCATTTCCTCCGCCCCTATCTCCCGGGCTTTCTCGTCAAACCAGCTATCAACGCTTGTTTTTATGGTCTCTTGCTTCTCTTTTTCTACTGAGGAAAGGCTTTCTGCCAAAAGAATAGCTCTGTCTGCCTCCACAAAGGGGTTAAGAGGCACTTCTATGGAAGCTATGTCCTCACTCAGGAACTCTTCAATGGCCTCTTCCTCTACCCCGCTCTGGCGCAGCCGTGTAGCCGCTCCCAAGGTCAATGTGGCCTGTTCCAGCTCATCCCGCTGTACACGATCTTCCGCCAAAAGGGTCTGCCACCCCTCTTCCGTTTCTAAAAAAACACGAGGGGTAATATCCCTTTCCCCCTTTTCGCGCTCTTCTCTTCTTTTCGCGCCCTTCGCGGTAGCATCTTCCTTCCTACCGCCCAACTCAACCAGCAAATCGTCATAGGTTTTACGGGTCGCTTCATCAACCCCGCCCGGCAGTACGATTCCTACGGGAGCTTCGCCTTTCAAGCTCTCCTTGAGCCGGGCGACAGTGGCAGCCCTATCGGTCTTAACAGCCCCATAGAGTTCTCCGTCCAGGTTGTAATAGTACTCCTCCTCTTCCGGGCCGCACAGGAGCAGGGCCGTGTCAAAGATAAGGGCCCCGTCCAGGGTGTTGATCAGCTCGATTTCCCTTTTGGGGGCGCTTTGACCGGGAATGGAAGGGTCACCGGGAGCGGAGGCAGTTTCCACGGCCTCCCACACTTCTTCCTGATTCAGTCCCCCGAACCAGCCCTGCTTCTCCACGCTGTAGTTGGGGTCGTATTCTCTCTGGTTCCAGTTAAAGCCGCTTTTGTCACGGCAGCGGTCAAAGGAGAGTTTGGCTTTGCTTTTTTGGTAGGTCTGGCTGGAGCTTCCGTCCCCGTAGAGGTAGAGGGGGACGGTGCCCGGGGTGGGTTTGGTTTTCTTTTGAGCGTCCTGTCTTCGTAGAGCGGCGGGCTTGAGAGAATCCAGGTCACGGCCAAAGCTTTCCAGCTGTTTTTCCGTGAGAACGGTGAAGCTTCCCGTGGTCCCCGCAAAGCTCCAGAGCATCTGCTGCCCTGCGTGGCTTCGGGTCATTTCCCGGCGGAACTCTTCGATTTTCTCTTCGTCCCTTTGGCCTTCGGGGAAGAACTCTTCCGGGTTTATAAAGACGGTGTCCGCTTCGGCCTGGCCGGAGGAGACGAGTTGGCTTTCCAGTTCCCGGCGGGCCTTTTCCTTAAGCTGAATTCCTTCTTCCCCGGGCAGGGCTCGGCCTTCTTCATAGTCTTTCATGGCCTCGACGATTTTCTCGTCCTGCTCCTTGTAGTAATCTTCGGAAAAATAGCCTGTTAGTTCTTCAATCATCCCTCTTCTCCTCTACTTGCCAGCATGCCCTGGATAAACCGGTTCGTGTCGCCGGTTATGCTTCCGTTTATGCGGCTTAGTTGGTTCAGCCACAAGCGCCTCTCTCTTCGGCTCATGGCCATGATTTCCGTCCGGCTCCAGTGAAAATAGTAGGCCAGATGGGCCGCCTCTCCGTAAATGTCTCCGGTGAGGCGGCTTATACTTCCCCCGGGAGATGGAGCTCCACCCGGTTTTCTTCTCCGCAGCGGCATTGGTCTGTGACCCGTCTTATGACGCCGTTGTTCAGTTCGTTAAACAGGTCTACCAGAAAGGCGAAGTCCCTGGGGTTCAGTTTGGTTATGACGCTGTTATTCACCGATTTTTCCGCTCCCAGTTTTTTGACGCACCGGGTCATGAGGCCTACGTAGAACCAGCTGGGGTTGTCCCGTGTTCGGGAATCGCGGTACAAGGTTATGAAGTCCCGGCAGCGGGCCATGTCCATGGTGCCCTGTACTTTGGTTCCCATCTCCGGTTTGAGGCCCGATCCGTGGGGCAGGCGGAAGCGGACGCTCTCCTTTCTCTCCTCCCCTCCGGCCTTTTCAAAAAGGGAGGCCATGTTAAGCTGATTCTTGGTGCCGCAGCGGGGGCAGGCGTAGCTGACGGTGCCCTCTTCATTCAGGCTGTTAAAGAGCATTTGCAGGTAGATGAAGTCCGCTTCAAAGAGTTCTTCCAGGGTTTCAGAGTCGACTTTCTTAAGGCTGCCCAGTTCGGTGATGAGCCGGGCAAGCAGTTCCAGGTCCCGCTGACGGTCGTTGAACTTGACTCCGTTTGCCTCCATGAGCATGAGTTCGTCTTCGGCGGTGACCGGCCGCATGGTGCCTTTTCTGTGGAGCACGCCCTTTTCGTCGGTCAGGCCCAGGGGCAGGGTAAAATGTACTTCCTTTTCTCTCATGTCCAGGCCTCCATTTTATCGGCTACGGTGCGGTTCATTTTCTCCAGGGTGGTCCGATCCAGCGGTTCGAAGGCGTACTCCGAATAGATGTGCTGAAGGAGTTCCTGCTCCCGTTCGGGATAGGGAAAGTCTTTGAATTCCAGGCTTCCCGTACTTTTATTTACAAAAAGATAGGCTTTAATATCACTCATCAGTTCAGCTCCAATCGACCGAATCGGCCGCCGGCGGACTCATCCGCGTTGGGTTCTGCGGCGGGAGGCGGTGCCACGGCTTCCTCTTCTTCCCGGCTCAGTTCTATACGCCGTCCGCCCCGCTTAAAAAAGACCCGGCCCCCTTCCACGACGATGTCGTTCAATTCGTCAAATTTATATTTGCCCTTGAGGTAGAGGATCAGGCTCACGAAGTTGGGGATCTCCGGTTCCGCAGCCGCAGAGGGGATGGCCTCCTGCACGGTTCGGGCATCTTCTTTGAATTCGTCGTAGAGCAGGCTAAAACCGTCAATAAGGACATCCTTGTCCAGTTCCTCCAAAGAGGATCGCACATTACTATTTCTCTCGTTCATTCAGTACCTCCTGGGCGAATCGGTTCCAGCCACCTTTAGGGCCGGGGGCTTCGCTTCTTTTCTTGTTCATATGACTCTCTTCCCGGGGGATTCCTTCGCAGTCGGCAAAGTGGCAATTATCCCTCTCCACCAGGTCCCAGTCGGTCTCTACAAATCGACAGCCTATAAAAACGCTGTTTCGCAGGACAGAGGAGGAAAAGAAAGTTCCCGAGAAGCGGCAGTTAATAAAAAGACTGTTCTCCACTTCGCTTTTTCTCAAACCGGTTACTCCCGATTCGTGGACCGCCGTAAAAAGGGAGGCCACCACGGCCAGGCGGCTGAACCGGGCTCGACTTATTTCCGGTTCATGAAGGGAAAAACGGCGTAAGCGGCAGCTCTCCATTGTTAAGCGCGGAGCAGTACAACCCCGAAGGACTCCGCCGTTTAAGGAGAGATTCTTCCAGTAGCTTTCCCGCAGCTGGCAACTAACAAAAAGGGGCTCCTCCAGGAGGGATTCCGTAAAAACCGATCCTTCCAGGCTGCATTGCCGGAATTCGGGGCGCTTAAGGGAACAGTTTTCCCAGCGAGTTTCATTTAAAAAAGCCCGCTCGCAACTAAGACGATTCACCTCCCGTTCCTTTAGGGTCAGACCGGAAAAGTCCCCCCCGTTGAGCTGCCAATTATCCAGGGGGCCCGGTTTTTCAAGATAGGTATTGATAAGAGGGAGATTTCCCGGTCCCTGGAAAATCATTCAGCTTCTCCCAGAGAGACATGACCTTCCGAAACCTTCTCTTCCTTAAAATAGTCCCCCGTCTTCTCCCGGGTGGTAACAAGCCCCAGAGCGTCTTCCAGGTCCTTGGTGAGCTCCATACAGGACTTGCCGTCCACTCCCTGAACATGTATCTGAACCTGGCCGTCCTTACCAATCGTTATTTCCATTTCCTGTTTTTCTGCCATGACTCTCTCCTTATACCATTTCCAGTTTTCGGGCCGACTCTTCCTCGTCGGTAAAGCTGACTTCACTGGCCTTGCGCGCTCTTAGGTCCGCCCAGTTGCGGATGTTCTTGATCTCCTCACTCATGGTCTGGGAGAGAGGTATCATGGTGCCTACCGCCTCGTTCAGGATAGGCTGATTGATATCCAGTCCCTTATCGAAGGCATCGTAGAGGGCGCTTATGACCACTTCTTCTATTTCCGAACCGGAGTAGCCCCGACACAGGCGGGCCAATTCTTCCAGATCGTAGTTTTCCGGGTCCCTATTTCGCTTTTTAAGGTGGATGCGAAAGATCTCCTTCCGCTCTTCCCGGTTGGGGAGGTCAATAAAGAAAATCTCGTCAAAACGGCCTTTTCGGAGGAGTTCCGGCGGGAGCTGGGAGATATTATTACTGGTGGCCACCACGAATACGGGGCTCGTCTTTTCCTGAAGCCAGGTAAGGAAGGTCCCAAAGACACGGGCCGATGTCCCCCCGTCGGAACTGCCGGAGGAGCCGATGCCGGAAAAGCCCTTCTCCAGCTCGTCCAGCCAAAGGATGGAGGGGGCGATGGATTCGGCGGTCTGAATCGCCTTGCGAACGTTCTCTTCACTGGAACCGACCAGGCTGGAGAAGACCTTGCCCACGTCCAGGCGCAGGAGAGGGAGTTGCCACAGGGAACTCACCGCCTTGGCTGTAAGGGACTTACCACAACCGGGAATACCTATCATAAGGATTCCCTTGGGCTCGGGCAGGCCGAATTCCCGGGCCTCTTTGGTAAAGGCCTGGCTTCTCTTGTTGAGCCAGTGCTTAAGGTTTTCCAGCCCCCCTACTTCGGCCATCTCCTCATGGGCCCGGTAGTACTCCAGTACGCCGGACTTGCGAATGATCTGCTCCTTTTCGGAAAGTATTACGGGGATGTCAAAGCCGCCGGTCTGTACCAGAGACTTGGCAAAAACGTTCTCCGCTTCCTCTGCGGTAAGTCCCAGGGCGGCTTCCACCACCTTTTCCCGGGTAACACCGCCGGACCAGACCCGTCCCTTGTCGGTAAGGGTGGCTGTAATATCATCGATAATCTGCCCTAAGGTTTCCTTGCCGGGCAGGTCAAAGTCCACGATGGTAACTTCCTTTTCCACATCCATGGGAACCTTAAGAATAGGAGAAAGCATAACCACGTTCTTCATGGTTGTCTTAAGCTCCCGGGCGATGTCCCGAACCTTTCTTACGACCACCGGATCGTTTAAAAAGGGATGAAAGTCCTTAAGGAGGAAAATGCCGTTCACGTCCCCTTCCAGAATATGATCCAATGCTTTAATCGGTTCACGCAAATCGGCGGCGCAACTGCCGTCGTCCGACTCAAGTCCCTTGGTAACGGACCAGATAAAATAGCGTTTCCCCCGGGTCCGGGCGATGGCCTTGATCGTATCCTCCACCCGCTTTTCCTCGCTGGAAACGATGTTTATTAAGGGATAACGGGCCCGAATGAGGACCTCAATTCTCTCTTTGATGTTCAGCTTGCTCTCTTCCATATCCGCTCCTTCCTTAAATTCCCGTTCGGACCGTCTGGCCCTCGGGATCTATGATGTATTCCTGCTCCACCCATTCGGTGCGCCGGATTCTTTTCATTTCCATTCCCGCCCGGGAGAGGGCTATCACCCTCTGGTTTCCCGAGCCTGTCCACTCCCCGTCGGGGGGAATATCTTTTTTATAGGGACCGTCCAGTAAAAGGTCTGTCTCCTTAAGAAGCTCCCGGGCTCCCGGGACGGCATCTCTTTTCAAATCATTAAAATTAAAGCCCGTGTAAATCATCCTATCCATACCCCGGCGTCCGCATTTTCTCATAAGAGGAACCAACTCATGGGCTTGAAGGAAGGGTTCCCCCCCGGAAAGGGTCACCCCGTGTACATCGGCGGCCACAATCCGCTGCTCCAGTTCGTGCAAGCTAATGTAACGGCCTCCTATGAAGGAACGGGCTTCATCGTTAAAACAGCCGGGGCAGTCAAAGGGACAACCCTTAAGCCAAATAACAAAGCGCTTTCCCGGACCGTTTACCAGTGAGTGGGCCTCATAGCTGTGAATACGAACACACTCGATCATAAATCGCTATTCCGCTCCAGTTCGCAATTGGTCCGGTACCCGCTGGAGGCATGGAAGTTATGAACCGCCCGTTTTACCCGGTAAGTGCCGGAGAAGCGATTTCCCGTCTCTTTAATCTCCACGGTGCTTCCCGCCAAAATGCGGTTGTCACCTTCGCAGACGGCCTGGGCGTTCTTATAGCCCCAGGAGTTGCCGCTTAGTATATTCACGGCACGCTCCTCTGCGCTCTGTTCATCGGCTATGTCATCATCCAAAAAGACAACCGACCGGTCGCCAAAATTCTCAGCCACAAGGGAAAGGCCCAAATCACCCGTACCCACCCGCTGGGTCACCATGTCCGGATCGGCCACCACGGAGAATCCTTCCCCGCTCATATTGTCCCAACCGACCACTTCCACCTGGGTAAAAAGTTTCTTTGTAGCCTGTTTACCCCGGAAGTCCAGGAGGGTTTTTCCCCACTCAAGAACGATATCCTCATCACCTTCGGTCTCTTCCTTAAGGTAGAGGGTGTCTTCCTTGATCCAGAGGCGATAGTGATAGTCGGCGGCCAGTTTCTTCATAAACTCGTAGTCCGTGATGCCCTGCTGCACCCGAATAATATGTTCCGTAGAGAGGGCGTCCGTATCGACGGAAAGGCCGTACTCTCCGGCAATTTCGGCCACGATGTCTTCGTCGGTTATCTCATTAAAGTTGCGGTGTTTCTTTACCTGAAAAAGGCGGTGGAGCTTATTGGAACATTCGATAATGACTGTGGCGTCGGCCTGTTTCTTAAGGATGACTTCGCACTCGATAATCTCTCCGTTAAAAACCTCTTCCACCGCGTCCTTAAATCCCAAAAGGACAGAAATATTCTGAGCCGGATCAAAGTCGGATGAGTCCACCCACTGCCTATCCATATCGGAAAGGATGAGCCGGCACGAAGAGGGAGCTCCCATCTCGTCTTTTACCAGAATCTGTCGGACCGATGCCTCGTGCTCTACCCCCAGACGGGTTCCGTTGATGTAAACAATAAATGTCGGTGTTAAGGTAACGTTTTCGTCGGACATGGTAACTCCTTAGTAGAGGGGCGGAATGGAAAGTACCGTTCCGTCCTTCACATCGGTGGGATCTTCAATTCCGTTGGCATCGGCAATCTCCCTCCACATACCGGGGTTCTCATACTCCCGGCCTGCCAGGGCGCTCAAAGAGTCTCCTTCCTGGAGCACAATCCGCTTGGTGTGGTCCGAGGAGTGACGGGGCTTCTCCTGAATCTGACCGGCGGCGGTGGTATACTCCTTAAACAGGACCTTAAGCAGGGCCCGCACCGGAGTACCGTCGCTCTGGAACATGGTAAATCTCTGTACCAGGTCTTCCAGGACGCAGCGAAATTTAAGATTCCCCCAGGAAAACATAAGAAGGGGGGGGCGATGCTGATCCGAATTGACCAGCATTAGCTCTTCAATTTTATCGGTATATTCCCGCACATCGGTCTTCTCTTCGCAGGTGTCAAAATAGAGTTCCATGGAGAGACGCTTTCTCTCCCCAATGGTAAATTCCACCGCCGGAGAGTCGAGACCGTTAATCTCGTGCTCCTTCCAGGGAGTTTTCTTCTCTACGATGTACTCCTTGGGATTAAAGAGGACTTCAAACTCCTCATCCGTATCAAGGTTGATGATGACAGCCTTTTCCAATGCCATAGATTCCTCCCTACTCGGCCAATTCCAGCCCTTCGTGTATAATCTCGATCCGCTCTACAGCACAGCCGTGAACGTTGTGGCCCAACTGGGGCCCGACCCAACGACAGGGAAGGGCCCGGTAGAAGTTCCACCGTCTCATCTCTTCCCCGGCGGCGTTAAACAGCACCACCGAACCGTCCTTCCGCACCACCGGATCTTCTGTCATCACCGTGTCTGCGTACCATTGGTAGATTTCGTTGTTATCGGTTAGGCCCTGTTCCAAAACCAGGTTGGGAAACCGGGTCCGGCCGATAAACTTGTGGGTTGTCGTGTTAAGACCGCCCTCTTCCACTTCGTAAACATAGTTTTCGCTTTCCAGCCCGTCGCAGCGGTAAAACTTGCCGCAATTGATCCCCTCAATCTCCACCCCAAAATAGTTGGGCAGGTAGGAATCGTTTCTATCCTCAGCCATAGACAACCTCCTCGTCGATTATCACCTTGGTATGTTCCTTTTCCGCATGGAGGGTAACCGTGATATACTCGGCCGGCTTAACAACGCACAGCCCCACTTCCACGGTCAGAATCCCGCTGTCCACATTCTCCGGGGGATTCAGTTCCTCATCACACCTTACATAAAAAGCCTCATCCGCCGTTTTTCCGGCTAAATAGCCCTTGCGCCACACATCAATCAGGTAGGATGTCACATGGCGAACCAGCCGTTTTCTCAATGCCAGATCGTTCGGTTCAAATACGGCCCAGGCGGTCCCTTTTTTTATGGCCGCCCCCAAAAAAGTCACCGTGCGCCGCACATTTATGAAACGCCAGGAAGGATCGTCCGACAGGGTCCGTACCCCCCATACTTTGATGCCCTTTCCCGGAACCTTCATAAAGGAGTTAATCCCCTCCTCGTAGAGCCAGGCCATCTCCTCTTTTAGGAGAGGACGGGACAGGGCCACGGCCCCTTCTATAAAACGATTTCCCGGCGGGTAATAACAGCCGTGCTTCAGATCCAGTTCGGAAACAATCCCCGCCATAGCGCAGGACGCAGGCAAAGCGAAAATGCTCTGGTCCGCCGGGTCTATAACTTTTAGATCGGGATAGTAGAGAGCCGCCTTGGAGGAACAGAGCTTCTTCCTGTATTTCACCGCCTCCTGAGGGCTCAATCGTCCACTCAAATCCAAAAGAGAAAAACGGCCGTCATTGTTCTCCGCATGATCCACCAGAGCCCGGTGGACCGAGAGCCTGTCCTTATCCTTCTCCAAAAGGGCCGTATCGGGAATGGCCAGCAGATTCACATCCAGAGCCGTTTCCAGAAGGGCCAGACCGGTTTTCTTCAAGGGATCCGAAGCGGAACCGATAAAATCCCCGGCAGTGAGAGCGGAAATCCCCTCCCGCCCGCCGGAAAAACAGCTGTTGTAAACCTCACCGGGAAGCTCATACTCCTCCCCGCCGCTCAGCCGATTAATATCGACAAGACGGGAGCGCTCCCCTATTCGACTCAGATAAAAATCCTCATCATCGGGGTTGGCGGAAAGATCCAGAAAATCTTCCTGAATGGGCCCGCAGTTCAGACTCAGATTGACCCGCAGTATCCTATTCGTCCGGGAGGTAGGAACATGCCAAAGATTCACCCGAATCCGATTGGCCCAAATACCTTCCGATTTAGCCGTAAGCCGGGCCGTCGCCTTTCCTTCCGATTCCAGGGTAAAACCGGCTCGGGCCGCCGCGCCCTCCCCTTTGAGATGGGCCGTGCGAACCACGTAGCACTGCTTCCCCCCGTTCTGAAAAAAGGAATACACGCTAAAGGGGAGAAATCCGGCCGTATCAAAACCGCCGAAAATCCGTAGGAATTGATTGTAATCCCGAATCTTAACCGCCTCGTGGAGGGGGCCTTTTTCGGTAACTCCCACAAATCCGGCCACCGGATTCTCCTTAAGAACAATTTTGTTGGAACGGGAGGAGGTTTTTCTGTATTCTATTCCTGGCAGGGCTCCCACGGTTTAGGCACTCTCCTTTTTCTTACGACGGAGACGGCGGTTCTTTTCCGGGTCCAGATAACGGCAGAAAGGACAGAACTCCCAATCATCCCTCATACGTCTTCCGCAATCGGGACAGCGCCTTTTGCTGATTCCCAGCTTCTTTCTCAGTTTGATTCGGGTAAAAATAATCAGGAGAACCAGACCGATTATCAGCAGGATGCCCAGAATAAACAGGACGATTTTGAGCCATCGGGGAAAGGGCGCCTTGTAGGCCAGAAAGTTTCTAAAGGCCTGAACGGAGAGCTCCTTCTCATCCACCTGAACCATGAGTTGATGATACTCATCGTCCGCCTGAACCCCTTTGACTTTAAAAGAGATGACATAGGACATGAGAATCTGATGGGCCATGGCTTCCAGATGGGGACTAATCAGATCCGTATAAGGGGTATAATAGTAAAAACCACCGGATAGGACGGCCAACTCATCTAGTACGGAGAGGGAGAGCTCGCTTAAAACTTTAAGTCCAATAGCATAAAGAGGAATACCACTGTCCCCCATTATTTTCCCTGTCTGTTCCAGGGAGAAACGACTTTCGCTATCACGACCGTCGGACATAAGGATAAAGACCACCCGGTCCTCTTTTCCTATAACCTCTTCCATCCGGTCTTTCTCTACCCTTCGAACAGCACTAACAATGGTATCGAAGATCTTGGCCTGATCTTCTACGACTCCAATCTCCTGTACCGCCTCTTCCGGGATAGCCCCTACTCGGGCATAGGAAAAAACTTCCTGAGCCGTTTCGGCCACCATATAAGCCGAGAGAGTATCGTTCTCCCTCAAGTCCAGAGAAAAGTCCAGAAGGGCCTTCTTCTGTGCCGCCAGGGGTCGCCCATCCATCAAGCCCGATGCGGAGAGGAAAAAGATGTAATGAACCGGCTCATCTCCCTGCTTAAACTGAGTTACCTCCAAGGACTCCACAGGATCCTGTGTATCCACCTTGACGGTAAAGTTCCCCTTTACTAAAGAGAGATTGGGCTCACCCTTATCATCCTCCACGGAAACATAGGCTTTTATCCGGGGATAATCCAGGGAGTCTATATGTTCAATACGCAAATCCTGGGCCGGCTCTTCCTGTGCGGTCAACCAAAAGGGAAGAAACAGCAGAAACGCCAGTAATAAACCTTTTCTTTTCATTTCCTTCCTCCTAATAGATACACTTGAATTTGAATTCCACATCGCCCAGGGTCAGAAGGTCCCCGTCAATCACATCCTGCACCGACTCGGTACGGTTCACAAGAATCCGCCCTCCCGAACCGGCATTATGGACCAGAACCGCATCGGCCGACGCCGTTAATACAGCGTGATGCCGTTTTAACGAATCCTTTCTTATGCGCACATCGCAGTCGATTCCCTGGCCAATCAGGTTCTTCCCCTCCCTAAGGGGGTATACGTTTTTGGTTCGGCTGTTCTCCGAATAGACCAGCCACCCCACAACGGGGGTAATACAAACGGGGCAGACATCCCAGGAGGGGTCCATGAGATGTCCTTCCTTACAGAATTTTCCTCTAAAAAGCATGGTGTATTTCCTTTTTTATAATTTCTGATAAACCCAAATATGGCCAAAGTTATCCCGTCCCTCATCCTCCATGGAGAAGGTGACGCTCAGAGAGTAACTGTCTATGTAATCTTCATGAAACTTGACGCTCACATTTCGCCAGCGGTGCTTTGAATCGGGAGTATCCATTTTGAGAATGCGGCTGTCCTTCCCAATGTCCACCTTCACCCGGTAACCGGCGTGGATGATGTCGGAACGGCGTACGATAAGCAGCTCCCGCTTCTTTATGATATTTTTCACATTGAAGCGAACCGAACCGCCCAGGTAGCGCTTGACCGTATCCCGTACCAGAGTCCCGTCGGGATAGGTGAGGGAGATATTGGAGGTCTGAACATCGCCGCACTCCAGGAATTCCAGCTTGTGCGACTCCACACTCTCCTTGTCCCGCAGGTCTATAAAGTCCACCAGTGTATAGCGATCGTCTTCCAAAAGCAGAATACGGGAAAGATCCTCGCTCATGAGAGAGAGATCGGAAGCGGTAATCTTTCGGGTAATAAAGAGTCGTTGGTAACCGTCCACCACGTTCTGAAGGCACTTAAGCACCCCGTCCAGGGTTTCGTAGGTCTGGTCAAAAGACTTGATCTTGTCTCCCATATCAAAAACATTCCGCTTTATCTCTTCAAAGATATCGGACGTAGAGAAAGAACGCTTCCCTTCGGTTCGTTCATACTCCAGGATTTCCTGGATAATCTGGTTGTTAATATCAAAGAGGGGATAGACCACATTAACGATGTCCTCAAAACTCACATCCCCGCACTGAAGAAGCATACGGGCCGTAAGGGAGACGGTCTGCAGTTCCCGGAACCCGGCTAAGCTGAGTACATCATAGGCGATTTGAGAAATGCTGCGAGCCTTGTTAAGAAGTTTAACCAAATACTCTTTAAGGTAAGGAGAGAGACCGCTTTTAAAGACCCGGGCCCAGGGGACAAAGCGGAAGTCCAGCGTATTGGGACCGGGATTGGCAAAGTCCTCCGCATCCCTAAGGGAGAGGATCTCTCCGTTCTCTCCCTCTTCCAGGTGAACTCGCCCCAGCTCAATGACGGAGTTGCGCGTATCCAGGGTATTCATAATCTCCAGCTTGGCCGTTTCAATACGGCTCATGTAGCCTTGATAGTCGGGATTCTCGTCGTTCTGGAAAAAGTCTTCCATCACCTCATGAAAGCGGACCGTAATATAAACAGTAGCAGGAAGCTTATACTTGCGAACATCCAAGGTCAAAGCCTGAGGTTCATAAAGAAAGATGGGACGCCCCTGGCTGTCTATGGCGGCCCCGGGATTAACAATAATAGCGGCTACACCGCCGGAGCCCTTGAGCCTCTGAACCTGAAAATTCTCCAATACCCCGGGTATAACCCCGCTCCCGTGAAAAAGGGAGTTGTAAAAGGCTTCCTTGTTAAAGTGATAATCCTGAATATCATTCCAGAATCGGGGGGAAGCCATAAGACCGTTAAAGAAGTTAGCCCTTTTGAACTGATCCAGTTCGGCCACTATTTTGTTATCAATCATCTTTTTTCTCCTGCCTTATCAACATTTGGTCATCCTGAATCAATATACCCTTGCTCCTCTTGATAACTTCCTTCTCAAAGGTGATGTAATACATGGAGTGGGCCGGTTTTTCCTGCTCCACAATGGAAGCGATACGGCTCTTGTCGGCCTGGGTGAACCGAGACATGGGTACGGGGAAATGAACAGTAAAGAAGGGCACCCGGTTTTGGGCATGATTCCTGATAGCCTCGTTAAGACTTTTGTCTCCCAAAATCACAAAATCCCCGTGGGGAAAAGTATTCTCATGTATCTCCGGCTCTACATCGGTCGTAATCGTCAGATAAGTCGTAAGTCCCCGTACCGTGCCGCGCCACTGAAAAAGGGAGAGCCCCTTCTGCAAGAGAGCCCGCACGGTCTCCTCATCATAAAAATTCTTCTCCAGATCCATACCGAACCAGGAAGCAAGCCAATGGAGAAATTCCACCGGCGCCTCCCGGGGCGTGAAGTAGGTATGAAGAGAATCGAGGGTCCGGACCTGTTCATACTGGAGATGCTGGAATATCCAGAGGAACTTCTCTAAAAAACGGTTTTCCTGATAGATAGAGGGCAAATGGTCCACCGGGTTTTTCCCGGCCACAAAAAGAATCAGCTCCTGCTTCCCTTCGTTGTTCAGACGGGATTTTACATCGAGTACGGTAAAACGCTTCTCCCCGGAGGAACGGTAATAATACCCGCCGCAATTGAGTCCCGCCGCTTCTATCATTTTCAGGGCTCCGTTCAGATCCTGCCCCAAAAGGTAATCAAACCCATCTTCTAACGACAATGTGCAGATTCTCCTTGTTATCCTCTTCTTCGTTCACCACCGAATAGCCTCCGGCCTGAATCTTGTCCATAACCGTTTCGTAGGCGTATTGCTTCTGTATCTCCGACAGAATCTCGTCCTGCTTTCTTTCCGTGTAGGTTTCCACCCCCCACCAGTCAGAGGAAAGTTCCAGCCCCTCTTCGGTACGGTTTACCGCAATACCATAAGGGCCCTGGAGCTTAATCTCCAAATCGGCATCGATGGTTTCTTCATTCCAGCCTTTAATACAAAGCTTTTCCCCTTCCAAAGCTTCTTCCGTCTCATACCCCAGAGTATGAAGAGCCTTAACCAGGGTATTCATGTCCTGCAATTTTGTTTCTACCTTACTAATATGCGACATAGAACCTCCTAACGAATCTGGATTTGCACCAGAGATGATCTGTCGATGATATAGTTAAGACCGTCTATTCGGGCCTTGTAGATATCGTCGTACTGTTCGAGAATCACAAAGTCCCCGGCCTTCTCGGAAAATCGGGTGTCCGAATAAATCACTCCGGACATTCCCGCCTGCAAACTGTAGCTGCGGGGCATATTGACAAGACGTTCATCGGAAACATCCCAATCCCCTTCGGGAATAGGGCCGGGAATAATCTCGTCGTTGAACATAACGTAGAGAAATTTCTGAACCCCCTGTACGACTTCCACTTCCATGACCTTTCCCCGCACATAGAGAGGAATAACAGGAAGAGGCTTATTCTTTTCCACCGGAGCCTGAACCACCGCCTCCTCCACCGGAGGCAGAAGGGACTCCATAACCAACGGTTCCGCCGCAGGAGCGCTGGTGCAGGAAAGGGTAAGTACGGTAAAAACAACCAAGAGAAATATTCTATTCAAAAAGCTTTTCTCCATAATTTACCTCCTTTTTTGTATAAGAATGGAAAACCTCTCCCGTAGGACTTACAAGAAGAGTTTCGTTAAAACCGGACAGGTCGTAGGGACGAAAATTATCTTTTTCCACCAGAAACCGGTTCATCCCGATCTCTACGGGGTAACAACCAATCAGATTAAGCGGCCCCTGATAACCACTCTCCCTGTATACCTGGGTTCCGTGTTTGAATTTAAATTTGGGATCTACGGTTATCATGTTTCGCCTCACCTCATTGGAGAGCACCCTATCCATAATAAAAGGGATCATAGAGTCGATAACCTTACTCACATCCTTTATTCTTAGGCTGTCAAAGGGAAAGTCATATTCCCCCACCACTTCCTGACGGGGATAGTTGTACACGGTTAACTTGAGAATAGAGAAAACCTTTGATACACGGACTTCCCCTTTAATTCCCCAAGTACACTCGGGCGGACGATCAGTTCCTTCTACCCTTTCGTCCATATCATGAATCACAACGGGAAAATAACCGGAAAGGTGCAGCCTGAGACCAAGCCATTCGGAGAACAAATCATCGCCCAAACGATAATCCCGGCCATCCATCGTAAGAAAAGGTAATTCCGTAAAGGCGTACTCTCTGTTTTTTAGTTCATAATAATCAAAGAAGCGAACTTTAAAGGGTTCAACATAGATAGTGTCCGATAGAAAGGTCCCGTCATTATGGGCCAATCGGTAATCCAGCTCATCAAGAATGCCGTCCCTGTTCTTGTCCCAATCGTTTTCCAGATTATTTAAAATACGATAGACGTAAACAGTCCGATGGGGTCTGCCGGGCTTGTAAAAAGCCATCCGGAAAAGATACTGATTCTTGAAAGGAAGAATATTTACAGAAGCCGTATAATCCAGAGAGATTTGGGCTCTCTCCACGGCCTGATTCAACTCGATAATTCCCGGGGGAGACTGGGATGCATATTCTGCGGCCATCCACTCTTCCAAATTCCCCGGCTTAAAGGTTCCCCTATGTACCAATGTTTCCGTTATATCCAGAAAGATTCGTTCCGCCTCTTCTTCGTCTACGCCAACACGAAACTGGGGCGCGTAAAATCCCACCACAGGAAGGGCTTCGTCCATTTCTTCATAGAGTTCCTGAACCGTGGGAACTTCCTCTTCCTCTTTTCCCTCCAGAATACCTCCCCCATAAAGAAAAAAGGACATCATAAAAAACAGGAGAAAGGCTTTTGCTTTTTTAAGATTCATAATTACCGCCGTTTCTTTTAATTAAGTCCGGAAGTGACAAAGCACTCCCGGACAGGGTATGGGTTTAGGCCCAGTCACCGTCTTCGTAAACGAAGGAGATGCTCTCTGTAACGGAACCGTTATCGGCACTGTTAAGATCGGACATATCCCAACCGCAGGGAACGCACTCAAAAAGGTTGCGCCGAGCGATTTCATCCACACCGTTGCGATCGAAAAGCACGATAGATACGGCTTTTCTAAGGGGAGTGCCCCTTTCAACGGTAAGCCACCAATCACGGAGAACCGTGTCGGTGGGGTCGCAGTTACGGGTAAGGCCCACCGTTTCGTACTTAACCTTACCGGGGATCTTGCGAGCGTTTCTGTCGGTACCACCGATGTCATCGGTGATTTCCGCAGAAGCACCCAGACCGGATACGGCAGTAAAGTTACCGTAATCCACGCCGTCGATCTCAACTTTGAAGTTCGTCTTCATCGTAGGACTGTAGTCAGCCATGTTTTTCTCCTCTAATAAAGAAAGATTTATTCAGTCAATGTCTTCTGGGAAACCTTGAATACCACGAATTCCGCCGGTTTGGCGGGGGCGATTCCGACTTCACATACGACATAACCTGCATCGATAGATTCGGGGGGGTTCAGCTCATCGTCACAACGAACGTAAAAAGCCTCTTCCGGTGAGTCCCCGAACAGAGCGCCTTCTTTCCACAGTCGTAAGCAGAAGGCGGTAAGGTTTCGGACAATCTGCTTCCACAGGGCCCGTGTATTGGGTTCGAATACAACCCAGTTAGTACCGTCCTGAATGGTCTTTTCCACCATACAGAACAGACGTCTTACATTCACATATTTCCATTCCGGATCGGAAGAGAAGGTACGGGCTCCCCATACGCGAATACCTCTTCCTTCAAACTCACGGATACAGTTAATACCTTTGGGGTTCAAAAGCTCCTGTTCCGCATCGGTAAGGTTGTACTTAAGACCGGTGGCGCCGCGGAAGATTTCGTTGGCAGGAGCTTTGTAAACCCCTCTCGTACTGTCTACACGGCCGTAGACACCGGCTACACCGCCGCAGGGGGGCGCGTAAACGTCTGCATCGTTATCGGCGTCATACATCTTAATCCAGGGGAAATAGTAGGCACCCATAGTAGAATCCCGGGGCATGGGCATCGTATCGATACCCTTTTCCAGGGTTTCCGGAGCGTCCAAAACGGCCACGCGGAAACGATTCTTTTCACAGTGACTCAAAATAGCGTCCTGAGAAGCGGGGTCGGTTACACCGGGGGCGCAGACAATGGAAATATCGCCGATTTCGTCAAAGGCGCAAAGACCGGTTCTCTTACCGGGACCTTCATCCTTACCAATAATAAGCTTGGTCATGCCGTCGGGATTTTTTACAACGAATTCCTCTGCCTCAGCGGCGGGAGCATCTGCCTTGGCTTTAGCATCCTTACCATCCTTGGCAGCCTCTTTAGCGGGTGCCGCTTTGGGCGCTTCGGCCAGGTTGTTGATATAGCACTTGGTTCCGCCGTTCTGAAAAAACTGGTATACCGAATGTCCCATCCAGCCATTCTTGTGCATACCGCCGAAAAGCTTGCTATACTGGGTCCAGTTCGTAACCAGGGTCGCCTCATTCACAGGCCCCTTCTCGGCCACTCCGAGGAAACCCACCACATTGGTGGCTCCCGCTTCCAGGGGCTTGGAACCGCTGGATACTTCTTCTACATAAACACCGGGTGTCAAATATTGTGCCATGCTCATTTACTCCTTGTTTTTTTCTCTATTTCTTAACGGCAGTAAACTGACGTTCTCTAACCTTGATAACCTTGTCTATTCGGGCCGAATTGATTCCCAGACGCAGGGAAAAGTCCCAACGGAAAGGCTCCCCTTCGGAAAGCTCCCCGGGCAGAGTTCCCCGCCCCTCGGAAAACTCCATCATGACCTTACCCTCTCTAAAGCCGTGCCAAAGGCACTCCTCCAATAGAAGATAGGGATTATCATGGATATTCCGCTTAACAAGAGCGGAAAGATCCAAAGACCTGAGGGGGTCTCCAAAACGGGGGACTACCGCAAAATGAAGGTTTACCATACGGGGGGCGGGAACCTGTACTTCCACCTCTTCCCCATCCTCATCCTTAACAGTCACTCTTAGGGTTTCCATAGGATTGGAAAGACCGTCCTCTTCCAGGCCAGTCACGCTAAGATAAAGCCCCTCTTCCTCGCCGCCCTCATAGAGGCCCACCTTCTCTTCGGGGAACCAGTCGGCCAGCTTCTCTTTTACCCTCTCTAGGGCATAACTCAAAACCTTTTCCTGTCCCGTCAAAATTCGGACCTCCTGTCTTCAAGGATGATCTCTCCCGGGTAAAGGAGTTCATCGGGCCTAAGGGTAATCATGTCCTGCTCCATGCCGCTTTCTCCGTCCACCAGGCGAATGTCCTCAATGTGATGAACCGACTTAATCCGGTCCAAAGTCCGCTGGACAAACTCTTTTTGAAGAGATTCGCCATACTCCCAGCCCTTACCTTCCTCTCCTCCCACAAGGGGATGAAGTGCTTCTTTAAGTACCCGGGAAATATCCTCCCTGGCCGAATGGGTTTCCACAATCTCCTTACGGAAAACCAAACGGATTTGCAGTGTTACCCTTTTATATAGAGGACCGGACACACACAAACGGGAGCCCACCAGCTTTCTCTCATCCAAATACTCCCGAACCCGGCGCACCAGCTCCGACGAAGGATAAAGCTTCTCTTCCAAATCGATTTTTTCTCGCCGGGGCAGAATAATCACAACAATCTCCCCCCGGTTATTCACCTTGGGCAGACACACAGCCCGCCCCACAGAGGAAGAGGCTTCGTAAGCCAGCCAGGCGTAGTCTTCCGAAGTCACCGCCCGGTTCCGGCTTCTAAACACACCGGAAGCCCGTTTCTTAAGGTTGTCCAGGTCTTCCAGGTCCGCTCCCCCCCGGGCGGGCAAAGGATTTTCCACCCCCGCCAAAAAGGGAATGCTTTTTCGCAGGATTTTTACCGTTCCCGCCCCTACATTGCCCGCCAGACCGCCTCCGGCCCGGCACTCTCTCATAACAATGTTATTCTTGGCCCGGGGAGGTATAACACCTCTCTTCCCGTCTCCAAAAAGAATCCGGTTTCTTTCGTAATCCAAAACATAATGGCGAGAAGCCGCACCGGACTCATAAAAATTTCTTACCTGATGATAGCGGACCCACACCTCTTCCGAACCGTCATCGGCCTTAACCAGGCGTACCGCATCGGGGCCCTCTTCTTTTTCTATGACTTCCCTTTCGCTCTGGGGAGGATAGGTCTCCTCCCGTACTTCCAGAACCGCTCCGGGCAATACGGGATTGCGCAGGATATCGTACTCCTGATGGGGGGAACCGCTACCGGACCCCAGCTTATCGTCCTTAAAAGTACGGCAATGGGAGCCGTATACCCCATTGGTATGGACATTTTTAAGAAGAGGTACCGATTCAAAGCTTCCGCTCTCAAAAACAACCCGCATCCAGCAAAGTTCCCGGCCAAACTGGTCCGAAAGCTCCCACTCCTCGGGCATATCAAACTCGACAAATCCCGATCGATGGAAAGAATCGGTATAGTCATTAACATTCAGCTTGACCCATTTATCCTTATGGAAACACTCCCAGCGAAGGGAGAGCTGACGACGGGAATGGGAGGAGTAGGAATCGGCATAGAAGTCTTCCCGCCCATCCGCTTCGTCCAGTTCAAAAAAGAGGGAAGGTCGATCCCCCGCCAAGGGCTTTTCAAAACCGAAGCACACCGTGGGCACCCCTTCATCGTTAAGCCGAATCAGCCTGACCGAAGGAGGATTTTCGCTCTTCTCAAGGGAGACAAAGTTGCGTGCCATCTCATCGGTATAGTCGGTACAAGCGTAATCGGAATGGACCAGCACCGATTCGACAGAACGAAAACCGGCGTCATAGGTCATGCGGATACGGGACACCAGGGGAGCCACAATCTTTTCCGAAAAATACCAGGACCAACCGCCCCCGCCGTCCTGGGTATAGCCGCCCCCTTTTCCCATATCGTCCACCCCAATGCGTATACGAATCCACAAACCCTTCTGACCGTTCACTTCACGCTCAACAAGATTGGAGGGGCATATAAAGGAGACCGCCCCGGAGCGGCTAAAGGCCAAAGTACTGTCGCGGAACATATATTCCCCGGCCGAAGCCATTTGCCCGCCGGGCCGCGAAATCCCCAGAATCATCCAGTCCCGACCGTCCCAGTACTCATAACGCATGGTAAGAGTATCCGCCGGAAGGGAAGGTTTAACCGCTTCATTCAAAAGAATATTAAGGGAGATACGGGCCTCTTTCTTGGAAAAGACCTCGTCCGCCGCAATGTAAAGGATATCGTCCACCACAGGACTGTCTCCAAAGGGAAGAAAATCCTTATCCAGATCCAGGGGGGAAAAGCCGGTTGAATTAAAAAGACAGCTGTCCGGACTAAGACCGTCCCCGGAAAAAATCAGCCTTGAAGAGAGAGCGCGCACATCAAAAGTACGGGGATCTTCCGGAAGAGCTTCAAGCTTCCCCCGAATAAAGAAGTCCTCCCGTCCCTCAATCTCTTTTTTATCAATATTCACAGGCCCCTTAAGAAAGACCCGGTTAGTCACTTTTTTCTCTCCCGCCAGATAATAATCCAGTTCCAGAGGGGACCAGCGATCGCCATCCCAAAACTCCCAGTGAAACAGTCGAATCAACTCATTTTCAACGGAAGAACTATCCTCCTCCTGATCCACAGAAATACAGATAATATTGGGCTCCTGGAGGTAGCGAAACACGTCTCCTCCCAAATAAAGGATGCGCTCCACCTCTTCGGCCGCGCTAAAGAGAGGAAAAGCCCCTGTAGGATCATTCAAAAGCTCGCTATGATCGGTAATTTGCGTTCCGGTACGGCTAAAACAGGCAGAGAGGGCGTTGTTTTGAACAATGAGCCTCTTTTCCGTCTCAAAAGTAACCGCTTCCTGCCCTTCCGAACGGGCCGTAGAAACCTGAAGCCCCTTTTCCAACACAATATTACCGTCATAACCGGCCACGGGATGAAACTTGAGAAGCACCCGGGACGCCTGGGGAGGAGAGAGGGTGAGCCCCATAAGATCCAACAGGGCCAGATAGGTCTTCTGGGGAACCTTATTCAGCCTGTAAAGCACCATCTCTGTCATCCAGGCGAAAAGTTCCACCAGAGTCATCCCCGGATCGGAGGGATTATGATTGGTCCACTCCGGCGTGTAATGGGGAATGAGGGATCGGGCCTCTTCGAGAATCTCTTTGTAGGTTTTATCATCCAAATTGGGACTGGGTATCAATTTCGCCTCGCTCAAGATAAAAGGGGTAGACCATGTTAAAGTAGGTGTTCACCGACCTAAGAAGATAATCGATCTCAATATGAAACCGGGTCTCGTCCTCTTCGTCGGGATGAACCTTGACGCCCTGGAGAATAATGCGGTGTTCCCACTTACTCAGAGCCTCCTCCACATAGTACTGGGCCAAAGCCCGGGTACGACTGTTATTGGGAGCAAAGACCAGAGAATTCAAGTCACAGCCAAAGTCAGGCCGCATCACCCGTTCCCCCCGGGAAGTTCCCAAAATAATCCGAATCGATTCCTCCACAGAACGCTTACCGCCGGTTAAATTAATATTCCCCCGGCTATCTGTACCAAAGTCCAGCGCAAAACCTGTTCCCAAAAAAGAATCGCTCAAAAAACACACCCCTTATTTATTTTTGTAAATAATATGAGCACAATATTTCGCAGAAATCCCGTTTTATCCAGACTTCACCTACCCCTCTAAAAAGTGCATATAACTGTACACTTTTTTAACTTTTTCCTAATATTTCCGTCACTCTATAACTATTTGGTGTACAGCGACATACACTTTTTAAATATTTTTATGCTTATTTTTGACGAAAATTTTTCATAGAGATTTCATGAAGATATTTGTAGATTCAATGAATCGGATGGAGTTTTCATGTTTCCCTTGTTTTATCGAATTACCCGTGCTAATAAGTATATCAAAATACATTTTAAACAGAGAGGTCTCCCATGCGAATACTGCTGATTGGAAAACACAAAATCATTTCTCACTTCATTAAATCCCACATACTCATCCAATCACCCAGCGCAGAAATCACAGAACTCACACCATGGGGGCTCAGTCAAATGAAAGGAACCTATCAGCTCATACTATTCAACAACCTTTATCAGAATGACAGCATAGATCAGGCCGTAAAAACCCTTCTGCCCTTCGTAGAAAAACCGGAAAACATCATACTTCTGGGAAAACCGGACTACATTAAAAAAGGCGATAGAAGCACCTACCTGAACCCCGCCGAAAACACCGAAGAATTCAATAAAATACTCAGAAAAGCCGCCGATACGGTCAGCGGAGACAACTTTAAAAACGAAAGAGACTTCATAGTAAAATACACCCTGGCCTGTCAAAACCGGGAATCCCTGCGATCACTCACCAACAAACAGATAAGGGTCATTCAATATGTCCTTTCCGGAAAAACCTACAAGGAAGTGGCAGACGCATTAAACGTCTCCGTTGACGCCATAAAAAAACAAATGAGCGCCGTCTATAAAAAAACCAACATAAAGGGAAAAGGGGAACTCAACCGCCTCTTCCGTAACGAAAGAACCACAAGGAGCTAAGAATGAACTTCGTCACCACCGGATTCGTCACAGACAATCAGGACCCGGATAACATGGGCCGGGTTAAAATACGACTCTACCTTTCCCAAATCCCCACAGAAACAGACTGGCTCCCGGTCATACAGAGCTTCGCCGGAGACGACAAGGGCATATTCAGCCTCCCCGACATAGACGACTACGTCCTGGCCTGCTTCGCCAACGACAGCTGCCGCAAAGGCTACATACTGGGAAGCATGTGGCCCCAGCAAATCCCCCTCCCCGCCTCGGAAGAGAATTCCGCCGCCGACTTTAATGGAGACGGCAACAACGCCTTAAGGATGATCAAAAGCAAAACAGGCCAAAGAATCATCCTGGACGACACGGACGGGGCCGAGAAAATCCAAATACTGAACCCCGACGGCACCACACGATTCGAACTAAACGGAGAGGAAGAAGTCCTGAATCTGGAAAGCGAAACGGACATAACATTAAGCTCCTCCACCATCGTCTCCATAGAAGCGGAAGAGATGGAAGTAAACATAGAAGGAGACATGACCGTCCAGTGCGATAACCTGGGAAGCGAAACCGCAGGAGACGGCACCATAAACGCCGGCGGCTCCATCGCCATAGAAGGCCAGGGCGTAGGGATAAACTGATGCAGGGATACGTCACAAGCCTCAAAGATATTCTCGACGAGTTCTCCCGTGACTACTACGACCCCCGCGCCCCCCTGGCCCGGGAACAATACGAAGAGAACAAGCGCAAACAGCACTTTGGATTCGGCATAGTCGTAGACAACCAGGACCCGGACGGACTGGGACGGATCAAAGTCAGCCTCCCCATGACCGCCAAAGACTACGTAAGCCGATGGATATGGGTCTGCCACTCCTACGCCGGAAACGGAGCAGGAGTCGCCGTCCTGCCCGACATAAACGACCAGGTACTCTGCGCCTTCATAAACGGTAACATCCATCATCCCGTCTGTTTAGGCAGCATGTACACCCCAAGACACCGCCCCCCCATCGCCGACAACGCAGACAACAACATTAAAGCCATAAAAACCAAGAGCACCTACCTGGTCATGGATGACACCCCCGGCGAAGAAAGAATGGAAGCCAGCATCAAAGACGGCCAAATACGCATCGTCATGGACACACAAGGCATCCACCTAACGAACGAACTGGGCCCCATCAAAATGAAATGCCGCAAAATGACCATAAAAGGCGCAGGCGGCACCCGATGGGTCACCCAGGCCGACACCACCATAAACGTAGGGGGCAACCTAAACATAAACACCAACAGCGAAGCCGCCCTCACATGCGGAGGAAACGTCACCCTCCAGGCCAGCACAGTCAACCTAAAAGGAAGCACCGGAGTCACAGCCGAAGGCAAACAAATGGCCAAAGAAAACGACCCCGTCGCAGGACTGGACATGCACTACGTCATGGTCCCCTACGTAGGAAGAGTCCCCCTCCCCCATCCCTACATAGGAAAACTCATAGACGAATTAAGCTCCGACGTAAACATAGACGGCAAACCCGCCGCCTATCTGGGCACCATAAGCGAATTCACCACACCGGGACACTTCCCCCTGGGAACCTGCTTTAAACCCGACCCGGACAAACCTCAGCCGCCCGACTGGCCGGACAACATGGGAGAAGTCACCAACGGTTGCATAGACAGCGTGAAAATAAACGGCATCGCTGCCGCTGTTCTTACAAGTACCGTTACGACCTGTGACTGTTTAGGCATCACAGACCAGTGCGCCGTCATGGCCCCGGGTACCACCTTCACCTTTCCCATAACCTACCCCGGACAGGACCCGGAGCAGTACAGACGGGACGGGGGACTTCCCATAAACCTGAGTAACCCGGCGGTTTATACCCCGGAAGAAGTGGCCTATGCCGAGGAGCCCAAGAGCCTGACTAACTTGCAGTGGAGCGAGACTCAGGTGGAAAAGGGCACTGAGGTAATACTATCCTGTACGACTTCCGGAGTGAAGGAAGATGCGAGCGTTATGTTTAGTATTTACCCGGAAGGGGCTAATCCGGAGACGGATCCGCCGGTTATGGATATTAGAGGCCATAACAAAGACGGAAGGGCCGAGGTGAAGTGGATGCCCCGAGATATTCGGAAGAAAGGGTCTGCACTTCCTCCTATGAAGTGGTTCTTTACGGCTTGGACGCTGTATTGTCCGAAGGAGACTAGTGGGATTTGTGAGGTTATTCAGGCTTTAGAGCTGAATCTTGTGGATCGAGCCGGTGAGCCTATACCCGATACGCCTTATAAACTGATCTATCCGGACGGTAGTGACGTTAGTGGAACTACTGACGGGGACGGTAAAATCCAGGAAGAAAACTTGATACCAGGAACATATCGAATTGTTATTGATCCCAGTTAAGGAAGGAAAATTATGGAAGAGAACGGAGAAAAGATCAATATAGAAGTCATTACGGAAGATGATCTGGGGACCCGAGAAATTGAAGTGAATACGGGGGAAACAACTTATATTGTTGTGGAACAAGAAAAGTGGGAAATATCCCAATAGTTAATTTATTAAAAAGATAGGGGATAAGAATGGTTCGGACTTGGCCGCAGAATAAAAATAATTCTAAAGATGTTTTTGAGTTAAATGAGAAAAATAACGAGGCGGGTTTTTATCCGGTAGGTGTGAATAATGCTTGGCACAGTGGGATTCACATCCCCGTTTCCGGAGGGAAAAGTGAAGCTATTAGTCCTTTGCTTGACGGAAAGGTTGTAGCCTATAGATTTACACCTACATACGGGGGCGTTTCACTCCCTGAAGAGATTACAAAAAAGGATTATAAAAACCTGTCGAAAAAAGACCAAGCCCTATATACTCCTTATGATTGGGAAGACAGTTTTATTAAGGCTTCACTATCAATTTACAAGTGTACCGAAACGGAGCCCCCGCAGGCATATATTACGAAAAATTTCGTTCTTACCCGCCATGAAATCATTCTCCCCCAAAGAGATGAACCGGTTTATTTTTTCCTGCTTTATACCAATTTAAGACCGGATAAATACAGCCAATCATCCATGAATTTTAGTGAATATACTCTTTTGGGTGAATCGTTAACAGAAATAACTCCTTTTTACAGAAAGTGGCGGTTTAAGTTGAATAGCGATCACATTCAGGTTAAATCCTATAGCTATAAGTGTAGTGTAAGCAATATTTTCCCCTATAGTCAGTTTGAATTGGATGATGAAAATTCCCTTTTGCTTGAATTTGCCCATCAGACCAGTTGCACCGTGACTTTTGAAAATGGAGGATCGTGCACGGTTCCCCAAAGTGATGTGGATCTAAAATACGATGGAGTAAAACTCAAGCCGGGGGCCGACGGAGCTTATCTATATCGTAAAAGCACAGAGAGTATTGATGTCATCGATAAAAATCGGATTGTCAAAATTAAAGCGGATGCGGAATTGCAACTGGATACATCCCGGCGTACTTTGGGTTGGCCCTATCAACAGGGCTATGTTCCGGTAATTTTAAGGCAGGAGCACATTGAAGCAAGTAATATGGATATTTCCGGTTGGGTAGTGAAGAATAAATTCACCAGTTATTACAGCCCTAATCCGGAATTGTTAAAAAAAGATCCCGAGGAGGAACATAATCATCTTTTCTTTTATCATGCCGAAACGTATACGGGAGACTCGGTCTATAAAATTGTCGGTTTTGTTGAGTATCTGAATAGTTTAAATGGTCATGCCAAAATATCCAGTGCGGATAATTCACTGTTATCCTCTGGAGGTTTTGTTACCGGCTATACCCCGCTGACAGATAAGGATGATGCAGGTACAGAGGTGACCGACGGGAATTTGAAGATAGTTCTTCTTTCGCCGGAGTATAATCATTTTGACATGCATCAGGAACAGGCCGAAAGTTATGCTTTTTTTATTGAATCCTCCCAAACCCGTGTGAAGGGGGAAGTGGCCAATGCAGCTTTATTTAATGATCTTAAAAAGATTTCCGGGAGCGTATTAGCGGTAAAGTTTACAACCCAATTCGAGTGCGATGATTTTGAGAAATTCCAATCGGTGACACCACCCGGAGACAAGGCGATCTCAGGGATCGAAGGAGAGTTTGTTTATGTGAACTACTATATTCAAAGCAGCCTTCAGGTCCAGACGATGGGCTTGGTTAAGGCGGAGGATATGGACTTCGTTACGAAACCTCAAGGGAGAATTAAGGAAACCAATGCAATACCAGCGGAGAGGAGAACTCTAAACGAGTCGACTCTGATAGTGTATGAAAGTCCCGGAAGTGATGGGGAATTCTCCGTTGATACGGGAAATGCACGGGAACAGCTCGGTGGGGATAGTGTCTTCTTTATAAAGGAATATCACCAACTTCTTCATGAGGCTAAAACAGGTTTCTTTGAAATTGTCATAGATGATGAGGAGGGATTAAGGTTAGGTTATATTTACCTTAACAGTCTATTTCAGTTATTAGGATTAAGTGTGTGGGAAGGGGATCATACTGAGATTGCTGGCTCCACAAGCTGGGTGGCCGATGGAGAGATCCACTATCCGAACAGTGATATTCGACATTACCAATCTCTGGGTTGTGCAGGTCACAATGAACAGGGAGGTTCTCCCTACTATGATGTGGCTCTGTTTTTTAAGGATCATACATTTCTGAACGAGAGTGTGGGAGATCATCCGATCGATACTTATATGATTCCCCCCGAGGAACCGCTTTATACGATAAAAAAACCTGAAACGAAGGATTTTTTCTTTCCCTTTGGTACGGTTTTTTCCATTGATACGGCGGCAACAAAAGAAGCTCTGGGAAGAAAAGCGTATAAGCTGAGCTTAAAGTCAATGCCCGTTTTTATTTATAACCACGGTACAAACGATCCTATGCCTGATCAGGTTAATCAAAATGAAACTTATTCTATGACTTCCATACCCCGGATATACTGCTTCTATACCAGTGTGATAAAGTTGGATGAATCGGGAAATTGGGTTTCCTGCGATAATACCCATCTGGAATTTATCAAAGAGGCCCTGGAGAGCATTGCCCCGAATCTTGAGGGGCAGAGTTTTGAGGTTGTCAAGATTATCTCCGACCGTAGTGGTGATAGGACTCCCAAGATTATGTTGGATTTCAGTACGACAGCCACTGAATTCTGGGTAGACGGAGGGAATCTTCCCCCTCACCTGCAAAAAGAGGGGGATACCTTCAAGGTGAAGGACAATGGGAATATCGGTTTGTATGAGAGCTGTCCCATGGTGGGGAAATTGGGGCCCATGAATCAGTCTTACTCTTTGATTTATGAAAATACCTTTAGGGCTCCTTCGGAAGGTATGTATGATGAGAACGATCAGCTTTACTACGGTTTTCGCCGTGGGGGCGAGACCTTTTTCATGACCTCCGACCGGGCCGAATATACTGGTGAGGGGGACGAGGATAGGGGCATAAAGAGAAACCTTCTGGAGTGGTTGGATTACTTTATTTTACAGGATCAGGACAATGACCAGGATCTTTTTTGCGACTTGAAGAATGAGGTTTTAAAGGTTATCGAAAAAGTTCCCGACGAGAATGAGAACCTGGTGGACGGTTGGCCTAACGGAAGGCTGAAACGGGGGGAATTGCTGAATCTGTATAAAAACACGGAGAACGAGGCCAATGCCAAGGCAATCAGCCGGTTACGAAAGCTGATTTGTAAACATCCTCTGGAATGGAACAGCGAGTTGTACAGTACGATTAAGGATGACTTGAACCGTTTTATGGGTTTTGGAGCTTGTAATGATAACCGTGAGGCTTACCTTCAGAGTGTAGCGGGGTATCAGGATATCTGGGCAGGTATTAAATCGCTTGAACATATTGATGAGCAGATGCTTCTTTACTTTGCCCACCCGGTGACTTTTATTGATCATTTGGAGCGGTGCGGGTTGATTGATATGAACCCCTACTACGGTAAGGGGGTGAGTTCTTCGGCTGGAAATGGAGATTTGAGAGCTCGTACAACTCCTCGTGTTCAAAGTAATCCTGGCTTTGCCCCTCAATGCAATGCTTCTGATTACAAATATGATGGTCAAAGTTATGGTTATATTACCTCATTATTTAATATTCCCCGAAATAATTCTGCCGGAAATGAGTATCGCCATGGAGGCGTAGATTTTGGTTCTGATGGGGAGAGTAAGCCTATTATATCCTTTATTTATGGAAAAATCTGGGCGTATACCTGGAGCAATATTTATGGTAATGTGATGATCATTAAAGGACTGGGAGCGTACAGTGATAAACTGTATCTTCTTGCCCACCTTGATGATAAGATCAAGAACGTGAATAATTTTGTCGCACCGGGGGAACAGGTTGCTATGACGGGAACGACGGGGAATTCGACGGGGATTCATTTGCATTTGGAGGTCAGAATGTGTGAACAAGAAAGACGCGATCTTATTTTAGATGCTACATCTTTTTCAGGAGTTCCAGAAAGTAAATTAAAATGGAATGTAGAAGAAGTTACTGAGTATGGTCCTCCAAAGGTGAATCCTTTCAATCATGGTGAACCACATTATTTTGATTATTGGAGTATTGGAGAGTAAAGAAATATGGGGAAAAAGAAAAAATTTTTATTCATTTATTTCATTGCCATATGTGCCCACTTTTTGGCTGGAGATGAATTAGCATTTAAAATTTTGAATGACACACCTACTTGGATGTATAGTGATATCGAAATGAATGAACACACTGTATATCGTGTCTTGAAGAAGGGAACAATAGTCATTCCCTCAAAGAACCTTCCTTCTTTTTTTGAATCATCAATCAATGAGGAAAGGGCGCTAGTTTCAGTAGTAGATTATGAAGATTCTTCATTAATGATGATGCATAAAGAATTAATTCCAATCAGTACGGATGTTCTTTTCAAGAACACCTTTATTACTAATATTTCAAATGCCAATAGAGATATTTGGGTTATGTCTTATTATCAGGACGTTTTACAATCGAATAAGCGAAACTCATTTCAAAAGTATGAGTATAATTACATTGGATACCTAGAATCTCTTGCAAAACGAGAAGATGTATATTTTCCTTGGTACCAAGATTTAAGATTAAAAGAATCATTAGTCATTAATCAGGCTTCAATAAGAATTGGAGGAATGAGTAGGTGGACATTTTGGATTGAAAATATAATATACGATAATGGTAGATATTTCGTAAGACTGTATGGTGATTCAACGTATCAGAAAAGAATTAATGAAATAGATAGAAAAGGCACCTTTTTATCATTCATAGAAAATCAAAATAATAATTTTTTTAATCTAAAGCTAATTCCTGACGGTGACTACCTAGACATCTACCTAAACAACGAAACAGAAAAAGCCGCATCCCTGATCAAAGTGAACCAGAACTACTTAGCCGAACTTAACAACGTCCTCAAAAACGATACCGCCGACCTCTCCCACATCACCTGGCCCACCCGTGCCGACGGATCCATGGACTACCCCATTCCCTCCGATGTTCTCCTGCAAAACTACAACCCTACCCATAAGACCATCGAAGAGACCTCTTTCCTGAGTTCCGACTCCCCATCGGCAGAAAGTCAGCTCCTGCCCGTAAATACGGACCTTCGCTGGATTGGTAAAGGTCGTGATGGGCGCATCAAAGTTCTTGCTTCCGACGGTCGTGAAGGATGGGTTCATGGTGATGAACTGGAGCTTGTTCTTACTTTCCCCGATTATAGTGCTATTCCTGCTCCCGAACTACCGGAACCTGCGGCTGAGGTAGAGACTTCTACCAGCTATCCTCCTATCGATCTTTTTGATGCGGAACCGATTGAAATGGTTCAGCCTGAGCCTAAGGGGCAAGCGGAGTTGTTTGGTGTTCCTGTGACTCAGAAGTTGGTTCTTCGTGTTTTGGCCGGGGGAGGGCTTTTTGCTGTGGTTGTTTTTCTGGTTAGTAAGCTGGGGAAGAAGAAGTAGACGAAGGTTCCGGAGTTTTTCATGCTCCCTATTTCCGGGATATATACCTCGTAAATTTTGTTCATATTCTTAAAACAAATAGGGATACGGAGGGCACCGAAGGTGGACCCCGCAGGCTTTAGCCGAGGAGGCCGGAGCGAACAGCGGAGCCCGGAGTCGCCCGGCCCCCTGTGTGCAAGACCGGTCATGTGTTTTTGCCTTTCAGGGGGATTTGCCTAAAGCAATCCTGAGTGAAATCAGGCATTATCAGTCTCTTGGTTATGCTAGTCATAATGAACAGGGTGGTTCTCCCTACTATGATGTGGCTCTGTTTTTTAAGGATCATACGTTTCTGAACGAGAGTGTGGGGGATCATCCGATCGATACTTATACGATTCCCGCCGATGAGCCCCTTTATTCCTTGGACAAGCCGGAGTCGAAGGAGTTTTTCTTTCCCTTTGGTACGGTTTTTTCCATCGATACGGCGGCAACGAAGGAAGCTCTGGGAAAAAAGGCGTATAAGGTGAGCTTAAAGTCGATGCCCGTCTTTATCTATAATCACGTAACAAACGATCCTCTGCCTGATCAGGTTAATCAGAACGAGTCTTATACTTTGGCTTCGGTGCCTCGGACCTACTGTTTTTATACCAGTGTGATAGAGTTGGATGAATCGGGGAATTGGGTTTCCTGTGATAATTCTCATCTGGAATTTCTCAAAGAGGCCCTGGAGAGCATTGCTCCGACTCTGGAGGGACAGAGTTTTGAGGTTGTGAAAGTTATCTCCGACCGCAGTGGGAATGAGACTCCCAAGATTGTGCTGGATTTTAGTACGGTGGCGACGGAGTTTTGGGTGGACGGAGGGAATCTTCCCCCTCTCCTGCTTAAGGAGGGTGATAGATCG
>JAQQAP010000022.1 GCA_028533045.1 Spirochaetales bacterium | reverse complement strand
CCTGAATCACACCCTTCCTATCGACGAGAACCGCCCGGGAACTGGTGGTCCCCTGATCCAATGCTATAACGTAATCCTTCATGGAAAGCTAACCTCCTGTGACTGAACGGCAACCATTATAAACCCGGAATTTCCGATCTGACAAGGGGAAATTTGGGTCCTGCCGGCAACAGAGACGGCCGGTCGGTCCCCTCCCCGGCCTTTGCCGGCCCCTATGTCCAGGGGTCCGCTATCGCTCCCGTCCCCGCCTCCGGCGGCGACCGCTGGCGCGCCCCTCCCAGCGCTGGGGCGTAGGCAAAAGGCAAAACTGTTACATAAATTGACCTGTCTTTAAGGAAAATCCCGTTTTTTTATGATATACTGTAAGCCTACAGGAGGAGATTGATGTTTAGAAAACCCAAAATTGATGTAGCAAAATATGTCATTGCTCCCGAAGGATGGACACCGGACAAGCCTAATCCCTTTGGCGGGAGAGGCGGTTATGAGGGCTATTCGGCTCTCTATTTTTTAGCCGAGGAGGACGGTAAGTTTAGTTACGCCCGGACCGAGGCGGGTGTCTTTACCTTTACCCTTCATAAATATGTTTTAGATAAGGACCAGCGGGTCTTTGATTTTATAGACTACGAAAGCAAATTCGGCCGAATCGTTATTCTGGGGTCCGATTACGGACTGGACATAAAAAAGTACTTGAAGAAGCTCCGTTGCGAAACCAGGAAGGATAAAATCCGCAAAACCGATCCTGCCATTCTGGTTCACTCCACCACAACAAAGGCGTGGCAGTCTATCGAAAAAGATATGACTTTAAAATCTCCCCGCAGGCTTATGGATGAAAACATTAGCTTTCAGTCGGTCGGGTTCCATGCGGAGGATGAGCCGGAGGAGTACAAGGACTTCGTTAAGTTTGGCGGCCTGGGAGCCATGCCGGAGTTCATGTTCCAGGCTCAGCAGTACGGACGAATTGTGGCCGAGGAGAATGACTATTACGATCCGGGGGTCCGGCTCTATCTGGACTGCCATAAGATGATCCGGGATCAGCTTATTTGGCGGGATGGAATTCACGAGATAAAGGTAAAGAGCATTCTGGAGCTAAGAGATTATCTCATCTTCAATTACTCAGTGGAGAATAAGGAGTCCAACAAAAAGTGGACACCCAAGTCCTTTGCCGATGAGTGCGATAAGTGGTTCCACCGTTTTACTCAGGGAATCTACGAGAAGTAGCCCCTATGGGGGAAAAAATTTGACTTAGGTTGATGTTCGGAATAAAATTCTTTCGTGAGTAAACGATTTTATCTTGTTCTTCCTTTTCTCTTTTTCTCCCTTTTTGCTCTCTCTGCTCAATCCCGCATTGAGCAGGAAGCTCCCTGGAAAGAGGTGGAATCTCCCAAAGAACCGGAAGTATGGAAAGTCTATCTGCCGGTGGAAGTCTTTGGCGGTAATGCTATTAGCGTAGGGGTGGGATGCGCCTTTCTGGATAGAACCTGGGACGTGCAAATTCAGGGAGCCTATGCCTACTACGAAAGGGAGGACTACGCCTCCGTCACCGATGATTACTCCACCTGGGGGTACACATTCGGTACCGATATAAGCCGACACCATTTTATAAAGGACGGGCCTTGGGGCTATTATTATGGGCTTCTCTACCGTTATAATCATGTGGAGGAGTCGGACTTTGCCGACTTTAATGACATTCACTGGACCGGTCTTTCTCTGGGCGGGGAACTGCAGAAGGAAAAGCTGACTTTTTACGTGGAAAATCTTTGGTTTTTACGTAACCTTTACTGGGACATCCCTTACACATCCCTCGCGCTGGGGGTAAAAGTATGGTTGTGAAGTTTAAGTTAATATGCCTGGGTCTTGTACTGCTTTTTCTGGGCGGGTGTCGCAATATGTATCTTACGTCTCCCTACTATTTTGAAGGAGATATTGAACTTTATCTGGATGGGGAATTGGTGGCCGCCGCCGATCTGGATTCGGGTATGGCCGACGATATGAGCAATTACGGTTTTTACATTGACTCGGGCGACAACCCTGTGAATGGTCTGGCTGAGTTTATCATCTTCCAACGGGAAATGGAGGTGTGGGAGTTTTGGTATCTCTATGAAAACTTTGGCTATTACCCGTCCGATTCGGACAGTATGTCCGGCTACTATAAGTTCGAAGGATCCCTGGCCTGTGACAGTATCGTCTATTACGATTCCACCGATGGAGGAGACAATGACGGGGAGCTTCTATCCGGCGACACCCCCGATTACACCAGCTTTGAAGTGGATGGGAGTACTTATTATTATATGTCCCCCATGGCCAACAGCCGTATTGCTCTGGGCGATTATGTTCTCCCCGATAAAATTGAAGAATTCAGTGTGAGTTTCTGGTTCCAGGAAAGCCTGGATAATTCGGATGATGTAAACCTCTTTCGAATAGCCGACTTAGACGACTCGGACAAGACGGAAATAGACCTGACCATTGAAGAGGACGGACGTTTTGTCCTGACCATAGGAACCAACTGGCAGAAAGTCTGGTTCAAGCCCACTGACTATGATGATGACAGTGAGCATATGTTGACCTTTATCTTTTGTAACCGTTAGGTTATCTTCCACCCCGGATATAGGGTTCGCCCAGGGTCGCCGGAGCGCTCATGCTTCGTTTCCCGCTCTTGCTCATTCCGTAACCCAGAAGAACCAGAAGGGTGGTGAGATAGGGGAGCATAGCCAGCAGGTTGGGAGAGATTCCCAAAGGCTGGAGGACAAATTGGAGTACGAATATTCCCCCGAAAATGTAGGCTCCCAAAAAGGCCCGGGACGGTTCCCAACGGGCGAAAATTGTCAGGGCTATAACGATCCAGCCCCGGCCGGAGGTCATCCCTTCAATCCAGGACTTACTGTAGGCTGTGGAGAGATGGGCTCCTGCCATACCGGCAAAGGCTCCTCCCACCATTACGCAGAGGTATTTGATTCGGTTTACGTTGATGCCTTGGGCTTCGGCCGCTTTAGGATTTTCTCCCACGGAACGGACGATAATCCCGGCACGGGTGTGTTTGAGAAGGAACCAGACAATCAGTCCTAATAGAACGGACAGGTAAAAGTAGGCGTCCTGATAAAAAAGGACCCGGCCCAATACGGGGATATCGGAGAGAAGGGGTACGGCCACGGGAGCCATTCGGGTTTCCAGAGGACGGCCGATGAAGGGTTTTCCCCAAAGCCCGCTCAGCCCCAGACCTAACATGGTCAGGGAGAGTCCCGACACAACCTGGTTAGCCCGGAGGCTAATGGTAACGAAGCCGTGGAGCAGAGAGATCAAGGCTCCCGCGCAGGTGGCCGCGATCATTCCCAGCCAGGGATTTCCCGTGGTAAAGGTTACGATAAAACCGGTCACAGCGCCCACGGACATCATCCCCTCTACGCCCAGGTTCATAATTCCCGATCGTTCGGAGGTGACTTCACCCAGAGTTCCCAGGAGAAGGGGCGTTCCGGCCACTATGGTTCTTACTAAGATTGAAGTAATTACGTCTAACATCAGCTTTTCCTCCCGGTAAACTGGAGACGGTGACTCATAAAGAAATCACCCATGATAAGAAAGGTCAGGATTAGTCCGTTAAAGACATTCACCGTGGCGGCGGGAAGATTCATGGAAATCTGAATGGCGTCTCCTCCCACGATGATTCCCGCAAAGAAAAGTCCCGACAGGATGGCAAAGGCCGGATTCAGCCTTCCCAGCCAGGCTACGATAATAGCGGTGAATCCCAGGCCTCCGGAGATGGTCTCCGGGTAGCTCAGGTGGTGGTGGATGGCTCCGATCTCTCCCACTCCGGCCAGTCCGGCCACTCCGCCGGAGATGACCATGATGAGGAGGGAGGTCCCAAAGAAGTCGATACCGGCGTATCGGGCTGCTTCGGGGTTTTCCCCTATAACGCGGATTTCATAGCCGAAGCGAGACTTGTAGACCACGAAACTGAGTAGCAGGGCTACCGCTACGGCCACGATCATCATGAGGAGGGATATGCGAGAGTAGCCCAGAAGATGGAAGGTGGCCGAATCGGCAATATCGTCTGTGTAGGGATAACCGCCCTTTGAGGCGCCCTTCCAGGGGCCAACCACAAGGAATTTAACAAATTCGTTGGCAATATAGTTCATCATAAGGGTGGTGATGACTTCGCTGATCCCGAATCGTATTTTTAGGAGAGCGGGAATGACACCCCAGAGGGCACCGCCTATGAATCCGGCCATAAGCATGGCTGCGATAGCCACAGGCCGGGGTAGGTAGGGGGCCCAGTTCAGTCCGACCCAGGTGGCAAAGATAGCTCCGAATAGCAACTGACTTTCCGCCCCGATATTCCAGAACTTGGCCTGGTAGGCTACGGCCAGTCCCGCCCCGATGAGAACAAGGGGAATCGCCTTGGTAATGGTTTCGCTTATGCCGAATCCACTTCCAAAGGCGGATAGGAATATTTCGCTAATAGCGTAGAAAGGGTTTACCCCTTTGGTTATGAAGACGATACCCACAGCCACAAGGCCTGCCAGAAGGGAGGCGGCCAGTACGGCGGTGGTGAAGAGAGGCGTAGTACGCTCCCGGGGAAGTATTTTTACAGGCATTATTTGGTCTCCTTGGGAAGGGAGCCGGCCATCATGAGGCCCACATCTCCCATATCGCAGTCGGCGGGATCGACAATCCCCATAAAACGGCCTTCGAACATAACCGCTACCCGGTCGCATACCTGAAAGAGCTCTTCCAGGTCTTCCGATACGAGGAGGACCGCTCCTCCTTCATCACGGCAGTCGATGAGCCGGCGGCGGATATAATCGGCGGCTCCGATATCCAGCCCGTAGGTGGGGTGGGCCGCAATGAGCAGGTCCGGACCGGCAGATATTTCCCGGCCCAGTATCAATTTTTGCATATTTCCCCCGGAGAGATTCTTTATGGGGGTGTTAATACCGGCCGCATCGACCCGATAATCTTCCATGAGCTTCTTGGCGTGCTGGCGAATGGTGGGATAATGCATAAGGTTATGGGCGCTGAAAGGCTGACTGTGGTGCTGCTTGAGAACGGAGTTTTCCATTAGGAGCAGGTTAGCCACAGTACCGAACTTGATTCGCTCTTCCGGTACATGGGTAATACCGTTGTCGTGAATGTAGCGGGCGGAGCGGTTGGTTACGTCTTTTCCTTTGAGATAGACTTTGCCTCCCAGTGCCTTGCGAAGGCCTGTTACTGCTTCCACCATCTCCCGCTGGCCGTTGCCTGATACCCCGGCAATTCCCATGATTTCGTTCCGGTGGACCGAAAAACTCAGTTTATTAACGATGGGGATTTCCTGGTCGCTATGGACGTCCAGTTCCTTTACTTCAAGAACGGCTTCGCCCTGGTCCAGCTCCTTTTTAGGGTAGGAGAGGGATATTTCATGGCCTACCATCATGGTGGCCAGGGTTTTCTCGTTTACTTCCGAAATGTCTGCGGACCCGGTGACTTCGCCTTTGCGCATGACCAGAACCCGGTTGCAGACACTGGTGATCTCTTCCAGTTTGTGGCTGATGAGGATGGAGGTGTGACCCTCATCGCTCAGACGCCTCAGGATGACAAAAAGATCTTCCGCCTCGGCCGGAGTCAGGACCGAAGTGGGCTCATCCATAATCAGCAGGTCAGCCTTGTGAAGGAGGGCTTTGATGATTTCTACCCGCTGTTGTTCTCCGGCGGAGAGTTCCCATATGTATTTGTCGGGATTAACGTGGAGTCCGTAGCGTTCGGAGAATTCCTCCACTTTTTTTCGCATGACTTTCTGGGGGAAGAAAAAGGGCAGGTCGTCGAAGCCCAGAATGATATTGTCCAGGACGGTGTGCTTTTGAATGAGCATGAAGTGCTGGTGAATCATCCCGATTCCCAAGTGCATGCTCTCCCGGGGGCTTTTTACCTGAACCGTTTCCCCGTTTATAAGAACTTCTCCCTCGTCGGGCTGGTAAAGGCCGTAGAGGATGTTCATGAGGGTGGTTTTCCCCGCACCGTTTTCTCCCAGAAGCCCCAGGATATCTCCCGACTTCAAGGAAAGGTTTACATTGTTATTGGCCCGGACACCCACAAAGGACTTTCCGATTCCCCGCATCTCTACGGTGGCGATTTTTCCCATTTTTAACTCCAGTTACGAACGGAAAAGGGGGCCGGAGCCCCCTTTCTAGTTACTAAAAAACCGATTACGGTAAGGGTGAAACGAAATTATCAACCTGATAATCCATTTCGGCAAACAGGTGTCCGATGGAAGCCATCTCACCTTCGGCAATGCGAATTTCTCCGGACTGATCGGCAATGGGACCAACGAAGGGATCGAATACATCCCGGCCCTGAGCCATCTGTTCGTATCTCTTCATAACCAGGTCGTATACGCTAATGGTTCCGAAGTCGGCGTTTTCTACGCTAATACCTTTGAGGGTATCCACGAAGGCGGGATTGATTTTATCTTCCCAGGTAGCGCCCAGCTCAACGGCTTTCTCTTCCATAAGCCAGAGAATGTCGTAGTCGCTCAGGTCGGCGGTGGGATCGGCTTTGTAGTCAAGAACGATCTTTTCGTAGATTACACCCCAGTCGGTGAGCTGACCGGTGGGAACCGTGTCTTCTCCGTAGGTCTGCATGGGGCTGTAGTGGCTCATGGCGTAGACCGTTTCGCCTTTCTCAAAGTGCTCCTGAGCTACTTCGATAACGGAAGGGGTATCTTCGGTAAAAGCCAGAACGTCGCAACCGTCGGCTACGAGAGCTTCGGCGGCTTCCCGGGCGATTCCGGGACCGTACCAGGCATAGGACCATCGGGCGTCCAGAGTGGCGTCGGGGTTAACTTCCTTGATTCCCAGAGCAAAGGCGTTCATATGACGGTAGAGTTCGGGGATGGGGAAGGCGGCAACATAACCGACTTTGTCGGTTTCTGTCAGGGCACCGGCGATAAGACCGTTCAGGTAGTAGATCTGGTACATGTCACCCATGTAGGTAGCCACATTGGGAGATCTTTTGTAACCGGAACAGTGGTAGAATTTCACATCGGGATATTTTTCTGCGGCGGCCAGGGTATCGTCCATGTAGCCGAAGCTGGTGGTAAAAATAATATCACATTTCATTTCCCGAACCATTCGGTCAATGAAACGAACCGCATCCCCTTCGGGAACGCTTTCTACGGTGATGGTTTCGAGCCAATCGCCGTACTTTTCCTGAATAAACTGGCGTCCCATTTCGTGGGCGTAGGTCCAGCCAAAGTCACCGGCGGGGCCGATGTAAACAAAACCTGCCTTGATTTTTTCGGCGGTCTGGGCGGTGTTGCTTTCTTCATCCTTCTTACAGCCTGTGAAAAACAGGGAAAAGGTTAGAAGAAGTACGGTGGAAACGATTGCAGCTTTCCTTAATTTCATTACTCTCTCCTCATTAGATATCGTAATATAACAGGTTCAATTTTGGTTAAAACGGGGAGAAAAGTCAAGTTGAGGGCTAGTTTATAGCTTGCTCTTTTCTTTGCTTTCTTCATTTTCTTCGGGAAAGTACTTCGCCGCGCAGTCCGGGCAGATCCCGTGGGAGAATTGGGCTTCCGAATGTCGGCTGAGGTATTCCTCTACTTTTTCCCAGTATCCCTCGTCGTCGCGGATGTTTTTACAGTAGGAGCAGATGGGAATTATGCCTCGAAGCTGTTTTATCTCATTGTCGGCTCTTTCAAGGGCCCTGTTTTTTTCTTGCAGAAACTCGACGGTTTTAGCCCGGGTGTACTCCATGGTAAATGTAAGACCGGAGACAAGAATATAGATAAGGAGAAATCTAATGGTATCGTATGACTCATATTGGTAGTTTTGACCGGGGAGCATATTGGTTAGCATGAGTATGAGGGGAATGGCATGTATCGCCTGAATGATTCCCCCTTTTTTAACTCCCAGGAAGGAGGCGAAATAAATGGGAAGAACCAATGCCCAATAGGGAGCATGGGCCTGTCCCACCCCGTTATAGATCAAAACCAGTATTGTTATGGCCGTTAGGATAATAAAGGCTTGGAAGAAATAACGTCTATACCGGGATTTTACAATAAAATAGGTGAAAACCGTCAATGCTATTACAACCAGACTCGCATAGATAAATTCTTCGTAGGTTTTGCTCATAAGATCATCGATAAGAAGGACTATGCTAATGGCAAGTATAAAGCCATAGCCAATTATGAAAAAAGCCGCTTGCCTGTCACTGTCTTTTGTTATATTTTCCATTTTTTTTCCTCAATCAGAGTGAATTCACCTCATATTGGAAGACATCGCTCCTGTAAAGGATGCGGGTGTACTGAATGACCTGTCCCGTATCGCTGCATTTCGTGTCCGCTTCCATAACCAGCAGGGGGACGAGGGGAGGGCAGGCCAGAAGATTCTGTTCGTCCATTGTGGGAAGAGAGATGCTCATGTTCGTCTTGCTGGAACAAAATCCAGTATAACCCTTTTCCCGGAAATAAGCAAAGAGAGATTCTATTTGGTCGGCCCTTTCCCCAATGTCCGGGAAGAGGGACTCCTTAAGGTAGGAGATGTGGATGGCGATGGGTTTGCCGTTAACGATGCGCAGCCTTTCTATGCGGCAGATGAGCTCCTCTGTGCCGGCCTGGAGGACTCTTCTCATTTTTGGGGAGGGGCTGATTTCCCGATTGCCGACGGTGGAGGTCTCCAGGTCGAAGCCTGACTCCTTAAGCTTGTCTGTAAAACTGACTTCTCCGGTTAGGTTCAGGGGAATCTTTTCCTGCCGCTCTCTGAGGAAACGCCCCTGTCCCTGGCGGGAGTAGATGTATCCCATATCTTCCAGTGTCACCAACACCTTTCGTACCGTAATGCGGGGGACTTGGTACTCTTCGGACAGACGGTTTTCGCTGGGGAGCTTTTCCCCCCAGCCGTAGGTTCCGTTCAGGATTTCTTCAATCAGTCTATCTCTAATCTGAATTTCCATATTTCCTCTTATCCTATTTATAAGGCTTAAATGTGAAGGAAATATTAAAATCAGATTAAACAAAAAAAGGAGAGTCATAGTCTGCTTCAAAACTATGACTCTCCAAACTATTGTTTTATGTTGCTTTTATTCCGCGTCTCTTACGAGTCTCACGTAATTATCAATGGAGATGTAGTCGCTGGCCATTTCCGATGCCAGTTCGTAGTCCGCCGGGTCACCGGTCTTGGGATCGCTTCGCTGGGCTCCGGCGCCGTGCCAGTCGTAGTAGGTTGTGGCGCTGCTGTTTTTCTTGCTCCAGGCCTGGGCGAAGGAGACGTAGCAGGCGGTGTGCTTGAAGTCACCCTGTGTGGTGGAGGTCCAGAAGTAGGCCCGGTCCTCTTCCGATTCAAAGGTGGTCTGGGTCATGTTGAAGAAGTCTGTGTTGATGGCGGGGAAGTCGCTTCCTTCGTAGTCAACCAGGCTCTGCAGTTCCTTGGAGTTGGGGAGGCGCCAGTCACTGTAGCCGCCCAGTTCGGATTCGTTGGCGTAGGCCAGGGCTTCTATCCAGTCCATTCGGTCTCCGCTGTCATCCTGAGCCCACATGAGGCCGGTGGAGTTGTCCGTTACGGTTCCGTCGCCGTTGTCTACGTATTCCATGTCGTAGAGGTTCGTTTCGCCCCGTACGGCACGAACGTAGCAGCCGGGGAGCATAACCCCATCGGCCTGGGTGATTTTGGTTCCGTCGAACCAGTAGCCCGTTTCGTAGCCTTTGATGTGTCCGTCGGCAAAGTTAAAACCGAATACGGCCTGGATGCTTCCGTGCTCGTCGTAGTTCTGAACGCCCTCTTTTACATAGACCGTGCTGGAGAAGTACTGGCCCGCAAAGACCAGGTGGTCATATTTGAAATCAAAGTAGTCCGTGTCGATGTAGGGAGTGCTCTCTCCCCGGGGGATGATTTCTCCGTCGAATTGGGCCAGGGAGTAGAGTTCTTTGATGGTGGGGAGGCGCCAGTCGTCATAGCCGCCGAGGGTGAGGTTTTCACAGTACTCTTTGGCTTCGTCGAAGCTCATGCGGCTGAAGTCGGGAGTCTGCTGCCAGGTAAGGCCGGTGTTCAGGTCGGTAACGGTGCCGTCCCCGTTGTCGTGGTAGCTCAGGGCGTTTCCCTCGACGGTGGCGTCGGCCCCGTAGTAGGGGCTGGACTCATCGGTCACTTCCACTTCATTTCCGTCCACATCGTAAACGTGGGACTGGCCCGTGTCGGGGAGTTTGGTTTCTGTTACGACCGGGGCCGGGTTGGCCGTAGTGGTGCTTGTATTACTTACACAGGCGCTGAGGGCAAGTGTTGCTGTCAAAATTGTTGTAAGGATTTTCTTCATTGGTTACTCCTTGGAATATTGTTGAGCCTATTCTAGTCCGGGAGTATTTTTAAAGCGTCCAAACGGGGCCGTTTGGACGAAATTTTCCCATATGGGGAGAAAGTCGGACTTTTAGTATGTTCCCGGACCTTTCAGGCCAGGGATTTTCTGTATTGGCTGGGGGTTTGGCTGTACTTCTCTTTAAAGAGGCTGTTGAAGCTGGACTTGGAATTGAATCCCGAATCCAGGGCGTGTTCAAGAATATTCTCTTTGTGCTCTTTGTCTTCCTTGAGACGGAGGCAGACCTCTTCCAGCCGGTAGCCGTTGACGAACTGGAAAAAGTTTATGGAAAGGCTCTGGTTTAAAAGATGGGATATTTGGTGGCGGGAGATTCCCGTAGCTTCCGAAAGATCATAGATGGAGAGAGTGGGGTTGAGATAGAGTTTCTCTTCGTCCATGGAGATCTTGAGTTTTTCCAGAAGTTCCTGTTCCCGGGGGACTTTTTCTATCTCCTTGGGAGGGGCTTTTTTGGGGGGTATTTGGTAGACCGGCTTCTGTTTCAATCCATAGTATATGAGATAGAGGGCCAGAAAGAGGTAGGCGTTCATATGAATTATTTTGGGAGACAGGGGAAGCCAGGTTTCTCCCATCACAATGAGGGCTACCATAGCAATAAAGACCAGAGGAATCAGGCTTAGCCAAAAAAGGGTAACTTCTCCTTTTTCATGGGCAAATGTCTCTTTGACTTCTCTTTTGTGGAGTCTGAGCCGCCGGAATGAGAAAAAGCTGTAGATCGCGAAAACGATGAGGCTGAATGTACCGTAGTGGCGGATAATAAGGGAGGGGGGTGTCATGTTGTTCAGCTGCTGAGGGCCTCCGGGGAGAATAGAGGCGGTAGGGGTAAAAAGAAAATAGAGATAGTAGGGCAGAACGATGAGCAAGTGGGGCCAGTAAGAGGGAGAGTCCTCCTCCCCTTTGATGAGTTCTCTTAGGTAAAGATAGAGGCAGGGGCCGTTAAGAAGTGACAGGGACGGGTTGTTCAGGCGGAGTAAGGGACTGTTCCCAAGGGGGAGTTCACTAAGAAAGGGGACCGCCAGAATAATCAGCCAGAAGACAAGCACATAGTCGGCCTTAACTTTTTTTTTAGATCCGATAAGTATGAGGCCAAAAAGAATGTGGGACAGGCCTAAAAAAGGAAGGACATTCATGATTCTTATTCTATCCTGAATGGAAGAGCTGTCAAGTCTCTTTATTCTTTCTGAATCTTAAAGGGCTGTAGATCAATCCGGTTCCCATAAGAATGAGAATGGCTCCCGTAATGGCGAGGCCGTATCCGTGGAGGGAACCGCGAATGGTGCTATGGAGTTGGAGAGGGGCTTTGATTCCAAAATAGATGAGGGCAATTCCTCCTGTGAACATCATTAGCCCCACCAGGATTATACCGATTCTTTTAAGCGGGGTTAGGGCCTTGATGCCTTCCTCGTCAAAGAAATCTCCCCCTCTGAGGGCAAGTAGGAGGATGACTGCAATGGCAATAACAAGAATGTCTAAAATTGTGACCGGGATTCGGTAAAAACCATTCATGGAAAACCTACCTTTTAGGAAAGGCTATTTTAACCCATACGGGAGAGATTGTGCTATAGTAAGTTATGACCTACTACGATGTGTTGGAGCCAGAGCGCTGCGGCGGCAGGGATTTTGACTTTCTTCTTGCCCGGGGGTGGTACCCCATGAGGCAGACTATTTTCACTACATCCCACCTCTTTGGGCTGGAAGATCAGCCGGCTCGGAGGGTCCATTGGCTGCGTTATCCCGTAGAGAAGATTGCCGAGAAAGCCTCTCATCGGCGCATCCTTAGAAAGAACGAACAGTTTGAGACGGTATTATTTGACCCCTTTGTTCATAGTGAGGAGTTGGATCAACTTTACTCCGTCTATTACGATTCCATAGAATTTGACGGTTATCCTTCTGTCTCTCGTGCGACTTATGACCGGGAAGAAGGGAATATCTACGATACGAAGGCTTGGGTCGTGCGGGATGAAGGACGAGCTGTGGCCTGCGGGATTTTTCACGTCGGTCAATTGTCCCTGGCCTCGATTCTCCATTTTTTTGATCCCGAATACGGCCGGTACAGTCCGGGGAAGTATCTTATTCTGAAAACCCTTGAGTACGCCCGGGCCAGGGGGATGAATTGGTACTATCCCGGCTATATTATTGAGGGGGATCACAAGATGGACTACAAGTTATTCCTGGGGAGGGACACGGTTCAGTACTATGATCCCCGTCCCCATCCGCTTAATGGGAGCTGGCGTTCCCGGCCCGGGAATTAATCGGCCCGGGTAATTCTGTCCCGCCCTGAGTTCTTGCTCCGGTAGAGGGCTTCATCGGCTTTCTGAATTAACAATTGAGGGCTATCATCCAGGCGGGGAACCAGGGTGGATATGCCAAAACTTAGGGTGAGGTTTTTGTTGTCAAAGGCGGGGTGGGGCTTCGGTTGAATCCTTGTGGTGTTTTGCATATTTTCCCCTATTTCCCAGGCTTCTTCCTTATCCGTTTGGGGCAGGATAATGGCAAACTCCTCTCCTCCGTAACGGGCGGGGACATCGTTGGCTCTCCGGGCGCTGTCTCCGATTATTTTTGCTACTTGGCGCAGACAGTCATCTCCCGCCAGGTGACCCGCCGTGTCGTTGTACTTTTTGAAGAAGTCTATGTCACATAAAATCAGGGAGAGAGCTTGGCCTGTTCTCTGGTGGCGTTTCCATTCGCGGATAAGCTGCTCATCAAAATATCTTCTGTTATACAGGCCGGTAAGCCCGTCCCGGCTGCTAAGTTCCGTGAGCTTTCTATTCGCTTCTTCCAACTCGGCCGTTCGTTCGTTCACCTTTTTTTCCAGAGTCTCGGCCAGTGTTATTTCTGCCTTTAGGGCCGCTTCCTGTGCCTCTTCTTTTTCCTTTCGAATAAACGTTATCCGATAGGAGAGAGCCAGGGACAGGAGAAGGGTTTGGATAGGAGGGGTAAACTGATTTATACCCAGAAGCCAGAAAGCCCCGTCTCCCTCGGAAATCGCTCTTAGGGAGTAACCCAGCTGCCCTAGAATAATAACAAGGTAGGAGAGGAGAAAGAGCATGGCCGGTTTGTTGCCCTTGAAGGAGTATGTTATGCCAAAGGCCATAATGGAGAGTAGAATGATCGTTCCCGCAATATTACCCAGCCTAAATATGGTCATGAAGTCTTGCAGTACAAGGCTGGAAAGGGTGAGAAGAAGGGAAAGAGCCGTGAGGATGTTCAAATAGATATTCTGTCCCCGGGTGATCAGGGGCTTATTGAGAAAGGTGCGTGTGAGGCTGATTCCCATGGCCAGGGTTATTCCGCCGAAGAAGGGGGAAAACATGGTTGTGCGGGGACCGTCCAGGCCTGGCCAGAGATACTGGCTCCCCAAGCCGTTCAGGGCAGATAGATAGAGGAGGTTGACCGTGGCGTAGATAACGAAAAGCAGGTAGTTCCACTCTCTTATGGAGCTCCAGATGAGAAGGTTGTAAAGAATTATGATAGTGGACAGGGTGTAAAGGAAGGTCCAGAGGATATTCAGTCTGTAACTTTTTTCGCGGTATTGCTCCTCCGATGAAATCTTAAGGGGGAAAATGAGGCCGTTTTGTGAGGTCACTCTTATCCGATAATGGGCGTCGGAGCCGGGGAGGATCGTAAGGGGGAGGGCGAGCCGGGCCTGTTGGATGACCCTTGTTTTGAAAGGTATGTCATAGCGGTAGTAGTGTACTCTTTCGAAAAGGCCCTCTTCCTTCTCTTCGTAAATCTCTACGCAAAGGAATTTGTGAATATCAAAATCGAGAACCCAGTTTTCTTCAACCGTTCTGTTCGAAAGGGAGAGGTCCAGCCAGAGGGCGGAACGGGTCAGGCCATAATTCAAAAGTGTTTTTTCTTCGTGGGAAAAGTCCCCCTCCCTCAAGTCTCCCACTTCCCGGGTCCCTGTCTCATCGAGAAGGGTGGAGCAATAGGGGGCCGGGTTAAATATTTCGTCCTTATCAAGAAGAATGAGAGGTTTTGAAGGAGTGTCGGCCCGAAGGGGCTGCCCAAAGACCAATATTAGGAGAATAGAGTAAAAAAGCGTTATTTTGAGACTGGCCTTTTGGGTATGCAAAGTCATTATTTGTTAAGGGTAATATTTTTTTGGGGGAAAATCAAAGTATTCCTATGTGAAGGTTCGGAAATTATCCCAATCGCTCTTGTAATACCCATTCCAAAAAGCGGGCGTGAATTTCCCAGGAGTACTGTCCGTATCCCCCGGCAGCCACCCAAGCAGAAGGGCGGTTTTTCTCCTGGCAGAACTGGTAGAGCCGCCGGTCCCGTTCGAACATCTGGTCCCGGCTCAGGTTGATGGGGTCGGTGGAGGCCAGCTCGTCTCCCTCGAAAGGGTCGACACCGGCCACGATAAAAAAAAGGTCAGGAAGTCCCTGCTTGGCTTCAAGGTCGTTTAAGGCTTCCATAAGCCGGGGGGTATAATCAGCCTCTTCTCCCGACTCAATCCCCAGATCCACATCTCCCGGGAACCAGCCCGGGTTGAGTGAGCCGTCGGCCTGTTTTTGGGGTTTGTCCAGGGGCCAGCCCTTTGCCATGTGAATGCTTATCGTAGTGATTTCCCCTGTCTGGGCGAGTATTTCCGCCGTACCGTCGCCCCGGTGGGCGTCCACATCGATAATCCAGGCGGTGTGAATCAGACCTTCTGCCCGTGCCTTTAACAGGGCTGTGCAGATATCGTTAACCAGGCAAAAACCGTGACCGAAGGCGGGATGGGCATGGTGCATACCTCCTCCCAGGAAATAGTTAAATCCCGAATCCAGGGCCAGCTGAATGTTGCGGTAAGTCCCGGAAATAATGCGGGTGACATCTTCGAGGAGATCTACGAGAGGAGCTTCGGCAGAATCGGGATCGTAACGGTTGAAGTTCCCCTCCTCATCTATGAGCTCATAGGCGGCCAAGAGGCGCTCTTCCAGTTTGTCGCTGTAGAGGTCGGATATGTATTCTGTGGTGTGCGCCCGGAGGAGGTCTTCTTTTCCTATGGTATTGGGGATTTTCTCAATCAGCCACTCCGCGCTCCGGGGACCCAGAAGGGGGTGGGCTTTGAGAGCTTCCACTGTCTTTATGGCCCGGGTCGGCAGGGAGGGGATTTGTATCCCGTAGCGGGGAAAGGCGATGCGGTTGTTTTCGTTAAAAAGAACCATAGGGATGTTCCTCTTCCCGCTTGGCCCAGAGGGCCGGTTCTTCCCGGTATCTATTGAATCTTTTAATGAGTTCCGCCGTTTCCGGTCCCGGTTTGCCGCTGCCTATCAACTGGTCATCTATGCGTACAATGGGAGTAATCTCCTTGGTGGAAGAGGTTAGAAAGGCCTCATCCGCCCGTTCCAGGTCGGCCAGGGTCAAGTCAGCTTCCATCAGCTCCCCTTCGGGAATAAAGCTCATCACGATAGAGCGGGTGATTCCTATGAGGATATCCGACTTGGGTGTGAGCCATTTTCCGTCAATACGAAAGAAGACATTGGCCCGGGTGGTCTCGTAAATCTCCCCGTTTTTGCCGCAGTAGAGAGCGTCAAAGGCGCCTTTTTGCTCCGCTTCGTGGAGGGCGTCCATGGCGGGAATATAGTTGTTGGTTTTCACTTCCGCCCGGTAGCGCAGATGGGGAAAGCCGGCCAGAAAGACCCCTTTTTGCTGATTCTGTTCCAGCCCGCTTCGGTCGGCGCTAAAGGGCTCCACAATCAAGTAGGTGGTGTTTTCGTCGGTGGGAACCATGGAGCTGGGGCTTTCCCCTCCCAGACAGACCATGCGGATGGCCGATTCTTCGTAGCCGTTCCGTTTCAGGAGCTCCCTGATGGCGCTGTTAAGCTCTTCCAGGGTGTATCCTATATTGAGGCGTAATTTCTCCGCCGAGAAGAAGAAGCGGCGCAGGTGGTCCTTGAGGTGGAACGGTTCGCCCCCGTAGGTCCGCAGGAAGTCGAACACCCCATAGCCCCGCAGAATGCCCACGTCACGGGCGGAAATGTTCAGTTTCTTGTCGTCTATAAATTCTCCGTTAATCCAGGCTTGGCTCATGTTGTGCTCCTTGGCGCTATTGTATCGCGATTGGGGGAGGGGGGCAAGCTTAAAAGGAGTACTTCACCTCCCAGCTCGCCATAAAGGCTGTATCCAGCTCCAGGGTGTCATCATAATTCAGCTCGTAAACCGCATTGAAGGCATTCCCCGGCAGGAGATAGGCAAAGGAGAGGTTGAATTCCAGGTCGTCGGTGATCTCTATTTTGTTGTGAATGTCCCCTTCCCAACCGATCAGGCTGTCAAAATAGCCGTCCCTTAATAGATCGCCCGTGTTGGCTCCCCCCAGGACAAAGGTGGTTTCCATATCCAGGGGAAGGATTTTTTTCAGATCCCATTCGAAGCCTGTTTCGTAGGTAAAAAGGCCCGGGTCGTAGAAGCTTATGTCCCCTTCGCAAAGGTTGTCGCTTACGATACTCAGACTTTCCTTGTCAAAGTAGGACTGGCTGCTGTAGGGGCCGCCTCCAAAGAGAAGGGCCAGGTCCGTATCCAGGTTTCCCTCTCCATCGGGGTTCTGGAACTGCCCGGTGGAGTCCAGGGAGCCCTCGGAGCCGCCGGTTAAGTTAAAGCGGGAGAAAAGGGTCTTTCTTTTGTCCCCTTCGTATTCCAGGGAAAAATGGGTGTAGTAGGAGGAGAGGGGGATGTCATAGGTGACGACATTTCCCACATTGTAGGTGTAGCCTCCGCTAAGGGTAAAGTCTTCTATCTCCTTTTCCCCTTCCGTTCCGAACCAGAAGGAGTTAAAGGTGAATTCCTCTGTGGCTCCGTGATAGAACATGCCCCAGATATCCAGGTCCAGGTACTTATCCTGTGTAACTCCCAGGAAAATTAGGTGGTCCATGTACTCCCCCGGCTCCATGCTGTCGTTGGAGCCTTCGGTCAGATCGGCGGGGGTGTAGAAAAGTTTGGCCTCCAGGAGGCTAAAGTCGTATTTTACCTGGAATCCCCACTCATCGCTGTCGTAGACGTAACCGCCGGGGGTATTCAGGTCTATGGCTCCCGCTTTGACCTTGAGTTTATCATTTTTGAATCCCACATAGAATTCCCTGAACTCCAGGTCCAGCCACTCCTCCGAACCGGGGGAATCGGTCCATTCTATATTTCCCCATTCGAGAAGGGCTTTGCCATAGAAGGGGGAGTCCCTGGTCACTTTGAGTTCCAGTCGGCCCCGAATATCACTGCTGAATTCGCTGTCCGAACTCTCTTTGTCCAAATCGGGATTGATCCAATAGGCGGAGCGGCTTCGGAGGTCTCCTCCCAGGTCAAAATCAAGCCCCAGAATGTTGAATTCCAGATCCTCTGCAAAAAGGGCCAGGGGAAGAAGGCTGACAATATAGATAAGTAGCTTTTTCTTCATTTTTACTCCGTGTAGATGTTAATGGTGGCTGTATCCTTAAGGAAGTCCACAGTACCCACTTCTATATGACTGATGTGGCAGCCCATTCTCTCTTCCAAAAGCTGGATTAGCTCTTCCCGGCGGTCTTCGTGGAGCAGTTCGATTCTTTCAAAAAGGATTTTTTGGGAGGGTTTGTAGTTTTTAATCCAAAGCAGTTCAAGGAGAAAAATAATCAGGACAATGGCTCCGTTGGCAAAAAGAATCTTGTTGTAGGGGAGATTCTGTGTGACCGTTGAATTAATGGTTCCCAAAATAATGGAGGTGAACATATAGGTCATCTCCTTGATGGGAACCGGCTCCGTTCTGTAGCGAAGGATGGACAGAATGGCAAAAAGGCCAAAGGCAAAGCCCGTCTCCAGCTTTGTATCGCTCAGAAAGCTTGAAGCAAAGAAGATGAGTACGTTGAATATGATAAAGTTAAATAGATACTGGGAATTCTTATTTACCCTGTAGTAGGTCGCCATAACTAATGCCATAAACAACAGATTGATGATGAAGCGGGATGTGAATATGTCTCCGGTGAAGTTTAGCAGGTTTTGTATCATTTCTTTTCCTTATTGAAGTTGCGCGGTTAAACGCTGTGATTCGAGGTTTTTATTAATCGTTCTCATTTTTAGTCTCATGGCATTTTTTTTGACATTCCCATAGAGGTCGGCAATTCCCAGGCAATATTTGCTAAAGGAAATACGGGGGATTTTCATCTCCTCCAGGGCTTGGGCCATGGGGGAGTTTTTAAGGTCCCCTTCATGCTTAATCTCTATTACGGCCATGTGATCGTAATGACAGTCTCTTTGGGGGGTGGAACAGCTTAGATTCATATCTATGGTGACTCGTTCCGTTTTCGCCCGGTCTACCAGCATGAGTCTTTGGTAGCGTACGGTAAGTTTTTCTTCAAGATTTTCGTAATGGGAAGGAAGGCTGGTCCGGGTAAAAGTCCTGACTTTCTCTTTGTCTTTGGTCTCATCTATTCGTATCCGATTTTTAATGGTGCGCTTCTTATTTGTCTTGAACTTAATTTCCAGATATTCCGCTCCGGTCAATTCGTATGTTCTGCTCCGCACTTTGTAACGGTTGAGCTTTCCGTTTTGATGGGAGGTGTAAAGGGCGTAGTCCTCCGTGTCAAAGTAGACCGACTTATAGGGCATGAGATGCTCTCCCTCTATTTCCAGAATCTCGTAGTGGGGAGATATCTTTTTTAGAAGAAAGGGAAGAAGGTCACGATATACGGTGTATTTTACTTCTTTGCGGTTCATAAGCCGTACCCGGTTCATTTCATCCAGGTGGATGGGAGGCAACTGGTTGCATATGCTGTTTATCTGTGTCATGGGGGCTTCCTTTATTCCAGGTAAGTGGACACTTTGCTTATTCGGGTGGATACCTGGTCTTCCAGCTCTTCCACAGCCTCGGCATAGTCGGTGCTGTCAAAATTGTCGTCCAGCCAGGTGTAGCCTTCTATTTCGTCCAGGACGTACTCCTCTACCAGGGTCGTATAGGTCGTAATCCAGTTGTCAAAGGTTGCTTCGGAAAGAACCGGTGAGGCGTCCGGATCAAAGTAATAGGCTATCTTTGTGTCGTAGTCGTCCCGGTAGTTCGTCTGGCCCAGCACATTTTCCAACAGGGGCCAGTCGTCGTAATTTCCCGATGAATAGTCGCTCTCCACATTCATGCTCAGGCACATGCTGCTGGAATTGAAGGACTCATTCATGTCCCAGGGAAACCAGCTAAAGCGGTCCGAATCGTTGGGATTGGCGTAGAGGTAGTAGTTGTGGGCTTTTTCCCCGTAAACATCCCAGTTTTGGATAGTGTTGTTTACGGCCAGGTAGGAGAGATACTTGTCTACATCAAAGAGCTCTTCTATCTCTTCCTGCCAGGTTTCATTGTTGTGGGACAGGTCGTAGTCGCTTCTTTCGTCGTCTTCAATGGTGTAGATAAAGCTTTTTATGTCGCTCCAGTCCCCTTCGTCCTCGTTATTGGCTTTGTCATAGTAGGAGGAACTGTAGCTGTCTTCGTCCAGGGTGGAGTAGGTTTCGTCATCGGGTTTGTACAAATTGCCACTGTCACTGCCAAATTGTACAGAAAGCATTTGGTCCGAAGGATCTTCTATCATAGCGTAGAGCCCCCAGTAAACCGCTCCGTTACCGTCGTTTACATCGATGTAGACACGGCAAAAGGTGGCCCGGGCCGCTTCGATACCCGCTTCAAGAAAGGTTTCCGAGGCCAGGACGTCTCGAATCAATGTTTCGTCGTCTTTGCAGCTCCCAAAGGTCATTTTTTCAAAGCCCCAAAAGGCCTGGCCCTCAATGACGGTCCAGACATCGTCGTAGTAGTCGAAATTCAGTCTAAAGGGAAGTTTGTGATTCCCGTCTTGCCAGGCGCCCCAAAGAGAGGAATTTCCCTTGTACCGCATGGCCACGTACCACCAGGTCTGGTCATTGAATTCCAGAGTGACCGGGACAAAAATGGGATCGTCGGTGGCCATGGTATTGGAGCTTCCCGAACCGAACTCGCCGTAAAGGTTTTCCATGTCCTCTTCCATCATCTCGTAATAGTCGTTGTCTATGGTTATATCTATGCGGTGGACCGTGGTCGTGTTGGAATCGAAAAGCTGTTCGTAGTCGGCTTCGGCCTCATCGCTGTGGCTGTCGAAGGTCCAGCCTTCCCAGTCCTCTATACTCTCTTCGTAGGAGAGCTCTCCAAAATCGTCGGAGGTCCCGGAGAGAATGTTCTCACAGGAGGGAAAAAGGAAGGGGAGCAGGAGCAGGAGAAGGGGAAACTCCCGAAAATTTACGGGATTCCGTTTCATTTCATTAAAAACTAACATAACTCTAATCAATTTAGTACGGTCAATTGATTATGACGTGTCCCGGTTGTGAAGTTTATGAGAAAAAGGAAATTTGAGTATATATCTCCGGTCTATTACACTTAAGTAAATCGATTCAAGGAGATATTTTATGAAAAAAGTTTGTTTGATCTTCCTTGGGGCTGCTCTGCTGTTGGCCCCTTTGAGCGCCGCTCCAACGGAGGAGGAAGTGGGCGAAACCCTGGGGGGCGTCATGATGGTCTACTCCCTGATTCTTATGGGCTCTATGTTCGGTTCCTTGCCTCCGGGAGCGGTTGCCGAATTGGATCATCAGAGCGGAAACTCATCTCTCGTATGTAAGGATGTGGATGTGACGGCTCTCATGGAAACACAAGCCGGTATGGGAATGGGCGCTGCAATGAACGGAGAAGGGGAAAATCCTCCCATCCGCTTTACCCGTATGTCCGGGGACATAACCGCCGATGCCATGGGGAATGTTCTTCTCGATGTCCAGCTGACCGGAGGGCCCGTTAAAAAGATGATCTTTGCCATGGAGGGGGAGGTTGTCACTCAGTTTAAGGCGGACGGCAAGGATTACCGCTATTTGACTTCCGATCCCTACTTTATGGGTTCCATGGGGATGTAAAATCGGGGCACCCGGCTCGTAAGGGAAGAGGTCACCTCATAATTGATGGTCTCCGCCCAGCCGGCCACTTCGTCTGCCAGGATTTCTTCGTCACCCTGACGGCCGATCAGAACCACTTCGTCGCCCTGTTCCACTCCGGGTATTCCGGTCACATCGATCATGGTCAGGTCCATGCAGACCCGTCCCACGATGGGGGCCCTTTTTCCTCCTGCGAGCATAAAGCCCCGGGAGGAGAGAAGGCGGTGGTAGCCGTCGGCGTAGCCCACGGGGATGGTCGCTATACGAGCGGGGGCGTCGGTGGTATGGGTGCTGCCGTAGCTGACTTTGAAGTCGGCGGGAACCTCTTTCACATGGATGATTTTAGCCTTGAGGCTCAGGACCGGTTTTAGGCCGATTTTCTTGATGTCCACATCCCCCGAGGGGGCCAGCCCGTAGAGGGCGATTCCCGGTCGTACCATGTCAAAGTGGGCTTCGGGCATTTCCATTGTGGCGGCGCTGTTGGCGGCATGACGGAGGGGGAGGCTGATTCCCCGGGCCTCGAGGTCGCTTAAGAGGCGGTTGAAGTTTTCCAGCTGCTCTTGGGCATGGGTCTTGTCGGCCGAGTCGGCATTGGCAAAGTGGGTGAAAATTCCCTCCACCTTGAGTCCTTCCAGAGTAAATATTTCGGCACAGCGGTCCGCTTCGGAACGAAAATCCTGGTTGATGAGACCTAGTCGGCCCATTCCTGTGTCAATTTTGAGGTGGACCAAAACGGTTTTGTTCAGCTTAAGCGCTTCGTGGGAAAGAATTCGGGCTTCCTCCAGTGAATTCACCGCCGGAGTAAGCTTCTGCTCCAGTATCTCCCCCAGATCCTCCGGCGGGCAGTGACCAAAAACCAAAACCGGCGCGTCTATCCCCGCCTCCCGTAATATCAAGGCCTCACTCATCCGGGCCACGGCCAAACGGTTTGCCCCAGCTTCAAGAGCGGCTCGGGCGATTTCCACCGCTCCGTGGCCGTAGGCGTCGGCTTTAACCACGGCGGTAAGGAGAACTCCCTCTCCCAGCTGTTTTTTTAGGGTTACAACATTGTGTCTCAAAGCGGAAAGATCGATTTCCGCCCAAATTACGGGAGAGGGCATAGGCTTAGGCTGTTTCCTTTCGGGCGCCGTAGGCATCGGTGAGCTTACGGAAGGCGTCCATGATTTTTTGTGTTTTGGGACCGGGTTTTCCGTTCCCTATTGTCAGGTCGTCAATCTTGATAACCGGTACGATTTCCTTATTGGAGGCGGACATGAAGATCTCTTCGAAGTCGGCCAGTTCATCCTTCTTTATATCACGGATTTCCACTTCAAAGTCCTCTTTGGCCAGGTCCAGAACCACTTTTCTGGTAATTCCGTCCAGGATATCCGTTCCGGGGGTTACCAGTTTGTTTCCCTTGAAGCCGTAGATGTTGGTGGTGGTCCCTTCCAGAACACGCTGTTCCCGGTCTACGTAAATCGCTTCAACGGCGTCTTTGTTCTTGGCTTTCTTCTGAGCAATTACGGCGTTCATGTAGTTAATGCTTTTCGCTTCGGGGATGTACCGTTCCACATCAACGGTTACAACGGGGGCGCCGTCGGTGTACCACCATTCGGGGCAGGCGTGCTTGTCGCTTACCATGATGATGAGTTTCCCGTTACCTTCGGGAAGAACGCCGTTGGAACTTTCACCGCCGGTTACCACGATGCGGATGTTAGCCTCTTCGTAGGAGGGATTTTTTTCCAGGGTGTCCATAACAGCCTTGGATATCTCTTCGTCGGACCATTTAAGGTCAAGACCGATTTTTTCGGTGGATTTTCTGAGTCGGGCGATGTGATCTTCCAAATGGAAGGGGCGTCGGCCGTAGGTTCTCATAAAGTCAAAGGCTCCAAATCCTCGAAGGACAGCGATGTCCTTGGCCAGTACAAAGGCTTCGTTTTCCGGTACAAATTCTCCGTCTACGTAGTAAATATCCATTACATTAATCCTTCCAGGCTGTATTTTACCTGATTTTTCAAAGTTTTTATATCCTCTTCTCTCTGCCTTAATACGGCGAGAGCTTCATCCTGTGTTACTTTCTTAAAATGTACCTTCTGTCCCGGTCCGTATTGACCGAGCAGGTCCGTATCGGCGGAAATTACATTAAAGACCCGGGGGTAACCGCCTACTGTCTGCCGATGCTTCATAAGTATGATGGGGCCCTTGGGGGTAAGCTGAATTGTACCTGTGGCGACGGCCTCGGAGACCATGTTGCCCATGTTAACCTTGAGGCCTTCCCCGTTGTTTTCCAGACGCAGTCCCATCTGGCTCATCTCGTGGGAGAGGGTCCAGGGCTGATCAAAGAAGAACTCCGGATTCTCCAGGGCGCTGAATTCGGGGCCTTCCACCACGCGAATCGTTCGGTCCTCATCGGGCCATCGGGCCAGGTCGTTAAAGTCGGCCATGGCCAACCCTTCCCGGTTCTCCAGGCCCATCTCTTCGGCACTCCGGTAGCAGAGGTAAGTACGCATTCCGTAGTGTTTTTCTCCCAGAGCTAAAACGTCCCCTGCTTCAAATTTGTAGACCTGTCCGTGTTTTACCGCTTCTTCCCGATTGCCCCGCTTGAGTTTGCTTTGCAGGGTGGGGGCGCCGCTCAGGACAAAATATCCAGGCCTTTCCCACTCCAGCTCGGGTGAGAAAAGAATTTCCAGGGCCGGGGCGCCTTCCTCGTTTCCCAGAAGGATGTTGCCGCAGCGGAGGGAGAAGCTGTCCATGGCGCCGCCGGGGGTGAGGCCTACGTCCTGCTTCCCGTAAACGGGAAGGCCCGTGGAGACACACATACCCGGGTTGATGAATCGGAACATTCTACTTATCTCCCGAGGCGGAAAGGCGGGCGGCCAGTTCCAGCGAGATGGGTGAGTCCGAATGGATGCAGATCGTATCGGCCTTAAGAGGAAGGGGGCGGATTTCCACATGGCCCTTCCCGTCATCTATATGGCCGTCTACCCGGCCTTCTTCTACTATCCTTTGAGCATGGGCCACCGCTTCTTCCAGGTCGTGGATGGAAGCATAGTCCAGTTTGCGGCTGACCAGAGAGAGCTGTTGGTTGGCGGGATTGTAGGCGTAGCGTCTCTCTGCAAAGGCTTCGGCCATGACCGTAATTCCCCGCTTGGCACTCTCTACGGCCAGGCTGGATTGATCGGGAGTTATAATGGTTTGAATCCCCTTGGCCTTGAGCCAGTCGGCCAGGTCCGATGCCAGTTTCCCGTCGACCCAGCAGTCGTTGTAGAGGGCGCCGTGGAATTTAACGGCTTCCACAGCCCCCATCAGCTTATACTGTTCATCCAGGCTGGTCAGGAGTTCTTTTCGGGAAATATCCATACTGGTGCGGCCGAAGTTTTCCCGGTCCGGGTAGGAGAGGTGGGCCGAAACGGCTATTCCCTTCTCCCGGGCCAGAGCTAAAAAGGCATCCACGCTCTCCCGGTCTCCCGCATGTCCGCCGCAGGCTATGTTGGCCAGGGCGATGTGATTCATCAGTTCTCTGTCTACGGGATGATCGGCGCCCCGTTCTCCTATATCGCAATTAACGTGCATTATTTCATTTCCTCAAATATGACTCGGTCCCCCGGTTCTATGGCCTGAAGAAGGGCCGGGTCGGTGGAGCCTATGAGATTCCATCCCCCCGGCGATTCCACCGGGTAGATGCCTGTTTGCGCCCCGCCGATCGCAACGGAGCCGGCGGGAACCTTGGTTCTGGGGCTGTCGAGCCGGGGGGTGACCAGCCGTTCGTCCAGGCCGATGAGGTAGGGGAAGTTGGGAAGAAAGCCTACCATGGCCACGGTGAAATTCCCCTTGCTATGCAGGTCTATCACTTCGCGAACGGTTAAATCGTGCAGTTCGGCCACCCGGTCCAAGTCTTCCCCGTCGTATTTCACGGGGATTATTACTTCCTTGCCGGTGTTGTTTCCGCCGCTCTCTTTGGCAAAGGCCTCGTCCACCAGCTCTTCCAGTTTCTTGCGGTCACACTTAAGCGGGTCAAAGTGAACAGCCAGGGCGTTGTAGGAGGGGACAAAGTCCCGTATTCCCAGAGTGCCCGGTGCGGTATCCTTTAGTTCCCGGTAGACCGAGAGGATCCGGGCGGAGACGGCCGGGTCGATTTTGTCATCCAGGGACCAGCAGAGGCAGGAGTCCCCCAGGGGGTACTTCCTCACGACTCTGCCCCTTCCCGGGCTATCTCATAGAGGGTGTTAAACTGATTCATTTCCCAGGCCGCTTCCAGCCCGTCCACGGTGGCTTCCTGCAGGCCGCTCACCCCGTCTACCGCTCCCGCTTCGACTATGCCGTCCAGCAGGGCACTTAATTCCTTTTCCCCGGGGAGTACATTCCGGCCGCTTAATAAGGAGAGGAGGGCCCCCATGCCGTAGCCTCCCCAGTTGCTTACCCCGGCGCAAACACAGTGCCGGGCGTGGGTCTGGCAGCTAAAGTCCCGGCCCGGGGCTACGTGGGTGTCCACATTTTCGGATACATGGCCCATGCCCAGTTCGTTCCCTCCGTCGCCAATACCAATGGTCACTATGCCCTTTTCCCCGCTAAGGGCAAAGAGATGGTCCATGGGCGTTACGGCAAAGGAGATATCCTTTCCCCGGAAGTTGTAGTACTTGCCGTCCGCTGCCTGTCCCGGTCGTTCGAGGGAGACGAAGTGGGTTGTTTCCGGGCGGATGAGAGAGGCGTCGGGCCAGGTCCCTTCCCGGTCAAAGCCCAGCAGTTCCGCCGGACAATTAAGGGCTTTTAATCCGGCTTCCATGATTTTAAGAGAATGGTTGTCCACCAGGATCGTTACGGTCTTTCCCAGTTTGATCAGGGCGTCGGCCAACACAATGGCTCCCGGGGGGCCGTCGGTCTCAATTTCTCCGGCATTCATAATGTAAAAGCCGGTGGTTAGGAGAATGTGATTTCCCTGGAGGAGAGATTCCGTAGCGGGAAGAAGATGACCTTGAACGGCCCAGTTGGCCAGTCCCCGATTACCCGGATCGCGCTGGATGATTTCTTCTATCTCAGCGGCCCTTTGGCCTATTGTCGTCATATTAGATTTTATAGTGCTGGTCATACAGATCTCCTACAAACATATGCCCCGGGGCATGGGTAATCATAATAGGGGGCTTTGCCACCATGGCCGCCGACTGGGGCGTCACGCCGCAGGCCCAGAAGAGGGGCGTCTCATCTTTCCCCACTGTGACCGGGTCCCCAAAATCGGGAGAAGCCAGATCCTTGATTCCGATGAGTGAGGGGTCGCCCAGATGAACGGGGCTTCCGTGGACCGAGGGGTAATCTCTTGTTATTTCTATAGCCCGAATGGCGTCTTTGGGAGCAAAGGGTCTCATGCTCACCACCATGGGTACGTTCTGGAAACGACCGGCATCGCGGCACATGAGGTTGGTGCGGTACATGGGAACATTGACCCCTTCCGTAATGTGGCGCACATCGATGTCTTCGGCCAGGAGGGCCTGTTCAAAGGTAAAGCTGCATCCAATTAGGAAATAAACGAAGTCATCCTGCCACAGCTCGCTTATGTCGGTCCGTTCTTCGGTGAGTTCGCCGTTCTTGTAGACCCTATAGCGGGGCAGATCACGGCAAATATCGGCGTCGTCGGCAATGATTTTCGTGAGGGGGGAACCCTTCTCTCCCACTTCGAGGATGGGGCAGGGTTTGGGGTTCCTTTGGGCAAATAGAAGGAAGTCCTGGGCCCAGTCGTAGGGCAAAATGGCCAGGTTGGCCTGAACATAGCCTTTTCCCAGTCCTGCAGTGGGGGCGGTCCAGGAACTATCCCGGCAGTCGTCTCTTACATCTTTTCCCGTTTTGTACATTTTTAATTCTCCCTTATAAGGAAAATATAGGAGAAAATATTTTTTATGGCAAGAGATTGCCACAATAAAACGTAAAAATAATGTTAGAAAATAACGAATAGCGTATTTTATTTCCTGTTGAAGTACGTCATGTTGAATGACCTATGGTCAGAATCAGGTACTTTAAGAGGGAAAAAATCCTTGTATTTGAAAATTCCATAACCTAAAATTCGGTCTATGGTCTTAGGAGAGGCCAAATTTTAGGTTATACGCCATTGTTAACAGAAGTTTGAAAGGAAGGAAAAAAATGTCTATGAGGAAACAAATCGTTCTTACATTATTGTGCATTGTCACGGCCCATGTTTTTGGCAGCAGCATCGACTACAGAGGGAATCAATCGGTTGATTATATCCGGACCCTTACTCGGGGTGGCTCTTTGGATGCGGCGGATATTGTCATTTACAACCCGGCGGGAACGGCCATGATGGAAGACGGTTTTCACATCAATTTTGGGAATCAGTTTATTTTTAAAAATTATTCGATGGAACTGGATGCTACAGGTACAGAATATGTATCTGATGTACCAACGCTTATTCTACCCAACCTCTTTGGTGTTTACAAGCGGAATAACTGGGCCGGTTTTGTAGGCGCCGGTATCACCGCCGGCGGCGGTACGGTGGAGTACGAAGATGGTATTGCCTATACGGCTGCGTCCGGTTATACAGACTGTGTCCTTGAAGCCACTTCAATATACTATGGGGTAATTCTGGGAGGCTCCTATGCGGTGAACGATATGTTCTCCTTTTCTCTTGCGGGAAGGTATATTACTAGTGAAAAAGATATTTTTCTGGAAGGTGACGTTGGTTTTGGAGTGATGGACCTTCTTGAAGTAAGCCAGAGTGCTACAGGTTTTGGGGCTATTATCGGTTTAGACATCAGACCCATGGATGCTCTCAATATTGGTATCAAATACGAAACAGAAACGGCCCTGGAGTATGAAAATGATACAACCACCGACAATGTTGGAGGTTATACCGATGAATCTACCTTTGACTATAATCTTCCCGCCCTTCTTTCTGTGGGCGTAGCTTTTGATATGACCCAAGAGTTAAAGATAAATGCCGGGCTGGTGTACTACTTTATAGAGATGGCCGAGGGTGATGCCTATGAAGATTATGATAACGGATTTGACCTCTCTACAGGCGTAGAGTATCGATTGATTGAGCCGCTCGTCCTGAGTGTCGGATATATGTATTCCAAAATGGGATCCAATAGTGATACGATCTCCGACTTTGATATGAGTCTGGATTCCCATAATATTGCCGCCGGTGTCAAATACGATATTAATGAGAACATAGACGCTATTCTGGCTTACAACTACAGCACATATCCGGACCTAAGTAATAGTTATGCGACTTATGACAAGACTACTCATTTAGTTGCAGCCGGTGTGAACCTGAAGTTTTAAGGTAGTCTTTTAAGGGAAAAGACACCCCATGCCGTTAGAAACCATGGAGTAACTATCTATGGTTTCTATTCGGCGCTTTGGGAACTCTTAAGTCTTTCCAATCTGTTCTCGTATTCCCTGCTAAGTTGGTAACTAAAGTACAATCCCGCGAGAGCCAGGCTGGGGCAAATACTTCTTTTTCGGTAGCCTCGGATTTCTTCTCTTAAATATTCATGGGGCTCAAGCAGGGTAATCCCTTTGCACTTCGCCCGGCTAAAACACCAGATCCCGTAATAATCCTCTTTATCGCTTAACTCTTTTAGTTCTTCGTACTCTTCGTCGGTAATACCAAAGTCTACCAGGTCTTCAAAGAGTGATTGAAAGCCCGACTTGGCATCCAGATTCAGCTCAAAGAAAAAGTCTTCCAGGGGCGGTTCGAATCCGGAACGCTTGGAGCCGATGATAAGAAGGTTCTGCTGAAAGCGGTAGGAGGGAAATTCCCGGAGGAGGCGGAAAATCTTGGTCCAGTAGGCGCCGTTGTGCTCCATCATGCTAACGGCAATAATCAGATTTACGTAACTCCGCACATCCAGGCTGGGACGGTCCAGCAGTTCATTGATCTCCTCAAGGCAGGAAAAATCTCCCACACGGGCCATGGACTTGGCTGCTACCGACCGAATATAGGGGTATTTGGTTTCTTTAAAGATCCTTTTAAGAGTTGTCCTTGTTCGGGGGCTGCTGTAGGCTCCCAGGGCAAAGATCGCACTGTGTCGCCACCAGGAGTGGGTATCCATGGCTTCCTCTATCAGGTCCGCCTCCAGTTCGGGGCGGGGGTTGGAAAAGAGGGAACGGATAATCATCTCCTTGTCCCGCAGTCCCGGTTGTTTCATACGGGTATGGATCTCTTTGGTGGCCAGGTGAGTCGGGTCCGCTTCCAGCTCAATCAGAATCATCTCTGTTTGGGTCGCGTTGTTGCTGTTCTTCAGTTTTTCCAGGCGCTGGATCGTTTTGAGTTTGTCCGGATGGGCCAGCAGGTCAAGGCATTGGGTGGCGGAAAGGCTGTCCTTCTCTTTAAGCCGAATGGAGAATATGACATTTACCAGAGCCGTGAGGGCCAGGAGACTAAAGGTCAGGCCGTATTCGTGGGTCAGGCGGGTGTCCAAAAGCCCGGAGAGGTCCGCCAGATAACCACCCCCCATACCAATCAGCAGGGAGTAGAAGGAAAAAATCACCGCCAGGGCCCCGGTAAATCCTATCCGGTCGTCCCCGGGAATGGAATTGACAATCAGCCTGTCTAAAAGTAGGCGGTTCAGTCCCAGAAAGGCCATGGAGAAGATTCCCAGGATAAAAAAGGCGTAAATAGGCAGACTGACGGGCGCGAAGACCCAGAGGAGGGCGAGGAGTAGAATAAGGATATTGCATATGATAAGGAGCGGTTTGCTCCCGAATCGGTCCAGGTAAGGGCGCATGGTGCGGCTTGTGACAATGACTCCGGCAAAGTTCAGAGTGGTAAAGATAAAAATCAGGTTCGGGGGCACATCCAGAATCTTCCTAAGGAAAGGGACTGTGAAACCGAACAAAACGAAGAGGGACATGCCCGTGCAGTAGAGAGTGATAAGGGTGCGGTGCTTGGGGTCGACCAGGTAGGTGCGGAAGGAATCAAAGGCTTCTTTAAAACTTTTCCCCTGAATCCGCTGTTTTACGGGAATGCGGGTTATGGCTGCGGAAGCCCCCGAGTTCAGGAGTATCCCCAGAAGAAGAAGGGCAAATATCCCTTCTATTTCCCGGGAACCAAAGAGGGTCAGGGTGGAGAAACTGAGGAGCCGGGAAAGAGTCATGGAGGCGTAAAGCACCATTATGACCCGGGAGGAGTAGCTGCCCCGCTCGGAGGGTTTGGTTATGTAGCCCTGGATGACATGATTCATGGGGTAGGCTGTGTTCCGAAGCAGGCAGTAAAGGGTATAGACCCCGATAATGAGCCAAACGGCCCGGGAACTTTCCAAAACGGGAGTGAAGCCGTAAGCCAGACTCACCAGTCCCCGGAGAAGCCAGGCCGCAAAAAAGAGCCGGATAATCGGAACATTTCGGAAGAAGACCGGTACGAAGAATACCACTACTCCTGTCAGATAGACCGCCGAGGAGATATAGCCCAGCTGCATATTTCCCGCCCCGTAGTGCATCGCCAGCAGGTAGATCATCGTCTCCGCCAGGAAACTGTAGCTTAAGCCGTTAACAAAAGTGTAAAGAAGGTAGCTGCGCCGCCCTTTCTGTTTCTCTCTTCGGGAAAGGAAGTCCATGTCTTTATTTTGTTGTATCTTTCTACGAAAGACAAGTCTGAAAGGGGAATAAAATCCCCAATTCGCAATAAAACAAGAAAAATTAGCCTTCTAAAGCGCTGACTGCTGGAGCTGATCAAAAAAGTGGGATGACCGGCCAATGGTTTCCATGGGCAGCGGTTTGGTATGGCTCCACTGTTTGGGCGATTCTCCGTACATCCGTTTGAATTCCCGGCTGAATTGGGAGGAGCTGGCATAGCCTACCCCCTGTGCCGCTTCGTTCACGGTCATACCTCCGGCTATCATCATGGCCGCGTTGTTAAGCTTCATCGATTTGACAAACTGAATGGGGGGCATGGTGGTGGCCTGCTTGAACTTGCGGTGGAATACGGCTCGGCTCATTCCTACCTGTGCGGCCATCTCTTCGATGGTCACCGCTTCGTCCAGACGGGTGGACAGGTATTCGATGGCCCGGGCAATCTCATTACCCACGCCAAAGGCGCGGCGGGCCGCTTCTCCCGCTTCCCCTTTTAATACGGCGTAGTACAACTCTCTCAGGCGGCTGGCTCCGAGTATGGCCTTGTCCTCCGGGGAGTCGCCCAGCTGTAAGAGTCTAAGCAGGGCGTCGGTAAAAGAGTCGTCCCAATGAGCAAGTGTAAGGCTCTGGGGGACCGGACCGCTTTGGGGCTTACGAATTGTTCCGGGGATACTTTCCATCTCTATGGCCAGTTCTGTCATAACTCTGGTATCAAGGGAAATATAGACTCCCAGGAGGGGATTTTCCGGTGAACAATCGGGAGTTCCCGCTTCCACCGGCAGGGAGATAGGGCAGCACATATACTTGCTGTCGTCGTAAACGTATCTGTGGCCATCCAGGACGGCCTCCTTTGTCCCGTTGACAATAACGATGACCGCAGGTTCGTATACGGCGGGGGCGCAGGTTATCGCTTCGGAAACCTTAAAGAGCTGTACCCCTTTTATTCCCGTTTCGATTGTCCCGTCTTCGTGAATCCAGTTTTCTACAATTTCTCTAATTTGCTTCTTGCTCATACCTCTATTAAGCACCCAAAAGGAGAGCAATGCAACCCGGTTGATACAAATAGGCATGTTTTAGCGATAATCCGGCCTTATTTTATCTTCTGTTGAAGATTATAGTTGGTTCAGTAAGGTAATGACCTACTTACACAAAGGAGATATTTTATGGCAGATACACAATTTGGAAAAAACGGATGGACCCCGGAAAGAATCGGTTCCCTTAAGGGGAAGACTTTTGTTATTACCGGTACGACCAGCGGTACGGGGTTTGAAGCGGCGAAAATATTACTATCCAAGAGGGCTCAAGTGGTTATGTTAAACCGTAATCCCGGAAAAGCGGCGGATATTACAGCTCTATTAAAAGAAGAATTGGGCAAGGGAATAGATGTCATTTCTATAAAGATGGATCTGGGAAACCAGGCTTCGGTAAAACAGGCCGCCAAAGAGGTCCTTGATAAAGTAAACCGTATAGATGCCCTCATGTGCAACGGGGCTATTGCCCAGGTTCCCAAACAACAGTTTACGGTGGACGGCTTCGAAAGCCAGATGGGAGTGAACCATTACGGTCACTTTACCCTGCAGGCCCTGCTTTTCCCCCTTATTGAGAAGACGGGAGGACGAATCGTGACTGTAGGAAGCATGGGTTATGACATGGGGCTTAAAACTATCAAGTTTGACGATTTGAATTGGGATAAGGATTACACCCCTAATGATGCCTACAGCCAGAGCAAGCTGGCCCAGATAATGTCTATCTATGAACTGCAGGACCGCTTGGTAAAGGCGGGTAAAACCGGAGTTAAAGCCTATGCCTGCCATCCCGGTTCATCACGAACGGCACTGATCAAGACCAGCGGCAGTTTCATGATGCGCCTCACATTCGGCCTGATGAAGCTCTCCCCCCTGACCCAGCCTGCAGAAAACGGAGCTTACCCTGAACTCATGTGCGCTACCGAACCCAATCTGGACCAGAAAGGCTTCTACGGCCCCACGGGAAGAAGCTACTGGGTTGGTCCTGTAGGAGAGTGTAAGCTCGAGCCCCATGCCAAAGATAAGGCCGTTGCCAAAAAACTTTGGGAAGTTTCGGAAAAAGCCACTGGGATCAGCTGGGGTATCTAATGGGTAAAGTAATCATTGTGACAGGTGCCAGCAGCGGAATCGGCAAAGCCACGGCCCTGCAGTTGATCGAAGAGGGCCATATCGTATACGGCGCGGCCCGCCGGGTAGACATGATGACGGATATTGTAGAGGCCGGCGGAAAAGCGGTCTCTCTGGACCTTACTAATCATGACCAAGTTAGAACGGAAGTGGCCGGAATTCTTGAAGCCGAGGGCCGGGTTGACGTACTGGTGAACAATGCGGGTTATGCCGTATACGGACCGGTGGAAGAGGTGAGTTACGAACAGGCGAAGAGGCAGTTTGAGGTAAATCTCTTTGGGCTGGCGGAGATCACCAAGGCTATCCTGCCGGGGATGCGGATTCAGGGGAGCGGCACCATCGTTAATGTGACCTCCGTGGGCGGCAAGGTCTACACTCCCCTGGGGGCCTGGTACCATGCCTCCAAACACGCCCTGGAAGGGTGGAGCGATTGCCTCCGTTTGGAAGTAAAGCAGTTCGACATAGATGTGGTCATCGTGGAGCCCGGTGTCATAAAGACCGGATTTAAGGATGCCATGGATGAACTCTTTGAAGATAGCAACGGCCCTTATAAAGAAATGAAATCCCTTATAGCCCGAATGATGGAGGGCACCCAGGAACCGGGACAGTACAGCGAACCAACAGTTATCGCCCGTACTATTTCCAAAGCGATAAAGGTCAAACGGCCCAAGACAAGATACGCCGCCGGGAAAATGGCAAAGCAGTCTCTTTTGGGCAGAAAACTACTGAGCGACAAGGCTTTTGACCGAATGTTTCTAGCTATGCTCAAGAATTATGGCCAATCCTGATGGAATTCGGCTCGCAACTCACTTACAAATAAAGGAAGGAGAAACCATGAAAATCTTATATTTTACGGCAACCGGCAACAGTCTTCATATTGCCAAGGAATTAGGGGGAGAGCTGCTCTCCATTCCCCGGATGGATAAGCAAGGAATCTATGAATTTAGCGACGATAAAATCGGTATTGTCTTTCCCCTCCATGCCTGGGGAGTTCCTTCCTATCTGGTGGATTACCTAAAGAAAGTGACCTTCCATTGCGACTACCTTTTCGCGGTGACAACTTACGGGGTTTACTCCGGAGCGGTGGCGAAGCATTTAACCGATATCGGAAAGGAAGGGGGATACACCTTCGATTATATCAACCGGATTATGATGGTGGACAACTATCTTCCTACCTTTGATATGGAAAAGGAGAAGGCGAAGGAGCCCAAGAAGAAGATTGAAGAACAGCTTGCTGCAGTCAAATCGGACATAGAAGCCTCGAAAAAATGGATTTTAAAGGAAAACTTTATCCAAAAAGCTACTTTTAACTACATGGCCAAGAGAGAAGGACGCCCCTTCAATGAAAAGAGGCTCAAAGTCCATGTCTACGCCGAGCCCATCGATAACTACCTGGTCTTGAATGATAACTGTACCGGCTGCGGCGTATGCGCCAGCGTCTGCCCCGTGGATAATATCACCGTGGACAAGGAGAACAAGAATATCTCCCTAAGCAACAAGTGCTTTATGTGTTTCGCCTGTATTCAGAACTGTCCCTCCAATGCCATTCACATCAAAGGTGAAGTGAATGGCAACCGATTCAGGAACAGTCATATCAAATTGTCCGAAATCGTTCAGGCGAACAGCTAAATCACGAGGCGGTGGAGACATTCTCCTTGCCAAACTGGCTGTGATAGAGTTCGTGATAGAATCCCCGGGCGTCCAGGAGTTCTCCATGGGTGCCCCGCTCGATAATCTCCCCGTCTTTTAACACCAGAATGGCGTCGGCATTTTTGATAGTAGAGAGGCGATGGGCGATAACAAAACTCGTCCGTCCTTCCATCAGTTTAAGCATCCCCTCCTGAATCTGCACCTCCGTTCTTGTATCGACGCTGGAGGTGGCTTCATCCAGAATGAGGATGGAGGGTTGGGAAAGAATGGCCCGGGCGATGGCTATGAGCTGGCGCTGGCCTTCGGAAAGGTTGGCCCCGTTCTCGGAAATCTCCGTATCGTACCCCTTGGGCATACGGTGGATAAACTGGTGGGCGTTGGCCATTTTTGCCGCTTCCCGAATCTCCTCATCGGTCGCATCGAGCCGTCCGTAGCGAATATTCTCCTTAACAGTCCCGGAGAAGAGGAATGTCTCCTGTAGAACAATCCCCAAAGAACGTCGCAGGTCATCCTTGCGTATATGGCGCAGGTCCTTTCCGTCTATGGTAATGGTTCCCCTGTGGTAGTCGTAGAAGCGGGTGAGCAGGTTTATGATGGTGGTTTTTCCTGCACCGGTCGGTCCTACGAGAGCGATGGTCTGTCCCGGTTCGGCATGGATATCAATGCCTTTTAGCACGGGAATATCCTCTTTGTAACGGAAGTGGATATCCTCAAGAATGACCTGTCCTTCAATCTCCTCAAGGGGAAGGGCATCGGGGGCATCACAGAATTCGGGCTCCTCATCGAGCAGGGCGAAAACCCGTTCCGCCCCGGCCAGGGCCGACTGAATCGAGGTATAAAGCTGGGCCACCTGGTTTAAAGGACGGGAAAATTGGCGGGAGTAGTTAAGGAAGGCCGCAATGGTCCCCACAGAAACTAATCCGTTCAGGGCCAGGATTCCTCCGGCAAAGGCGGTCACCGCATAGTTAAGGTTATTCATCATATTCATCATGGGGCCCATGAGTCCGGACACGGCGTTTGCCTTGTAGGAGGCCCGGCGCATCTTCTCGTTTTCCCGGTTAAAATCCCCCATGATCTCCTCCTCCTTGGTAAAGGATTTGATCACACGATGGCCGGACACATTCTCTTCTATAATACCGTTGATTTTCCCCAGTGACTTTTGCCGGTCCCGGAATCCCGTTCGGGTATGGCCGCCCACTTTTTTGGTGACGAAGATGACCAGGGGAATCACACAAAGACAAATAAGGGCCAGGGGCCAGTTTAGACTGACCATGACCACCGCCACAGAGATAAGGGTCAGCACAGCGGAAATGACCTGAAGAACTCCCGTGGACAGGGTATTGCTGATGTTATCTATGTCGTTGGTTACCCGGCTCATCAACTCCCCCGAAGAGTGGGTGTCAAAGTAGCGTACCGTCAGTTCCTGAAACTTTTGAAACACATCCCTTCGTAGGGCGCGAATGGCCCTCTGGGAGAGGCCTATCATTATGTGCTGCTGAATTAATGTTAGCAGCGAAGCCAGGGCGTAGACTATGGCCATGGCTACCAGAATCCGGAGGAGGGCGGAGAAATGAACCCCTTCCGAAATATGGCTGTCCAGGGCTATCTTCATAAGGTAAGGCCCGGCGATATTCAGGGCTGTGGTGATGAAAACAGTCAAAAAGACCAGGGCAAGGCCGATTTTCTGATGTCTCAGGTAGGTCCAGAGACGGGCCAGGGTTCCCTTTCTGTCTTTGGCTTTTTCCTTTTTACCCATCATCATATGTCCTGCGGGGCCTCCCGATCCGGGCCCGCTCAAGGGGTTGTTTTTACTCATGCCAGCGCCTCCTCATCAATCTGTGTATGGTATATTTCATTATAGAGAGGACTTGTCTCTAAAAGTTCCTCGTGGGTGCCGGAGGCGGAAATCTGACCGTCCTCCAGTACCAGAATCCGGTCCGCATCCATCACGCCGGAAATCCTCTGGGCCACAATAATCAAAGTGCGGTCTGCCTGTCCCGACTTAAGTGCCCGGCGAATCTGCCGCTCCGTGGCCGTATCCACCGCGCTGGTCGCGTCATCTAACACCACAACCGGCGCTTCCTTCGCCAGGGCCCGGGCTATGGCAATCCGCTGCTTCTGCCCCCCCGAGAGATTCACCCCGCGCTGGTTAATATCCGTATCGTAGCCCTCGGGGAGCCCTTCCACAAACTGGGCAATATCCGCTTCGGCCGCCGTCTTTTTCATAAGCGACTCCCGGTCCCCCTGTTCCGCCTTAGGGTAGTGGAAGAGAATATTCTCCCTCACCGTCCCGGAAAAAAGGAGGGTTTTCTGGGGCACAACAGCTACCTGGTGCCGCAAATCGCCCAGGGGAAAATCGGCAATATTCTTCCCGTCCAGGAGAATCTCCCCCTCATCAAGGTCATAGAAGCGGGGAATCAGATTTACCAGGCTCGATTTTCCCGAACCGGTCGCCCCAATCACCGCCAGAGTCTCCCCGGGATTTACCGTGAAGGAGAGATTCTTTAGAACCGGGTCGCCTTTTTTACGGTAGGAAAAGGAGACATTGCGAAACTCCAGGGCTCCCTTGCTCTCATCCGCCCCTTTCTCTTTACCCGAATCATCAAGATAGGGTTTGCTCTTGAGTACTTCCTGAATCCGCACCGACGAAGCCTGGGCCCGGGACACGCGCATAATCAGCTGGCTAAACATCATGAGCGAAAAGAGCAGCTGCCGCAGATAGTTGATGAAGGCGATAAGCGCCCCTATCTTCAGGGCCCCCAGGTCAATCAGCTCCGCTCCAAACCAGAGAGCGGCGATAATGCCCCCGTTTAGAATCACCTGCATAATCGGGTTGGCCGACATGGCCGTGCGGTTCGCCCGGGTGGTGGTACGGGACAGTTCATCGTTGGCCGCAGCGAACTTCTCCGTTTCGTAGTCTTCCCGTACAAAGGCCTTTACCAGCCGCTTCCCCGCCAGATTCTCCTGGAGCCGTATATTCACCCGGTCCAGCTTCTCCTGAACCTTAAAAAAGAGGGGGTAGGCCACTTTGAGAAGTATTGCCATGACCACAAGAAGGGCGGGTACGAAAAAGATAAACAGGGAGGAGAGCTTAAGACTGATAATTATCGCCATGACCAGGCTGCCTACAATCTGCAGGGGGGCTCTTACCATAATTCGGAGCATCAGAAGGGAGACTTCCTCCAGTTGGGCAACATCGTTGGTAAGCCGGGTAATAAGGTTTCCCGTCTCCAGTTCGTCCAGGTTCCTGTGGGAAAGGGAGAGGACCCGGCCAAAGAGGTCCCGGCGCAGGTCCGCTCCCAAGCCGGAAGAGGCCCGGCTGGAGAGAATGGAACATCCCGAACCGCCCACAAAGGCTATTAGGGTAAAGATGATCATGCGAACCCCCAGGTTCAGAACCAGATTCAGGTTCCCCGAGGCGATACCCTCATCCACGATTTTTGCCATGGTGGCCGGGAGCATCAGGTCCATGAATACTTCCAGAAGCATCATGAGTGGTGCGGTAATGGCGAAAAACCAGTAGGGTTTTAAATATTGAAATATGGTTTTCATTCCTTTATCTCTCCTTTCTTTTCCTGTTCTCTTGTTATACTTTCCTGTATGCGAAGCAGATAACCCCGCAGCTGTTGTTTCTCTTCATCGTTGAAATCCTTGAAAATCCCTTCATCCATCTCGGCAAACTGGCTTTGTATGGCTTTCTGGATCTTCCGGCCTTCCTCTGTTAGAGAAATGAGTGTCTGTCTCTGGTCTTTTTCGTCGGAATGGCGTGATACATAGCCTTTTTTCTCCAGAGACTGGGCCATTCTGGTCAAAGTGGAAGGGGCCATTTTGAGTTTTTTGGCCAGACTGCTCTGGTTGATGGGGGCTTTTTCCTTGCTGAGTGTAAAGAAGAGCTCCGGTTGTCCCCGGTAAATTCCTACCGATTCAAAGATAGACTGATGAAACCGCCGGTGCATCCGGGAGGTTTCTGTAAAAAGGGCGCCTAAAAGTTTCATGGAATCTCCTTTTTGAAGAATAGTTGCTATGCGAATGTTTCGCATACGAATTAAAGTAACCCATGTAGTGTTTCTCGTCAAGGTGTTTTCTTGGGAATATCCGGTTTATCTTGTTTAATTATCTTTCATATATTACATTACAAATGTATATTGGGAGATGTTAAGGAGTTAAAATTATTATGAAAAGAAGAGTCTTATTTTTGTTTCTGCTTGTTGCGGTGGCATCGTTGCTGAGTGCCGAAATAACCCTACCCTTTAGTATGGACTTTGACAGTCTTTCCCGGGGTGACAATATACCCGGCGGGAGAATACGGGGTGATGCCGATTCTATCCCCAAGATTGTTACCATAATATCGCATTCCGGTACAAATAGTCTTTTTATGGCTGACTACAGTACCACCGATTCCTCTGAGCTCATATTTACTCTGCCGGAGGGAATGCCTAGGGGGACTGTGAAATATGCCTTTTATCTCCCCGCTATTGATCCGGGGCTTATCTATTGCACTCTTGGTACTTCCACCAATTCTTCGGGACGTGTTGTAGATGTTCAAATTACCTCTAAAGGAAATATACGCTGCCGTAAACCGGAGGACCAGAGCCTTGAAACCGTATCTGAGGGGATCAGCTATGATACATGGCATACGGTGGAAATCTCCTGGGATATTTCTACAAACCAGTATCTTCTATATGTGAACGGAGTAAGTATTGCTCAAAAAGTGCTTATTAGCAATGAAGCTCCCACTCATCTGATTTTTAAGGTCGGCTCCGATGCTAAATCGGCCCATACCGCCTATTTGGATGATATTAGCTTGAGAATTGAGTAATCATGTATTACATTTAATGAATAGTATGATTTGAAGATACAAGGAGAAATATCTATGAAAAAACACCTAGCCCTATTAGTACTATTCATGGTGCTCGTACCCTATTTAAGTGCCGAGATAAACGTCCCCTACAGCGAGAACTTTGACAGTCTTGCCCCGGGAGATGAGATAAGCGAAGCCAGAGTACGGGGGGATGAGACGTCTACTTCCAAGGTTTCCAATAGCTTGGCCTATTCCGGCGGTAACAGCCTCTATATGAGCGACTATAGTACGGCTGATTCGGCGGAAATTCAGTATAAAATCCTGGATGAATTGGCTTCCGGTACTGTAAAATATGCCATTTATATTCCCAGCAACGAACCGGGTACCAACTACTGTACACTGGGAACTTCCACCAGTTCTTCCGGTTATCTTATTGATGTTAGTATTACTTCCGCCGGTAATATCAAGTACCGCCGTCCCGATCGCGGGCTCGAAACGGTTACCAAAATTTCTCTTGATGCCTGGCATACAGTTGAGATCAAATGGAATACTTCTGCCAATCAGTTTATTATGATGGTGGACGGAGAAAAAGTCGTACAGCAGGGATTGATTCAGAATGCCTATCCCAGCTACCTGTTTTTCAAGACCGGTTCCAATTCAAAAACCGGTCAGGCTATTTATCTGGATGACATCAGCCTTACCAGATAGGCAAAGAGGAAAAGCCATGGACTCGCAATTTTTACTGGGAAGTTACACGGACCGTCCCGGTCTCAAACATCCCGGGAAAGGCATCTCTCTTCTTTCTCTTGATGAGGACAGGGGGATGGTGACTGAGCTTTCCTGCGAAGATAAGGTTCTCAATCCCTCCTATCTTAACTATGACAGGGCGTCGGGGATCCTTCTGGCCGGAACGGAAAACGCCGGTAAAGAAGGAACACTCTCCACATTCCGAATTAAGGAAGATAACAGCTTTAGACCGATCTCTTCTATAGAAGGTCCGGGGCCGTCCAACTGTCATGTAAACAGAGATCCTTCCCGGGATCTGGCTTTTGCCACTTCTTATAAAGGGGGCTCCTTGAAGGTTTACTCCATGGATGGGGCAGAAGTTGTGGAAAATATCCTTTACCACTTTTACGAGGGTAAAGGACCTAACGAAGCCCGGCAGGAGCAGCCCCATGCCCATCAGGCTGTGATTTCCCCTAATGGCCGTTATCTCTATGTGGCCGATCTGGGCAGCGATACTCTGTGGATTCATGATCTGGATGCTTTGACCGGGCCCCCCCGTCCTGTAAAAACCTCTTCCGGACTAGGCCCGCGGCATATGGTCTTTCATCCCGTGAGCGGCCGACTCTACGTGGTATGTGAGCTGATTGCTACCCTGTTGGTCTTTGACTGGAATGAGGTCGACGGAAACCTGACTCTTCTGCAGGAAGTACGTACGGCTGATGAACAAGATATTCCCACCGCCCAGCCTTCGGGAATAAAAATCCACCCCTCCGGTAAAACTATAGCCCTGGCCAACCGCTTTACCGATACGATTAGTGTTTTTGATATTAACGAAGAGACCGGTCTGGCGGAAAAGAGAAATACCTTTCCCGGGCGGGGTGTTCATTGCCGGGATTTGGAGTTCTCTTTTAGTGGAAAGTGGCTTCTTCTTGCCCATCAGGAGTCCTGTGATATTCAGCTTTGCGCCTTTGATGGGAAAACGGGCCAACCCACGGGAGACTGGGGGAAAGCCTTTGTAACGGGAAGTCCCACCTGCCTTGTAGCTCTTACATAGAGGTAAAAGGAGGGGAAATCCTACCATCCTGTAAGTCGAAAAGCTATTTTTATGCTAAAATCCCTATATTCGGGGCTTGGCAGACTCCTTGCTAATTCTTACATAGCATTAGCAAGGAGAACTATTATGCAATTTAATCCAAGACCATTGGGATACGTTAAACAGGGCCTGGCCGAATTGGGACAGGAAGTATCCTATACCTATGACGATTTGGTCTTTCCCGAGCATACGGCTTATATAATCCAGTTTGGGAAAGAGAACTATGAACTGAATATCTTTTTTAACACAGAATGTCCCGAGGATGAAGTGAAGAGTTTGACCGAAGAACTAACCAACGTGATGGCAGGTTCCATCGGTTTTTCCCTCTCCTTCCCCGGGAAGTTCACTTTGACACCCAAGGAAGAGACGGAAGAGATGGAGCTTGTTTTTAGTTAAACCTTTAAAGCTTCCTGCCGCTTAAAGTGGTCTTCCACTACAAGGGCGGCCATGGCTTCCACAACGGGGACCATTCGGGGACAGAGACAGGGATCGTGCCGTCCTTTGGTCACGATGTCACACTCTTCCCCGGCCTTGTTGATGGTTTTCTGGGGAGCTTCGACGGAGGAGGTCGGTTTAACGGCGATACGGAAGACTATTTCTTCTCCCGTACTGATTCCGCCTAAGGTACCACCGGCGTTGTTGGTTTGGAAACCTTTTTTGTCCATCCAGTCGTTGTGGTCGGTACCCAGCATATCCACGCATCCGAAGCCTGAGCCGAACTCAAAGCCCTTTACACCGCCCAGGGAGAGAACTCCCTTGGCAAGGTCCGCTTCCAGTTTATCAAATACAGGTTCTCCCAAACCAACGGGCAATCCGCTGATTCGGCATTCCACCATCCCGCCGGTGCTGTTTCCCTGTTCGGCCAGTTCCACAATGCGGTCGTACATTTTAGCAGCCGCTGCAGGGTCGGGGCAGCGCATGGGATTTTTTTCAATCTGTTCCAGGTCTATGGTTTCGCATCCGAAACCGGCGGCCCGCAGGGTGTAGGCCGTAATGGTAACGCCCCGCTGTTTAAGCAGTTTTCGGGCAATAGCGCCGGCTGCTACGCGCCCCGCCGTTTCCCGTCCGGAAGCCCGGCCCGAACCGCGGTGGTCCCGAATTCCGTACTTGTTAAGGTAGGTGAAATCGGCATGGCCCGGGCGGAATTTATCTACAATATCATTGTAGGCTGAGGGCTGTTGATCTTTGTTATGGAGAAGCATCATGAGAGGCGTTCCGGTGGTTTTTCCCTCGAACACACCGCTCAGGATATGAACCTCATCGGTCTCTTTTCGAGGGGTGGTTACGGCGGACTGGCCCGGTTTACGCCGGTCCAATTCTACCTGAATATCCGCTTCATTCAGTTCCAGAAGGGGAGGGACTCCGTCCACAATAACTCCGACTCCTCCTCCGTGGGATTCGCCAAAAGTGGTGATCTTGAATAACTGTCCAAAACTGTTGCCTGCCATGGGGCCTCCTGAGACACAGAGTAGCCGGATCGGCCCCGATGGTCAAGGGCGATTAGTCCTCCAGAAGCTTGTACTTATCCGCTTCGTTACGGACGAGGGAAATACTTTCCTTGTTCTGTTCCGAGAGGGAGGATATGGTCTGAACCGATTTGCTGATTTCGTTTACTCCCTGCTCAATCTCAGCCATGGCTTCGCCGACAACGCGGGTCACATCCAGAAGGGCCGTTACCGAATTCAGGATGGACTTGTTGCCCTGGGTCATCTCTTTGGAGCCCCGGTCGACCTCAAGGGAAATACCCCTCATCTCCTTAAGCGAACTCAGTACCTGGGAACTGCCTTCCACCTGTTCGTTCATGGCTATCTTTATTTCCTTGGTGATATCGTCAACGAGGCGTACATTTTCCATGATGGTAAGGAAGGAGTGGGTTGTGGTTTCCGAACTGGTAACAACATCATGGATATTGTTCTTGATTTCCGAGATGGAAGAGTTGATCTGTTTGGACTGACTTGTGGACTGCTCGGCGAGCTTTCGAATCTCGTCGGCTACTACAGCGAATCCCCGGCCCGCTTCGCCCGCATGGGCCGCTTCAATAGCGGCGTTCATGGCAAGGAGGTTGGTTTGGGCGGCAATACTGGAAATCATCGTATTGGCCGCTTCCAGTTCCTGGGATTTCCCTTCGATATCCCGGAGCATCTGGGCCACTTCATTCATATTGGTCTCTCCGGTTTGGGAGGACTGATTCAGCTCTTTCATATAATCGGAAGCCTTGTCGGTAGATTCGGAGAGGGAGGTCATTTGGGCCACCATCTGTTCTACGGCGCTGGAGGAGTTAAGGATCTGAGTCCCCTGTCTTCCAATCTGGTTATCCTGGTTTTCTATGTTTCGGGCAATCTCTTCAACGGAGGCTACGGTGGCGTCTACGCTGTTCTTCTGCATCTCGATATGGCGTTTGTTGCTGGTAATGTTGGCATTGATCTGATGTACGGCGGCCGAGGTTTCTTCCATGTTCGCCACAAGATCCATTCCGCCGTCTTCCATGACACCCATCTGGTTTTGCAGTTGATGAAAGAAATTATTAAGTGATTCGAGCATGTGGTTAAATGAGTGGGTCATTTCTCCCAGTTCATCCTGGCCGGAAATGGTTCCCCGCGATGAAAGATCTCCTTCAGAGGCTTCGTGGACGATTTCCAGGACAGAGCGGAGGGGCCGCGCAATGAATCTGTGGGAGAAAAGGACTAGGAAAAGAGTCATTAGGAGCATGAGAAATACATAGAACCCAATAAGGAGGAGCGAAAGGCGATCGGAAAGTTCAAGCAACTCCGATTCATCCATGGAAAGGGCGATGTACCAATCGGGATTGTTCAGGCGGTTGACCGATACCTGCTTCGTCTCACCTTTGTACTTGAACTGGTCGCTGACTTTTTCTTCTCCCCCTATGGAACGGGAGATAAAGTCAGTTGAACTCCAATCGGCCATGAAGAGTTCCTTGTCCGGGTGAACCAGTATCTTTCCCGAGCCGTTAAAAACAAAGGCGTATCCCGTATGGCCGACCTTTTTGTCGAGAATATAGTTTTCCGCTAGTTTATCAAGGTTTAGTGTAGCTCCCATGAGTCCCACCATGATGTTGTTGAAATAAAGCGCTTGGGCTATGACAAGTACATCGTTTCCCGAGGAGGGGGATTTGATTATGGTAGGGGAGATAAAACTACTCTGCTTGTTTTCAATAACGACCTTATAAAAATCATATCCGTCGAGATGTTTGTTCAAAAGGGAGTTTGTAGCGTTTGATGAAACGACTAAACCGCTTCGATCTGTAATAAAGACATTTTCCAGGTCCTTATCGGCCATATGGAGGATTTCCATATCCTGAATGAGGGAGGCTCTCACGGAACGTGTTTTTCTAGGGTTTCCGTAGAGGTAGAAAAAGAGTTTTGATCCCACTCCCGATCCGGTGGAAAAGGTCTCCAGGAGCTTTCTTTTTGATTCGAAGCTTAATTCCAGAGTTTCCGTTATGGAAGAGGCCATACGCTCCATATTGGTATTTTCAATTTCCGACACACCCCGGCGGATGATTCCCAACTCGGTAAAGGTGAGGAAAGACATGAGGAGGGTAAGGACTATCATTGTTGAGATGACCAGTTTAAAGGCAATTGTTTTCGTCAGTTGAGCCAGGTTCATTACATATCCTCCATCATTCTGTTATAGGCGTATTTATAAATTTCCAGGAATGCTTCGAGCCCATCCTCTTCAATCAGGTCATCCCGGAGATCCCGTGCATCTCTCAAGCTGCTGTCCCCGACAATGTAATCCATAATATCATTCCGGAGAGAGGTACCGATTTTAGTTTCTTTTAAATCGCTCCAGTCGTCGTCGGTCAAAGGGATGTCGGGCGGCATGAGGCGCAGCTCTTCCAGGGTTGAATTGTAAGTTGGGTTGAGGACGTTCATATTCGTATAGAGAGCCCAGGAGGCAAAGCCGTTTTCCGTGGTCGTCTGAAGCTCCGCTCCCAGTTCCTTTTGAAAACCCAGGTTTAGACGGGAACCCATATAGTCCCGGAGGAAGGTCATAAGATCTCCCCCTTTAAGCTCATCCGCCTTTTCCCAGGCCCAGGCATTAAACAGGGGGTAGCTTCTGCCGTCAAGCCCTACAAAGACTTCTTCGTCTTCCCAGAGGTCGGGGAGGGAGTAGTTCTGGATTTTGCTGCCCTCTTCGGAAAAAATATAGTCAAAAAGGAGAAGAGCGGCGTTTCTCTCTTCTTCGGACGCACTGGCCGATATAGCCCATCCGTCCGGTTTGATGGAACGGGTGTTTTCCATATAGTGGATAAAGCGGTAGACACCAGCCTTGGTAATGGTCGTTACCGGAGGGAGAATGGCCATGGCATCCTTGTTTCCCAAGGTGGTGGAGGCAACCCAGTCCAGTGTCATAAAACCGAAATCCTTTCGTCCCTCTTCGTCATCTGTGAAAAAGAGCAGCTTTCTATAGTCCGTTTTGTTGCCGGTGTCGGTGAAATCTTCAAGAATCAGACCTTCGGCATAAAGCTGCTCCAAGTAGTTAACCTTTTCCAGGAAGGATTCTTCCGCGTAGGAGTAGTGCATTTCCCCTTCGCTGTCCATATAAAGCTGTGAGCCCGAATAGGAGTCGAAGTTATGACAGCGCTCGCCGTCAAAAAAGTTAACCAGCCTTAGGACGTCTTCCCTATAACTTGTCTTTCTTACGAAGAAAGGTGTGATTTCCGCACCGGGTACCACTTTTCCCGTGCTTATCCGGGAGAGGGTATTGGGGGACAGCCGGATGACTCTCCACAGGGCCACCAGTTCGTCCATATCATAAAGGGCTGTTTCTCCCAGGTAAAGATCGGAGGGCTTGCTTAGGTTCGGGTAGGTATCTTCTATGTAGGCTAGGAGGGTATTAAGAGCGGTGTCCCTATCCAAGGTGCTTCCCCTCGCCGCGCTGTTCTGCAGGTCAATCACGTTTGACAAGTTTCTGCTCCAGTAACCTTCATATTGAACCGTAAGCGTTTTTGTCTCATTTTCAAGGGGTACCGAACCGTCGAGCAAACCGGTAATCCAGTCGGGGCGAACGGCCAGGACACGGGCGTAATAGTTTATTTCCGCGATATAGGGGAGGTAATAGATTCCTCCGTCAAGATTGGTAATATACTTTGCCACCATAGGGTTGTTGTCAAAGTACTCCGTGACATGGGGCATATAGTTAAGGTAGTCTCTGAGGTTAACGAAATCTCCCTCTACGCCGTATTTGTTAAAGTCGTCATTTAACCCGTTTCCCCCGTAGATAGCGGCGTCGGTGTAACCGTTGCTCCGGGCGGCTTTTAAGGTCTCGCTGGCGTTCAGTTCGGGATCGGAGACATCTTCAATGTTTATCCCAAGCCTCTGTTCAATGTATTGCCAGGTGGGTTTGAGATCCCCTTCGGAAACGGTTGTCCCGTCCTGCAAGGTGAGCGGTTCTGAGTAATAGTAGGTTATACCCCGCTCTTTTCTTCCCTGGTTATAGTTTACCCGCAGCGTTTCTGACCGGGGAAAGTCTCCCGATTCAAAAGTCATGGCTTTCATGCCTGTAGGTATATCGCCGGAAGCTTGCTGTGAATCCTCTTGCTGAGGAGCTTCTCCCTGTTTGCATGCTGTGATAAATGAGAGAACGGCAATAGCCGTAAGGAGTAATACAATCTTCTTTTTCATCTTATCCCCTTTATATCGGAACAATTGTTTTTTAAATATAGTTCTATTGATATGTATTTTCAAGGCTATTTTTTTTATAAAGAATAAAACTTTCACAGATCGGTAACAGAACTTCCCTTTTCAACTGTTACAGATTTGTAACTCAACGAAAAGAGGTCGATAATGAAGATAATTACCGCTATATTAGTAGCCATATTCATGACAGAAAACCTTACGTTTCGAAGGAGGAGCTTCTGGCCATTGACGTAGAAGCCTTATACACAAAATACGGCCCCATGGTGTTAAGACGGTGCCGTCAAATGTTGGGGGAGGAAGAGTGGGCCCTCGATGCGATGCAGGATGTTTTTGTGAAGGTGATAAATAAGAAGGAGAGCCTTAAAGCGACCTATCCTTCCAGCCTTCTTTATACGATGGCAACCAATCACTGCCTGAATCTTCTGAGCCGGGAAAAACGTGTTTCCGGGGATAATGAGATTCTGGATCGGATCATTTCTGTGGATCAGGTGGAGGAGAAAGCGGTGAATAAAATGTTTATTGACCAGATTTTCTCCGATCAGAAGCCGTCCACAAGAACGATTGCCGTCCTTCATTATATGGACGGCCTAACCCTGGAGGAGACATCCCGGGTAAGCGGTCTTTCTGTTTCGGGGGTGCGAAAAAGGCTGCGGAAGCTGAGGGAAGCGGGATTGGAGATGAAGGAAGAAGCGGCAGGGAGAAGTCAATGAATAAAAAAATAGAGGCCGAGTTGTACAGACTGGGCGAACTTCCTAAAGACTGGGAAGAGAAAATAAACAAGGAAACCATAGATGATGAGGTAGGGGAGATTCTTGCTTCCGATAAAGATATTCTTAATCGTTACAAACCGTCCGACATGGCTCGGATAATCGAAGAGAAGGCCGGTAAGGAAAAATCCGGTTCCGAGCGGATTATTCGCCATCCCATGGCCTATGTCTCCGCCGTGGCCGCCGTTTTGGTCATGGCTCTGATTCTTCCCGGGCTCATTACAAAATCCAACAGCTATGATCCTTCCGATCTGATCCGCTACAAAGGGGAGTTGGAAACCGTTTTAACTCTGTATAGGCAAAAAGGAGCTGCCACGGAAGTTTTAACTGAAGAGACTCCCGCCGTAGAGGGTGATTTGATTCAGATGGCCTATTCGGTCTCCTCCGAAATGCCCTATGGGATCGTTTTTTCCATTGACGGCAGGGGGATTGTGACGCGCCATCTTGCCCCGGAAGGGGAAGAGGCTTCCTTGTTGCAGCCCGGGGGAGAACGACTGTTGGACTTCGCCTACGAGTTGGACGATGCTCCCCGGTTCGAAACGTTTTACCTTCTTGTGGCAGATGTGCCCTTTCCGGTGGATCCGGTCATAGACCTGCTCTCCCGGGAAGCCCGTGAAAACGGAGAGGTATTAAATGTGCCCGAAATAATAAAGCAAAGCCCTGCCGATACGGGAAAAATCGGGAAGATGCTCCAGTATGCTCTAACCGTACCAAAAGAGGATTAAGTTGTGAAGAAAATAGCCCTGGTTTTAACAGTGACGGTTCTTTCTATTCTGAATCTGGCGGCGGAAGCTATGGAAGTTCGCCGTTTTGGCCTTTTTATCGGGGCTAATGACGGGGGAGAGGAACGGCAGAATCTGATGTATGCCGATGATGATGCCCGGGAGATGATGCTGACCATGGAACAGATTGGAGGCATCGATAATTCGGACAGTCTTTTGCTCCTGGACCCTTCTGCGGGGAAGATACTTGAAGCCCTAAAAATACTTTCCCTTCAGATCAGCGATGTGGATCGCTTGGTTCGCCGCACGGAAATCATGTTCTACTATTCGGGACACTCCAACGAAGAGGGCCTCTTGCTCTCCGATGAAGATTTGCCCTACAAGACAATAAGGGAGAGCCTGGATTCGGCCGGGGCCGATGTGGTTATCGCGGTGCTCGATTCCTGTTCCTCCGGAGCTTTTACCCGGGCCAAGGGCGGCCAGCGGCGGTCACCCTTTTTGATTGATGAATCATCCAATATGGAGGGCCACGCCTTTCTTACTTCCAGTTCGGAAACGGAACTCTCCCAGGAGTCGGATCGCATCAAGGGCTCCTTTTTTACCCATAATCTCATAACCGGCCTGCGCGGAGCGGCGGACAATACCGGGGACAACAGAGTCTCCCTCAATGAAGTGTACGAGCACACTTTTAGGGAAACCCTTTATTCCACGGAATCCACCATCGGCGGCCCCCAGCATGCCACCTACGAAATTCAGCTTACCGGAACGGGAGACCTGGTCCTTACAGACCTGACCATTCCCACGTCGGCTTTGATGATTTCCGGTGAACTCTCCGGTAACTTTTCCATACGCTCTGAGCGGGGAGACAAGCTTGTCGCGGAGTTCTCCAAGGACCAGGAGGAAACCTTCAAATTAGCCCTCCCCGCAGATGTCTATACGGTTAACCTTTTTAACGGCGATAAAGTTCAAATAGCCGAAGTGGAACTCAGCCGGAACGGGCAGTTTTTCCTTACGGAGAAGGACTTTTCCTCTCGCAAGCTGGCCTGGACCCGTTTTCGCGGGGACAGTCAGGAAAAAGCGGAAGAGGTAGAGTTTTGCCTATCCCTTTTCCCCGGTTATGATTATCCTCGTCTTTCGGAGAATTCTCTTACCAATTTTCAGTTTGGCTTGAGTGCCTATGCGCCCCGTTTTGAAGGTGTTCAGGCTACCTCTCTCTTTAACATTACCGATAACGACAGCGGGGGTGTTCAGGCTTCTTCACTCTTTAATATCGCCCGGGCGGACTTTGAAGGCGTACAGGGCACGGGACTTTTTAATCTGGCCGGGGAAAACTTACAGGGCGTGCAGGGCGCGGGACTTTTCAATTTGGCAGACGGTTCTCTTCGCGGGGTTCAGGGGGCCGGTCTCTTTAATATTGCCGGTGATGAACTGCAGGGTGTTCAAGGGGCCGGATTATTCAATGTGGCCGGGAGACCTTCCGAGGGACTTCAGATGGCCGGTCTTTTTAATCTGGCCGGTGAGATCGAAGGTGTTCAGATGGCGGGAGGATTTAATTCAACCGATTATCTGGACGGAGTGCAGTTCGGGACGATTAACTATGCCGGCAGAATGAACGGTTTGCAGTTTGGCGTGCTTAATGTGGCTAAGGAACTGGACGGGGTCGCCATAGGCCTGGTCAATATCTCCCAAAACGGTATTGTGGATGCCGGGGCCTGGTATGAGTACAGCGGTAGTAATCAGCTTTATACTTTCTTTCAGTCCGGCTGTCCCTGGTTTTATACTCTTTATTATTTGGGGAATGATGCGGATAACCTCCTTCGTTCTTCCGAACACCTTGTCTGGGGAGGACACATTGGAAGCCGGATAAGCTGGGGACCTCTTGAAATTGATATTGATGCAGGTCTCCGAACAAGTTACCAGGATTTAAAAGAGCACGGTGAGGATAGTTTTTGCGGAATCCCCTCCGGTCGAATAGTGTTTGCCCTTGAAGGATTCGGGCTCTTTTGGGGTGTCAGCGCTATTACATCCTATCCCGGTTCAATAAATTCTATTCTTTACCAGGGAGATAGTTTTCCCTTTATGGGGAATCCGGAGTATACGGTTTATCCCGAATTTATTCTGGGGTTTCGGTTTTAAAAGGGGTGTAGTACACAATGCTTTTTTATCAGAATGAGAAGGAAGAGCTCAATGCTATCCTGGGTAAGCTGAAGGAAGCGGACAGGACAATCCTTATACTCAAGGATCGAGAAGGATTTTCATACGAAGAGATCAGCCGGATAACCGATAAGCCCGTCGGAACAGTTCGTTCCCGGCTCCACCGGGCTCGTGCCCGGGTCGCCGCTTTGGGGAGGCAATGTAAATGATTGGGAAATGTGCTCACAGAGAAAAACTGCAGGATTACCTCGATGAATATGGCCCAAATGCGCCTCTGGGGAAAGTCTGGGAGAATCATATCTATGGGGCAAAGCCGGGGGATAAAGGCTGTCCTTCGTGCCGGAAATTTTACCTGGCCTATCGAGAGTTTATGGGCTTGTTTGACCGGGTAGAGGGGAAGGCTTCATCCTTTTCCTAGATTTTCTCCCTATGGCTTTTTCGTGATAGGGAGAGGCTACCGAAGCCTCCCAGGACACCCATGTAGAAGCCTAAGTCATACCAAAAGCCCGTATTAAAGGATTCGTAAATCGTCAAGTGTTCCCGAAAAATGCTAAAGAACAGTGAAACGGGAGCCACCCAGCCGTGCCAGATTCCCCAAAGCAAATTGGCCGGTTCTTCTGCTGTAGCTTTGCCGTCGCCGGGGAGGCAGGAAGAGAGAAGGGCGAGGACCGATATTAGAAGAAATCCTTTGATTAGTCTTTTCATGGCGATCTCCTTATGGGTTAGTATAGCTTAAAAAGAGTGGAAATGCTTTGTTAAATTTCCTAAAATACGATAAAACAACTCCAAGGAGAAAACTATGCCATCCTTTGTCAAAACATCCCTGCTTCTCGTAATTATGAGCCTATTGCTCTCCTGTGCGACTCTTACCGTACCCGTCTCTGCCACCTCTAACGATGTAGGACGGCTTGTGGGAACTTCTACCGGGACTATCTGGTTTGGAATATTCGGGAAGGCCGATGCGAGCATTAAGGAAGCCTGCCGGGACGGGGGAATTCGGGAAATATCCACGGTAGATATGCAGACTCAGGTTCTCTTTCTGGGGCTGGGGAAACGTTATACCTGTATTGTTACGGGGGAATAAAAAAGGGACTACAACGAACAACGTTCATCGTAAGCCCCTAAACACTGCAATCTTTACAGAGATTTGTTTTTTTTGACCGGCAACGCCGGACATTCGGTATATATTACTTTATCCCGCAGGCAACGCCGACGGGGTAAGGCCTGATTAAAGGGTATCCACGTCGGCGGAGTAGTCCACTCCTTCCACTTCGAAGCCGTGGAGCTCCATGTAATCCTTTTTGAAACCTTCCAGGTCGCCCTTGGCCGCCAGGAGTTCTTCATCAACACTATCCCAGAGGGCGGTAACTTCGGCCTGAACATCGTCGGCTAGTTCCCAGTCGTCCATGCGAACCATTCCGGTTTCATCCATTACGGTCCCTTCGGAGCCGTAAATCTTATCGGTCAGCATACGCTGCATCTGTTCCCGGCATCCTTCGTGGGTGCCCTTTTCTTTCATGATTTTGAAGAGGAGGGCGATGTACACAGATACTCCGGGGATGACCGCACTGGAACGGGTCACGAGGGCCTTGTTAACGGAGATAAAAGCTTCTCCCTTTAGGTCGCTCAGTTCTTTTTGCAGGTCCTTGGCAGAGGCTTCCAGGTGAAGCTTGGCCTGGCCGATGGTTCCTTCCCGGTAGATGGGGAAGGTCATGGGGGAACCAATGTAGGTATAGGCTACGGTCTTGATTCCTTGTGCCAGGACACCGGCTTCCTTAAGGGCTTTAACCCAAAGAGACCAGTCTTCGCCGCCCATAACTTTAATGGTGGCTGCCGTTTCTTCGGCTGAGGCGGGCTCCATGGTCATGCTCTTCAGCTTGCCGCTCAGATCCATGGCAAAGGCCGTATAGGGATCCTTGAGAGTTTTCAAAACACTTTTGTACATTTCGCCCGTATCGGGATCGGTACGAACGGGGGAGGCGAGGCTGTAAACCACCATATCCACCTGTCCGCCCTCAAAGAAATCCTTGATTTTGGCAATGACAGTCTTGCGAGTATCGTGGGAGAAGGCGTCGGCATTGATGCTTTCTGCCTTGAGGCCTTCCGCCTGAGCGGCCGCATCGAAGGTACGGTTGTTGTAGAAGCCGGGAGTACCGGGACGCTTGGCGCTGCCTTCCTTTTCAAAGGAAACACCCAAGGTGTCCGCCCCGCCGGAGAAGGCCGCAGAAATTCTGGTGGCCAGACCGAATCCGGTGGAACAACCAAGCACAAGAACTCTCTTGGGCATGGTGATTTTGGGCTGGGTCTTTACCCACTCTATGTCTCTTTTGACAATAGCCTCACATCCCACGGGGTGGGAGGTAAGACAGATGTTATTCATGATTTTGGGTTCGATTACCATTATGCTTCTCCTGCTACACACATCCAGCTGGCCTGACAAGCCAACTCGTCGCCGACGAAGGCTTTACCCTTCTGCTTGATCATTCGTCCGGAAACCATTTCGTTTTCGATTTCGAAGCGTACTTCGTCACCGGGGACGACCTGGCGGCGGAATTTGGCCTTTTCCACGGTGGCCAGGAAAAAGAGGGCGCTCGCAGAGGCGGTACCGCTTTTCTTGAGACCGGCGCCGCCTACCTGGGCCATGGCTTCGATCAAAAGAACACCGGGAACAACCGGGTGTCCGGGGAAGTGACCCTTAAAGAAAAAGTCGTTTTCTGTGTATTTTCTATAACCTACAATGCTTTTTTCGTCGCACGATTCAATCCGGTCGACAAACAAAAAGGGGTCCCTGTGGGGAAGAAGCTGTTCAATTTCGTTACTCATAAATCACCTTAACCTTTGTATTTCTTGAAAACGATGGAGCCGTTGTGACCACCAAATCCGAGGTTATCGGAAAGGGCGGCGTTTACTTCCATTTCTATACCTTTGTTGGGTACGTAGTCAAGGTCGCACTTTTCGTCGGGCTCTTCCAGGTTAAGCGTGGGAGGAACGTAGCTGTCGTTAATGGCTTTGATACAAACAATCGCTTCCACACCGCCCGTAGCGCCGAGCATGTGTCCGTGCATGGCTTTGGTGGAGCTGATTTTTATCTTCTTCGCATGGTCGCCGAAGGCAGCCTTGATGGCGAGTGTTTCGCAGGGATCGTTTACGGGGGTAGATGTTCCGTGGGCGTTGATGTAGTCAATGTCTTCCATCTCAAGGCCCGCGTCTTTTACGGCGATTCTCATGGATTCGGCCCCGCCCTTTCCTTCCGGATCGGGAGCGGTCAGGTGGTCCGCATCACAGGTCATTCCGTATCCGGCCAGTTCGGCATAGATGGTGGCGCCCCGCTTTTTGGCGTGTTCCAGCTCTTCGAGAATCAGGATACCCGCTCCTTCTCCCATGATAAATCCGTCTCTGTCCTTGTCAAAGGGTCTACAGGCGGCTTTGGGGTCGTCGTTTCTGGTACTCAGGGCCAGGAGTTTGTTAAAAGAACCAACGGCAAATTCGGTGATGGTCGCTTCCGTACCGCCGGTAACCATAATGTCGGCCATACCGGTTCTGATGGTGTTCAGGGCGTAACCGATAGCATCGGTTCCGGAAGCGCAGGCGGTGGCCAGTGCGAAACAGGGGCCGTGTAGCTTGTGGGTAATGGAAACGTTGGCGGGGCCTTCGTTGCTTATGAGTTTGGGGATGGTCATGGGGGCGATACCCGCAATAGGACCTCGATCGACCATTCCTTTTACGTTATCTTCGGTAACATCGAGTCCGCCGATACCGCATCCCAGAATACAACCGGCCCGTTGGTGGTCAAAGTTGTCTTCGGCCAGTCCCGCATCGTTCATGGCTTCCACACTGGCCGCTACGGCAAACTGGGTAAAACGGGCCATCTTTCGGGCCGCTTTACCGGAAAAGTAGTCGGAGGCTTTGAAGTCTTTTACTTCTGCGGCAATCTTGGTGGCCGTATTGGTCGCATCGAACTGGGTGATTGTGTCAATGCCGATTTCTCCGGCTTTTATATTTTTCCAGAATTCTTCCACATTGTGGCCGATGGGGCTGATTGTTCCCATTCCGGTTACTACTACTCGTTTCATCTCTCTTTCTCCTTTCCTTACATTACCATTCCGCCGTCAACGGTCAGAACCTGACCGGTAACGTAGCGGGCCATATCGGAGGCCAGGTAAATCACTGCATTGGCAATATCTTCCGGCTCACCCAGGGAATTCATGGGGATTTGAGCCTGAATCGATTCTTTAATATCATCTTTAAGCTTGTCGGTCATATCGGTTTTGATAAAACCGGGAGCAATCGCGTTAACCCGCACGCCGCGTTTGGCCGTTTCTTTGGCCAGTGCCTTGGTAAAACCGATGAGACCGGCCTTGCTGGCGGCGTAGTTGGTCTGGCCCGCATTTCCCATAAGACCGATAACGGAAGCCATGTTTACAATGGCGCCCGATCTCTGGCGGATCATAAAACGGGACGCTTCCCGGGCCACAATGAAGGCTCCGGTCAGGTTTACGTCCAGTACCTGCTGCCACTGATCGGTTCCCATGCGGAATACCAGACCGTCCCGTTCGATACCGGCGTTGTTAACCACAACGTCCAGACCGTCGGCGGTCACCTCTTCCATAATCTTAACAATGCCCTCTTCGTCGGTCACATTGCCCTGAAACCATTTAAGGGTCACTCCGGACGCCTTGGCAACGGCTTCCATTTCACTGTGAAAGGGGCTCTCCTTGGTGCTCAAATAGGACACATGGGCGCCCTGCTCCAAACAGGCCGTTACAATCGCTTTCCCGATACCCCGGGAACCGCCGGTTACAAATACTTTCTTATCCTTTAACAGCATGTTTATTTCTCCTGTAAATTACCAAATTATATAGTTTCCGCCGTAAGTCAGCCCGGCGCCGAATCCCACGGTAAGAATCTTCTGTCCTCTTTTAAGGAGGCCCTTCTCTTCCATATCGGAAAGTGCCAGAGGAATAGAGGCCCCCGACGTATTAGCAAACTCTTCCATATTCAAATAGAATTTGTCAATGGGGATTTTGTCCCGTTTGGCCGCCGCTTCGATAATCCGGCGGTTGGCCTGGTGGGGAACGATCCAGTCAATATCATCTACGGAAAGATTGTTCTTTTCCATAAGGTCTTTAAGAATAACCGTATTGGCCCGTACGGCGAATTCGTACACCCGGCGGCCGTCCATAAAGAGGTAGTGGTCCTTTCCTACCACATCTCCCTCTTTAAAAGGATCCTTCGTTCCCCCCTTGGGGTGGCTCAGAGCACCTGCGCCGGAACCTTCCGCTCGCAGGAGGGAGTTAATTACCCCGCGGGTTTCGTCGTCGTTCACTTCAAGAACAGCCGCTCCCGCACCGTCTCCAAAGAGAATGCAGTTATTCCGGTTTGTCCAGTCCAGGACCCGGGAGAGTCGTTCCGTGCCGATAACAAGAATACGGGAGCAAGTTCCGTTATTTATAAGGCCCTTGCCCATTTCCAGGCCGTAAACAAAACCGGTACAGGCCGCTTTAATATCTACGGCGGCACAGCTTTTGTTTCCCAGCATATCCTGAATAAGGCAGGCGGTGGAGGGCATTTCATGATAGTCGGGGGTAACCGTGGCTACCAGAATCATATCTATGTCTTCTGCGGTGAGCCCTCTTTTATTAAGAGCCTCCTTGGCGGCCTGGTAACCCATATAGGCGGTGGTTTCCTCTTCCGAGGCTATATGACGGTTGCCTATTCCCGTGTGGGAGCGGATCCACTCGTCATTGGTGTCCAGGGTCTTGGACAACTCATCGTTGGAGACCCTTTTTTGTGGAACAAAATGTCCTAATGAACTGATATATGCATTCATATTTTCCATTATTTACACTTTATCTCTTTTTGTCAATATTGACAGATTCTCATAATCGCGATATATTAGTTTTTGTGAGAAAGATCAAAAACGAAGGAGACTCTCCCATGTCGAGTGGTTTTGTAAAAAATAAGGAAGACCTTTTTGAAATAATGGAGAAATTCGAGAAATCCGAATTAAGCGAACTGACTTTTGAGGTGGAAGAACAGCTCATATCCATGAAGAAGGGCGGTGCCCCGGTTGTGGCTCAGGCCCTTCCCGCAGCCGCTCCTCAGGCAGTCGCAGGGGCCCCGGTTGCCGCTGCTGCCCAGGGCGATACCCAGGAAGGAGAGCTTATTTCTGCTCCTCTGGTGGGTACTTTTTACCGTCAGCCCGCGCCCGATGCTCCCGCTTTTGCCGAAGTGGGACAGACCATTAAGGCCGGTGAGACTCTCTGTATATTAGAAGCTATGAAGATTATGAACGAGTTGGAAGCGGAATTTGACTGCGAAATCGTGGAGGTCCTCCTCGATTCAGGTCAGCTGGCCGAATTCGGTACACCTCTTTTTAGGGTTAAGCGCATATGATTAAGCGCCTTCTGATTGCCAACAGAGGGGAGATTGCCGTTCGTATCATCCGAACCTGTCAGGAAATGGGGATCGAAACGGTTGTGGTATACTCCGAGGCAGACAAGGAGTCCCTCCCCGTGAAAATGGCGGACAAGTCAGTCTGTATAGGACCGGCCCCGTCTTCGGACAGTTATTTGAAAATGGAGAACCTTATCAGTGCTGCTGTCTTTACCCACTGTGAAGCGGTTCACCCCGGTGTAGGATTCCTTTCTGAAAATGCCGACTTTGCCGAAATGGCCCAGGAAGCGGGTCTTATCTTTATTGGTCCCGATCCTCATGTAACCCGTATGCTGGGAGATAAGGTACAGGCTAAAAGAACCGCCGACGAAGCGGGACTGCCCCTTATTCCCGGTAGTGACGGCGCCGTTGAGTCTGTGGACGCAGCGGTTAAGCTGGCCGAGTCCATGGGATTCCCTCTTATTGTAAAAGCGGCCTCCGGCGGGGGCGGGAAGGGAATGAGAATCGTCAACTCCATAGACGAGCTCAAGTCAGCCTTTCCCATTGCCAGTCAGGAAGCGCTTAAGAACTTTGGCGATCCCACTCTCTATATGGAAAAATACATGACCCAGCCCCGGCACGTGGAAGTTCAGCTTCTGGCAGACGGGAAGGATAATGTGATTTATCTGGGGGAGAGGGACTGTTCGGTTCAGAAAAATCACCAGAAACTCCTGGAAGAGTCACCCTCTACCATTCTTACCGATGAGATGAGGTCTCAGATCGAAAAGGCTTCGGTAACCCTGTTTAAGAACATTGGTTATACCGGAGCGGGTACCATTGAATTCCTCGTAGAGAAGGGGGAGTTCTTCTTTATGGAAGTAAACGCCCGGGTTCAGGTAGAACATACCGTAACCGAGCTTATGACCGGCGTGGATATTATTCGCCAGCAGATTTTGGCCTGTACCACGGGAAAGATGGAAATTACTCAGGATGATGTTCGTATCGAAGGTTACGCCCTGGAAGCGCGTATTAATGCCCGCGGAGCCGGACGAATTACCAGTTTTGTTCCGCCCCTGGGACCTTCCGTCCGTGTGGATACCCATATTTTCCCCGGTTACATGGTGCCCCCCTATTACGATTCCATGATTGCCAAGGTGCTTATTCAGGCGCCCGACCGGCAGCAGGGAATCAAGCGGATGGTTCGTGTTCTTAAGGAGATGGAACTGGAAGGGCTCGATACGAACTGCGAAGAACAGATTGTCCTTCTTGAGTGCCGTCCTTTCCGTTCCGGAAAATTCGATACCGCCCTCTACGGGCAGATTATAAAAGACTGAGGTAGGATCTATGATTAATATGACCAAACCCCATGCGCAGGTGACCAAGACTGAATGTCCCCGCTGCCTGACTGTCATGACCGAAGAGGCTATGATTAACCACTCCCAGGTCTGTACTGGTTGCGGATATCACTTTCGTATGCCCGCCGCCGCCCGGATTCACCTGGTAGCCGACGAGGGCAGCTTTAAAGAAACCGACCACGATCTGGTGAGCAAGAACCCCATCGCTCTGGACGGTTACGAAGAAAAAATCACCCAGGCCCAGAAGAAGTCCGAATTGGACGACGCCGTAGTAACCGGTACGGCCAAGATTAACGGGGACGATGTTGTTTTGGGCGTCATGTCCTTCCAGTTTATGGGAGGTTCCATGGGATCCGTTGTGGGTGAGAAAATCACCCGGGCCATCCTTCGGGGGGCCGATACCAATACTCCGGTTGTTCTGTTTACCGCCTCCGGCGGGGCCCGAATGCAGGAGGGGATTTTCTCCCTTATGCAGATGGCCAAGACAGCCAACGCCTGTGCCCTTTTAGACGATTTGGGTGTGCCCCTTTTTATCGTTTTGACCCATCCCACAACGGGGGGCGTAACCGCTTCCTTTGCCATGTTGGGAGACGTAACCCTTGCCGAGCCGGGCGCCCTTATTGGGTTTGCCGGGCCCCGTGTTATCGAAGGTACGATCAACAAGAAACTCCCCGCCGGATTCCAGAGTGCCGAATTCCAGCAGGAGAAGGGTTTTGTTGACAAAATCGTCCCCCGGAACGAGCTTAAGAAAACCCTGTCCTTTCTGCTCAAAACCCATAAAGGAGAGTAGCCGTGGAAGAACTGAAGAATAAGCTGAAAGAGCTGAAAAGCCTTGCCGGAGAAAATAATCTGGATATTAACAAGAGCCTGGAAGAGATTGAAGCCATGCTGAATGTGGGCAAGGACTCTCCCACCTGGGAAAAGGTTCAGCTTGCCCGACGTCTGGATCGTCCGGGAGCCCTGGAATTCATCAATCTTATCTGCGATGATTTTATTGAGCTTCACGGAGATCGCTACTTTAGGGATGACCCCGCCCTTATTGGGGGAATCGGAACCATCAACGGTCAGGCTTTTACCTTTATTGGTAACCAGAAGGGTTCCAACCTCAAGGAAAACCTCTACCGTAACTACGGAATGGGCGGCCCCGAAGGGTACCGTAAGGCTCTTCGTCTGGTGAAACAGGCGGAAAAGTTCAACCGTCCCGTGGTAACCTTTATTGATACCTCCGGTGCCTATCCCGGACCTGAGGCGGAAGCCCGGGGTATTGGTGAGGCCATTGCCAAGAACCTTAAGGAATTTTCCCTTCTAAAAGTGCCCATCATCTGTTTTGTTATTGGTGAAGGGGGCTCCGGTGGAGCTCTGGGAATTGGTGTGGGCGACAAGCTTTACATGCTGGAAAACTCCATCTATTCCGTAATCTCACCGGAGGGATTTGCTTCTATTTTGCTGCGTGACAGCAATAAGGCCAAAGAAGCGGCGGATATCATGAAAATGACCGCCAAGGACCTTTTTGAGTTTGGTATTATTCATGGGATTATTCCCGAAGCTCCCGGCGGAGTGCAGAATAATCCGGGCTATACGGCGGAAATGATAAAGGAGCTTATCCTTACGAATACCGCCGTACTGAGCAAGAAAAAGCCGGAGAGTCTTATTCGCTACCGGTCACGCAAAATACGTGAAATCGGTCAGTTCACCGAGAGCGCCGGTAAGGAACAGGACCTGTTCGGTCTGTTTTCCCGCTTGTTTAATTAGTCTCAAATTACTTATTGTGTTTCATATAGCTTCCGGGCCGGTTTGGTTCGGGAGCTTTTTTTTCTCTATTTTTCCTTGTTAGGCATGTGCTTTCCTTAATCTTTGTTATGGTGTATCTTTGTTGACTAATTATTAGGACAGAAAGAAGAGGCGAGAGGAGAATATTTAATGAGTCATAATAACCATGTGAGATTTTTGGGATTGATCTTATTTGTCATTTCAGGGGTATTCCTTTTTGCGCAGGAAGCTCAGGATGGGGGTGACCTCTTTTTGTCCTATCCCAATGGGGACTTAAAGGTAAAGGGCGGCTTTAATCCGCGCTATGCCGGTGAGTTTTATGTCTCCCTTGAGAATACCGGTCCATCTCCCATTGAAATCAATAATGAGGTTCTGCTAGGAGTTCGTATTGTGGGAGAAGATATTTCTTTGCGTCAGTATCTTTTTTATACAAAAGTTAAGTCTATTGAACCGGGGGCATGGTATATTCTAATAGATAGCTACGTTGTCAATTATGAGGAATACTATGTTCTTGAACTTGAAGGGGAAGAAGGAGAAGCCGAGTTTGTACCGGAACTCCCCTCGGGGAAATACAGTGTTCAGCCCTTTGTCCTTATCGATGAGAAGTATGAAATTCTGGGCAGTTCAATTGAGAACGTTTACATTAGCGAAAACGGCGGTACTTCCCATTTGGATTTCGATCCTTACGATTCCCTGGCTTTAGACGGAGGATATTATTCCGACTCTACTCTTTTTTCTCTTGGTTTTGAGAACAAGGGGAATAATGTTCTTTATGTTGAGTCTTCTCCTCTAGGTGTCCTAATCAAGGGGAATGGGCTAGAAATTTATCATGAGCTTTATCATACCCAATCCACTTTTTTAAGGCCTGAAGAATTTGATTTGATTGATGATAATTATGTCGAAAAGAATGGGGATGTATATACCATATTTCACAGCACGAATTGGGATGTTCAATTCTTGCCCGAGCTTCCGGCAGGGGATTATTCCCTTCAGGCATATGTCGATATTGACGGCCACAGGATTTTGGGAAGCTGGATTGATACTATTACCATAAGATAATCAAAGGAAAGGCTCCCATGTTGTGTTTAAAAAAGAGAATTATTATACTGCTCGGTTTCTTATTGGCATTTCGCTTATATGCCGACTTTAACGATATATGTTTAAGCGGAACATACGAGGAGATTGAATCACTACTTGAAGCCGGGGCGGATTTGAATAGGCTCTCTTTGCTAAAGGTAAATGATGAAATAATTCTCAATTGTCCTCCTATAGTCTTTGCCGCCTATGGAAATGACGATCCGGAGGTTATAGGCCTGCTTATCCGGAATGGGGCCGATATAAATAGGGCCGGGGAGAATGGTTTTACCCCCCTTATGGCTGCCACATTCAATAGGAATATCAAGATTCTCAAGACCTTGATTAAGGCCGGGGCGGAACTGGATAGGGAAGACTCAAAAGGCGACACGGCCCTTGCCTGGGCTTACGGGGAAAAAAGCTTAAGGCATATAAATGTTTTGCTTAATTCCGCTGCCGATGAGAAGATCGTCAATGTCGTTCTTGGGTTTAATTCCCTGTTGAGTTCCTCTGAGGACAGGGATTCAAACAATCACGAAAAGGAAGATGAATCGACCGTAGTGATAGGCGGGGAAGACTCATTGATCGGGGATCGTTTTTTTGAGGCAATAAAAACAGAGGGGAACCTAGATCCTGTTAGGGAGATGCTGGACGGGGGAGCAGATGTCAACGGATTAGGCCCGGAGGGATTCACTCCCCTTATGGCGGCTGTTATGGATAATCCCGATCCTGAGCTAATTAACCTGCTTATTGAATCCGGAGCGGATGTAAACGGACAAAATGAGGAGGGGGTGACAGCTCTTTATTTGGCCGCCGGGATCTGCCATGATCCGGGTATCTTAAGGATACTGATTGATGGCGGCGCCGATTTAGAATTAAAGGATAATAACGGTTATTCTCCCTTAGTCTGTGCCGGGTTAAATCCCGAAAATAAGGTTTTGCAGTTTCTTATTGATGCCGGGGCCAAGATAGATTCCCTTTCGATTGCCGGAACAACTCCTCTTTTTATGGCTGCCGAATGGGGTGAGTATCCGGAAAATCTTAAAACACTGATTGACGCCGGTGCCGATGTGAATCTGGCTAATGCCGAAGGATTGACCCCTTTGCATTGTGCTGCCCAGGGCAATTACAATCCGGAAATACTTAAGGTTCTTATTGATGGCGGTGCCGATGTGGGGGCCCGGGATATGTGGAGCTATACTCCCTTACACAGGGCGGCTATTAATAATTACAATCCAAAAGTATTAAAGGTTCTTATTGAAAGGGGAGCTGAATTAGAGGCCAGAGACCTTGACGGCTGTACACCCCTGGCCAGAGCGGCTCAATGCAGTTCTCAACCGTCTGTCATAGATGTTTTGTTGGAGTCGGGTGCCCGTATTGAGGCTGTGGATTATTTTGGGAAGACCCCTTTTGCCAGGGCTGCCAGAGACAACCCGAGTACCTTGGTTTTGAAAGAGCTGCTTTATTGGGGAGCGGATAGGGATGCCAGGAGTGAAAGGGGTTTTACTCCTTTGATACATGCCGCTGAAGCAAATACTCCCGATGTCATAATGTTTCTTATGTATAACGGTGCCGACTTGGAAGCAAGTACCGAGGGCGGTGTAACGGCTTTGGCTATGGCGTCCCAGTTCAGGGAGCCCGAAGTCATTAAGGTGTTAATTGATTGGGGCGCCGATATCGAATCGAAGGGTAAAGGCGGTTATACTCCTCTTCTAAGGGCGGCGGAGCATAATACCCATGGCGATTCTCTCCTGTGTCTTTTGGAGGCGGGAGCCGATATTCATGCCACAGATGACGGCGGCTATAGTCCTATTTTAAAAGCGGCGTCAAAAAATGAAAATCCGGAAATAATGGAGATATTATTAGCTTGGGGAGCGGACCTGGAAGCTGTTGACACAGAGTTTCAACTGACACCTCTTATAAGGGCTTCCTTGGAAAATAGTAACCCTGAAATCATAAAGGTCCTAATAAGTGCCGGGGCGAATTTGGAGGCCCACGATTTTTACGGTTTTACAGCCCTTGCGAGAGCTGTACAAATGAATAATCTGGATGTGGTAAGAACTTTGATAGACGCCGGCGCAGACCTGGAAGCCACGGATCAGTGGGGCGTTACGCCCTTGGGAAGGGCTGCTATTAACTGCAAGGATCCCAATATCTTAAAGGCTTTGATTTATTCGGGTGCTTTGATTGATGCGCCGGACAGCAGTAGTTACACGCCCCTGGCCCATGGCATTGAGTCTCAAAACAATATTGAAATTCTACAGGTATTAATTGATAATGGCGCCAATGTTAACTTCCTGACCGATAACAATATAACTCCTCTGATGATTGCCGCCAAGAGTTGTGCGGGCTGTGAAGTCCTCGAATGGCTTTTGGAGAACGGGGCAGATCCTCTCTTAATTGATTCAAAGGGTAACAAGGCCATTGATTACGCGAAGGATAATCCCGATTTGTTCGACACGGAAGGGTATTGGCTTTTGCTGAGTAATTCCTAATATATATTTCAGTTACTAAAGCCTCGTAAATTTAACAGAATCTGTTCTCTGTTTTTTTCCTTGACAAGATGAGAATCCCGCTCAATAATAACTTATCCGTATAAGTTAAGAAGCGCCACTGTATCAGCAAGTTTGGGAGCGGAGTTATGAATAAAGATAAGCCTGTCGTCATCTTAAAACTGGATGATCTTAGGGACTACAATTTAGACAACTTTACCAGGGTGGCCGATTTTGTTCTGTCACAGAATATCAAGGCTTCCTTTGGAATAAACGGAATCTATCTTTCCGGTAAATCGAAAGAAGACCCCTATGTTAGCCGGATCAAGGCCTGGGACCGTACGGGACATATAGAAATATGGCATCACGGTTGGGATCATAGTACAGCTGAGGACAGGTCCTGGTATGAGTACAGTGAGCGGCATAAAGACAGCCGGGAAGAGTATGGAGACATTACTTCCAACAGAAACTTTGAGAGACAGTTCCGTGATTTTATCAACACCATTGAAATTGTAGAAAAGGTTTTAGGCATAGAACTGCACTCCTTTGGGACTCCCTATAACCAGAATGACGAGACTCTTATCCAGGTTATAAATCAGTTTCCCCAGATAAGGGTCTTTCTTTTTCCAAGAACCGCCGTCACCAATCAGCTTGAATTATCCATCGTTGAAGGCAGGGGACGGCTGAATATTGAGAATGAAGCGGTGGGGAATATGGACTTTGATTATTTCATGACTAACTACGAAACCTATGATTCGGCGATGGATTATATGGTGCTTCAGGCCCATCCGGGCAACTTTAAGGCAGCCAACTACAGGGACTTTGAAAGGATGTGTTCTTTCCTTATGGAACAGGGACATCGCTTTATGACCCCCTACGAATATTATAACTACAGGACAGAAAAGAGCTCCCTTGTGGCTGCAGGGGGGTGATTAAAAGGGATTTTTATTTCCTTAGGGAAAATAAATAAACAATAGAGGAGAAAATTTTATGAAGAGAATTTTTACGTTAGCCGCATCGGTATTTATTCTGATGGCGGGGGCGTTGTTTGCCGAAGGGACGGCCGAGGGTTCAAGTGTCGCCATGGGGGACATTGCGGAGGAACTTGAGATTAACTTTACCATGGGGAACAACTCAAGAACCATGACTTACCAGAAAGCCAATCCTTTGCCCCTTCCCGACGGGACAATTATTACCCAGGGGGATTTAAAGCCGACCTGGCAGTATATCGAAAAGCAGCTGGGTTTCAATATTATTGATAATGCCGTTCAGGACCAGAAAGCTGTGGAAATGATTGATATTGCCGCAGCGACCGGATTTACGGACAGTACCGTTTACGGGGGTAACTCTATTGCCGAATCGCTTATGAAATATGGTGCTCTGGGATATATGGTGAATCTTAAGGAAAATCTGGATAAGATGCCCCATTTTAAAGAGTACCTTGAGAATAACCCGGAAGTGGCCAAGGCCATTACCGCCTATGACGGGGGAATCTACCATGTTCCCTATATCGCTGCGGTGGGAAAATTTGCCCGGGGATTCGGGTGTAGACCGGCCTGGGTTAAGGGACTGCTCGATTCAACTTCACAGCTGGAAAATGAGACCGAAACCATTACGGTAGCCTATGAAGGTTACTGGGACCGATACGATAACAATGTAATTGCCCTGCAGAATGCTGCTTCCAGGAACGGGGTTCTTGATAGGGAAGCCGCATTGAAAGCTCTTCTGGACTATATCAAAGTAACCCATCCGGACCTGGCCAAGCCCTCCGACCTCTATTTGGGAGAGACCGCCGTTTATGATATTGATGAGCTGGCGGCCCTTTTGAGGGTTGTGGAGCTCTCTCCCAATACGGTGTCTAAAATTGCTACCGGTTCTGTTGTTCCCGATGCGGAAATTTCTCCCTATTTTGTACGACAGTCCAAGTCCCGGGAAGATTTGTTAAGATTGGTCACCTACTTTGACGGTGAAAAGGTTTACAGTTCCGACTCATACGGCGCAAAGCAGTATGTCGACGCCAAGGGAAATATCAAGTTCTCCTACGCAGAAGAGAGCTTTCTCGAAAAAATCGAATATATCCGGCAGTGGTATTCGGAAGGACTGATTCATTCGGAGTTTGCCGATGTCTCTACGAAGGACAACTTTAGAAAGAGCCTCCTCTTCTCCGATGAAATTGACGGGCAGAGGCAGTTTGGCTTTATGACCATGGACTGGGTCATGTCTACCACCACCGGTACGGAAAAGGTAGAAATGATACTTCCCCCGGTGACCACAATATCCAAGGCCGGCATAAACAAATTTGTTCACTACATCGAAAATACCCGAGTTATCAAGCCCGACGGCTGGGCTATTTCTACGGCTGCTCCGGAAGATCAGAAGAACGCCGCCTTCCTTCTGTTTGACTACATCTTTACCGAAGAGGGAAGTCAGGTTCAGAGCTACTCCATTCCGGCCGGTTTGGAAGAGGGAAAATCCTGGGTCGGTCCCGATGGAAAAGAGTATCCCATGCTTAATCAGTGGACCCGCGATACGGCAAAAGAGTTCAAGAACGGTGACATCGCCGGATTCTTGAGAGATTTTATGGGCTCCTTCCTTTCCATTGGTTATCCCATGGAGATTGGGGCCGAGCTCCAGGTAACTCCCCCTCACGGATTTGACGGCTGGGCCCTTTGGACCAATATGGGTGTTATCTCTCCCACCTATGATGCGGAAAACCTCTATCTGCGCCTCATGCCTCCCGTTATCTCCTTGAATGAGCAGGATGTGGCCAAGCTTGGTTCCGTAGCTGTGGGGGAAGATCAGACCGATATGATTTTCCAGTACATTACTGGCAATAGCTCCACCGTATCCAGCGTTAGTGATATTAGGCAGAAGTTTGTGGAAGCGGGAATCGAAACTTATCTTGATGTATATCAGGCTGCTTATGACAGAATGATGTCCAAGTAATAAAATCCATCCAATCTTTTTTAGGCTGCTCTGCCAACGGGGCAGCCTTCTTTATTCCTCACATAATTCCAGGGGTAAGCCGTCCGGGTCTTTGAAGAAGGTGAATCTCTTTCCCGTTAACTCATTTATGCGGATCTCTTCTATTTCGATCCCAAAAGACTTTAAGTGATTTGCCATTTCGTCAATCGACTCAACCTTGAAGGCCAAATGGCGGAGGCCCCGGGCTTCCGGTCTATCTAAGCGGGCCGGAGATTCGGGAAAGGAGAACAGTTCTATCTGGCTTCCGTCGGGCAGGGCCAGGTCCAGTTTGTAGGATTTTCGCTTTTCCCTATAGGTTTCGGCAATAATTTCCAGGCCGAGGGTTTTACTGTAGAACGTCTTTGACCGTTCGTAGTCGGAGCAGATTATGGCGATGTGGTGAAGGCTTTTTAGGAACAATGGGGGCTCCTTTAAGGGGATTAATAAATAGGATCAATGGAATCACTTATCTTGGAGAATTCCCAAGTGAATACTTCGGGGGTGCTGGTTCCGTTTGTATCGAGAGTCACCTCCATTTTTATGACCCCTTCTGTAAAAATATATTGGGCATACATAATGCCTTCTGTCAGAGTCCAATCAAGCCATTGATTCGTAGATTCGTCATAGTAGTACTCTTCTGTGAGGGTTATTGTTGTATTTTCTGAGGGAAAAGACATAGAGCCTTTGGCTGAATAAGACAAGAGACTGTCATTGTTGTTTTGATCTACATAATAAAGTTCAAAACCGTCAATATACCAAATTCCTATAATGTCATAATAATCCGATGTGTAGGGAGGGGACGTTTCACTGTAAGCCCTCCATGTGCCTAGAAAGGGGATTTGCTTTACAATAAAATCATAGGTAAAAACTTCTTCCACAGAACCGTAGGATACTATAGCTATTATTTCATAGTTCGTATTGACGTCCGGTGTTAAGCTTAGTTCGAAATCGCCATTGCTATCAATATCTACCGCGAGGTCTGAACCGTTTATCATAAATTCCAGGGATAGGTCATCAATATCATATTCCTCGATACTGATGGTTCCGTAGATGGTCTCGCCGTATTCATAAGTATCGTTGTCAAAGGTTAGAGTTCCTGTGATTGTAACCTCTTTTTCATTGTTGTTCATATCCTGGCAACTGTTTATTAAAAAGGGAAATAGGAACAAGAGAAAATATTTTTTTATCATTATGCTTACCTCTTAAGGGATTGTGAGATTTTGCAAGTACACAATATGGACACAATACACTCTAAATACTTTTCTATCAATACTTCTTTTATCCCAAGGCAAATTCCCCCTTGCGCAACGTTTATACGTCGATAAAACATGGCAAAATACCCCTTTTTCAAAACGTCGTCGACACTCGTTCTGTTTGTCGACGACAATCACTCAAACTATCGACGACACTTTCCCCAACTGTCGACGATAAAAAGTCTCACTGTCGACGACAAATCGAAAAAAACATCGTCGACGTTTTATCCCTTGCTCCCCGCAGCCTCTTCGACTAAGATTAGTAAAAACAAACCTATACAATTCAGGAACGTAATGAACAAGTCAAATCAGGAAAAATCTCTGGAAAAAATGAAGAAGCAGAACGACCTCGCCGCAGGGAATCTGCTCGATGCGATGCCCTTGAAGGTGGAGCAGACTAAAGTCGACCTTTCCGCCCTAAAAGGATTGAGTCAGGATCATCCCCGTCTGCTTATCAAAAAGTCGGACCTTCCCCAGCTGCGGGAAAATATTAAGGCCGATTCCACCCACTGCACCTTCGGTACCTTTCTCGCCGAATCGGTTCACAAGTACGATGACCGGTCCCCTCTGGACGAGCCCCAACCCTACCCGGAAGAGACGGTGGGCAAGGCTTCCCTTTGGCGTCCCTACTGGCGACAGATGTATGTGGACTGCCAATACGCCATGAACGCCACAAGGAATTACTGCCTGGCTGGAGTTATACTGGAAGACGAAGCGCTTCTTAAGTCGGCCAAAGCCTGGGTTCTCAAACTGGCTTCTTTTGACCCGGAGGGAGTTACGGCCCGAGCTTATAACGATGAGGCCTCTTTTCGCGTTATAGCCTCTCTTGCCTGGGGATATGACTGGTTGTTTGACATCCTGAGCGATGAGGAAAAAGCTCTGGTGAAGGATAAGCTGATTGTGCGGCTGGAAGAGATTATGACCTATCTCATCGAGACTATCGATCTTTTGAATCATCCTCTGAACAGTCACGGGGTGCGAAGTATCAGCAGCGCGGTGGTGCCCGTTTGTATCGCCCTTTACGGGGAGTACGAGAAGGCCGCCGAGTACCTGGATTACGCCATTGAGTACTATTCTGTTCACTATCCCCCCTGGGGAGGACGGGACGGTGCCTGGTCGGAAGGGCCCGACTACTGGAATACGGCCATGGCCTTTTTAGGTGAAGCCTTTGACCTGATTAAAAGCTATTCCGGCATAAATCTGTTTAATAAGGAATTCTACAGCAATACGGGGGAATTTATCCTCCACTGTATGCCGGTTCACTCCAAGCGGGCCAGCTTTTGCGACCAGTCCAGCATAGGCGACTTTCCCGGCTTGAAGCTGGCTTACAACCTGCGCCACTTTGCCGGTATTTACGGTAAACCCCAGTATGTTTGGTACTATGACCAGCTCAAGGCCCGGGACAAGGAAGCCCATACGAAGTTCTACAACTACGGCTGGTGGGACTTTGGCTATGACGACTTCCGCTTTAACCTGCTTTGGGACAACCTTAGCGCCGAAGCTCCCAGCGACGAGGCGAAACTCAAGGTTTTTCCCGAGACGGGCTGGGCCGCCTTTCACAAGGATATGACCGACCGGGATATGCACATTCATATGATTTTCAAGAGCAGCCCCTTTGGTTCTATCAGCCACTCCCACGGGGACCAGAACGCCTTTACCCTCCACGCCTTTGGGGAGACCTTGGCGTCTATCACCGGTTATTACGGAGGATTCGGGGTGGATATGCACCTTAAGTGGCGCCGCCTGACCCGTTCCAAAAACCTCCTTCTTATTGGGGGCAAGGGGCAGTACGCCGAAAACCGTATTAGCGGTTACGAAGGCCATAAGGAACACTTTTGCCTGGAAGGGGGCAGCATCACCGATTCCACCTGCGAAGGGGATGTACTTTCCGTCGAAGGAGAAGCAGCTCCCGCTTACCGGCACTTTAATGAAGATGTGAAGTCCTACAAGCGAAAAGTCTGGTTTGTGAATGGAGAGTTCTTTGTGATTCGCGACCGGGTTGAGCTGGATTCTGAACAAGACATTACCTGGTTTATGCACACCACCTTTCAGACCGAAACGGGTGACTCCTCCTTTGCGATTAAGGGGGAAAAGTCCCGGTTGGATGTGACCTTTATCGCACCCGGGGCCGATGCCATCGAGTACATCAAGCCTGTTGAGGGCTTCCCCGATGTGGATCCCAAAGAGTATGAAGGGATGGAAATCCATAGGCACGTGGAGACCAAGTTCAAGGCCGCCCGATCCCATGAGATCGTGACCTTGCTGGTTCCGAGCCGATTGGACTCCGACTCTCCTGCGGTTGAAGTTAAGCGGGAAGGGGATTCCCTTGTGGCTGTTCTGGGGAGTGAAACCTTTCCTCTGAATTAAGGCTGATGGGGCCCTCAGTCACGAATGAGCAGGCATCGCTTGCTTAAGCTGCTGAGGGCTTCTGAATCTTTGAGGGGATTTCCCATCAGGTTCACATATTCAAGATCGGGCAGATTCAAGAGAGGGGCGATGTCTTCCACTTCATTGAAGGCCAGGTCTACCGTTTTGAGACCGGTTAATCTGCCGAGGGAAGAGATCTCATCTATCCGGTTCCCGGCCAGGTAGAGGGTTGTGAGGTAGGGGAGATTTTCGAGCCGGTCAAGCTTATCAATACGATTCCCCTCCAGGTTCAGGCCGGTCAGATTACGGCAGTATTCCAGGCCGGTTAAATCTTCAATATCCCTATCGGCCAAGTTCAGCATCCCTTCCAGATAGAGAAGATCCTTGGGGAGGAAGTCGGAGAAAAGATTTCCGTACATCATATTTTTTACCGCTTCAATAAACCCCCAGTCCTCCGCGCTTTCTTCCCTTAGAGAGAGGCCTTCCTCGTACTTATCCCAGCTGTCTTCGGCGCTGCGGATGATCTCTTCATCCGTGGCATAAGTAGTTTCCCATATCTCCGGGGGAGGAGAGTAATCCTTGAATGCGAGGGAGATTTTCTTTTCCATTCTTTCCAGGGCTTCTTTGTTATTGGATTCTCCGTAACGGCGTATCATCCTATGGAATCGGGCGAGCCGATCCGGGTGGAAGGAGACGACGAGCCGCTTGAATAGCTTCCCCCTGTTGTCCCGATAGTCATCCGGGTTCAAACCGGCTCCCCGGGCCAGCTCGTTTAGTTCGGACCGATTATTATTACGATATGATTCTATTATGCGGGTGGTAACCTTACCCAGATTTTCTTCTGTGTAGAGCTTGAGAATTCGGTTCATCGTTTCTCCCGGAAAAGTGCTGCGGGAAATATAATAGCACAAAAAAAGAGGCATTCCCCGCAGGGTCTGCCTCTTTTTTATTTGCATCAAGATTATTTTACTGCTGTTCTTCCGTCGCCGGTTCCTGTTCTTCACTGAGCTCTTCGTCGAGGGCCATGAGAAAGGATTCAATATCTTTGAGCGACTCCAGGGCTTCTTCGGCGGAGCTTCTGGCTTCCAGGGTGGTGCTTACCAGGTTAATAAGCATGTCTCCCTGTTCCATGAGTTCCTTATTTTGCCTTTCCAGTGCTTCGATACGTTCTTCCTGTTCGTTCAAAGCATCCAGGTAGGGATTTACCGAGAAAAGCTCACTCTCGTCGGATAACACCAAAAGGGTATCCATATGACCGTTAATTAAGACTTTCTTTACCATTATCTTACAATCGTAACAGTTCCCAACACCTAAAACAAGCCTTTCCCTACTTTTTTTCGGGAAGATGGGCTTTATTTAAGAGGTCCGGGAGACTTTTTACCGGATTGAAGCACTTGAGAGGGATTTCCACGAAGGTGGTATTCCAAAAGGCCATGGAGCCATTCCAGAGTCCCGGGTGTTCCAATGCCTTGAGGGGTTTTCCGTTGAGGGATTTTTCCACGGTAAACACGGCGCTCCGGTCTACGTACTCTTCCAGGTTCAGCTTTTCTCCGCTGCAGTTCTTGGGGGAACAGGCGATGAAAACCGGGTTAAAGTGGGTGATACCCTTGAGCTTTTCTTCCGTTCCTTCCCGGCTCTTGTCTATTTGGGCCGACTCCACGACCTGAAGGGAGCAGTTGCCCTTGCCGTCGATAATCCAGAAGGGGCCGCCTCCCGTATCGCCGTCGTTTCTTACCATGCCGCAGATGCGTACCGGGCGGTTGAGGCGCTTGAGGAGGGTGCGGGTGTCTTCCTGGCCGCAGGAGTCTATGCCGCCCCAGCGGGTGAGGATTTTTCGCGCGGCCGCGTGGGTTTCGTCGTCCGGGTTGTTGCGCAGGTTTTCTTCCGCTTCGCACAGTTCCTGGCGGGCCTTTATAAGGAGGGCGCCGAAGATGCGGAACCAGCGGGCGGAGAGCTCCCGGTAGGAGCCGCATCCCACGTTGTCTATGTTTTTGAGGAATACGATATCCTTGTCCGACTTATCCAGGTTGCGGATGAGCGAACCGTGGCCGCCGGGGCGCATGAGAAGAGAGCCGTCGTCTTTTCGGAAAAGGTTTCCTTCCCCATCCAGGGCGGGGGTGTTGGTTCCCTCTTCCTGGAAGGAGTAGGTGAGGTTGTATTTTACCCCGTATTTCTCCTCCAATAAGGGAACGATCTCCTCCTGCTTTTTGCTAAAAAGCTCCTGATGCTGGGGGGAGACGGTGAAGTGAATATTTACCTCTCCGTTGGCGGCGCAAAGGGCGCCTTCCCGTAAATGTTCTTCGAAGGGGGTGATGGAACGGCCCTCTTCCCGGTGAAAGGGGAGCATTCCCTTGGGCAGGGCGCCCCAGTTCCAGCCTTCCTTACCTAAGAGGAAGCTCAGGAGGGCCCATTTCTCTTCGTCCTTTTCCGGTTCCCCTTTGATGCCCAGGTCCGGGTAGAAGGCGAAGTCTTCCAGGTAGTCGAAGAACTTATGGACGCTGGACGATTCGGTATTGTTATCCAGGTAGGCAAAGAAGTCCTTGAACATACGGGTGGCTGCCCCGGAGGCGGGAACGAACTTTTCCGATGTGAAGTCGTCTTTTTCCGTTTCCCACATCTTTTCCAGTTCTTCCGCCTGGCTGTCGCTCAGCTTGAGGATGCCGTCGTCCACAATGGCGGGGCGAACGAGGTCCGCCGGTTCGGCTCCCTGGCGAAGGGTTTCTACGAGGAGGGAAAATTCCTTTTCCCCCATTCCTATCTTATTAAGCATTTCTAAGTCTTTTTCATTTAACATAACCTATCTCCCGGCATAACTATATCATAAGGTTCTGTATTAATCCCGTAAGGAATATGTTAAATGGGCGAAAAAAGCGTGAATGATGGGAGCGGTACCCCGCAGGGGCGGGGGGAGCGTAGGGCTGACGGAGGAAGACCGTGAGCGACCCGGAGGCGGGCGAAGCCGGGCCCGCCTTGAGGAGTTTAGCGGACAGCATGGCCCCGCAGGGGACACGCCCGCCCAAGAATTCTCTCCTTTTGTACAAAAAACTTGACCTTTTTAATTCGGCTTAGTATTTTATGTGAAAACAAAATGCATCATGAGGTTTATATGGCGAAAGAAGCCCCCGAGCAGGAAGAGATCAAGGATGCTTCCCCGGAAGGTTTAGAGGAAAATGTGTCTTCCGAAGTTGGGGAAGACGATTTTTGTGAAGTTGAGGATTCCATGGAAGAGGAATTGAACACTCTCAAGGACGAAAACGGCAGTTTGAAGGATCAGCTTTTGAGAAAAACTGCTGATTTTGAGAATTACCGCAAGAGAATGCTCCGGGAAAAACAGGACACGGTGAAGTTCGGTAACCAGGAGATTCTCAAGGATCTGATTGAGGTTATCGATAACTTTGAGAGGGCTTTGAATGCTTCGAATGATTCGAAGGATTTTGATTCCTTTTATGACGGTATTTCCATGATCGAGCAGCAGTTCACCAACATGCTTTCGTCCAAGTATAATCTGACGAAGATGACCGACAGCGGTGAGGAGTACGATCCTAACTGCCACGAAGCTCTGATGATGGAAGAGAACGGGGACGTTACGGTTCCCACGGTTATGGAGATTTACCAGACCGGATACCTGCTTCACGACCGTGTTTTAAGACCGGCCAAGGTAAAAGTGGGCAAGCCTGCGGCAGAGGCCGCCGGAGATGAAGAAAATAATAGCGCCGCAGATGAAGCGGCTGACGCATAGAGGAGACTTAGCAAATGGGTAAGATTATTGGTATTGACTTGGGAACGACAAACTCCTGTGTAGCCGTTATGGAAGGCGGTGAGCCTCAGGTTATTCAGAACGAAGAGGGTCAGAGAACGACTCCTTCTATTATCGCGTATACCGAGAAGGGCGAGCGTCTTGTGGGACAGCCTGCCAAGAACCAGATGGTTACCAACCCGGAAAACACTATCTTTTCCATCAAGAGATTTATGGGTCGTCGTTTTGACGAAGTAAATGAAGAAACCAGCATGATTCCCTACCAGGTAGAGAAGGGCGCTTCCGGTGACATCCGCGTGGATGCCCGGGGTAAGCAGTACTCTCCCCCGGAAATCTCCGCTGCGGTTCTTCAGAAAATGAAGAAGACCGCCGAAGACTACCTGGGCGAAAGCGTAACCGAAGCGGTTGTTACCGTTCCGGCCTACTTTAACGATGCCCAGAGACAGGCTACCAAAGATGCCGGTAAGATTGCCGGTCTCGATGTTAAGAGAATTGTAAACGAGCCCACCGCGGCGGCTCTTTCCTATGGTTTCGGTAAGGAACAGAACGATCACAAGATCGCCGTATACGACTTGGGGGGCGGTACTTTCGATATCTCCATCCTCGAGCTGGGCGACGGTGTTTTCGAAGTTAAGTCTACCAACGGTGATACTCACCTGGGGGGAGACAACTTTGACCACGTAATCATCGATTGGCTGGTAGAAAGCTTTAAGGCCGACCAGGGAATCGACCTGGCCCAGGACAGAATGGCGCTCCAGAGACTTAAGGAAGCGGCGGAAAAGGCCAAGAAAGAGCTTTCCAGTACTCAGGCAAGCGACATTAACCTGCCCTTTATCACTGCCGACGCTTCCGGACCCAAGCACCTTCAGTACAACCTGACCCGTGCCAAGTTTGAGCAGATGGCTTCTTCTTTGGTAGAAAGAACCCGAATCCCCTGTGAAAAGGCTCTTAAGGATGCGGGCTACTCCGCTTCCGATATTGACGAAGTAATCCTCGTTGGTGGTTCTACCCGAATCCCCGCGGTACAGGACATTGTTAAGCAGATTTTCGGTAAGGAGCCCCACAAGGGTGTTAACCCCGATGAAGTTGTTGCCATGGGTGCCGCCATTCAGGGTGGTGTACTGGGCGGTGATGTTAACGACATCCTTCTTCTGGACGTTACTCCCCTTTCTTTGGGTATCGAAACTCTTGGTGGTGTTACAACCAGACTTATCGAAAGAAATACCACTATTCCCACCAAGAAGAGCCAGGTGTTCTCTACGGCGGCGGACAACCAGAACGCCGTATCCATCAAGGTTCTCCAGGGTGAAAGAGAAATGGCCAAGGACAACCGAGTTCTGGGTAACTTTGACCTGGTGGGAATCCCCCCCGCACCCCGCGGCGTTCCCCAGATTGAGGTAACCTTCGATATCGATGCGAACGGTATCGTACACGTATCCGCCAAGGATATGGGTACCGGTAAGGAACAGAAGATCCGAATCGAATCCTCCTCCGGTCTCTCCGAGGACGAAATCGACAAGATGGTTCGTGAAGCGGAAGCCAATGCCGATGCGGATAAGGAAATCCGTGAAAAGGCGGAAGTTACCAACGAAGCGGATAGCATGATCTACCAGACCGAGAAGTCCATGACCGATCTGGGTGACAAGATCGATGCCGACGAAAAAGCCAAGATCGAAGCGGCTATCGCAGCTCTCAAGACCGCGCTCGAAGGGGGCAACCTGGAAGAGATCAAGGCGAAGAACGAAGAGCTTAAGCAGGCTTCCTACAAGCTGGCCGAAGAAGTATACAAGCAGCAGGCTGCCGAGCAGGGAGCCGGTGCGGGTCCCGATATGGGTGCCGGTCCCGGACCTGACATGGGCGCTGCCGGTGCGGACATGGGCGGCCAGCCCTCCGGTGATGACTCCGCCGAGGACGCCGACTACGAAGTAGTGGACGAGTAAATCGGTGGCCAAAAGAGACTATTACGAAGTCCTGGGGGTCGATAAATCGGCCCAGCCGGACGGGATAAAAAAGGCCTACCGAAAGCTGGCCATTAAATACCACCCCGATAAAAACCAGGGGAACGAAGAGGCGGAAAAGAAGTTTAAGGAGGCCACCGAGGCTTACGAGGTTCTTTCCGATGAGAAGAAGAGACAGGCCTATGACCAGTTCGGCTTTGCCGGAGTGGACGGCATGGGCGGTCCCTCCTTCAACTCTCAGGCGTTCTCCGGTTTCGAGGATATTTTTGGGGATTTCTCTTCCATTTTCGACTCCTTTTTCGGAGGAGGCGGAATGGGCGGTCATGCCCGGGGCGGCCGAAGAGCCAACCGCGGGCAGGATTTGCGCTATGACCTGCGCATAGACTTTTCCGAAGCCGTTTACGGTGTAAAGAAAGAGATTGAGTATCACCGTCAGGCGGCTTGTCCCTCCTGTCACGGAAGCGGAGCCAAGGAAGGAAGCGGTACGAAAACCTGTCCTTCCTGCGGCGGTACCGGTCAGGTACGGCGGAGCTCGGGATTTTTTAGCATAGCCTCGCCCTGTTCTGCCTGTAATGGGGAAGGGACGATAATCGAGAATCCCTGTAGTGACTGTCGCGGAAGCGGGGTGGTGCGCAAGAGCCAGAAGGTTAAGGTGACCATTCCCGCTGGTATCGACGGGGGTAAGAGGATTCGTCTGGACGGACAGGGTAACGCCCCCCAGAAGGGCGGTGTTCCCGGGGATCTTTACGTCTATATCGATGTGAAGCCCCATCCCCATTTCGAAAGGGATGAGTACGACCTTTACTGTGTGGTTCCCATCTCCTTTCCCCAGGCGGCGTTGGGTACGGAAATTTTCGTGCGCACCCTGGATGACAAGAAGATTAAGCTTAAGATTGCTGCGGGAACGCAGAATGGCAAAATCCTTCGTATAAAGGGAGAGGGTGTTCCTCTTCTTCACGGGGGAGGCCGGAAAGGCGATATGTATGTGAAAATCTTTGTGGAAGTTCCCACCAAGCTTAACAGCAAGGAGAAGAACATGCTCAAGGATTTTGCCGAGGCCCACGGTGAGAGTGCCGAGCCTAAGCCCTATACATTGGATCAATTAAGGCGAATGTAAACTAAAATTAAATTTATTAATGAAGCCGCTTGAAGAAGCGGCTTTTTTTAGTGTAAGTTTGTTGCCATATGCAACTAACCGTTCCGAAAAAGATCAAAATAGGGTTTTTCCTGCTCTTTTTACTCCTACAAACTTTAGGAGCCGAGTCCTTTCATGCCAGTTCCGGTTATCTGGATTTGAGTAAGAAGGCTACTTCCGGAGTACATCAGATAGGAGGGGAGTGGTTATTTAGTACTAATCAACGTGTTTATTCCCCCCTTACTGTACCCGCCGGTTGGCAGGATAAGACAGGATATGTTTACGGAAAGGGGTACTACTCCCTTACTCTTCAAACTCCCGAAGATGAAGACATGGCTATCTATTTGCCTGAATTACAACAAAGAATAAGAGTCACTACCGGCGATCGGGTTCTCTATAACACTGGTGGCGGGGATTTTGATGTAGGTCTTTTTAGGAAGCCTTTGATTCTTCTTGATCGCGGTTCCACCGTTATATTGGATTTTGAACTTCAAAATGACTTTAGTCGCAAGGGCGGATTTTGCTATCCCCTTCTCTATGGTTCTTTTAATGATTTATTACAGTATAAGAACAGACAAATCATATTATCCGTTGTTATCATTACCTTTCTGTTTTTTATATTTTTCTATAACCTTTTTCTATTTCTTCTGAAGTATGCCGATGTTTCCTTTCTCTATTTGAGCTTGGGGGCTCTCTGTTTTGCTTTAAGAGGTCTTATGGAAGGGGAACATATTATTAAATTGCTTATTCCCACTTTTTCCCTGGGCTTATCCAACAGGTTAGGGTATTTCTTTCTTTATTTGGGGATTAGCATTCTTACCCATGTTTTGATTAAGGTTCTTGGCTTAAAGAAGATCATTTTTGTTTCTCTCTTAAAAGGGCTCTTTATTTTCACATTGTTTATGGCTTTATATTCCCTTTTCCTTCCCTTTAGGGCTTTAGGTAAAAGCGTCTATTTTCTTCAGGCCTTGTCCATTTTAATTCTTATTCTTACTTTGGCGGTTATTCTTCGTGCCGTATTAAGAGGAGAGGATGATGTCTGGATTCTGCTGATAGGCGCGGTGATTCTATTTGCTTATTCAATCGCAGAGATATGTCAGATTTCCGGATATGGTACGGTGACAAGCGGTGTACAGAAGGGGATGTTTTACGTATTTTTTTCTCTCTTCATTGTCACTACGAAGCGTTATGGGAAAGCCTATCTTCAGGCCAAAGAATTAAGCCGGAATTTGGAGAAAGAGGTCGCCCGGCAGACAGAGGCTTTAAGAGAGCTCTCCTTTACCGATGAACTGACCGGAATTAATAATCGGCGTCGTTTTTTTGAACTGGGTAACCATGAGGTGTGCGTTCACAACCGGTATAAACGGCCCTTGGCAGTTATTATGTTGGATATTGACCATTTTAAAAGAATTAATGACCAGTACGGTCATAGCTGTGGTGATAAGGCTTTGATCTATTTAGCCGGTTTATGCCGGGGTGAAATTCGCGATTCCGATATTTTGGCCCGTTTGGGAGGAGAAGAGTTTGCTCTGCTGCTTTTTGATACGGAGGCAGTGGAAGCCCGGGAGGTAGCGGAACGAATACGATTAAGACTTGAAGGGTCTACCCTCGAAAGAGATGATCTTATCCCTCCTATGACGGTAAGCATAGGTGTTGTGCAGCTAGGGGACGATGAAACCTTAGAGGAAGCTCTGGAACGGGCCGATTCTCTCATGTATAAAGCTAAGAATGGAGGGCGGAATCGGGTAGAGTTCTGATTGTATCGACCGGGAGGATTGTTTATACTGACTGTATGCGCAGGCTTGGCCTTTTCCTTTGCTACCTCATTCTGTTTACTTTTGCTCATTCTCTCTTTGCCGAAGAGGTGAACGCGGAATGGGGAATCCTCGATTTGAGGAATAGGGATTTGGAAGGTGTAAAGAGTCTCAAAGGGGGGTGGGGCTTTCATAGTGAAGCTTCCGATATGCCCTACCTTTATGTTCCCGGCGGGTGGAGTGATATTACGGGTTATGAATATGGAGAGGGAGTCTATCGTCTTACGGTCCTTCGAAGTAAACCGGTCCGGGAAGTGGCCCTTCTCATACCCGATTTATCCCAGGATTTAAAAATCAGAGCCGGAGAAAGGCTTATTTACGATTCCTCCGACCGTCAGGGGAAGCTGCACCATTCGAGCCGCCCTATAATCATTTTGGATAGGGTGGAAACGGTTACCCTTACTTTTGAGCTGAATAATATCTTTTTTAGAGAAGGGGGCTTCCATCATGTTCCTCTTTACGGTTCCTATACGGATATTATGCAAGTGAAAAACCGGGCCCTGCTTCTGGAAATGACGGTTGTCATTATTGCCCTGTTTATTTTCATTTATACCTTTTACCTCTATTATATGAGATACACCACTATCTCATCTCTTTATTTGGGATTGGGTTCTTTGAGTTTTGCCATGCGGGGACTTTTTGAAGGGGAGTATATCATAGAGATGCTTTTTCCCGCCTTTCCCTTGATTTTGTCTTACCGGGCTAATTTTGCCTTTCTCTATTTTGGCAGCGCTGCCATGATTTTGTTTATTATTGAGGTCTTTAGGCCCGATAGACGGGGAAGTTCTGCGTTTTTTAGGGTCTCCAGCGGGGTTGGTGTTATATTGGGAGCGGCTTGTTTTTTTATTCCCATGAAGCTTCTCAGTTCTTCCATTTATTTGTTGCAGGGCTATGGCTTTTTTCTTCTAGTTACCTGTCTGTTTTTGGTTTTCAAGGCGGTAAGGAAGAATTTCCCCGATTCTCGAACAGTCTTTGTCGGGTCTCTCTTGCTTATGTTTTTTTCTTTTGCCGACGCCTTGAGCATTCTGGGGCATTTTCAGATCATAAGTGGTACGCAGACGGGATTGCTTCTTTTTCTTCTTACCCAGATGCTTGTGATCACGAGGAAGTTCGGCCGGTCCTATCTCAAGGCGGAACATCTTTCCCATGAGTTGGAAGCGGAGGTGGAAAGGCAAACGCTGGCATTAAAGAAGCTTTCTTTCACCGATTCCCTAACCGGTTTGAATAACCGGCGGCGATTCTTCGAGCTGGCCCAGCGTGAGGCGACCATTCACAAGCGTTACAATCATCCTATGACAGTTATGTTGCTGGATCTGGACCACTTTAAACAGATTAATGATACTTACGGTCACAGCGTGGGCGATAAAGCACTGGAGTTTTTAGCTCGAAGTATGGAAAGGGAAGTGCGTGATTCGGACATCATCGGACGGCTGGGAGGCGAGGAATTCGCCATTATTCTCCTGGAAACCGGCTTGCCCGCCGCACTGGAAGCGGCGGAGCGAATCCGGCAAAATCTGGAAGCGGAGACCCGGGACAGGAAAGATTCCATTCCCCCCATGACAATAAGCATAGGCCTGGTTGATATGAGCCGGGGAGAGGAGTTGGAAGAGGCTCTTGAACGGGCCGACGCTCTTATGTACAAGGCAAAAGAGGCCGGCCGTAACAGGGTGGAGTACTAAAGGAGCTTCCCGAAGGCGTCGTTCACGATTTTTTCCGCTGCGGCCCGCTCTTTTTCCAGTGAGGCCAAAGTTTCACGGCCCACGGCCAAATTCAGATTTCCCGTTGTTCCCGGATAGGTTCGGGTCTTGAGGGACTCCTCCGCATTCCGTGAATCGAGCTTATCCAGATTCAGTCCCACCTCTCTGTAGGCGTCGCGGAAGCTGGCTCCGTCGGCTACCAGTTCCAGGGCGTAGTCGGTGGCGTAGATATCGGCGGTGAAACCCTTTTCCAGGCTCTCCCGGTTCACAGTCATTTTCTCGATGGTGAGATCCATGATTTTGAGGGAGATGAGAGCCTGGCGACAGCCTTTGAGGAAGGGCTCCTTTGTATCCTGATAATCCCGGTTGTATCCGGAGGGGAGGGAACGGACGATGTTCTTCACCTGCATGGCGTAGGCCGATATGGTTCCCGATTTGGCCCGGAGCAGTTCCAGACCGTCGGGATTTTTCTTCTGGGGCATGATGCTGGAACCGGAGCAAAGTTCACGGGGCAGGGAGAAGTAGCCGAATTCGGGGAGGGAGAAAAGAATCAGGTCCTGTGCCATTTTGCTGAGTGTCAGGCTTGTCTGGTCCAGGAGGTCCAATATGAGCGACTCCATCCGTCCCCGGGAGTTGTTAACGTAGAGCACGTTATTCTGAACCCGGGAAAATCCCATGAGGTCCGCTGTCATCTGGCGGTCCAGAGGGATGGGGACGCCGTAGCTGGCGGCCGATCCCAGAGGGTTCTGGTCAATGATTTCGTAAATGCCCTGGGCCAGGCGGAACTGGTCGGTCAATTCTTCCGCCCAGGAGGCAAGCCAGAGGCCGACCGAAGAGGGCATGGCAATCTGCATATGGGTACGGCCGGGCATGGGGGTGTTTTTATGTTCTTCCGCCAGGGTAAAGAGCCGGTCCGCCAGAGCGTGGAGTTCCTTCATGAAGTCCAGAAGGTAGGAGCGGGCGTAGAGTCGGACGGCGGTAATTACCTGGTCGTTGCGGCTTCTTCCGGTGTGGATTTTTTTTCCCGCTTCACCAATGTGCTCGGTGAGGTAGTTCTCGATAGCCGTATGACCGTCTTCGTCGCTACGCAGAATGGGGAATTCACCCTTGCTGTGGAGCTCCAGAATGGCGGAGTAGCCCTTTTTAAGTGAAGCCAGCTCCTCTTCGGTCAAAATACCGATCTTCGTCAGCATAGTGCCGTGGGCCGTACTGGCCAGACAGTCGGAGACGATAAGATCCTGGTCCAGGAGGTAATCGTTTCCAACGGTAAATTCTTCTACTAACTCGTTTAATTCGTAATTCTTTGCCCAAATCTTGCTCATGGGCGCTATTATAGCCGGACCGTGGGGCTGTGGCAAGCAAAGAGGGGAGGATCTTCACTTAAAAGACATGGGTTCTTTTTGCGGAAAACGAGAGTCTGGGGTATAGTATGGGTATGAAAAAAATCCTATTCTTACTGTTACTAGTGTTTATTGGGGCTATCCTTACAGCTCAGGGACTGGAATTAAAGGCCGGCCCCGCATATAAGTACTATGGGATAAGCGCCGACACGGGTGTGGTTGAGCTGGGCTTGGGGTACCATAGCATAGGCTTGGATGTTGGGGCGGTCTACGCTTTTACGTCCCAGTGGGAATTAGGGGGCGATTTTTTCTGGGGGGTACCTGTTTTCGGAAACGGTTCTATGTCGGATGGTTCAGAAGAGGTCCTCGATTTATCAACCTACGACTTTTACCGTTATTTCTTACATTTTTCCGTCGGACCTTCCTATCGTTGGGAAAAGGACGACTGGACTCTTTCTTTAGGGCCTTTTCTCGCTTCCGATAATCTGGTGCTGGTTACCTCGGAGGATGACCCTTCCTATATACTCTCCTATACTTTGGGGTTGGGTATGGGGAGCTCATTCCGTTATTACTGGGAACATTGGGGTTGTTATGCCGACCTGAAGGGAAGCTGGAATTTTGCAGAAATCCTGATTGAGCATGATGATTTTGAGAATGCTTGGGGAGGTGAACTCTCCTTAGGGCTTATCTGGAGGATGAATTGAAGCGTTTGAGTTTTTTAGGGCTTGTATTGAGCCTGATGTTTATTTCCTGTCCCCTTCCCGATGAAGATTCGGACGATTTTGTCCAGACCTATATTGAGGTCACCGATTCGGATATCGATTATAGGGAGAAGGCGACGACCTGGACCGTGATGTATTATGTTGATGCAGATAATGACCTGGAAAGCTATCTGCTGGAAGACATGGAAGAGCTCTCAGAGGGGCTGGAATCTACCGAATTGATGAATGTCATTGCGCTGGTGGACCGGATTGACGGCGAATCTAGTGACTCTTCCATACTGGGGGAAGACTTTAGCGATACCCGCCTCTACCGTATTGGGGCAGACGAGATTTACCGCCTTTCCGGGGGTGACTACTTCCCCGACATTGGTACCGGCCTCTCCGGTGAGTACAATATGGGGGACGCAGAAACCCTCAAGTCTTTTATCGAATACTGTAAAGAGTACTACCCCGCAGATAACTACGCCTTGATATTTACTAATCATGGAGGCGGGGTTAAAGGAGATAGCGATGTTCTATTCAGCTCTTCCCTCAGCGGAGGGGTGGGGAGCAGCTCCTGGACGAATAAGGCTGTTTGCTATGATGAGACTTCCGATAATGACTGCATTTATACGGCAGAACTAAGCGATGTCCTGGACGAAAGCCACTCGGTGGACCTCATGGTTTACGATGCCTGTCTAATGGGGCTGGCGGAAATCGCCTATCAGTACAGGCCCGGTGTGGCAGGTGAGTTTTCAACCGATTATTTGGCGGCCTCAGCTCCCCTCGTATGGGCTTTCGGCCTCCCATATGATTTGATATTTCAGCGCCTTTCCGAAAGCTTAACAGGAGGAACGGGAAATTACAGCCCCGTAGTAGATGGGAGTGATTACGAGACTCAGTATTACGATCCCGCCAGTATGACAGCGGAAGAATTCGGGCTGATAATAGTAGAAGAACAGGAGCGGGATACACAGGAACTTTATAGCTACAGTGTCTCTTCCCAGGCGTTTGCCCTCTATGATTTAAATTATATTGATAGCGTCATGACTGAACTAGATGATTGGGCTGCTACATCCGGATATACGGCGGATGATACATCTGAATTTGATGCAGCCCGGAATAGTTGCATCCTTTACGAAGAGGACTCTCCTATTAATTATCCCTTCTATGATCTCTATGATTTTGCCGTTTACTATGATGATGGTACGGAAGATTACCTTTTAGATGAGTATGTTGATTCCCTCGTAGTTGCATCCTTTGGGGGAAGTAGTTTTTCTTCTGATTACGCAGAAGGGCAACAGGGATTAGCCTTTTTCTTTACAGAGGGGGTGAGCTATTGGTCCGACCAATGGTTCTACACAGGGGAAGACACCGACGCCTGGCAGTCGGGCTATTACTACGGAAAACTCGACTTCTGCCATGCCGACGGGGATGGTAACATAGACGGATGGTTTGAATTGTTACAGTCTTTGTACAATCCTTATGAAAGCGGCACCGATGATTATACCGACTATCATCCGGGAGCCTATTAGGAGGTCTCCATGAGACAGAAGGTCTATATCCTGATTTTCACCCTGGTTTCCCTGGCGGGCCTCTTTGCCGGAGGACGGGGCGAGTCGGCCCCCGACCCGGGTAGGGCATCCGGCGAGGGGCGCAGCATCAAAGTGAGTTATCGCATTGACAAAACCCAGGCGGACACCCGTTCCGAAGGACGCTCCCACATTCTGGGTATCAACGGTTACACCCTTCCCGATGTCTTCGACATGGTTTATGCCGCCGAGACGCCTTACGTATTTAAGGTGAAAACCCAGGCCTGGGGGGATGGGGGCTATGTGCTGGATCGAAAGGGGAAAGGCAATGCTCCCTACGGAGCAACGGACCGGGAAATTGACGCCCGGGATTGGGAACTAGGCTGGTACGAAGGGGCGGAAAGGAAGGCAAGAACGCCCCGATCCTGGGTTTATGTGAAACGGGATAAGCTGGAAGCCTTTGTCAGTCCCGATGAGTTGGACCGTTATGTTGCTTTTAAGCAATTTGAAGTTATGGTTCGGGACAAAAGCTAAAATAATCATCCCGATGATGTTTCTATTGACAAGAACACGATCTCGTTGTATCTTTGGATAGAAACATTGGCCGACCGGCCCGAGGATGGTTATGGAATACAGGATTAAAGAGATCGCCGGAGAGGGTTTTACCCCCTTTGCTCTGGCTAAGAAATTGAATGCTCCGGTTATACTGGAGTCCACCTCACTCGATCAGGGGCAGGCCCGTTATTCCCTGCTTTTGGTGGAGGAAGCCTTTCGGGTGATTCAGGAAGGGCCCGGGGAATTTGTGATTCAGGCCGGACGGAGTATGGAACGCCGTGTGGAGCCGGGCAAGGATATTCTCCATCTGCTCGAAGAGTACAGCGCCCCTTTTAAGGATGTGGAGACCGACTTTCCCTTTCCCGCCGGCGGTATCGGCTATCTCTCCTACGAGTTTTCCCGCTTTTGCGACAAGATTCGCTTTCCCGAGTCGGCCACAAGCAAGGAGCCTGCGGGGGTTTTCCTTTTTGGCCACGTTTTCCTTATTTACGATCACTTCACCGACATTATTCACCTGGTCGGTATGAACTACGAGAATAAAATGACTAATCTGGACGAAGCCCTGGCACGGGTGGAGAAGCGGATTTTTGATCTGGACTTTAACTATCTCCAGGGAGGGAAGGAGGAGTATAAGGCCTTTGTTGTGTCTCCCCCGGAGGAAAAAACTTCTTTTATTGAGGGGGTTAAGAAGGTTAAGGAAGAGATTATCAAGGGGAATCTGCTCCAGGGAGTTCTGTCGCGACGTCTGGAAATCGAGACAAATCAGCCTGCCCTGGACGCCTACCGGGATTTGCGCTCCTCCAATCCTTCGCCCTACCTGTTTTACTTTGACTTTGGCGCCTACCAGCTTTTCGGTTCCTCCCCGGAGGTTCATGTTAAGTCCGACGGGCGTGACGTGACGATTAAGCCGATTGCCGGAACCCGTCGCCGAGGCAAGAACCGGGAAGAAGAGGAGGCTCTGATTCAGGAGCTGATTAATGATCCCAAGGAGCGGGCGGAGCACCTGATGCTGGTGGACCTGGCCCGTAACGATATTGGCCGTTTTTGCGAGCACGGCACGGTTAAGCCGGTGAAGCTTTACGACATTGAACGGTTCAGCGCGGTGGTGCACATGGTCTCCACCGTGGAGGGCCGACGAAAGCCGGGCACCACTTCCGGCGATATTATCCGGGCGACTTTTCCCGCCGGAACCGTATCGGGAGCCCCTAAGATCCGGGCGATTGAGACAATTGCCAAACTGGAAGACCGGCCCAGAGGATTTTACGCCGGTCTGGTAGGCTATTTTGAGCCGGACGGAAGCTTTGACACCTGTATTACCATTAGAAGCGCCCTCAAGCGGGGGGATAAACTGACGCTCCAGGCGGGAGCGGGTATTGTTTTTGACTCCACCCCCGAGCGGGAATGGGAAGAAACGGGAGAAAAACTGATGGCACTGGCCCGAGCAGCCGGACTTAAGGAGGCCCACAAATGATAGTTATGATCGACAACTACGATTCCTTTACCTACAATATTTTTCAGGTGATTTCCGATTTGACCGACGAGGAGTTCAAGGTCATCCGAAACGATGATATTGACTTGGCCGGCCTACAGGAGCTTAATCCGGACAAGCTGATTATCTCCCCCGGTCCGGGTCGGCCGGAGGAGGCGGGCCTTTCCGTAGAAGCCATTAAGGCCTTTGCCGGTAAGATTCCCGTTTTGGGTGTTTGTTTGGGCCACCAGGCCATGGCCTACGCTTACGGGGGAAAAATTATTCAGGCCCAGCGGATTGTTCACGGGAAAACCGAGCCTGTTAGCCATGACGGGAAAGGGCTCTTCCGGGGACTGGCCGGGGGTACCGCCTGTACCCGTTACCACTCCCTGGCTGTGGAAGAGGCGACTCTGCCCGACTGCTTTGAAGTGACCTCCCGAACGCCGGACGGGGAAATTATGGGAATCCGCCATAAGGAAGTGATCATGGAAGGGGTGCAGTTTCATCCCGAATCGATCGGTTCCGACGAAGGGCGTAAGCTGCTTGCCAACTTCCTGCGCTACAAGAGAGGGCAAGTGCCCGGTAAAGAGCTTCTGACTAAGTTGCTGGAAGGGAAGGACCTGACCCGGGAGGAAGCGGCCGACTTTATGGACGAGCTGACCGAAGGAACCTTGAACGAAGCCTATACGGCGGCGATCCTCACGGCTCTTAACGCCAAGGGAATTGCTCCGGAAGAGGTAGCCGGTTGCGCCGGTGTCCTTAAGGCCAAGAAAAAGAAAGTTAATGTAGAGTGCGAACCCATCGATATTGTGGGAACCGGCGGGGATGAACTGGGAACCTTTAATATCTCCAGTTTTTCCGCCCTGGTCGCCGCCGCCTGCGGTGTGCATGTAGCCAAGCACGGGAATCGGGCGGTCTCCTCCAAGAGCGGTTCGGCCGATTTTTATCGGGAACTGGGCATTAACCTGAATCTGAGCCCGGAAAAGGCAGCCCAGCTGGTGGATGAGGAACGGTTCGCCTTCCTCTTTGCGCCCCAGTTCCATGCGGCCATGCGCTTTGCCGCGCCCGTAAGACGGGCTATGGGTATTAAAACGATTATGAACCTGCTGGGACCTCTTGTGAATCCGGCGGAGACTCCCTATCAGCTGGTGGGGGTCTACAAGGATGAACTATGCCCCATTATCGCCCGGGCCGCCCACATGCTGGGTGTGAAGCGGGTGATGGCGGTTCACAGTTTTGACGGGCTTGATGAGCTGACCCTTTCTGCGAAGAACCGGATCTTCTTTATTGACGAAAACGGTAAGGAAGAGGACTACGTTTTTGACCCCGTAGCGGAAGGACTGCCCAAGGTGACCCTCGATGAGATTCTGGGGGGGACACCGGAAGAGAATGCGGCCCGGGCGAAAGACTTGCTGGCCGGTAAGGGTGAGGAAGGTATCAAAGCTACCTGTGCTCTTAATGCGGGAGCCGCTTTGTTTGTCTGCGGTAAGGCCGATTCCATTAAGGACGGTTTTGAGCAGGCCATGGAGGCCTTAAAGATGGGGCTTGTTTCGGAACAACTTGAGCGGATTGCCAAAGCTTCCCAGGTGAACGCCTAATGGGTGACCTTAAGGAAGAACCGGGTACGGCGGGAAAAAACCGTTTGCCCGGAGAAACGATTCTTCATGAAATAGTACGGGTGCGCCGGGAGCGGATTAAGAAGCTCGGTCACTGCGAGGGTGCCGATGTCCCCGCTGAGCGGGAAGCGGCACCGCCCCGGCCTTTCGGAGTGGACCCTTTTCTCATCTGCGAGATTAAGCGACGCTCCCCCTCCAAGGGAAATATCAACAATAGCCTGGATCCTCTGGAGCAGGCAAAGATTTATACGGAGAGGGGCGCCTCCCACATTAGTATCCTGACTGAATCGGAGTACTTTGGCGGTTCTCTGGATGATTTGATGGCGGTACGGAAAGCTTTTCCCGAGGCCCGTATTCTGCGGAAGGACTTTCTTCTGGACTTGGAAGATGTGGAAGTGGCCTACCGGGCCGGGGCGGATGCGTTTCTGCTTATTGCTTCGGTGCTGGACTATGAGACGATCCGCGCCATGTATGAACGGGGCGTGGCATTGGGTATGACCCCACTGGTGGAATTGCATTCGGCGGAAGAGGCGGAGATGGTACGCCCTTTTGCTCCCAAGCTGACCGGGGTGAACTGCCGGGACTTGAAGACCTTTACCATCGACCCCCTGGGGCCGGTGAAACTCAAGTCCCGCATCGACTGGGATTGTCAGGTGGTGTACGAGTCGGGGATTAAGTCCCCCGGGGACGCCCGATTTGCCCTGGGCTGCGGACTGGACGGCCTGCTGGTAGGCGAGGGCGTGGTTCGCGACAAGGAACTGGCCGCCGGGCTTATTGCGGAATTCGCCGCCCGGGAGGAGCACCGGGACACTTATGCTTTTTGGCGGAAGTTGTATCGGAATTATAATTACGACCGGCCTTTGGTAAAAATCTGCGGGATTACCCGGGTGGAAGATGCCAAAAAGGCGGTGGAACTGGGAGCGGACGCCCTGGGGTTTATCCTGGCCGAGTCGCCCCGGAAGATCGACCCGAAGCGCCTCGAAGAGTTCCGGAAGATCGATGCGGTGAAGATTGCCGTGGTGATTTTTCCCGAAGACGAGGCGGAACGGGCGGCTCTGGAAGCGACCTTGCGGGACCTCTTGGGACGAGGTTGGATCGATGCGGTTCAGTTCCATGGTACGGAAGGGCCGGAGCTTGTGGAAACGTTTCCAGGGTACAAGGCTTTGACCGTGAAATCCGCCGAAGATCTGGAAGGGAAGGGGGCATACAGGCCCCGGCCGGTGCTGACCGATGCGTTTCATCGGGACAGATCGGGGAAGAAGACGGAAGTGCTGGAACCGGAGGTGATCGAGGCGGCCCGTAAGCAGGGGAACCTGTGGCTGGCCGGCGGTTTGAACCCGGATAATCTGGAAGGAATTCTGAAGGAGTACCGGCCGGAGCTGATCGATATGGCCAGCGGGGTGGAGGCTTCGCCGGGGGTTAAGGATCACGGTAAGCTGGCCCGGATTTTTGAGATTGTAAAGAAAGCGTAAGCGAAAGGGATTGCGTTTTGCCCCGGATTTTGGCCCTAAAAGCCTACCCGGAGCAACGCGAAAGGGATAGAAGGGGAGCCGCAGGCTGACCCCGCAGGGGGCCGGAGCGAGAGCGGAGCCCCGCATAGCCCGGGCGGCGCCGAAGGCGGCGTTTCGCCCAAGATATCCGTAAGAGGAGACTGGTATGGAAAAGGGATTTTTTGGAGAATTCGGCGGACGGTATGTGGCGGAAGTGCTGCGTCGGCCTTTGGAAGAGTTGGAAGCGGGTTTTGCCGAGGCTATGGGGGATGAGTCCTTTTTGGCGGAGTTGGCCCGGTTGCAGCGGGATTATATTGGGCGGCCTACGCCTTTGCTTCATGCGGCCAATGCGTCGAAGGAGCTGGGGGGCGCCGAGATTTATGTGAAGCAGGAGGGGCTTGCCAATACGGGGGCTCACAAGATAAATAATGCCATGGGTCAGGCTTTGCTGGCTAAGCGGCTGGGAAAGACGCGGATTATTGCGGAGACCGGAGCAGGTCAGCACGGGGTGGCTACGGCGGCTGTTTGTGCTCGGCTGGGTCTGGAGTGCGTGGTTTACATGGGCGAGGTGGATATTGCCCGTCAGCGTCCCAATGTTTACTACATGGAGTTGTACGGGGCGGAGGTTCGGCCTGTCTCTTCCGGCAGCCGGACTTTGAAGGATGCGGTGAATGAGGCGTTGCGTGACTGGGCGTCCTCCTTCCCCAATACTCACTATTTGCTGGGGTCCGCTTTGGGACCGGCGCCGTTTCCCGATATGGTGCGTGAGTTCCAGTCGGTGATTGGGCGTGAGGTGGATTCTGCATTGACGGAACGGGATATTCATGCGGACGCTCTGGTGGCTTGTGTGGGGGGCGGTTCCAATGCGATTGGTTTTTTTGCACCCTTTTTGGAGCGGTCCGAGCCCCGTTTGATTGGGGTTGAGGCCGGGGGCCGCGGGGCCGGTGAAGGTAACAATGCGGTTCGTATGACCGATGTGGGTAAGACGGGGATCGCCCAGGGGTACAAGAGCCGCTTTTTGCTGGACGGGGACGGGCAGTTGTTGCATACCCATTCCGTTTCGGCCGGTTTGGATTACCCGGGAATCGGGCCCCAGTTGGCGCACTTGGGTGTGTCCGGGCGTTTGGAGTTCAGATCTGCTTTGGATGATGAGGCTTTGGACGCTCTGAAGTTTTTTGCCCGGACCGAGGGGATTATTTTTGCTTTGGAGTCGGCCCATGCGGGGGCTCAGGCGATTAAGCTGGCCAAGGAGCTGGGGCCGGGGAAGACTCTGGTGGTGAATATGTCCGGCCGGGGGGATAAGGATATTTTTATCTCCGCGCCCCATTTGGCGGGGGATAGCTGGGTGAGCTTTCTGACCGAAGAGGTTGAGAGGCTGAAGTAGGCTGGCTGGAAAAAGAGGGCTTAGGACAGTGTGGAGTCGGGGGAGTTAGACGCTAGCATCTAACCGGTAGTTTTGTTGGTTAGTGCGAAATCCATCTTTCTGTTAGACTTTTTTGAACCGGAGAAATCTCGTTTATCAGTTGTTTTCAGGCAGGAGAAGGGCTTCTGGGCTGCTTTCAGGGCGGTGGGAAAGCCCTTTTTTTATTAACTTAGGAAGTAATGCGAAATCGTATTTATTTCCAGATATAAAGTGGGAAGATTAAATCATGATAACACCGAAGAATCATATTAATTTCAGAGCGCTGAAAATCGCCGATGATATTGATGACGAGATCATGGATTGCGCCGTTGCCTATATCGAACCGCAGGGTGGCGGGCCTCTCCCGGATCATACTCACGAGCACGATCATCTATTCACGGTTATTTCCGGGGAGATTGAGATTCGCATGGAGAACGAGACTTTTGCCTTGGCCAGCGGAGAATCTCTTCGTGTCCCGGGGCGGAAACGCCATTCGGTATGGAATGTTTCTGAGAGATTGGCAAAGGTGCTAGGGGTATCGCTTCGATGATTGTTGTTTATGGTCTAAAAGAGCGTCTAAATCCGGTTAAGTTTAATATAGACGATCAGATCGAGCAGAGTTATTACTTAGAAGGATATACTCAATTCAAAACCGGGGACCTGTAAATACGGGGATAGGTCGGGTAGATTACCATATTTGAGGTGTGACATGTCATTAGAACGTAAAATCCTTATTGTTAACGGAAGTCCCAGAAAGAAGGGGAATTCCGATTTTCTTCAGGAAAGGCTGGAGCAGGCTTTTGAGGGCAGGGGAGTTTCCTTTGAGGCGGTGTATCTGAGAGATCTTTCCTACAGTTCCTGCATTGGCTGTGAACGCTGCCGGAAGGATGAGGCGTGCACCGGGCTCAAGGACGATCTAACCGATTTATATTCCCAGATTCTTTCCTGCCAAGGTCTGGTCCTGATCTCACCGGCTCACAATTATAATGTTACCGCCTGGATGAAGGCTTTTATCGACAGAATGTACTGTTTTTATCATTTTGAGAATGACCGCCCCCGCTCCTGGACGAGTCGTTTAGCCGGGGAAGAGCGGAAGGCTTTAGTCGTGGGAATATGCGAACAAATTCACAAAGAGGATATGGGTTTTACCATAGGGGCGATGGAGAGGCCTCTTGAAGCGCTCGGCTATGACATTGTCGAAACGATTCCCGTCTACGGTGTTTTCGACCGGGGAGCTGTGAAGGATGACAAGGGCGTCTTGGACGAAATCGGCCGCGCCGGTGATAAACTGGCCCGAACGCTTAAGTCTTCCAATAATGGTGAGAGGGAAATCTTTTTTTAAAAGATATAATTTTCGTACGGAGTTGGTTTGGTTAGGCGAATTCACATAAAGGCGAATATAAGGAAAACTAAAATGAAACATTTTTTATTGGGAATACTTTTTACAACTGTTCTACTATCTACAAGCTGTAATTTACTGTCATTTATTTCCGGAGAGAGCTCAGATAATAATATTACAAGTTTCAGTTTTGATGAGATTGTTGTAACCGGTGAAATTACTGGGACTGATATCGCACTAACAGTTCCATACGATACCGATGTAACAGCACTTGTGGCAACTTTTTCATCAACAGGAACTAGTGTAATAGTTGATGGTACTGTCCAGGAAAGTGGAGTTACAGAAAATAATTTTTCAAGTCCTGTAACCTATACTGTAACTGCAGAAGATGGTTCAACAAAAAATTATACAGCAACCGTAACAATTCATGATGAGGTATCCATTCCCGATTCAGGATTACTTTCTTATGGTAGTGATACCTATAAACTGTGGCTTCCATATGACTTTGAATCGAATTTTACCGATGAAACATATCCCCTGATTATTTCCCTTCATGGAAGTACAACCCTTACAGATCATTACTTTGCCCCTTTCATAGTTAATGATGATCAGGAGAGTATAGATTATCCCTGTCTTTTCTTTGCCCCAAATAATTCAAATAAAACATTTAATTATGATAATGCCCAGTGGATAAGGGAAGTTATCTACAACATGATAGAAGATAGTACCTATCGTATAGACACCAACAGAATTTATATTATTGGTTTTTCTATGGGAGCCCATGGAACAACATATATTGCACAGGATTTATACACTGATTATGGCTATGTTACCGCAGCAATTGTCCCTACAGGTGGAGGTCAATATAGCTATATGTCCGCTACTGAACTCCGGGATAATACATCAATGTGGATTCATTACGGTTTAGACGGAGATTACTCCCAGGAAAGTGATTATACCGAAGCTAAAGCGTATAACAGCACTGCTGTCGAAACAGAAGATACTTGTACTGTAACATATACAAACTGGGCCGGTACATTTTCACATGTGTGTGAAACCTTAACACTAACTAGAACAGATGGTATTGAGATTGCAAAAAGAAGTACTTACGACACTATGGGGCACTCTTCCTCTGGAGCTTTTGCGGGTACCAGAGTACTGGAATGGCTCTTTGAACAGTCTCTGGAGGATAGGTAGTTTTTATGTGGAACACTTCAAATATTATCTCTATTCTGTCTGAACTGTTTTGAATGAATGGTAAAATTGCCGGGAGTGTCGCTGCGATGATTGTTGTTGTGGCATTCTAATGGTATAATTATACTATTAGAATGCTATGGAGGCCTTTATGACCTATATCAAACCTTCTGCGGCTATTAGAAATGACTACAACAGTATCTCTTCCCTCTGTAAAGAGACGGAGGAACCGGTTTATCTAACGAAGAACGGGGAGGGAGATCTGGTTGTCATGGACATTAAGGCTTTTGATGAGCGGGAGAAAGTCCTCAAACTGAGAGAAGAGCTTTTGGAAACGGAAGAACTTCGTTTGCGTGGGATGGGAGATCACTCTCCGGAAGAGACTCTTGCCCGCATGAAAGATAGCCTGAATAATCTTTGACTCTATATAATGAGCCCAGATATCAAACAATGAAAAAATAATTTAAGGTGGAGTCCTTGCTTAATGATATTATAAATAGCGAGGATTTTGATGAGACGAAAATTTGATGATGAGTTCAAAGCCAAAGTAGCCCTTGAAGCTCTT